>NZ_JALPRH010000001.1:0-940953 GCF_030464795.1 Paraburkholderia sp. SECH2
CGCTAATAGACCACTAACAATTCAAGGAAAGGCACCAAAGCCAGAACAAGGAAAGACCAAACCGCCAAGATCACTGACAACAAACGCCGAACAGGCAAAAAAACCACTATCCAAAATCCAGATTATTAAACTACCCTCTATCCACCTCCGAAATACCCCCCCAAAGCGCCGCAGGCAAAAAAACCAGCATGTCCGACACAACCCTGGACCTAAACCTAATCCCCTACCTGGTAGCAATGGAAGACACCCGCAACGTCAGCCGCGCAGCGGAGCAACTCGGCGTCAGCCAACCCCGCGTCAGCACCGCGTTAGGCCGCCTGCGGGAATACTTCGACGATCCGCTCTTCGTGCGGACTTCAAAGGGCATGGAACCCACACCCCGCGCGCTCGCCATCCTCCCCGCCGCCCGCGATGCGCTCCTGCGCATCGAAAAAGGCATGCTCGACGTGCAGGACTTCGATCCGGCCACCAGCACTCATACCTTCTCCCTCGCACTCTCCGACGTCGGCGAAATCGTCTTCCTGCCGCGGCTGCTGCAACTCTTCGCCGAACGCGCGCCGCATGCGAATCTGCGCTCGGTGTCGCTCTCGCCCTCGCATGTGGAACGTGGACTCGAATCGGGCGACGTCGATCTCGCCGTCGGCTATTTCCCCGATCTGTCGGGCAATAACTTCTTCCAGCAACGGCTCTTCACCCATCGGTTCATCTGCCTGATGCGCACAGGGCATCCCCTTGCGAAGGCGCCCCTCACACTGGCTCAGTACGTGGCGTCGGGCCACGCCGTCGTGCGCGCCGAAGGACGCAGTCAGGAAGTCCTCGAACATTACCTGGAAAAGAAGCGCATCAAGCGCCGCGCCGTCCTCGAAACACCGCACTTCATGAGTCTGCCGTTCATCCTCGCGCGCACCGATCTGCTCGCCACGGTGCCGCACGCCATCGGCTTCGCGTACGTGTCGCAGCATGCGTCGATCACGCTGGTCGAGCCGCCGCTGCCGTTGCCGCGCTTCGATCTGCGGCAGCACTGGCATCGCAAGTTTCATAACGATCCGCGGGCGAGCTGGCTGCGCGGTATCGTCGCCGAACTCTTCAACGACGACATGGACGAGTGGCCAAAGTAATCACACGCCCCGACCGCGAGAGGGGGCATCGACACGATGCGGCCTAAAACATGGAACAATGGCCGCACTCATTGAACCCGCGCGCTCCGTTTAGCGTCGACGCGCAATCCCAGAGGAGCGACGGATGGCCAGCAGCAAAGCGAAGAAAACCAAACCCGCGGCCGCAGTAGACCGCCCCAGCCGTGAAGAAGCTGAAGCAGCAGTACGCGTGCTGCTGCGTTGGGCCGGCGACAATCCCGAGCGCGAAGGCCTGATCGATACGCCATCTCGCGTCGTGCGCTCTTATGAGGAGTTCTACGCGGGTTATCAGATCGATCCGCGTGAGATCCTCGCCCGCACCTTTTCCGAAGTGGACGGCTACGACGAAATGATCGTGCTGAAAGATATCCGCTTCGAAAGCTATTGCGAACACCACATGGTGCCGATCATTGGGCGCGCACACGTTGCCTATCTGCCCGAGCATCGGGTGGTCGGTATTTCGAAGCTGGCGCGCCTCGTCGATGCATTCGCCAAGCGCCTGCAGATCCAGGAAAAGATGACAGTGCAGATCGCCGATACGTTGAACGAAGTGCTGCAACCGGCAGGCGTCGGCGTGATTCTCGAAGCCGCCCATCAGTGCATGTCCACCCGCGGCGTGCACAAGGCCGGCGTCACAATGGTCACCTCGCGCATGCTGGGTACGTTCCGTACCGATCCGTCGACGCGTCGCGAGTTTTTGTCGATCGTGGGCAATCCGGGCGTGGTGGCGGTCGCCAATACCTGACAGCACTTCGGTCGCACCGCGAATCAGGCTGCGGCATTAGCTGCCGCCTCACGCCGTGCTGTGTGCGGTACGCATCTGGCCGAAGGTGGCCAGCAACACCGCGCCAAGCACGCATGCAACGCCCGCAAGCTGCGCCGCACTCACAGGCTCCCGCAACACGACAGCAGCCAACGCCACCGCGCTCACCGGCACGAGCGCGGTCATGAGCCCAGCTTCCGCGCCGCTGATGCGCGCCGCCCCCGCATACCAGAGCACAAAGCCAGCCACGGTCGGCACGAGCGCGTAGTACAGCACACCGTTCAGGGCGCTCGCATTGAACGGCATACTCCAGGGCCTTTCGAAACATGCCGGCACGAGCGCCACCGCGAAGCCGATGCCGCACATCAACGCCGATAGCGGCAGCGGCGCGACCGGCGTGTGCAACTTGCGATTGAGCAGGATAAAGAGCGCCTCGCACACGATCGCCGCGAACACAAGCGCGTTACCTGTCAGCGAACTGGCGGCATGCGGCGTGGTGAAATCGTCGATACGCACGGTGCACACCAGCACGCCCAGGGTGGCGAGGCCAATCGCACCGATCAACGCGGGCGCGGGGCGCTCACCCAGCGCGAGCATGGCGACCACGGCCGACACAGCCGGCAGGGTGCCGGCAATCACGCCGGCATCGGCGGCCGAGGCGAGCTTCATGCCACTGATGAGCAACACCGTATAACCGACGCTGCCCGCCCCCGCCTGGGCGATCACGAGCAACGTATCGTGTCGATCGAGACGTGGCCAGCGTACGCCACGCCAGCGCATCACCAGCACAAATAGGGGAAACGCGATGGCAAAGCGCAGTGCGGTCGCGCTGAACGGCGGCAGTCCGCTTGCGATCGATTTGCTAACGACCACCGTGCTGCCGACGCCGATCATCGCCAGCGCGCAAAACAGGTATCCGACGTACCGTGAGCTCATGCTACTGTCCTGTTCCGTTGAACGAGCAGACACGTTAGCGGCGACGGACACGTGCAGTCTTGAACGAAATTGCAGAGAAGGCACCCGCCAAAGAGACAAGGAGCGCCATCAGATCGAACAGGAATCTGTCTGCACGAAACACCTGCGCGAATCCGGCTTACGCTCAGGCAGGACAGCCCGGCGCTGCCCGCAGGCTCATCGAGTATCCTGATCGAAATAGAATCCCACCCTGGACACGAACCGAACGCGCGCATAGATAAACGCTCTCAGGAACGCACTTTGCAACCCGGCAAAACACGCTCCCGCCGCAGCGCGGCCCAACCGTCACAACAGGAGTTCCGCAATTGGTAGAGTTTCCGTCGTCGGCGGTGTCAACCTGGGGCGGCGTGTTCGTTTTTGTGAACGTCCTGTTGACTCGGCTCGGCCTGCCGATCCCCGCGGTCCCCGTGCTGCTCTTCGCGGGCTCGGCGATTGCCGCCGGCACGCTGTCTTTCTGGCCGATCCTGTTTGCCGCCGTGCTTGGCGCGCTCATCGGCGACGGTGCGTGGTTCACCGCAGGCCGCATCTACGGCCGCAAACTGATCGCCGCCCTCGGCCGGATCTCCCCGGCGATCGATTCCAGGGTCGACAAGGCCCGCTCGCTATTCGAGCGCTTCGGCGTAGGGCTCGTGTCGATCTCGAAGTTCGTCCCCGGACTAGGACTCATCACGCCGCCGCTCATGGGCACGACCGCGGTGGACAGCCGCATCTACGCTTTATGGGACCTCGTCGGCGCCCTGGTGTGGGCCACCTTCTGGCTACTCGGCGGCGCCGCGGCGGAAAGACAATTGCATATGCTGCTCGCGTTCGTCAAAGCACGTGGCGGCACGGTACTCGACATCCTGCTGGCCGCAGCGTTGGCCTATCTGGTGTACCGCCTGCAGCAGCGACGCCGCGAACGACGCCGTCTCGCGGACGCGGCCTCCGCGGCTGCTTCGCAAGCGACACTCGCTGGATGGCGGCGCATCACGCCACCCAAGGTCCTGGATGCCCGCCCACCCGCCTCAACTGGTGAAGCGCCGCGCGCCATCCCGGGTGTGCTGGTGCTCGACCCGCACTCGCCTGAGCAGATCGACGGCGCGCTGCTCGTCTATGACATGGTGATTTATTGCATTTGCCCGGACAGCGCGACCGCCATGGAGATCACGCAACGGATGCGCCTGAACGGCTACACGCGGATCCGTGCACTGAGGGGCGGCCTCGACGCCTGGCAAAGGCGCGGGTTTCCCGTCGAACCTCTTCCGCAAACGGATGAGACCACCCGCAAAAGCAAGCAGGAGCCCTACGGTGAAGTTCGCGGCGCGGTAACGCTGCGCGGGTTTGCCCCACGACGCGGCTAAAGCACCGGGGCAAGTCCTGAGTGATCACCCCTCCTGAGAAAACGGCTTGCGTGCGACCGCCCTTCAAGCCGCATCACAGTTTGCGCAACAGTCCTGCCGCCGAGCGCATCCTCCGTTTGCGCTCCTTCTTCAGCCAGTCAAGCGCTGCATCGGTGTCGCCGGACCCAGCAAGCAAGTCCGTATTGTCGCGTAGCAACATTTCGCTTGCGACGATATCGTTCAGCGTGCCGAAACGCTTCTGGATCTGCTTTAACCGCTTCAGGGTGCGTTTGTGGCTGCCGCTCAGAACCGGCTCGAAAAACTCGAGCAGATAGCGCACTTTCTTGCCCGCCTTTCTGACGTCGTGAAATGCGGTGTAGTTGGAGCGCTTCGCTCGAGACGCACGTTTTATACGTTTCTTAAGCGAACGTTCAGAAGCGGTCACGCGCTTGTCGGCAAATTTTTGCAGCGGCACACGCTCACGGGCGGTGTTCAATTCCTTATTGGCGCTGGTCAAGGCGTCTTGCAGCAAATGTTTGACGTCCGCGTTTGAAAGCGTTTCGCGGCTCGTCTCCAACGCGCCGCCGCGCGCTGCCTGGAGCGTGGGCGTCATCTCATGCGCAACGCGCTCCTCCTGCGCAATCAGCTCGATCAGAATGTCCCAATCCCGCGTCTTGCCGGCGGCAGTGGCTAGATACTTATACAGGGCCCGTTGACGCGTATTTTCGCCTTTGTCCAGCAAGGGTTCGAACGCCCACCACAACGAGCGCAACCGCCGCAGCGACACACGCAGTTTGTGCAGCGCTTCCGGCGACGCGTCTTCGCGCACCGCGTTGGCGAGTTCGATTGCGTCGTCGACGAGGGGCGCCGCGTACGACGCAAAGGCTGCCTCTGCTGAGGGTTCCACGCCGGCCGGCTTGCTGTCCGCAGCCTGTTTATCGATTTTCCGGCTCGCCCGCTTCATCGAATGTCCTTCAGATGGCCCTTTGATGTCAGCCTAGCAAAAAAAGGTCCTGGTGGATATCCGGCGACGCGTCGCCTAAACTGCACGAGGATGTCCGCAAGGCAAATGCGCGTTGCATTGACTGCAATCCATCGCATTTGTAGCGAACACTTAGGTCGCGCGAATTCATTTGCGACCCTGGCGGCAGTTGAACCGGACAATCCGTTCCGCCGCCGATGCGCACTTCGCGCATAGTTCTTTTCGGACCGCTTATCGTCCTACCGCGCCGCAAAGACGGCAGCCGTTCCTGTAGCGCCAATCTGTATATACCTCTGCGCGAACGCCCGTCCCGCATAACGGTCACGCCATTGTCATCATTACGACATGTAGGCACCGCAGGATCGGCAGTTCCGCGACAAACTTTAGGGCTCATGCCATGCCGGAACTTTCGTACCCGCAATCGGGCGCCGCAACTGGAAAAGGGCGTCATCTCAGCCTCATCGTTTTCCTCGTCGTGATTGCGATCGGCGCTGCTTATTGCGCCGTGCATCTGGCAACCGATCTAGAACCGGTTCGCGAAGCCTCGTTCCTGCCCTATCTCCTGCTCGGATTCGCGCTTCTGATCGCGCTCGGCTTCGAATTCGTCAACGGCTTTCATGACACGGCCAATGCGGTCGCTACCGTGATTTACACGCATTCGCTCGCGCCGAACATTGCGGTGGTCTGGTCCGGCGGATGGAATTTCCTCGGTGTACTGACTTCATCGGGCGCAGTGGCATTCGGCATCCTGCAGTTGCTGCCCGTCGAACTGATTCTGCAAGTGGGCAGCAGCGCGGGCTTTGCGATGGTCTTCGCGCTGCTGATCGCGGCGATCATCTGGAATCTGGGCACGTGGTATTTCGGACTACCGTCGTCGAGCTCGCATACGCTGATCGGCTCGATCATCGGCGTTGGCTTGATGAATCAGCTGATGCACGGCGCCAACGGCACGAGTGGCGTGGACTGGAATCAGGCGCTCGGCGTCGGCAAGTCGCTGCTGTTTTCACCGCTGGTCGGCTTTCTCGCGGCCGGCTTGCTGCTGCTGATCCTGAAGGCGGTGGTGCGGGTTCCGGCGTTGTATGCCGAGCCTAAAGGCAAGGAACCGCCCCCGTTCTGGATTCGCAGCTTGCTGATTCTGACCTGCACAGGCGTTTCGTTCGCGCACGGTTCGAACGACGGGCAAAAAGGCATGGGCCTCATCATGCTGATCCTGATCGGCACGGTGCCGACGGCGTACGCACTGAACAAGGCCGTCACACCGGCAGAAACGCAGACATATCTCGCGGTCGCGCACCAGGCCTCGGCCACGCTCGCCAAATACACTCAAGGCGTGGCGCCGTCCGCCGATCCGCGTGGCGATGTCGAAGCCTATGTGCGCACGCGTCAGTTGACGCCCGCCACGGTGCCGGCCTTGCAGCAACTGACCGACCTGATCGGCCAGCAGGTCGGCGAGTCGGGATCGATAGCAACCGTGCCGCAAAACATCGTCGATAACGTGCGCAACAACATGTATGTCGCGTCCGAAGCCATTCGTCTGATGGAGAAAAGCAAGCAGCCGGCTTTCTCGGCGGCAGACGCCAAAGCTATTGACAACTTCAAGACGCAGACCGATCACGCCACCAAGTTCATTCCGACGTGGGTGAAGGTCGCGGTGGCCATTGCGCTGGGTCTCGGCACGATGGTCGGCTGGAAGCGGATCGTTGTCACCGTTGGCGAGAAGATCGGCAAGCAGCATCTGACCTATGGACAGGGCGCTTCGGCTGAGTTGGTGGCGATGCTGACGATTGGCGCGGCAGACATGTACGGCTTGCCGGTCTCGACGACACACGTGCTGTCGTCAGGCGTGGCCGGCACCATGGCGGCCAACGGTTCCGGCTTGCAATGGGGCACCGTGCGCAGCCTGATCCTCGCGTGGGTGCTGACGCTGCCGGTCTCGATCGCGCTGGCGGGCGCCTTGTACTGGCTGTTCCGGATGGTGTTCTGAAACTGCTGAAATCGCTGGTGCCGGGCGCAAGTCCGGCGCCAGCGAAGTTAAAAAAAGCGCGGCATTTGCCGCGCTTTTTTCATTCAATCGAGCCGAAGATCGATCAATAAATTTCAGGCACGATGATCGACGACGGCACCGGCTGGCGGCTGTATTCGTCGTGATAGACCCGCGCCGGCAATTCGATGAGCGGGTGCTCGATCTCGTGGTACGGCACCTGGCTCAGCAGATGGTGAATGCAGTTCAGGCGCGCGCGCTTCTTGTCGACCGCCTGCACGACCCACCACGGCGCCTCGGGAATATTCGAGCGCTGCAGCATGACTTCCTTCGCCTGCGTATAGGCTTCCCAGCGGCGCCGGCTTTCCAGATCCATCGGACTCAGCTTCCACTGCTTCAGCGGGTCGTGGATGCGGTTCTGGAAGCGGATTTCCTGTTCTTCGTCCGTAATCGAAAACCAGTATTTGAGAATCTGCACGCCGCTTCGCGCCAGCATCTTTTCGAATTCCGGCACCGAGCGGAAAAACTCTTCGTACTCGTCGTCGCTGCAAAAATTCATCACGCGCTCGACGCCCGCGCGGTTGTACCAGCTGCGGTCGAACAGCACCATTTCGCCACCCGCCGGCAGATGCGACACGTAACGCTGGAAATACCATTGCGTGCGTTCACGGTTGTTCGGCGCCGGCAACGCCGCCACGCGGCACACGCGCGGATTGAGCCGCTGCGTGATGCGTTTGATCGCGCCGCCCTTGCCCGCCGCGTCGCGCCCTTCGAAAATCACCACCAGCCGATGGCCGGTCTGCACGATCCAGTCCTGCAACTTGACAAGCTCGCCCTGCAAACGGAACAGCTCGCGGAAGTACACCTTGCGCGCCTCGCGATGCTCGGGCGTGAAGCCGTCCGCGCCATCGATGATACGGTCGTCGACCTCCATTTCGAGTTCCTCGTCGTAGGCATCGATGAGGTCCTCCTCGAAACGGCGTTGCCGTTCTGCCATGACTTCGGCCTCGGGTCTCGGATCCAGCTCTTTCATTGCGACTCTCCTGGCAACGGAAATGGTTAGGCGCGCGGCGCATACGCGTCGCGAACGGGTTCGATTATCGAAGCGCGAAGTGTCAACCGTGTTACCAGCGCGGCCGCCGCGCCTTGGGGTAACGGGTGCTCGCCGACGGTTTGCGCGCCTTATAGCTCAGCCATGATAGCGAGTTTAGCGCGGCCGCCCGGCGCTAACGCAACGGTTTCGCGAAGCTGAGTTCGTGGCCGTCGGGATCGGTGATGTGGAAATAACGCTCGCCCCACGGCGCGTCGGACGGTTCGAGCGACGGCTTTAAACCCGCTGCCAGCGCCTTCCGGTAGAGCGCGTCGACATCCGAGACATAAATGATCACGCGGCCCCACCAGTTGACCGGCGCGCGCGTATCGACGATCAGGTTCAGATACGAACCGCCGAATGCAAACGAGGTAAACGCTTCCTGCGCACCACCGAATTTGATCGGAAAACCGAGCGCTTCGTAAAACAGCACCGCGCGGGGCATATTGCCGGTGGCGAGCGTGATGGCGCTGAGGGATTCGATGCGCGGTTCGAGTGACTCTGTCGACGCTGCGGGCGAGTTCATGGCGGCTATCTCCTTGTTGGCATGGTAGCGCCAGACAGGTTCGCATGGCGTGTGTCCGCACTTGAAAAACCCGCCCGCCGCCCCGCATCTGGATTCCCGTTTATCCGGAGCATCGCCATGGGAAGCCGTCCACGCTTCATCGATGACCTGTCGCGCGCCGCATCCGACGCCCCCGGGTCCGATCCACTCACCGCTTTATCCGACGACGCCCTGCTCGACGCCTATTCCCGCACCGTGATCGGCGCGCTGGAACGCGTTCAGCAGGCGGTCGCCTTCATTTCCGTTGAACGCCGGCTGCCCGGCGCGCCGTCCGGGCGCGATAGCCGCGGCGCACGCGGCGGCACCGGTTCGGGTTTTCTGTTCACGCCGGACGGCTATCTGCTCACCAACAGCCACGTCGTGCACGGCGCCACGCACATCACCGTGACGCTCGCCGACGGCGCGAAATTCGACGCCGATCTGGTCGGCGACGACCCCGGCAGCGATCTGGCCGTGCTGCGCATCGGCTCGCCGGAGCCTTTGCCGCACGTCGAACTCGGCGAATCGTCGAAACTGCGCGTCGGCCAGATCGCGATCGCGGTCGGCAATCCGCTCGGCCTCGCGCAAACCGTGACGACCGGCGTCGTCTCGGCGCTCGGCCGCTCGCTGCGCTCGAATTCGGGCCGCATGATCTACGACGTGATTCAGACAGACGCCGCGCTCAATCCCGGCAATTCGGGCGGCCCGCTGATCAATTCTGCCGGTCAGGTGATTGGCGTGAACACCGCAATCATTCCCGGCGCGCAGGCGATCTGCTTCGCCACCGCGATCGACACAGCCAAGTGGGTCATCATGCAGATCTTCGCGCACGGCCGCGTGCGGCGCGCGTACATCGGCGTGGCCGGCACCACGAGGCCACTATCGCGCCGCGTGCAACGCTATTTCGGCCTGAGTTCGGAGAGCGGCGTGCACGTCATGGAAATCGTCAAAGGCAGCCCGGCCGCGCTCGGCGGTCTGCGCACGGATGACACGATCGTCGCGATCGATGCGCTTGCGGTGCAAGACGTCGATAGCCTGCAACGCACGCTCGATGTTTCGCGTATCGACAAGCCGGTCAACGTGACCGTGTTACGCGGCGCGCAACGGCTCGAATTGACCTTGACGCCGGTGGAGCAGACGAGCTGATTCACTCGACTGGCAGTGGTGGAAAATAAAAAAGCCTCGCACTCAATTGAGCGCGAGGCTTTTTTCTGCATGCGGCGCATCAGCAAAGACGCGCCGCTCAACTGCACTTTCAACTGCACCTAAGCGATTGAAGCCAACCGCTTACTGGATCACCCGCGTCACACCACGGCCGCGCGGATCGGCTGCCGCTTCCGGCGTATCGCCATTGACCTTGATCGCCTGGATGTCGCCGCTGAAATCCTGCCCCTTCAGCGTGTAGCCCTTGGCTTCGATCTGCTTGGCGAGCTCGCCGTCGATCGGCTTGTACGGCTCCCAGAAAATCGTGTTCGGCGGCAACAGCTGGTGATGGAAGCGCATCGCGCCCACGGCTTCCGGCAACGGCATGTTGAAGTCGTAGATGTTGTTGATCACCTGGAAGATCGACGTGAAGATACGCGAGCCACCCGGCGTGCCGATCACGAGCGACACCTTGCCGTCCTTCGTCAGAATGGTCGGGCTCATCGACGACAACGGGCGCTTCTTCGGTTCGATCGAATTCGCGTCGCTGCCCACCACGCCGAACATGTTCGCGACACCCGGCTTCGCGGAGAAGTCGTCCATCTCGTCGTTCAGCACGATGCCTGTGCGATCCGCCACCACGCCCGAGCCAAAGTAGCCGTTGATGGTGTACGTGTTCGACACCGCATTACCCCACTTGTCGATCACCGAGAAGTGCGTGGTTTCCGCTTTTTCCGGCATCGTTGTGCCCAGACCCGGCTGCACGCTCTTCGTATCCGACGGCGTATTCGGGTTCACTTCCGCGGCACGTTTGGCGATGTACGCATCGTCGGTCAGTTGCGCGACCGGCACCTTGTAGAAGTCCGGATCGCCGAGATACTGCGCACGATCGGCGAACACGCGCTTCTCGATCTCAGCGATCAGGTGCACGTATTGCGCGGAGTTCAGCGTCACGTCCTTGAAGTCGGGCGCAATGTCGGCCTTCATCTTCAGCAACTGCACGAGACCGATACCGCCCGAGCTCGGGGGCGGCGCGGTAATCACGCGATAGCCGTTCCAGTCCGCCTGGATCGGCTGACGCCACACCGCCTTGTACTGTTGCAGATCGGCCTTCGTAATCAGACCGTGACCGCGCATGGACGCCGCGATCAGATCAGCCGTCTTGCCCTGGTAGAAGTCTTTCGCGCCCTGATCCGAAATGCGCTGCAGCACCGCGGCGAGATCCGGTTGCTTGAAGTTGACGCCCTGCTTCAGGTTGCCGAAGTAGGTATCGAAGTTGGTCTTGCCGGCAAAGTCTTTCGCTGCGTCGTCGCGGCGTTGCTGCAACTGCTCGCTGACTTCGAAGCCATCGCGCGCGTAATGAATGGCCGGTGCGAGCACCTGCTTCCATTTGAGCTTGCCGAAGCGGCGCTGCGCTTGCCACATACCGTCGACGGTGCCCGGCACGCCCACCGCGCGATAACCGAACAGGCTCATGCCCTTGATGACCTCGCCCTTGTCGTCGAGGTACATGTTCTTCGTCGCAGCCAGCGGCGCGCGTTCGCGATAGTCGAGGAAGTACGGCTTGCCGTCGACATACAGCGTCATGAAACCGCCGCCGCCAATATTGCCCGCTTCCGGATACGTCACGGCAAGCGTGAAGGCAATCGCGACAGCCGCGTCGACAGCGTTACCGCCTTCCTTGAAGATCTGTTCCGCAGCGTCGGCGCTGTACTTGTCGGCCACTGCAATGGCGGACGCCGTGAGAACTGCCGGCTGCGCTTTCTCGGGCGCTTTGGCAAAGGCTGGAGTAGCTTCGAGAAAACCGCTCGAAACGGAGATGAGTGCGACCAGCGCAAGTCCGCTAACGGACGGCTTGGCGTTGTGAAACAACTTCATTGGTTATATCCCCCAAGACGACTTCTTCATCTGACGATAACAAAAGCTGCCTTGGGCTTATAACATGCCGGTCCGTCAATTGCGAAGCTATTGCACGCATATGGTGCATGTTGCAGCACACAAAAATTACCCTATCTAACGACGCTAATTGCCGCGAGTAGCCGTGCTCGAATCGGCGTCGAACACAATCGGTGCGCCGCACCACGAAGCGCAGCGCACGCTGGGTTGAACACTCAGGCGCTACCGCGGCTGCCGCGTGCGATTTCGTCGCCGGCGCCTTGCGGCAAGCGCGCGGTCACCGGAATCGACAGGAACGAGAACAAGCCGACCACGAGAAACGCCGGCCAGAAGTCGGAGAACACGATCGTCGAATGACCCTGCACGTTATGCGAGATTTGCAGCACGATGCCGGCAATCGTCACGCCGAGCCCCAACGAGATCTGCTGGATCACACTCGCCACACTCGTCGCACGGCCAACGTCGCGGCTCGGAATATCCGCATACGCCAACGTATTCAACGAGGTGAATTGCAAGGAGGGGAAGAAGCCGCCGAACAGCACCACACACCAGATCAACCAATGCGGTGTACCGGGAAAGAACAGACCGTAGACGGCAATCGCGAGTCCCGCGCAACCTGCATTGAACATCAGCACCGTGCGAAAACCGAACCGTTCGAGAATGCGCGACGCAGCCGCCTTCATGAAGATCGAGCCGAATGCAGACGCGCAGGTGATCGACCCCGACTTGAACGCGGTCATGCCCAGACCTTCCTGCAAGGCGAGCGGCAACAAAAACGGCACTGCCCCGAGGCCGATGCGAAACAGCGAGCCGCCCACCACGCTTGCGTGAAAACTCGGAATGCGCAATAGCCGCAAATCGAGCACCGGCAATTCGACGCGGTTCGCGTACAGCACGTACACCACCAGCAGCAACACGCCGATCACACACATGCTGACCGATACCGTGTTGGACACCAGTTCGCCGCCTACCAGCGAGAGCCCCAGCATGAATAGCGATGCCCCGCTCGCCGACAACACGAAGCCAGTCCAGTCGAGCCGGCCGGGATGCGCTTCACGCACGTTGGCGATGTGCTTGTTCGCGAGCCAGATACCCAGCAGGCCGATTGGAATGTTGATGAAGAAGATCAGGCGCCAGTGCAGGTAGGTCGTGATGAAGCCACCCAGCGGCGGCCCAACTACCGGCCCGAGCAACGCGGGCACCGTCAGATAGTTGACCGCGCGAATGAAGTCCGACTTCGGCACCGAGCGGAAAATGATGATGCGCCCTACCGGCACCATCATCGCGCCGCCGAGGCCTTGCACGAAGCGCGCAACCACGAAGGTGCCGAGTGACGTGGACGCCGCGCACATCAGCGAGCCGGCCATGAAGACGCCGATTGCCGTGCGAAACACCGTGCGGGAACCGAAGCGGTCAGCAACCCAGCCGCAAATCGGAATGAAGACGCCGAGGCCGATGACATAAGCCGTCACGGCGAGCTTGAGGGTGATGGGGTCCTGGCCGAGATCGCGCGCCAGAACGGGCAGCGACGTCACGATGACCGTGCCGTCCACATTTTCCATGAACATCGCACATGCGACGATCAGCGGAACGATGAAAGTGCCTAAAGCGAGAGGCATTGGCATGACGACGGGTTGCAAGGCCGTCGGTGTAAAGCTGCGATTATGGCATCGCATCGACAACAGATGTTGTTAAGTGAAGCCTTTTCGTACTTGCACAGACGACGCATTGCTATCTGTCGCCCAATAGTTGAGCGCGCAACGAAGCTGAGTTGATTGCGAAAAACAGAAGGGGAGAAAATCGACGCGATGGTGAGCCGGCATACAGTCGGCTCACCATGCAATACAGCGGTAATTCAGAAGCGAGACTTGACGAGACTTAGCGCGATGCACTGACCAGCGGTTGCAGCTGCGGCAGAATCTCGGTGCTTGCGCGAGCGACGTCGTTCGGGAAGTCGATCTCGATCCACGGCGCGCCGGTCACGTCGGCCGTGTCGAACACCTGGCTGCGTTCCAGCAGCAGGTCGCGCACCGCTTCTTCGTGCGGCATGTTGGCCCGGCCGCTATCCACGTAGCCCGCAACGATCTCCGCAAAACGTTGCGCGGTTTCCTGACGGAAGCGGAAGAAGCCCACCGATTCGCCGATGGTGTCGTAGTCGAGGTTGACGGCTAGCTGCTTGCGCAACTCGACCGGCACGCCGTCTTTCACGCACAGCTTGACGGGTTCGTCACCAGCTTCGAAGTCACGGTCGATCAACAGGCGGTTGACCGTCTCACCCTTCACCAGCGCGTTCAGAATGCGCTCGTCGTAGAGCACGTCGGCGTCCATCAGCAGCACGTCGCCGCCGCGCGTCAGCGCCTCGGCCACCGTGTGCACCGTCAACACGCTGCCCAGGTCGTAACGCGAGTTCAGGACCGTTTCCACCTTATGCGGCCAATTGATCCGCTCCAGTTCCGCCTGCACCGATTCCGGCTGAAAACCGAGCGCCAGCACGACGTCGGTCACGCCGGCGGTTTCCAGCATTTGCAGATGCCGTTCGAGCAGGCTCATGCCGTCGAACTGCAACAGGCACTTCGGGAACTGTGCCTGCGGCGGTTGCTGGAGACGCAGGCCGAGGCCCGCTGCGAGGATGATGGCACGCATGCACAGTCCTTTAAAGAATTCGGAGATTAATCGACAGCCGGAACGCGCCCCGTGGCGCGCCGCCGTTGCCAGCTTCGTTCGCTGAAGTGCAACACCAGTAGTCCAGGCAAACCGAGCAGAATTTCACGTGCGCGCTTGGCGAGCGACAACGCCAGCGCCGCATCCGGCGGCAAACCCACGAGCGGCGCGAGCAACAGATAGCCGCCTTCCTGCACACCGAGCGAGCCCGGGATCATGAACGCCGCGCCACGAATTGCCTGGCCGAGACTTTCGAGCAGCAGTGCGTCGACCCAGTCGACCGGATGGCCGAGAAAGCGCAGCGCGAGCCACACCTCGACCGTACCGACGATCCAGCCCACCAGACTCAGTGCGAAGCTTGCCGCGACGCGGCCGCGCTCGCGGTAGATGGCCTGCACGGCAGTGTCGACGGCTTCGGCGCGCGTCATCAGCGACGACCAGTCGCGCTTGCCGAACAGCTTCGAGACCACGCCCAGCAATCGACCGAACAGGCCGTGCCGCTGCGCATAGTAGAAGCCCGCGATCATCGCGCCCAGAACGCCAGTGGCAATCAGCGTAGCGGTTCGCAAATCGTGAAGCGCGCCGTGCGCGGCGTAGGCACCGAACAGCAGCAGCCCGAGCAACGCGAAGACGATTTGCGCGACCGCCTGTGCCGTGGTGCTGACGGTAACGGCTGCGGCCGCGTCACGCATGCGCATGCCGCGCTGGGACAGTTGCCGCACCATCACGACCGGGCCGCCGATCTGGCCGGCCGGCAACAGGCTATTCACCGATTCGCCGATCCAGCGTGCGAACAATGCGTCGCGCACCGTCGCGTTGTGATGCACGCCGTCATGCTGACGCTGGAACAGCACCGAGATTGCGCCGGCGTCGAGCACCAGCGGCACGAGGTGAAATGCCGCGACAAGCACGAGTCCCCAGCCGGCCGCGGCCAGCGCCGAGGCCACGGAGCCGAAACCCTGCCACGCGAGCAGGCCGACAAAGAGCGCCGTTCCGATCGACAGCAGAATCAGGGCCGCGCGTGTCATGCGGGGTCCTTGCGGCGTTTCGTCATCTGACGGAAAACCTGGCGGAAACCGAAGTACGCGATCGCGTCCTTCATGTTCGAGATGAAACGGCGCCACGGCCGCATGTTCGGGTCGGTGACGTATTCGAAGGTAAGCGACACACGCATTTCGTTTGCGCCGGCCGGCGTGATGCGATGACGCAGTTTGTCGCCGTCGAAGAACACCAGGCCGCCCGGCGGAATCTGCACCGAGCCGGGTTGATCCGGCACGTCCGGATTGCGCGTATGCAATTCGTAATCGAGCCGGCATGACGATTCGTCGATCACACCGAGCAGCAGCGTATAACGGCGGCCGTCATAGTACGAAGTATCGTAGTGCCAGCCGATGTGGTCGCCGGCCCGCGTGTAGTAGTACAGCGCGTAAGCGTGTGGATCGTCCGCAGGCGACACTTGCAGCTTGTCGCCGCTGAGTTGCTCGAGCCAGCCGATCAGCTCCTTCGAGCGATACAGTTCGGCGATGAACGGCGCGAGACGATCGATCGTATGACGGCTGACGCTGCCGCCCTGCTTGTGGCCCGGCAGATAGTTGCGGTTCACTTCGTCGAGGAGACCGCGCGCGCTCTGCACGAGCTGGGCGGTGACTTCGGGCGCAAGGAAATCTTCCAGATACAGGAACGCGCCCTGATCGGTGAAATCCTTTGAGAGACGGCGTATGTCGAACGTGCGCGTGCGGCTCGCTACGGCGCGATCGGCATTCGGCGCGGGCACGGCCGACGATGCCAACGAGGAGGCCGGCGAACGTTCAACTGAATTTGCTGCGATCACGTCGTCTTCGGCGTGCATACTCATTCACTGGCCCACATTTGACTGGTTTCAGACGCCTTGACGGGGGCGGCCGCCGAGCGTGCGGCGCGGCGCGCAACGCGCCAGTAATCGACCACCACCCAGACGGCAAACAGCGGCGCGCCGATCGACGCGACCACAACGAACGGCATGACGACGCTTGTCAGCGTGACGATGGGCAGCAGGTACAGCACGTCTTCGGTTTCGAAACCGCCGACCGTTGCCTGCTTGGTCCCTGCCTTGCCCGCCATCTCCTCGATGCGCATGCGCAGGAAGAAAATCAGCGCGACCGCAACGCCCGCCACGGCACCCAGCCAGCCGGGTGAAACTTTCAATGAGCCGACCTGCGCCGAACCGACACCCATGCCGACGAACAACATCACGGTCACGAGCGCGTCGCACGCCAGATCGTAAAAATGACCGATCCGGCTCGACTTTCCGCCGATGCGCGCGAGTTCGCCATCTGTGTGGTCGACAAAGTTCGACAGCACGATCAGAAAGGCGCCCGCATTGGCCCAGGCAAATCCGCCGTGGGCGAGACAGAGCGCGCCGGCAAGCCCGATCAGCAGGCGCAGCGTGGTCAGATGGTTCGGCGTGACCCACGTGTTGACGAGCGGCGTGACTAGTCGGCGGGCGAGCCTCGCATCCCATGTTCTGGGGGCCGGAACGTTAATTGGAATTGATGGTCGCGAATTCATAACCCGGAAATATATACGGGATCGTAAAACCTTGCTTCCTTCCTTAACGTTTTCTTAAGCGCTTATTGTTGCCGATACGTGTCAGACGCCGGGCAAGATATGCCGAATCACGTTAAAGTGCGAATCCAGTTGCGCCTGTCACGCCCGATTAGTTCGATGCGCAATGTCTTTTAGAGGTGCGGTGCATCGCCGCCACCCGTTGCGAACTCACTACATCGAACGCGGGCCGCCATTCACGTATATGAAACGCTTCTTTTCGTCCGTACTCCTTGCGCTGGCTGCCGCCGCGCTGCCGCTCAGCAGTCATGCTGCCGCTCTCGACGCACCGCTCGCCTGCAATGAGAGTGGTCATCAGTTCATTGCCGATCTCGCCCAGCAGCAGTTGATCGATCCGAAGCCAATGCGGGTCGAAAGCAACTCGATCAATGCGTTTTCGCCGGCGCAGGGCGCCGACCTGACCGCATTCGGCTTTCACGTTTTCGCGGTGGTCGGCTACGAGAAAGACGACCCAATGTTTCGCGTCGGCGACGGTGAACCCGTGGCCCGCTCCGCCTATGGCGTCGTGGTGTTCGGCAGCGAATCCAAGGTCCAGGCCGCGCTCACCGAGGCCGGCAGCACAGCGATCGTGCATCGGGTGGCGCCGCTCGTGACGGCGATTTTCTGCAAGCGGAGTTGAGGCGGCGGGTCGCGCCGCCTCACTCGCCCCCTACAACTTGATCCCCGCCGGGTCCGCCGTCAGATACCCCACCGTCGCGCCGAAGCGGTCCTTATAGTTGGCCCGCACGAGCGGATCGAGTGTCGATTGGATCTTGTCGTGCAACGGACTTTCCCAATCGCCGACATGCTGGAAGTTGCTCATCACGTACGTCCAGCCGTTGATTTCGTCGACCGCATGCAGGCCTGTCGACTCCGCGCCAGCGGGGCACGACAACACACGTGCGAGCGTTTTCGTATCGACGTTGTAAGCCCACAGAAAATTGTTGACGTGCATGCCGCTGTCTTCGCCGATAAAGAGCGTGCGCAGTTTCTCCGAGAATTTCAGGTTGTCCGGATTCGCAATGCGCTCCGGGTTCGCCGTATTGCCAAGCACGTCGGCGGACGACAGATCCTCGCCGACCAGCGCAACAGGCGCGGCCATATCCACCGGCACCCAGTCGCTGTTGATCGCGCCGCCGCTACGGTCGCGCTGGCCGCCCTTCATGTTCAGCGCGTAAACCGCACCGGCGTTGATCGCCTTGTCGATGGCGACATCGGTCGATGCGGCATGACCGCGCACCATCGATTTCTCGATGCGTGACATCGCCGAATACAGCACCTTGTCCTTGATATTGACCGTCGTGCCTTCGAGCTTCGTGAAGCCCATGCTGCCGCCCGCCAACGCTGCGTAGCGATGGGTTTCGAGGAAGGTCGCCGCCTTCGTCATGCCCGATTTGACGCGCACCCAGTTGAAGGTGCCGTTGTAGTTGATCTTCGTGTAGGTCGAATCGGCCGGGTCCTTGGTCGCGACGTCCATGATGTCGCTCGCGCTCAGCTGGTTGGCGAGCGCCTCGATTTCGTCGCTGGTCGCGTGGCCCAGATTGATCCAGGAAAGCGTTGCCGCGCCCGCCCCGCTCGACGACACCTGCGTCCACTTTGCGACATACAGCGTGCCCGCCGACAGATCGGCCTCGCGATCGGCAATGAACATGAAGAGGCCACCGTTGGTCGCGTCGTCGCCCATCAATACGGTGCGCTTATCCGGCATCACCTGAATCAGTTCGTGCGAGATGCGGCCGAGGCAGTAGTGCTTCCTGATCGTGCCAGTGCCGTCGGAATTGACGGTCACTTCCGGCAGATGGCCATAGTGATAGGGATTGGCGGTGGTTTCGTCACCATAAAGGCTTCGGCTGAAGCCCTTGAACTGACTGTTGCTTGCGATCGTCGCGGCGTCCGGCTCGTACTCTTCGCTCGACAGATGCGTGTTCCACGGCGACAGGCTCGCGCCGCAGGTGATCCACAAGCCATGCGCCTTCGACGTATCGACGTTGTGGTAGCCCACCAGCGTGAGCTTGCCCGTGGCCGGGTCCTGATCGAGCGTGAGCACGGCGATCGGCGACGGCAACTGGCCATACATCGACTTCAGACTCTGATCGCGGGTCGCGTATTCGAACTGCACGACAGCGAATACTGCATTGCCCTTAAGGCCCTTCACCGTGGGCTTGTCGAGACGAATCAGCGAACTGCCGTCCGGGCAGTCCGAATAGAACTGGCGCTCTTTGCCCGCCACCGATTTATCGACGATCGGCTGATTGTTGATATCAAAGTAGCCGCCGGCCAGAATCGTCCCGCCCTTGATGTTCGGCACCACGTCGCCGGTCACGAAAAACGGCTGGTACGCGAGCTTGAAGGTACGGCTGCTGCCATCGCTCAGTTGCACCGAGAGTGTCGAGGCGACCGTCGTTTTCGCCATCGCGGCGGGGTCCGCCAGCGTCGGCGCGGCCATGCCGCTGAATGCCGCGGAGACGAAGTTGGCCACTGGCTTGACCGGCGTCGCCGCCAGCCCGTCGCCTCCGCCGCCGCACGCGGTCAGCATCGATGCCGTTGCAAGGCCGCCTAACGGCAGCATCGGCGCACCGGCGAGGAGTTTCAGGGCCTTGCGGCGGGAAAGGTCGAACGGCTCTGCCATCTTGTCGTGATCCAGGGTTTGGGTAGCGTGGGTGAATGCACAGCCGGCACGCACTCAGACCCAAAACCGCATGGTTCACGCTCGCGCCGCTATGACGCGAGGATTCTATGAAGTGAATGTGAAAGTATATTGACAGGCTTTAGTAATATTAAATTCAGCAATTCGTTAGCTGAAACCTGTCGCCGCCGATCTAGCCTGGACGGCGGAATTCGTTTTCGACCCACGCCGCAGCACTCGCCTTGCTCAGCTTGAAGTTCGGCGCCACCTGCACTTGCGCAAGCTGTTCGCCGAACGTATCGAGCGCGGTCAGCAGCGCGTACGGCTCGTCTTCGTCGGGAACGATGTCGAGCGTGATGTCGAGTTCGTCATTGCCGTCCGCGCTGGCCACGCGCACTTCTTTGTGCAACTGGGCGCGCAGTTGCTGCTCATGGCGGCGCAACACTTCAGACGCGGTTTTCACCAGCGTGTTGAATGCCGACGTGTCCAGCGGCTTCGGATCTTTCTTGTTGCGACCCATCGTCCACGGGCCGACGAGCGCCGGTTCCGCTTCGCCGTCCTTGATCATGGCGACGGCCCAGCCTTCGTCGTCTTCGTTCTTGATGACGCGCGCGGTCCAGCCGTCATCGCGCCACAGACGCGCTTCGTGCTGGATTTCGGGCAGCGCTTCTTCCAGATGCTCGAGCGAGGTTGCGTGGATTTCGGACGCGCCTTCCGTCGGGGAGTCAGCAGCGGTGTCGGACGATGGAAGGGGGGAATTGGTCATTACAGGTTTACTCACGTTCGCGGGGCGGAAACACAACTCAAGCCTGCGATTCTACCCGCCCCACACCCACAGGACGTGGCCCTCTGACGAACGGACAAGCCAGGGCGCGCTCCTCGTCAATCGAAATAGTGCATTTCGTTATTCGCGGGAACTTATAAACCGATAATAAAACATTCGAAAAAAACGCGGCCCGAAAGCCGCGTATAAAGAGATGAAAAAGACACCCCTGGTCAGGGGGTGAAACGAATTGTAGAACTGTAATTCGCCGGGATAGAGCATACGAACTGGAAGAGTCCATTGCAGAAATCAGAATGATTCGAAAATCAGGCAACATCGCGCTCAAATCCTTACTGAATATGACACAGCGGGAGCGTCGCGATCGAGCAACACCGATAATTTGACGAACAATTACAACGCCATCGCGCACAAATATTTTTTTCTTTATTTATCCGCACTTACACAACTCTCAATCCGCTATTTCGAATTAGAAAATGCATTGTTGCGCCATACACGCTTAAAGATATAAATAGCAGGCATACACTTCGCAGCGGATCGTCAGGCAGCCGGCGCAATCGGCTGTTAGCACTGGAATGCGATTCTCTACGCACTGTCCCGGAGTTATCTAAACATGAAAAAAACCCTCATCGCAGCAGGCCTCATGGGCGCGTTTGCCATCACCGCTCACGCACAAAGCAGCGTTACGTTGTACGGCACGCTGGACGCCGGTCTCGTCTACTCGAACAACCAGGGCGGCCACAGCAATTGGCAACAAGGCAGCGGTTCGGTGTCGAACACCTACTTCGGCCTGCGCGGCAGCGAAGACCTTGGCGGCGGTCTGCACGCCATCTTCACGTTGGAAAACGGCTTCAATCTGAACAACGGCCAGGACTCGGAAAACGGCACGATGTTCAATCGTCAGGCGTTCGTCGGTCTGCAGAGCGATCAATACGGTGCGTTGACGCTCGGCCGTCAGTACGACTCCGTGGTCGATTACCTCGCGCCGCTGTCCGAAGCGGGCGCGGGCTTCGGCAACAATCTCGCCGCTCACCCGTTCGATAACGACAATCTGGACAACTCGTTCTCGATCAAGAACGCCGTGAAGTACACGAGCGCGAACTACGCCGGCCTCAAATTCGGCGGCCTGTACGGCTTCAGCAATTCGGCCGGCCAGTTCTCGAACAACCGCGCATGGAGCGCCGGCGCTTCGTACGACAACGGTCCGCTGAGCGTAGCCGCCGCTTACCTGCAACTGAACAACTCGGGTAGCTCGAACCTGAGCGGCGCAGTCTCGCAAGGCGACGGCACCGCGGCTGTCGCGGCGAACCTGCAACGCACGTTCGGTGCGGGCATCAACTACACGTACGGCCCGGCGACGGCTGGCTTCGTGTACACGCATACGCAACTGGACGGCATCACGGGCGTGGACGTCGGCGGCGTAACGCTGCCGGGTGTGGCAGGCACCAACCTGCATCTGGACAACTACGAGTTGAACGGCAAGTACGCACTGACGCCGGCACTGAGCCTCGCCGCTTCGTACACGTTCACCGACGGCAAGATGTCAGGTTCGAACGGCTCGGGTGATCCGAAGTGGCACACGGTATCGCTGCAAGGCGACTATTCGCTGAGCAAGCGTACCGACGTGTACGTGGAAGGCGTGTATCAGCACGCATCGGGCGAACTCGGCAACTTCGGTGCGAACGTGGCGGCGATCAACACGCTGGCGCCGTCGTCGACCGGCAACCAGGTTGCGGCGGCCGTCGGCCTGCGTCACCGCTTCTAGGTTTTTCCAATGGCACGTGCAGAGCGGTGTACCAGGCCGCTCTGCAACTGAACCCGCACGTGGCACGATCACGCGCGGGTTTTTTTCATGGTGCTTACGTTCTTACGTTTCGGCGTAGCGATAGTGACGGCACAAGCATGCCGTGGGTATACTGAGGTCGGCTGCCTTCCTTGCCGTAACGTCGTTGCGGTTGAACGGCTGCTTCGTCGCGAAGCATGACGTTGTGTTCAATCGCGTTGCGCTTCGCCCGCGCCCCAAGTTCCCGTGCACGATCGGGGACGCCGACGATCGGACCATGAAAAGACTTCTCCTGCTTGCTCCCGCTGCTGCCCTCACTGCTTTTCTCGCTGCCTGTGGTTCCAGCGGTCCCACCCGCGACGCGTCCCAGCCGATGATGTACGTGTCTTCGCAGCGCGCCCCTGCTTATATCGCCGATTGCCTCGAAAGCAAGCTGTCACGCGTGCGAATGTCGCGCGTCGGCGACGCGACCGAGATCGCTGTCGGTTCCGATTCGAACAACTCGTATTTCGTCACGCTGACGCCGCACAACGCGGGCTCGGTGATCAAGGTGATGCATCCCGCGAATGCGCCGGACGATCCACCTGAACCGGAAATGCGCGTCGATATTGCGCGCTGTGCGACCTGAGTTTCGGGTCACTCGGCGGCGTTGTTGAGGACGACACTGAGGACCACATCGAAGGCCACGCCGATGCGCGATTTTTTATCTCGCGTGTCGGCTATTTTTTTATCTGCTCATCTGCGAACATAGCCGCCCCTTGGCTTTTATCCGGCGCGCTGCGTCGTGAGGTTCGATGGCATCCAACAAAGCACATCACGCGACTGGGTTTGCGGCCGGCGTTATCGCGGCGGCGGTTGTCGCGCGCGTCGGCGGCGGTGGTTCGTTTCATATCGGCGTGCTGTTGAGTTTCATCGCCGGGGTGGCGGGGAGTACGGCGCCGGACTGGCTGGAAGTGGCGTGGTGGTCACGCGCGCGAAGGCTGTGGATTACCCATCGTACGTTGACGCATTGGGGTGTGGGGTGGGTCGCGTTGCTCGTGGGTTCCTATCATTGGCTTGGGCATTCGGTTTATGCTGCCGCGGCGTTTGGGTTTGCTTGTGGAGGGGTCATGCATCTGTTGGCCGATTGGCCGAATCCTTTGGGCGTGCCGTGGGTCGCTGCGCGGCATTCTTTGAATCTTTGGAATAGTGGGCGGTGTGATTTGATCGTTGTTGCGGGTTCTTGGGTCGCCGCTTGGTTTGTTAGTGAGCATGTTTGGTTGCATGGGGTTTCGGTTTTGCGGTTTTTGAGGGTGGGGTAGTTGTCGGCTTTTCTTTGCCTGCGCGGCGCTTTTTGTCTGTGTGCTTGGGGCTTTGGCCTTTCCTTGGTTTGTTAGTGGTCTATTAGCGTTGCCCCTGTGCGGGGCGGCACTTACTTTCTTTGCCGCCGCAAAGAAAGATAAGCAAAGAAAGCGGCTAGAAGCCCCTGCTAAGTGGGCACCGTGGTCTGCTAGGGGTAGTGGTGCGACTGGAATCTGTGTTCGTGCCCGTGCATAAGCTTGTGACAAGGGCGTCATTCTTCCGGCGGCGCTGCGCGCGCCGAAGCGTTGTTCTTAACCCCGGTTGGTACGCTTTATCGCCGCTTCGCGGCTGCGTAGTTGGCGGGGGTCATGCCCATCAATCGCACGAATGCTCGGGTCATATGGCTCTGGTCGGCAAAGCCCGCTGCAGCTGCCGCGTCTGCCAATGTCGTGCCGCGTGCGATCAGCTGTCTCGCAAGTATTACCCGGCGCTGCATTCTGTATGCGTGCGGTGGTAATCCCATCTCATGCGCAAAGCCCCGCAGCAGTTGGAAGCGGCTCATGCCGGCGTCCATGGCCAGGTCGGTTAGTGTGAGCGGTGATGATGGGTCGTCGTCGATGCGGGCCCTCGCTCGTGCAATCGGATTCAAGGTCTGTGACAACCGCGGACGTGCGTGCGTCGTCGCGTGCGTTCGAAGTAGATACCCAAGCAACTCGAGCATCGTCTCCTCTCGGATCAAGTCGTCCGGCACGGATTGCACTTCCACCGATACTGTGAACAGGCGCTCGAAGAGTATCTTCAGTTGTGGGTCGTGTGCCACCGGTTGCGTTAGTTCGATCTCGTGTGTGGTCATGCCACTTAACTCGATCGCTGCGTCGCTTAGCATCGACGGCTCGAAATACAGCATGCGCCATGCGCGTCCGCGCTCGTCGAGCGGGCTGCCGTCGTGTACCTCTCCAGGGTTCACCATGATGGCGTCGTTCGCTCGTGCTTCTACTACACCGCGGCCGCTTGATGATCGGTGTCCGCCCGTGAAGATCACGCCTACCCCGAAGCGGTCGTGTGAGTGGCGCGGAAACGAATGCGCCGTTTCGGCTACCGTCGCTTCGACGCCGGCGATCGCGCAGCGAGGCATGTGAACGCGGCCGCGTGACATGGGACGCCGCTCAGAAGTTAACTTGCGTTCCGCGCGGAACAACGCGCGGCGGTGTGCACGCTGAATCACGCAGCGAACCGTATGCAGATCGCCAGAGCGCCCCGCGCGCCAAGCCACGCGGCAAAGTGCGAGATGCCGCCTGAGCCAGCCCGCTCATCGACCGCCCCCTTCGTCCGTGCCCGAGCGCTCGCCCTCGCGGATCTTGCCTTGCGAAACGCTGCTGCCCGGTGGCACGCTGTGCGTTAGCCACACATTGCCGCCGATCACCGAGCCGCGTCCGATCGTCACGCGTCCGAGAATCGTCGCGCCGGCGTAAATCACGACGTCGTCTTCAACAATCGGATGGCGCGCGTTGCCCTTGACCAGCGTGCCGTCAACATCGGCAGCAAAGCTCTTCGCGCCGAGCGTCACGGCCTGGTAGACACGCACGCGCTCGCCGATGATCGCGGTCTCGCCGATCACAACGCCTGTGCCGTGGTCGATAAAGAAACTCGGGCCGATGGTCGCGCCCGGGTGAATGTCGATGCCGGTCGCCGAGTGCGCGATCTCGTTGATGAAGCGCGCGAGCAAAGGCACGCCGAGGCGGTGCAGCGCGTGCGCAAGACGATGGTGCGTCATCGCCCACACGCCCGGATAACACAGCAGAATTTCAGTGATGTGCTGCGCAGCCGGGTCGCCGGTGAACGCGGCCTGGATATCGCTGACCAGCAACGCGCGAATACCGGGCAACTGCGTGCCGAACTCGCGCGCGACGTTGAACGCGCGCTCCTTCAGATCCGCATCGGGCGTTTCGCCGAACTCGGGCAGAAAGCGCAAGGCACGGCGAATCTGTTCGGCAAGCAATCGCAACGTGCTTTCGAGCGTGTGGCCGACGTAGTAGTCGACAGTTTCGTCAGTTAGATCGGGGGCGCCGTAATGCGTGGGAAACAGCGCCGCGCGCAAGCCGGTGACAATCCCGATCACCGCCTCGCGCGACGGCAGCTCGCGAATGCCGAGCGGATGCCGCGTGCGATGCAACTCTTCACGCGACGCGCGCAGGTCCGCGACGATCTGTTCGAGACCCCAGTTATGGGCAGGCACATTAGGCATAAAAGGACAGCGCCGCGCGATAGGCGCGGTTCAGAGTGATTGTCCCAAGAGATTACCGCGTTTTGCCGCGGCTCGCGCAACGTCGCGCTGCTGCCCGGTATGCAGGGCCGCGCGTGGCGGGCGGTTCAGATGGTCACGCTGCTCGCATCGATCCAGCGCACGGCCCAGTCGCGCGCGTGCGCGATGGCGGTGGCCTCGTCAGGGAAACGCAAGTCGGTGGGGAAAAAACGGTTGGCGACCAGTTCGCCGTCGCTCGAGCGGGAGATGACCACATAAGGTTGCCAGCTGCCGTCGCCCGCGCGCGCCGGCGCGCAATTCAGCAAGTAGCCGCGATGTGTGAATGCAGCATCGAAATGCATGTGTCACCCGCCCTGACGGCCCCGTAAGATGTTTTGAGTAGCGCGCGTCTGTTCGTTGCCGGCTATGTAAAAAACAGCCGGACGCATGTCGCCGATTTAACCGCGCTTCGCTCGTCGGAGTAAGATCATACTCTGTAGAAAATAGGCGTCCATTAAAAAAAACGAAAAGAATCGCGGACGCAATCGTCACGTGAAATGCCCGCATATGTCATTGCACATAAACTGCGAGGCAAGCGCGGTACAACTCACGCACACAAAGAGGTTGTGCGAGGCGGAACAGGTTTTGCTGCACTTCAACCATGTCCTCTTCAATGGAGAATGCATGATGAACAGCGATATCAACAAGCCGGCAGACGCCGGTAAGCAGCCGCGCACCACCGGCCCGAGCACAACGGAACTGCATAACGACCGCACGCATGACAGCACGGTCGACACCGACGGCAAGAATCTCGAGGCCGCCCGCATAGCCGGTCACAGTCCGATCTCGCCGGACGAGATTACGACGACCAACGCGACCCTGGTCAACAGCGTGCCTGAGGCGCACGACGGCATGGCCGGCTTCGACAGCCGGGTTGGCGGCAATCATCTGCTGCTGGCACTCGAGCCGGGCTGCACGGTCATCGACAAAGGCATGGTCGCGCCGCAAGGCGTCGATTCAGAAGATGATCTGTTCGACGACCCGCGCCCGATCCGCAGCCGCCGCGAACGTGGCCGCATGCATTTCGCCCTCAATCATCTGCGTCCCACGCGTGTGATTGAATTACTTCGGGTGAAGTAACTACTCGCGCGGCGCGTATTTGTTTGAAATACGCCGCCAGCGCCGATTAATCAGTCCATTCAAAAGCGCGCACCGTTTGAATGACGGTGCGCGTTTCGTTACGGATTAGAAACTCAGGGTTGCAGGACCTGCAAGCCGAACGGGCTTTTTCCGCCGATCGCTGGCCGACACAATTGACTGCACGTCCAATACCAAACGGAGCAGCAGATGAAAAAGATTGTCGTAATAGGCGCAACCGGCACGATCGGCCAGGCAGTGAGCGCAGCATTGAAAGCACGCCATGAAGTCATCGAAGTGGGTGCGACGCGCGGCCAGTATCGCGTGGACAGCACCGACCCGGCCAGCATCGAGCGGCTCTTTGGCGAGATTGGTAAAGTCGACGGCATCGTCACCACCACCGGCAAGGTGCATTTCGGCCCGCTGCCGGAAATGACCGTCGAGCAGTTTTGGGTCGGTCTGCGCGACAAGCTGATGGGTCAGATCAATGTGGTGCTGGGTGCCCAGCGATACGTGAATGACGGCGGCTCGTTCACGCTGACGAGCGGCATTATCGGCGACGAACCGATTCGCGAAGGCGCGAATGCAACCACGGTCAATCTGGCCCTGGAAGGTTTCGTGCGCGGCGCCGCGATCGAATTGCCGCGCGGCATCCGCATCAACGTGGTGAGCCCGACCGTGCTCACCGAAGCGATGAGTGCTTATGCGCCCTACTTCCGTGGCTTTGAGCCGGTCACCGCCGAACGTGCCGCGCAAGCCTATTTGCGCAGCGTGGAAGGCGCGCAAACGGGCCGCGTGTATCGCGTGGGGTATTGAGCCTTCAGCAAGCTCAGTGAATCTCCGGCTCGCCGCTTGCATCCGCCTGCGCACCGCCGCGCTGCAGGAAATCGAAGTCGCAACCTTTGTTCGCCTGCAGCACGTGCGCCTGATGCAAGGCGCCATAGCCGCGCGTAAACCGCGGCTCGGGTCTGACCCAGGCGGCCCTGCGGCGCGCCAGTTCTTCCTCCGCTACGAGCATGTTGAGCTTGCGCCGCGGCACGTCCAGTTCGATCAGATCGCCGCTCTGCACGAGCGCAAGCGGGCCGCCGACAAACGACTCCGGCGCGACGTGCAATACGCACGCGCCGTAGCTCGTCCCGCTCATCCGTGCATCAGAGATACGCACCATATCGCGCACGCCCTTTTGCAGCAGTTTCCGCGGGATCGGTAATTGCCCCCACTCGGGCATGCCCGGCGCCCCGACCGGTCCCGCGTGCTGCAACACGATCACGCAGGTCTCGTCGATGTCGAGCGCTTCGTCGTCGATGCGCGCGGCCATGTCGTTGTAGTCCTTGAACACCACGGCGCGGCCGGTGTGCACAAGCAAGCGCGGCTCGGCGGCGCCGGGTTTGATTACGGCGCCGTCGGGCGCGAGATTGCCGCGCAGCACCGCAAGGCCGTTATTGGGCAGGAGCGGCGCGCTGCGGCGGCGGATCACCTGGTCGTTGAAAATCGTCGCGCCTTCGAGGTTCTCGCCGAGCGTGCGGCCGTTCACCGTTTTCTGCGAGCGGTCGATCAGGTCGCCCAGTTCGGCGAGCATGGCCGGCAAACCTCCCGCGTAGAAAAAGTCCTCCATCAGATACGCGCCGGTCGGGCGAATATTCGCCAGCACCGGTGTGCGGCGCGAAATGTCGTCATAGCGATCGAGCGTCAGTTCGATCCCGGCGCGGCGTGCGAGCGCGATCATATGCACGATCGCGTTGGTCGAGCCAGAGAGCGCGAGGCAGGTGGTCACCGCGTTATCGATTGAACCCGCGGTGATCAGATCGGACGGCTTCAAGTCCTCCCACACCATCTCGACGATACGCATGCCGGTTTTCGCCGCCATCTGCGCGTGCCTCGAATCCACGGCAGGAATGGAAGCGAAACCTGGCAGCGTGAAGCCGAGCGCTTCGGCAGCGCTCGTCATGGTCGACGCGGTGCCCATTGTCATGCAATGCCCCGGCGAGCGCGCAATGCCGCCTTCAATACCTTGCCAGTCCGATTCAGTGATCGTGCCCGCGCGCAACTCGGCCCAATACTTCCAGCTGTCCGATCCGGAACCCAGCGTCACACCGTTCCAGTTGCCGCGCAGCATCGGACCGGCCGGCAGAAAGATCGCCGGCAGATCCATCGAGATCGCGCCCATCAGCAAGGCGGGCGTGGTCTTGTCGCATCCGCCCATCAGCACGACGCCATCGGCGGGATACGAACGCAGCGTCTCCTCGGCTTCCATGGCGAGGAAGTTGCGATAGAGCATCGTGGTGGGCTTCTGGAACGGCTCCGCGAGCGTCTGCACGGGCAGTTCGACCGGAAAGCCGCCTGCCTGCCAGATGCCGCGTTTCACTTCCTCCACACGCTGCTTGAAATGCGTGTGGCAAGTATTGATCTCGCTCCATGTGTTGAGGATCGCGATCACCGGTTTGCCCGCGTATTCCTCACGGCTATAGCCCATCTGGGCGGTACGCGAGCGATGGCCGAACGAGCGCAGATCGTTTAAGCCGTACCAGCGGTGGCTGCGCAGTTCTTCAGGTTTCTTTCGCTTCGTCAACGTCTTTGCTCCTTCACGCGCGACACGATCTGTGTCGGGCTGACGAACTGCAGCGCAATCAGCACCCAGATCAACGTGATCGCCATGTAGATCATCGCCATCGCGTCGATCGATTGCGGCGCACGCACGCCAGTTGAAAATACAGCGTAGTACAAGGCGACCACGAGCGTTTGCGTCGCGGGGCCCGCTGTAAAGAATGTCAGTTCGAACATGCCGATGGTGCGCACCAGTACGAGCAGCCCGGCCGCCAGCATGCCGGGCACCAGCAGGGGCAGCAGAACATAGCGGAAATAGCGAAACGTGTTCGCGCCGAAAATGCGCGCCGCCGCTTCGAGATTGGGATCGATCTGCTCGATGAACGGCGTCATCACCAGAATCACGAACGGTAGCGCCGGCACGAGATTCGCAAGAATCACGCCGCTCAATGTTCCCGCAAGGCCGACTTTGTACATCACGGTGGCCATCGGAATGCCGTAGGTCACGGGCGGCACCATCAGGGGCAACAGGAAAATCAGCATCGCCATGCGCTTGCCGCGAAACTGCACGCGGGCGAGCGCATACGCCGCGGGCACGCCGAGCACGACCGACAACACCACCACCGCGCCGACCACTTCGACGGTGACCCACAACACGCTCGCCAGTTGAAAATCGCTCCACGCCTGTGCGTACCAATGCAGAGTAAAGCCCTGCGGCAAGAAGGTGCCGAACCAGCGGGTCGCCAGCGAATTCACCGCGACGGTCGCAATCAGCAGCACCACGTTGACGAGAAAAAACACCATCGCGCCCCACACCAGCACCTGCCAGATGCGGTCCGGCACGCTGGCGCGCTGCTTCACGCGCTTGCTGGGTTGCTGGGCGCCGTCGTTGTTTTCCTTCGACGCGGACCACGAAGGATGCGCGGCGTGATGATCGCTAGCCATCAGCCTTTGCCTCCCGTCACCGGACCGCTATAGAAGAAGCGGCGCGCGCCGAGCATGGCGACAACCACCAGCAGTTGCACGAAGCCCATCACCATCGCAATCGCCGAAGCAAGCGAATAGTCGTAGCTTTCGAACGCGGCTTCGGCTGCGGCGATCGACATCACGCGCGTCGGACCCGCAGGGGCGCCCAACAGCACCGCCGACGGAAACACCGAGAACGCCTGCACGAACGACAAACAGGCGGCCATCGTTAAACCAGGCACCAGCAGCGGCAAATAGATTCGACGGAACTGCTGCCACGGACTCGCGCCGAGCGTGGCGGCAGCGCTCGCGAGCGTCGGATCGATGCCGGTCACGTAGGACAGCGTCAACAGAAACGCAAACGGAAAGCCCGACACGATCAGCGAGATCAATACGCCCCAGAAGTTATGCGTGAGGCGCACTTCATTCGTGTACAGATGCAATCCGTGCAATGCCTGCGGAAACCAGCCATTCGGGCCAAAGTACGTGAGCATGCCGTCGGCGATCAGCACGGTGCCGAGCGTGACAGGAATCACCAGCAGCGTCGTGATGAGCTTCTGATAGGGCGAATTGCGACGCAGCGCGAACGCCACCGGAACCGACACGCCAACGTTAATCAGCGTCGCCGGCACGGCGAGCTTGAGTGTAACGAGAATGGTCGGCCACATCGACGTGTCGGTGAAGAACGTCAGATAGTTGGCCCACAGGCCGCCGCCGTTCATCGGCCGGAACGACAGCACTAAACCATACGCAAACGGATAGATGAACAACGCCACTATGAAAATCAAAGCCGGCGCGACCAGCCACGCCTTGGCATCGCGCGGTGCGAGCGGCGGCGACAGCATGGGCGTGTTCAAGCAGCCTCTCCGTCATAGACGAGCGTGCGCGACGGCGGCACACGCAGACTGATGCGCTCGCCCTCTTCGAACTCGCCCGCGACGCGCGCCCACAAATCGCCGAAAGCGGTCTCCACCCGCAGCAGTGAATCGTGCCCGCCGTATTCCACGGTGGTCACCAACGCGTCGAAGGCGTTTTCCACGCCAGGTGCTGCGCGCTCCATATCTTCAGGGCGCAGCGCAACGCTCACGCGCTTGCTGTTGAAACCGGCCATCGGCGTGCCGATCAGACGCACACCATTCGCGCTCACGGCAACCCCATCGCCTTGCGTGCTTTCGAGCGTGAATTCGGCTACGTTTCGATAGCCCATGAAACGCGCGACGTGCAAATTTTGCGGCCGCGTGTAGACCTCTTTCGGAGTGCCGACCTGCTGCACCACACCCTCTTTCATCACGACGATGCGATCGGCCATGGAAAGCGCTTCGTCCTGATCGTGCGTCACATAGAGCGTCGCGCGTTCGAGCTGACTGTGGATGCGGCGAATCTCAGCACGCATTTCGATGCGTAGTTTCGTATCGAGATTCGACAGCGGTTCGTCCATCAGAATCAGTGGCGGTTCGATCACGATCGCGCGCGCAATTGCCACGCGCTGCTGCTGACCGCCCGACAGTTGTCCGGGTAGCTTGCGTTCATGACCGACCAACTGTACGAGCTGCAATGCTTCGCGCGCCCGGCGCATGGCCTCGCTCTTACCGACGCCACGCATCTTCAAGCCGAAGCCGACGTTATCCAGCACACTCATATGCGGAAACAGCGCGTAGTTCTGAAACACCATGCCGAAGCCGCGCTTTTCCGGCGGCAGCACGTCGATGCGTTTATCGTCGAGCCAGATGCCGCCACCGCTCAAGGGCTGCAAACCGGCGATGCAATTGAGCGCCGTCGATTTGCCGCAACCCGAAGGTCCGAGCAACGCAATGAACTCGCCACGCTGGATGTTCAAATCGAGTCCTTGCAGCGCTGCGACCGCCTGGCCCTCCGCATTCGTGAAACTGCGGCTCACCGAATCGAGCCGCAACTGCTCAAAGTGATGCTTCATGGCGGTTTCCTGATACGCGGCTACTTGGTCTTCTGCGCGCCGACGTCGCTGTCCCATTTCTTGAAGGCCGCGACCATTGCGGTGGCGTTCAGCGGCAAAACATGCGGACGTTCAGCCAGCAGCTTTGCATACTCCGGCCGCCCATATTTCTTCAGCACATCCTGGCTGTGCGCGGGCGCCTGCTCGATGCTTACGCCCTTGATTGCCGGCCCGGGATAGAAATAACCGTCGTCATAGGTCATGGCTTGCTGTGCCGGTTCGAGCATGAAGTTCATCAGCTTGTAGATCACGTCGAGTTTTTCCTTCGGCACGCCCTTCGGAATCACCATGAAGTGCGCGTCGTTCACCCACGTCATGTTGTCAAATGCCTGCACGCGGAATTCCGCCGGAACGATGCCGAGCGCGCGTGGGTTGATGTCCCAGCCGGTCACCGTCACGGTCATGTCGCGCGTACCCTCGCCGAGTTCTTTCATCACCGCCGAGGTGCCGCCAGGATAGTAAGGAATGCAATCGTTCAGCTGCTTGAGAAAGGCCCACGTCTTGTCCCAGCCGTGAATCGGATCTTGCGGATCCTTGTCGCCAAGCACATAAGGCAGGCCCATCAGGAACGTGCGGCCGGGACCGGAGTTCGCCGGCCGCGCGTAGATCAGCTTGTCCGGATGCGCCTTGCACCATTGCAGGAGTTGCTCAGGCGTTCTGGGCGGATCGGTCACTTTGGCGGGGTTGTATTCGAGCAACGGACCGGCCGGCATATAGGCGACCTCGAGACCAAAGCCTTGAGCAAGGTCCTGCATCTTGCGCGGACCGGGCGCGTATTTGTCGAGCACGCCTGGGAAGGCCGCGGCATTGTCCGGCAATAACTTCATCCACAGATTCTGTTCGATGCCGGCAGCCAGTGCGTCGGTGCCCGTCAGGACGAGATCGATGTCGGAGCGGCCCGCGGCCTGCATTGCCTTGATCTTGCCCGGCAACTGCGGCGCGGGCGCGTTGGTGAACGTGAGATTGGCGACGAGATTCGGATACTTCGCCTTGAAGGCTTCGAAGCCCTTCTGCGTGAGTTGAAGGTCGCCGGCTACATCGACGATATTGAGCGTTACCGGATCGGCCGCATGCGCGGTGGACCCCAATGCGGCGCTTGCCACGAGACATACGGACACCAGCCTGAGCGCCAACCTGCCTGAAACAGTCATTGCGTCTCCTCGCTTCTTGGTATGGAAGTCCGCCGGCCAGATGTGCTGCTGGCGGTGTCTCTCTACCAATGGAACATAGCGAAGCGGAACTGCCGATGTCAAGCAAATACTCACCACTGGGTTTTACCTCAAAAATTGGCTATTTTTGCGCGGAATCCTTGTAGTTCAACGGTTTGCGCGCGTAATCCAAGGGCAAACCCGGAGTTTGAGAGCGAGCCGTGTAGTTAGTTGTCAGGCAACCAGAACGTGCACTGCGCATTCAAGCTGCCCGCACGCCTTGCGCCCTCACCCGCCCTGGACGCCCTCCGTATTCACATACAACGAATACAAGCCGTGGCTCGCCGCCATGAACAACCGGTTGCGATGACGTCCGCCGAAGCACACGTTCGCGCAGCGCTCCGGCAACGCGATATGACCGATCGGCTCGCCTTGCGGCGTGAAGACGCGCACGCCGTCGAGTTCGTCGGTGCCCATGCCCCAGCCGCACCAGAGATTGCCGTGTGTGTCGACGCGAAAGCCGTCGGGCGTGCCCGGACCGGCATCGATCAGCACGCGGTTGTTCGACAGCACGGCGCCCTTGCTGCTGACGTCGACGTCGAACGCGCGAATCTTGCGCGGCACGCCACGCGATTCGACGATGTACAGCACAGACTCATCCGGCGAAAACGCGAGGCCGTTCGGACCCAGCACGTCGTCGGCGACCATCGTCACCTCGCCCGATTGGCCGTCGATCCGGTACACGCACGCGGGCAATTCCGACTCCTGCCGCTCGCCCTCATAAAAGCTGTCGATGCCGAAGGTCGGATCGCTAAACCAGATCGAACCGTCCGACTTCACGATCACGTCATTCGGCGAGTTGAAACGCTTGCCGAGGTAACGGTCGGCGAGCACGGTAATCGAGCCGTCGTACTCGGTCCGCGTGACGCGCCGCGTCAGGTGCTCGCAGGTCACGAGGCGGCCCTGGCGATCGCGCGTGTGGCCGTTCGCATTGTTCGACGACTGGCGAAACGTGGTCACCGCGCCGCTAGTTTCGTCCCAGCGCAGGATACGGTCATTGGGAATGTCGCTCCACAGCAGATAGCGGCCGTCGCCGAACCAGACCGGCCCTTCTGACCAGCGCGCGCCCTGATACAGACACTCGACGGAAGCAGACGCCAGGATCAGCGACGTGAAGCGCGGATCGAGAACGCGAATGGAGGGATCGGGATAGCGTCGGCTGGTGTCGGTCATGCGTAGGCTTTGGACGATGGAGGTTGAGGGAGAAAATGGGTCGCAGCGCGCCGCGCACGGACCTGTAATCGCGGCCGCGGCGAGGTCAATGCGACGCCGGCTTCTGCGCGAGCTGACGCTCCAATGCGAGCAGGATCTGCGTCGCATGATCGATCTTCGCATGATGTTCGGGCGGCGTCGAACTGAGTAGCGGCAAGATCGGCCCCATGTCGGCAATCTTTGAAAACGTGACTGCATCATGCAACACACGGATCAACGAGATTTCGTCACGCAGCGTTTCGAGCGGCAGGAAAGCCTCATAGAGACGCTGCGCTGTGTCGGCATCGCCGATTCTGACGGCTTGCAGCAACGCCATGACCATGCGTGGCGCAATGCATCCCGAACCCGTCGTCCATGCGGCCAGACCGAACTCGCGCAAATGGACGAGCGCTGGCCGCTCGCCCATGCCCGACACCACCTTGGCCGCAGGCACGGATTGCACGAGTCGGCGCAGATACGGATCCTCCGCAGGATTGTCGCGGACGATCGCGTATTTGACGGCCAGCAGCGTGCCACGCTCGATCAATCGCGCGAGCGTGTCGAGCTCCACGTAGTTTTCGCTCTTGATGTACAGAGTGAGCGGCATGCCCGCCGCCTCGGCGATGCGCGTGAGCCCGGCTTCCACGCCTTCGGACGTCGTAAATCCGCTCAGCGGCAACACCATCGCCGTACGGTAGCGGGTTTGCGCAAGGATACGGGCCTGATCGAGCATTTTCCCGTAGTCGGGACCGATTGACGGGATCACGCGCGTGCCTGCACTGGCTGCGCCCGCCAGCATATCCAGCAAGTCCCGATACTCGCTGACGGCCACGTGGTAGAGGTTCGCATTGCCGCCGTACAGCAAGGTGCGCACGCCGCCAGCCTCGATGTGGCGGATCAGAGCACGGTTTTCGGCGACGTCCAGCGTGTAGTCGGCACGGCGGGCGAGCGGCGGCACGGCCATCACCGATGCGACGAATTCACTGTCGAGAATCGGGGATTCGTTCATGACGCCTCAAACACACGGGGACCGGGTGTTCAAGTTAGCATCGGGCTCGCAATGTTGTCAAACAACCTACGTATGGTTGTCATTGCGAGATCTCACGTCGAATTCGATGCGAAGGAGCCGAAGCTGGCAAAGCGCGGCGTGTCGCTTTCGTATGACAATAGACGGTGACAGGCCGCTGTTAGAGAATAGAGAAGGGCCAGGTGGAAATTGTCAATTTGATAATTGGCGTGGTTTTGTCCGGAATCTCGACACGCGCAGTCATTCAAAGTGGTTTGACAATAATGTTGCAAATCAAAAGCATCAAAAACGCCGCTACGAGAAAATTACCCACTTTATCGACCCGTGAATGTTAATCAGGTCGAAGAAATCCGATATAAGGAGTAATTCGTTCGCCTGGTAGCAGAACCAGTGCTGGTGGCGCTTCTTTAGAAATCGCCCTCGGCTTGCGAAATAATTTTTAGTGATAGATTGTGAAGATAAAAACAGCCGGACGGATCGCCGTACCGCAATTAACCGCAACGGGACGTTTGCGAGTCTGAGAGAACCAAATTGTCGCTACATTTTATCGAGGAAATGGCACCGCTACTGAACGCCGCAGATGAAGCGGAATGGTTCGGCGCGATCGCGGGCCTGGCCGACACATGGGGCTTCGACAGGCTTCTGATTGCCATGCTGCCGCGCCCGACCATTCGCCTTGAAGACGCCTATGTGCGGAGCACCTACGCACCGGCCTGGCGACGCACCTACGACGAGCAGGGGCTCGTCCATATCGACCCGACTGTCTCGCATTGCGCGACACGCGCCACGCCGCTGATCTGGTCGCCGGACATTTTTACGACCGCGCCGCAGCAATCGATGTATGAGGAAGCCCGCTCGCACGGCCTGCGCGCCGGTGTGACGTTGCCGATTCATGGGCCGAACCAGGAAGCCGGCATGATGTGCTTCGTCAATGACAGCAATCCGACTGAGGCGTTCTGGCGCCACGTCAACGTTGCGTTGCCGAATCTGGTGTTATTGCGCGATCTGGTAATCGATACCAGTCAGCGCCATTTGAATACGCACGCTCAGACTTTATTGCCCAAGCTCACGCCGCGCGAACGCGAATGCCTGAAATGGACCGCGCGCGGCAAATCCACATGGGAAATCTCCCATATCCTGAGCTGCTCGGAAGCCGTGGTGAACTTCCACATGAAGAACATCAGGACGAAATTCGGTGTGAATTCGCGGCGCGCGGCGGCCGTGATCGCCGCGCAGTTGGGGCTTATTGACCCGGGTTGAGCAAGGCGGCGGCGTCGCGGCTGTACAGCACCCGCTCGGCCCGCCCGAGATCGGCGTCGGAAACGGTTTTGGTGAAGTAGAGGCCCAGCAGGATCGACACCGGCGCCGGAATTTCGGCCCCGGATTCGAATCGGCTGCCACGCGACTGCGTCACGCCGAAGCGTGCCCAGAAGCGGCGCTGGCTTTCCTTCTTCTTCTTGCGATAGGCAATGATTAGAACGCGATCCACCGCCGATGACGGCTCTGCCGGGCGGGTTTGGATCGAAGGTTGCGCTTGCCAGTGGTTTTCGAGAAGTTCCATTTTTGTGTCCCGTCGGTTGAGGGCTGAGGCTTGTCTCGAATTCTGCGTTATCCGATAAGCATGCACACCTATCCAGGTAGGTAGGTGGCGGAAAGATTCAAAATGCATAAGTTTTCTTGCGTATTGGGTACCCCAACACGTTCAGGAGAACGTCATGCAAACAGCAATTCGGATTGGAATGCGGCAGGAATTCGACAACGCGGACATCAACGAGATGTACCGCCTGCGGGCCCGGGTGTTTCACGGACGGCTCGGGTGGGATATCCCGACCATCGCGGGCATGGAAATCGACGGCTACGATGCCCTCGGGCCCCATTACATGCTGATTCAGGGCGACGATCGGCACGTGCGGGGCTGCTGGCGCCTGATGCCGACGGAAGGCCCGAACATGCTCAAGGACACCTTCCCGCAATTGCTCCATGGCGCGGATGCGCCGGTCGGGCGGCATATCTGGGAACTGAGCCGGTTTGCGATCGAAACCAGCGGCGAGGAACAGTCGTTCGGCTTTGCCGACCTGACGATGCAGGCGATTCACGAACTCGTGACGTTCGCCGACCGGATGGGCATCACCCGCTACGTCACGGTGACCACCACGCCGATCGAACGGCTGCTGCGCAAGACCGGGATCGACATCAGCCGGCTCGGATCACCCCTGCAGATCGGCGTGGAACGGGCCGTGGCGCTGGATATCGCGGTCAGTCCGAAGACCCGCACCGCCCTGTTCGGGCCGATGGCTGCCGCCGCCTGACGTCTTGACACGACTGGGGCCGCAGTTGCGACAGCCCGGCTACCTGATATTTGCGACCCGCGGAGGAGACACGCGGGATATCAGGAACCGAACATCCGCTCGAGCGCATTCTCGAGATGCGCGCGCATCGCCTTCCCCGCAGCAGGGCCGTCCTTACGGCGGATCGCCTCGAGCACGGCCATATGTTCGGCTTGCACGAGCCGCTGCCGCTCCACCGTTTTCACAAGCGAAAGATTGCGCGACAGATTCATGCTGAACAGAATCTGCTCTTCAATGAACGACATGACCGTGATGAAAAATGGGTTCTTCGAGGCGCGCGCCACCGCCAGGTGGAACATGAAATCGTCCTGCGCGCCAATGCCCCGGGTTTCGATGATCCGTTCCAGCTGGTCCCATGCATGCTGGATCGCGGCGATATCGTCCGCATCGGCTTTGAGCGCTGCCTGTTCGGCCGCGCCGGCTTCGGTCACGATGCGAAATTCATAACAGCGGCGGATGTCGGACAGCGTTTCGAGCGGCGCAAACCGCCGCACATCCGGGTCCGGCCGCCGCGCGACCGTGGTGCCCGAACCGTGCCGCGTCATGATGATCCCGTCCGCCCGCAGGCGCGCCAAGGCCTCGCGCACAGTGGGCCGCGACGTCGCAAAGCGTTCGGCCAGCGCATGCTCGGTAGGCAACCGCTCGCCCTCCTTGTACTCGCCTTCAAGAATGCGATTGAGGATGTCGCCGTAGATCTTGTCGGGCAAGCCCGTCGTTTTGCGCTCGTTCATCAGCGGTGCTGAAGCAGCTTGTCTGAGTAGGTCCTGATTGTAAGGCAAACCCGACCCTATCTTGATCTGATAGATGCGCCCCGGCTTGACAGGAATGCCGCAAACGCTTGCTGCGCGGTGTTTGCCGGGAAGCGTGCAGTTATCGCAAAATTTGACAAGTATTTGATTTACATCCTGTCAGGATGCACCTTTTTCAGCGATCATTTAAGCTGGCATCCGTAATAAATCGTCAATAAGTCCGGCCGTACGCAATGGCCGCGGCATCCCAATCTTTCAGACGCGGAGTCGATATGTACACACGCATCCTCGTAGCGGTCGACGGCAGCCACACCTCGCGCCGCGCATTCGAAGCAGCGCTCGCGCTCGCGAAATCCACCGGCGCTGTCATGCAACCGCTGTACGTCGTCGAAAACACACCGATGTATTTCGAAGCGCCGGGTTATGACCCGTCCATTCTGCGCAACCGCCTCGTCGAAGAGGGCAAAGAACTCTGCGCGGAATTCGCCCTGGCCATGGCAGCGCAAGGCGTCAAGGGGGAGCTCATTGTGGGCGAGGCCTCCTCCCTCGATGACGTTTCAGTGGTCGTGCTAAAAGCGGCCGCCGACTTCAACGCCGATCTGCTCGTGATGGGCACGCATGGCCGGCGCGGTTTTCAGCGCCTGATTCTCGGCAGCGTCGCAGAGCGCTGCGTGCGTCAGGCGACCTTGCCTGTACTGCTGATCCCCTCTGCGGCCGGCAAGGTCAGTGAAAACGCCTGAACGCCTGGTAACACACATTGCAAAGCGCGTGCTCGCCGCATCGGGGGCATGCGCGGCGGCAGCTGCGATACCTCCAAAATCCGAGCGGAGCATCCTCGCCGCGATACATAGCAGTCCATAACCACAAGCAGCAATGCACGCGTGACATCGCTCAAGATGCCTAACTGCGCGAACGCGTCATTTTGCCGCTAAACGGGAGGCATCGGCGGTGGGACAATCAGTTGTTACTCTGACAAATGGCTGCCGAACATGCTTACTCCTCCCGCTGTGACTCGCTCCGCTGGCGCCGCCGATTCCACTCCGAAGTCGTCGCCGGCGCGTAGTAGCCGTCGTGCCGCGCCAGTGAGAGCAACGGCGCGCACCGCCGCTCGTTGTTCGAGTTGCTCGATGCGAGCGCTCTGCATGCCGCAAGGCCTGTCGTCCAACGAACTAACGAAACTCGAAGCGCTCATCTGCAGCGCGCGCTCGGTGCAGCGCGGCGAAGCGCTGTACCGCAGCGGCGACCGCTTCGACAATATTTACGCCGTGCGTTCCGGCTCCATGAAAACCGTCATGGCCCACCGTGACGGCCGCGAACAGGTCACAGGCTTGCGCCTCGCCGGCGAAGCGCTCGGCCTCGACGGTATCAGCGAAGACGTGCACGCATGCAGCGCCGTCGCGCTTGAAGACAGCACCGTATGTATCGTTCCCTACCCCGCCCTCAAGTCCCTGTGCCGTGAAATCAGTTCGATGCAGGACCGCCTGCACAAACTGCTGGGCGAACAGATAGTCCGCGAAGCCGGGCAGATGATGGTGCTCGGTTCCCTTTCAGCGGACGAACGCGTGGCGGCATTTCTGCTCGACGTGTCGGAGCGCAACGCGCAACGCGGTTATTCGTCGGCGGAATTCAATTTGCGCATGACACGCGAGGACATGGGCAGCTACCTCGGTATGACGCTCGAAACCGTGAGCCGCACCCTGTCAAGATTTCAAAAGCGCGGCCTGATCGACACACAGGGCAAACACATCCGGATCGTCGATCTGGAGGGCTTGCAGAAGGTGTAAGCCGTACGCGGAGGACCTGGCCCGCGCCGCCGCGTCCCCGCCCACCTGCTTTTTAGCGCGCATTCGTCTTGGCATGGCTCCTGCGAGCGGGTACAGTCTTTAGTCCGTCCCCCGCAAGGAGACCTGGCGAAATGAATCGCGACCCCGCCCCGCACCACCCGCTCGTCCAGCGTCTGATCGACGCGCGTCAGATTACCGACGCATTGTTTTCTATCGTCAAACCCGAATTTCTGTACGAACGGCCGATCCGTGAGCGTCACCGGATCGTGTTTTACGTCGGCCATCTGGAAGCTTTCGATCGTAATCTTTTCGATCAGCGCCTGTGCGATCTGCCGGCATTCGACCCGCACCTCGATCAGCTCTTCGCTTTCGGCATCGATCCTGTCGACGGCGGCTTTCCGACCGATCAACCCAGCGACTGGCCGTCGCTTGACGCCGTACGCGCCTACGGATTGCGCGCCCGCGAGCAGATCGACCGCGAACTCGACGCGCTGAGCGACTCCGCCCGCGTCGGCCGCAAGGGCGATCATGCTGACGCGTCCGAGCAGTTGCTGAACGTCGCGATCGAGCATCGGCTGATGCATGCGGAAACGCTCGCGTACATGCTGCATCAATTGCCGCTTGCGCAGAAGGTCGCCGGGTTGAAGGAGCCGGCGCTCACGCTTCCTGAACCGCGGCAGGCGTTGTCGTCTATGGTCAGCGTGCCGGCTGGTGCAACGGTGCTCGGCATGTCGCGCGAGAGCGGCCATTTCGGCTGGGACAACGAGTTCGGCGAAAAGCGCGTCGACGTGCCCGCGTTCGAGATCGATCGTCATATGGTGACGAACGGCGCGTTCCGGGAGTTTATCGAGGCGGGTGGTTATCGCGAGCCGAAGTGGTGGACGGACAAGGATTGGGCCTGGAAGGAAGCCGAACATATCGAGCATCCCGCCTGCTGGTCGCAGCAAACCAGAAGCGATCAGAACAGCGCATGGATGCTGCGCACGATGTTCGACGACGTGCCGCTGCCGCTCGACTGGCCCGCGTACGTGAGCCACGCCGAAGCCAGCGCCTACGCGCGCTGGGCCGGCAAGACGCTACCCAGTGAAGCGCAATGGCAACGCGCGGCACATGGCGCACCGCATGCCGCATCGGGCAATTTCGATTTTCGTAGCTGGGATCCGCAGCCGGTCGACGCATATCCGGACAACGTCAGCGCGTTCGGCGTGGAAGGTCAATTCGGCAACGGCTGGGAGTGGACTTCCACGGTGTTCGACGCACTGCCGGGCTTCGAAGCGTTTCCGTTTTATCCGGGCTACTCCGCCAACTTTTTCGACGGGCAGCACTACGTGATCAAAGGCGGTTCGGCACGCACCGCGCAATGCATGTTGCGGCCGGCTTTCCGGAACTGGTTTCAACCGCATTACCAATATGTGTATGCGGGGTTTCGGTGTGTGAAGGCGTGACGAACAAAGCATAAGCTGATGCCCGAAATCACTTATCGCTTGAATCCAAAAAGATCAGTACGCCGCAAGGGCTCGCATTCTTCAGACGGTTGCTGAGCGCCCAGGCTGCAATGCCTGGGCGGAACGCTATCTTCTGGGCATCGGCTGTCTACGGATACGGTAAACGGCAAGCATGCTTTCTGCTTTCGCGGACGGAATTCGGCCAGATTCAGGGACATTTCGAAAAATTCCCCTATGACCACAACCCTGTTTTTCATTAATTGAAAGGATGGTTAATTGTCAGGTGTCGCATATCGGACACGATCTGTATTTCAACTTTTTACATTACTGTTTTGCGAGATTAGTCTCCCTGCATGAGGATTGACGTCCAACGCAGGAGATGAGATGAAACGCACCACCTTTTCGATAATTTCGCTGGCTGCGCTCGCGTCCGCCGGCGCCGCGCATGCCCAAAGCAGCGTGACCTTGTACGGCGCGATCGACACGTCGCTGACCTACGTGCACAACGCACAGGGCAACAAGAATCTCTGGGCTCTCGGTAACAGTAGTGCAGGCAATCTGTCAGGTACACGTTGGGGCCTCAAGGGAACGGAAGATCTTGGCGCCGGCCTGAAGGCCATCTTCCAGCTCGAAAACGGTTTCGATCCGAGCACCGGCAAACTCGGGCAAGGCAGCCGGCTATTCGGGCGGCAGGCCTACGTCGGTTTGACAAGCGATTCGCTGGGTTCCGTGACGCTCGGCCGCCAGTACGATCCGCTGATCGATCTCGTACAGGGCATCACCGAGGACAACTATTTCGGCAGCGCATTCGCGACCGCGGGCGACGTCGACAACTACGACAACAGCTTCCGCGTGAACAACGCAGTCAAGTACACGTCGCCGGTCTGGTCGGGTCTGCAGTTTGAAGCGATGTACTCGTTCGGCGGCATCGCGGGCAGCACCGGCTCAGAGCAATCGTATTCGGCGGCGGCCGCCTATAACAATGGCCCGATCGCCCTCGCCGCCGGTTACTTCTATGCAGCAAACAGTCCAGCGTCGGCGGGCCCACGCAGTCCGACAGCAGGTTGGAATAGCACGTCGGACGGTACGTTCGATGGCCCGATCAACAGTGGATACCAGACCGCGCACTCGCTCGGGATTGCCCGCGTCGCGGGCCAATATACGCTCGGGCAGTTCACGCTCGGGGCCGCCTACAGCAACTCGCAGTACCGCCGCGACAACGCCTCGGTGTTCGCTTCGAACGAAAAATACAACACGGGTCAGGGATTCGTGAACTATCAAGCCACCAAGGCCCTTCTGGTCGGCCTAGGCTACAGCTATACAAAATCGAGCGGCGATACCTCCGCGACGTATCACCAGGTCTCGCTCGGCGCTGACTATTCCCTTTCGAAGCGCACCGATGTGTATGTGACCGCCGCCTATCAGCATGCGAGCGGCGAAACCGGCAATGGCACAGGCGGCACGATGGCGGCGCAAGCCTCGATCGGCTCGTACGGATACGCAGGCACCAGCACGCAGGAAATGGTCAACCTCGGCCTGCGTCATAAGTTCTAGAAAACCCAGCACTTGCTACCACCGCGGCGATCGGCGGCTACGACCCATGCGCGGTCGCCGATTGCGGCTCAAACCAATTTGTACTTCAATCCGCTCTCATGCGAAGACGACGGAGTAGTTCCGCGCCAGCTGGCGTTACCCGAAATCTGCCATCGTCGAAAGCCGTAGGCACAATTTCGACGAGCCTCGCTTCTTGAAGAGCGATTGCATCTGGATCCCCAGGTGCGACCTGGTTGGGCGCATCGAGCAGTAGAAACAGAATCGCGATCTCATGGTGACTCAGCAGCGATTTCATCATCGACCTCAGGCATACACGAGTACTGGACAGGGCGCGCATCGGCGCGACAAACAACTCGGGTTTCGAATGACTTACACGTTGCGGCGAATCCGACGTGGCTCACGTCAGAACGCTATTCATCGGCGTTACGGAGCCCGTCCAACTACGTTTATGAAGTTTGGTTTGGCATTAGCGGTCGCGATCGATACTGATGTGTTCAGGCACTTCACTTTGCGGAATCATGTCGCCGGAATTAAATGGCGGCGGACCGGACCGTTTGCTTGATCGCTGGCATGCTCTCCCAGCCTATACCGACGTCGCTCGGAATTTATTCCAGCTTCGAACTGAGGAAAATGGATGCGAATATCGCCGCTCTGGCGATGGTCCTACGGTTAGATCCAGTCGGCGTAACCACGGCAGGCACGGCCCCCACGTTGTAAAAGACCGGCTCTGCCCTGCTGCGACGGTGCATGGCGGCACGGTCAGAGATTTCCTGGTTGCTCAGGAAAGCGGTGGTTTCCGTTTTTATTTGATGCTCCTTTTACCCGTATGGCGCTCCTCTACGCTGCAAGCCGACGACCCGTCATTGCCGGCCGTGCAATCGCGGGCGGAAATACACACCAGCAGCCGTCATCGTGCCGAAAGAAGAAAATCGAATGCGAACCGCTTGGGGCCAAGGCCTCGACGCGCACATAGCGTCTCCTCTCGCAACCAGTACGGCCGAATTGAATTACGCGAAGCCGCGTCGTCGGTGTCGGCGTAAGCCATTTTTCTACCAGGAACCGCAGGGGCTTCTCGGCGATGTTCATGTTCGCCTCCTTCCATTTCTGCCGCAGCTCACGACGATCAGCTGTCGGTAGCGGAACCCTGCGACCTGTCGATCGTGCTGCGTATACTGAGCTAACCACGCCAGCGTCCGCTTTATTCCCGAGCCTCGAACGTGGCGGCATGCCGCGATTTCGAGCGCGCCTGTGCAACTTGCCCGAGTCTTTGCGAGTTTTTCTTGATCAGAGCCGAACCGGTCCAGATGCGGCTTCCTATTGGACGGACGGTCGAATGGCGGGAATAAAGGTGCGTCGTTTCAAGCGCAACAGTGAGATCAAGGGGAACCGAAGTGCAATCAATTGAGCCAATGCGACCAGTTGGCTGATTGGTGTGGCTTTCGGCCACCGAGAGGGTTGTATCTTTAGTTCGATTGACAACGGTATTCGGCAGCCTCGACTAAACCGCGGCGCGCTATCTGGCGCGAGGAGAGGCCCGCGGCAGACAGCGTGTTTCGCCGGATCGACTAGAACATCGTGTTGTCGTTGGCCGATTGCTCGGGCACGGGTTGAATCACATCCCAGTGCTCGGCGATCTTGCCGTGCTCGACGCGGAAGATGTCCACGATGGCGTTACCGCGGTCTTGCGGGTTGCTGGTCGAGTGAACATGCAGAAAGACGAGATCGCCGTCGGTCGCACTGCGCACGATGGCCGAACGGGCATCGGGGGCATGCTTGAAGTATTCGGTAAAGAAGCTGATGAACGGCGCGGACCCGGTGGGCACATGCGGATTGTGCTGAATGTAATTCGGTGCGAGCACGGCGCTAGCAGTCGTGAGATCGTGCCTGTTGAACACCGCATCGTAGAAGTTCACGACTAGCGCGCGGTTGCGCTCCTCCTGGGCAATATCGCGAGCGGCCGGATGAGCCGGCGCGACGCTATCTTCGGCGCGGGCCACATGGCTTGCGATCAGCACAAAGAAAGCAGCGGTGGCTGCCACGCGCTGGAGCAAGGAGGTTCTGTTTGGCATGACGGTCCCCTTCTTTTCGTTGAAAGCCGGCGGCTGCAAGGACTTTAGCATCCGCAGGTGGCGGCTTGTAGCCAATTGACATCCGGCTACGCTCTCCCGACACCGGGAAGCCCGCAGACATTCTGCGACTTCGCAAGCCTGGCGAGCTCAGGCAGTGGGAATAAATCTCCAATCGGGCAGGTACTCCCTGCTGAAGGCGCCGGTTTCTTCCTAGGCGATCCGGCTGTTCAGCTTGCTGATTCGCTTGCGAGGATCTCATGTCGTCACAGCACCCATCCAATCCGTCACGTCGCGGGGCCTTGAGGTGCATGACCTATGGCGGACTTGGAACGCTGTTCACGCTTTCCGGCGGCGAAAGCTCAGAAGGTCACGATTCAGCAACTGCAGACGCTTCGAGGAGATCATCGTGAAAAATCATTCGTTACCGAAATTCGTATTTGCGGTCGTGTTCTGCCTGGTAGCGTCTGGAGCTACAGTCACGGCGTCCGCACAAAGCGCGAGCGACTCTCTCGTGACGATAAAGAATTTGATGTTCTCGCCCTCGTCCGCCACGATCAAGGCCGGAACGACCATCACGTGGATGAATCTCGATGCGGAGCCGCACACGATAGTCCACGACGTAGGCGCCTTTGACATGGGCCTCTTTCATTCGTACGACCTCGATCAAGACGACACGTTTTCGTACAAGTTCGACAAGCCCGGGATCTACAAGGTCTATTGTGGGGACCACCCTGACATGAAGGAAACGATCACGGTTCAGTGACTCGAACTATTGCGATCTGAGCCGAGTAGGACTTATGGCTGCGGGATGCACGTCCTTGCCCCAGGCCGGCAAAACGGGCCGGTCTCACGTTTTCGACACCTTAAGGAGTTTGATATGAACAGCGTTTTCGACAGACCGAGCGCACCGCAAGCACTGATGGCATTGAGAGGACTCCTGCTAGCGGTATCGTGTATCGCCGCGGGCAGCGTCGCGGCGCAAGGTCTCAGCCCATATGACGATATCAACTCGCCTGAAAACAGCACCCGGTTGATGCCGCAGGCTGCACGCGGGAGCGAGTATCCCACCCACGGTGATCGGCAGGCCGGGGAGCTGAATCTGAATCCGACGGATCCGCGCGCGCAACTCGCCAATGGTTTGCCGAACAATGCGCAGTCTGGTGGATATGGATCGCCACTAGCCGGCGTGAGGACCTATGTCGCGCCGCCGCCGAAGAATTGATGGCCGAGACGAGTCGGCCTGGTGCAGGATGGCGAGTGCCGCCACCGGTCTTGCTAGCCACCGGCACGTTGCTGACGGCCTCGAATCCTTCATCGATCAGCCCGTACAACGTCACGCTGCTTTACCCATGGACGAAACCTGCCAGCGGGCACAACGTTGCTAATGCCAGAAGTTGATTCTTCATTGAGTGATCCCCAGATTGCCTGCAATTAACCCGCAAGAAATTGGCGCATTCGCACCATGGATGTCCGTGTTCCAACCATGCGCGACCTGCTCGACGTCAACCGACCTCCCGGTCGTTCGCGTGTGGCTCCATCCGGCTTGACGACGAGGCCGGATGACAGCGTCTTCCAGGTCGGCCGCACGTTTATTCCCATCTAGCTCGAAATTATTTGGCGTGTTGCAGGGTCCCCGCGTTCTTTTTCACAAACCCGGGAATATCCGTCGGCCAACTGCGGTTAACTCAATGCACATCTCGCAATTTCCACCAGATACTAAGGAATCTGAAATGAACAGATTCATCTTGTCAGGTCGAGCCAACCCTGAGTCGCTGTCATTCATCTGATTCTCGGCTCGCCCTCTCTATCCCGCGAACCAGCACCTTGAAACACCAGGAGTATCGTCATGAAATCAATCTCACAACGTCGGTTATTCGACCAGTCGCTGCGCAACCTGGCGGTCGCCGGCGCGATTCTGATCTCGACTTCAGCTGGCGCGTTTGCGCAAACCATGCCTGACCCGCTGACACATCGAGTCACGCGCGCAGAGGTCATGCATGAACTCTACGAACTGGAGGCGGCGGGTTACAACCCGTCCCAGGGCGACGACGGTTCATATCCCGCAGATCTTCAGGCTGCGCAAGAGAAGGTTGCCGCCAAACATCGAGCGGAACAAAACGCACTGATGAGCGCCGGCCAGAATGGGCAGGTGAAGCCGGTGCCTTGAGGTACAGACGGTCGCCAGTATTCCGCGTACATCGTTGCTCGCGTACGCGACGTGATGCACGGTAGTCAGGTGTTGCCGCGGGCGATGGTTGTGCAACGCAAAATGCAGCGTTCGAGGCGAGGGCATCACCTCGCCGCGCCGCCCCTCACGACAACGAGCTATCTGTCGTTCATATTGATCCGCACATCATGGCGGACTGCGTCATTGCGATGGAACCAGATGGCATTACGCAGCGTCACGGAAACGCCGGAATCGTCGGGTCCGTTCCCTTGATGTCGGCCTCGGCGTGACGCAGTTTGATCGCCTCCTCGATTTCTTCGACGCGATCTTTCACGACGTCGACCATCATCAGCAGTTCGCCTTTTTCTATAGCCTGTTCAAAGCGCTTGAGCCGCGTATTCGGCACATCGACGCCAATCATCGTCGCCGTCCATGCACCAAAGCCGGCGCCACAAAGCGTGATCGCCACGACCGCGCCGCCTGCAATCGTCAGGCCGGCCGGCGGGAACGCCAGTGCGACCAGTGAGGCCAGCGTCCCCGTGAGGCCGCCCATCGCCACCCCTCTCGCGAGGGCCGGCAACAGATCGCTGCGTTGCGCCAGGGTTGCTTCTGGCAAATCCTCGAGCGGCACATTGTGATTGGCGATCACGTGGATATGTCGCCACTCGACCCGCAATAACAGAAGTTCGTTGATAGTCATCTGTGCACTATGCACATTCGGCAATAGCAAATAGATACGTCTCATGTCCTTCTCCCGAGCGGTCGTTCACCGGTCCCGAAGCATCGGGAGGGTGTCTTGTCTATACCGCAACTCGAGTGAGGTTATTCCCGAAGGACAGGTGTGTTGGCAACCGACCGGGAATAGCACGCTGCACCGCGGGTTGGTGCTGACGCTTGCACTCCTGATGATTGCGCATGTCGCAGCCGCGTTGAAACACAAGTTCATCGACCGCGACGGCGTTGCTGGACGCATGGGAATCTGATCTACAGGAACTTCGCGGGAGGCGCCTCCTCCCAGCATCCTTCGAGATTTCCGTCAACGTAGGCTTGCCAGGCGACGCGGTCGCCAATGCATCATGTTTTACCTGCACCCTTGGCAACTTTGGGAATAAGCGGCGCCCGCTCCCGGTATACCGTAGTGTGAGCGCGCTTCATGATGCAGAACCAGCAACTTCCCGTTATTTATATTGGAGTCCAAAGTGAATAAGCGAACGATGATTTTCTCTCTAATTCTCGCTGCTGCAGCGAGCATTGCGATCAATGCGCAGGCTCAAGAAAAGACCCGGGCGCAGGTGCGGCAGGAGTTGATCGAAGCCGAACGCAACGGGCTGAATTTTGTAAGTGACACGTCGTACCCGGACGTTGCGCCGATCTTTGAACAGCAGGCCGCGCGGCTCAAGCAGCAAAACAGCGACAGTGGGATGGGTGTCGCAACGACAGGCACGAGCGATGCCGGCCACATCAAACGGAATACACCTTCTTCAGATCCGTCAGCCTGCGTTGGGCCTGTCAGCTTCTGCACTATTTATTCCGGCTCTTAAGCCACACATCAACGTGATTCACCAGTTCCCCGGCAAACCGGGGCCTTTGTTGGAAGGAGTCGCAATCATGAAAAAGCTCACCCTGTTGGCACTGACGCTCAGTGCGGTCGCCATCTCCACATCGACTTTTGCGCAGTCCGCGTCCGTCCCGCTCACCAGAGCGCAGGTACGCGCCGACCTCATCAAACTCGAACAGGCTGGATACAATCCGTCGACCAGCGATGACGCGACTTATCCTGCCGATATCCAGGCTGCGGAGGCGAAGGCAGCCGCCCAGGACGCTGAACAGCAAGCCGCCACGCCCCAGCAGCAAGAAAGCGACAGTGGCATGGGCGCCGAAATGAAAGGCACGACCGATTCTGGCCACAAAAAACAGGATATGCATCCCTCAAATCCGTCGACCTGCGTCGGACCTGCCAGTTTCTGCGATATTTTTTTCGGCTCTTGAGACACACGCCACCGTGCTACGCCAGAAGTGGTTTCATAAACGCCCCGTGTTAACTTCTCGTGTGCCGTGTTAGCTTTGCCTGGCATGGCACGACGAGAAAAACTTGCAGAAGAGCAAGGAGGCACAGGGCTGCATTGGCGGACACTTTCGTCGCCGACACACTCAAATGACGGCCGTCCAGGCGTTTGGCCGGCGCAGGTATCATTCAATAGAATTTGGTCATCGGACGCGGTGTAGCTGGCGGAAAAACATTCCACGTACCGTCGATGTGCCGGAAGAACAAGAAGGAAACCCGTCGCTCCTGCCGCGACACCTCGACGCGCACGACGCGCGTGCCGCCGATTGCCATTCGACTGAAGTCGCTCACTCGGGCAGGTGCGGCCGGCGTTGGCCTAAGCCATTTCTCCACCACAGAACGAAGGGATTGCTGCGCGAATCTCACACGCTCTGGTGCGGAATTCACTGTAATTGGACTCATTTGGCTTGCCTCCATACCGACACATAGTCCCCTTCCCCCCGCTACGCGAAATTGCCCGGAAACACTACGCCGAACTCGCGTACAGCAGGCCAAGATTCGAAGAGCGGACTTTCGCCAACAATCGACCCTGATCTTTTCGATTCACCCAATTTCGATGATGATTATTATGTTTTCCGATTGTACAATTTAGACTAGTACAATATTTACCATTCGTAAAGCATAGCGAAATCAGGACTATCCCTATGTGGCGGCGCCTGGCGAACACGAGAATCATCAGAACTTTATCGTGAGCTGTGGGGGCCGCACGGCCACGGCCAGCCAGTCAAGCGGCAGAAAATGGGGACCTGAACAGGGGCGTTTAACCTCGACTGCGGCACGCAAGTAACGCCCTGACGTCGAATATTGATGTACCGAAGTCAGTGCGCGACGCCGAAAAATGCTTCCGCACCTTCGGCCGGCGTGAGTCCCACTCTGAAATAGCCCTCAAGCCGTTCAGCCATGACGTCGTTCATGATGAACGGCGGACAGAGGAAGCCGACTGAAACGGCATGGTCGTACCACGCCAGCATCCATGCGCGCAGACCTGCTTCGTCCAGCGAAAATTCATTCGACAGATCTTCAGCCATGCACTGCCTCCTTCGCCATTGTCTCGCCGTTCTGCGGCAATACGGCGGTGCTCATCGCAGGACGAGCGTCTCTGGGCGGAAACACGTGCCAGATTCCGTCGCTGTGCCGAAAGAAAAACAGCGCAAGCGAACCGCCCGGCCGTTGCACTTCGACGCACACACGACGAGTCCGGCCAGATCGTGACCGATGTATCGACAGCACGCGGACCGACTGGCGGCATTCCGTGCCAAGCAGTTTTCCAACGATCCCACGCAACGATTTTTCAGCCACGATGTCTACACTCCGTGATGCAAGTGAAGTCATCGTAAGGCGCTGGAAGCGGCGGTTCCGTCGGGAGCACCGGATAGTTCATTAAGGAACGGCTGATTCGAATGTCAGGATTCTCCTAATCAAACCACTGCGCCGATTAATACAGCTTCGTTTTTTCGCCGACGAGGCGGTATCTGATCGCATCACGGTCAGTTCAGACTACCGGTGCGCCGAATCGACAGGGAAAATACAGGCAACGTATAGGGATTTCCTGACACGAAGTTCAGCATTGACCGGCCCTTCTTTCTTGATGTCCTGACAGCGCTGCGATAACTATCCACATAGGATGAAGACTCGTCAATCGTCCTGTTGCTGAGCGTGGCCATGGTTCCGTATCTGTCTGAACGCGAAAACGCGGTTGAGCATATCAACGCGAAGTGCATCCATCTGTTCGATCTGTGGTGCGAAAGCCGAAGCGTCGCGCCGCTAACGTACCTGTTAAAAGGCTGGCCACTGACAAACAGCGATCCCGAGGCCATCCGGCGCCTTGGCAACGCGCTGCGCGATCTCAGGCGACACCATCTGCATGACGCCAACGACGCGTCATTTCAGGAACTCTGCGAGTTATCGGATTGCGTCGAAGACCTGCTTGTTCTGTCGGCCATGACAACGTGGGCGATGAGCAGCGGGTAGCGTGAACGGGAGATATCGAACCCGCGTAACGCGACTGGTATGAGGGGAAATAGCGTGCAGTTTAACGAAATCAGTGACGAAGAGTGGCTTCTGCTGGCGCCCGTTCTGTCGGATGACGTCATCGTTCATGGGCAACGCGGCCGGCCTCGCGCGCAAGTTCGTCTGGTGGCGAATGCCGTGCTGTGGGTACTGGTGACTGGCGAACCCTGGTCCAGGTTGCCGAACACCTATCCGTCGGTGCCGACGTGCCGGTCACGCTTCGAAAAGTGGCGTGGGACCGGCGCCCTTGCGGAAATGCACGGGCTTCTTTCGAGCCGCGGCCGCACGTTCCGCTGCGGTCCGGATGGCCGGTTGCAACCACAACATGTCCAGCCCCGCTCCGTCGACCGTCAATCCAAGGACGAGGGCCTTCGCAAGGTGTTCTGGACAAGTCAGGCGTCGTGGCAAACGCCGCATGGCGCACGCCAGCCGCCCCATAGCATGGATACGTTCACTCAAGTCGCCCAGCAGCTCCAGGATTCTTCGCCTGTTGCGCCTGAGCGCGTCGAATCCCGCAGCTCGATGAACGCCCCTCAATCCATCCACCGGCCTGCCTCGCCATGGATGGGCCTCGCCTCACAAGGCAAGCGCCAATCCGATCCGCGTGGCTACGTCATCTACGTTGCGGCCGATCGGGTGGCGAACGCCCGGTTTCGTGGATGGGCCGAGATCGTGAGGGACGCGCAGCGCATCGCCCGTTCCGGACTTATCGGTCCGAGCTTCACGAGCTTCGAGGCTGCGCAGCAGTACGCGCTCGAATGGGCCCGACGGTGGATCGACGAGGAAAGCGACCTCGAAAGAGATGATGTCAACGCCGAGAAGTGCGATTCGTGGCAACAGAAAGTCCGATCCGGGTGAACAACGCATCGGCGGCGTGCCCGTAAGATTCGCCGCACAGGCACTATGGGCGGTAGGCAATAGATTTTCTACCTCAGTGACTTGCAGCAGTCACCAGTTGCAGCGGCGTTTCAATGGCGCGCGACAAATCGCTCTGTTTTCTGTGCTCAGTGACTGCCTTCAACGCCACGTCGACACCGAACACAGCTTGCCGATCGGCAAACTGGTTCATCGTCGCGAGCACGCGGCCGTCGAGGAGCAGCGGTTTGATCGCCTCGCTGTCGTTATAGCCGGTGACGTAGACGCCGCCGGTTCTCCCTGCATCACGAATGGCATCCACCGCCCCCATCGCCATATTGTCGTTGCCGCACATCAACGCACGGATCTGCGGATAGTCTCCTAGCATCTTCGACGCAACATCCCGTCCTTTTCCATAGTCCCAGTCGCCGGCTTGTATCGCGACGATCTTCATGCCGGCCGCGTTCATTGCGTCCTTGCTGCCGGCCGTGCGTTGCTGCGCATTGCGGTCGGCGGAAATGCCTTGGATGATCCCGACCTGATCGCCCGCCTTGAGCCGCTCCGCAAGATAATCGCCAACCTGCTTTGCGCCGTTTCGATTGTTCGGACCGACGAAGGGCACGGAGATGTGGGCGGCATCCTGCGACGCGTCATCGAGCGGGTTATCGATGGTAACCATGATGATGCCGGCCTTGATCCCCCGCGCCACGATCGCTGTCAGCGCCTTCGAGTCAGTCGGCGCGATGACGATCGCGTTCATCTTCGCTTTGATCAATTCGTCGACCATCCGGATCTGCGCGGCAGTGTCGTGCTCTGTTGCCGTGCCGCGAATGGTCAAGCCGAACTGCGACGCGAAGTGCTTCTGATAATTCTGCGCAGCGTTCGCCATAGCTACCGTGAACGGATCGGTCATCGACTTCAACACGAGGGCGATCTTCAGCTTGCCACCCTGCATGGCATCGACACGAACCGCACCTGTCAGGCCTGCCGCAGCAAGCGTGCCGGCAACCAGCACGCGGCGGCGCATCCTCTGCGTCATTGATTTTCTCTCCTTGGACCACACGGACGACGGATCAAACCGCAGCGAACGCTGCAGTGTCCCGATCTCCGGTGCCCGTTAGCTGCCGCAAAACGGCAGTGATTTCGTCGAATAACGGCCGGCTGTCGATCTCCTCGCTCAAGCAATTCTCTTTCAACGCTACCAGCTTCGCTGCAATGTCCGCTTGAGCAGCCACCAAGTCGCATCGGTCGATCAATTCCTCCAGCAGACAACCATACGCCCTGACTTCCAGGCGCTGCAGCGCGAAGCGGAAGTCGCGATCATCAGTCGCGTAGAAAGACGCCGCGCCAAAATCGCCCAGCAGCGCGCGACCTTGGCCACCGTGCAGAATATTGTGCGCGTACAGATCGCCATGCATCACACCTTGCCGATGCAGATGACACGCTGCCGACGCCATGCCGTATGCAAGGCGTAACACCGATGCCAACTCGAAGCGCGTGTCGGCATCGTAGACATCACGCGTGCATGACTCGAGGCTCGGCGGTCCGGCGAGGTTCGTGAATTGCGGGTCGATCAGTTCCATCACCAGGCCATGCGTGCCCGCCGGATGGCCCTTCACCTTGCCCACCACCGGGATCAGATTCGGATGATCGCCGGCACGAATGCAGGCCGCCATCTCGCAGTCCGGCAATCCATCGCTCGTCACCGCGCCCTTGAACAACTTGACGGCCACAGGCCTACTCGCATGTTCGTGACGAGCAAGAAGCGCCGCGCGATAAATGACACCGGAGGCGCCCTCGCCTAACTGCTGTTCAAGTTTCAACTCATCCCATCGAATATCGGCACTCGGCGTATCGGTGAGTGCCGCTGTCTCCAGCGCTTCGCTAAACGGATTGCCGGCGAAAGCCAGCCAGGAAAGCCGCGGCAAGCGCAACAACCATGCAGGCAGTTCGCTGAGTTGATTCGCCGCGAGACGCAGCAGTTCGAGACGCGAGCAGGCCGCCAATTCTTCGGGCAGCGTGCGCAACCGGTTACCTGCAAGCATCAACTTCTGAAGTTGCGTGCAGGTGCCGATTTCCGCAGGCAGTGTGTCGATCTCGTTGTCGGTGAGGATCAGCCAGCGCAGCAGCGGCGGCAGCGATTGACCCGAGACCTTGCGAATGCGGTTTGCCTTGAAGCCGACCATGCTCAGTTGCGAGCACTGCCCGAGGACTTCCGGCAATTCGGTGAAGGGGTTGTCAGACGCAAAAATGATGCGCAGCTTGCTTAACCGTGGCAAATCATCGGGCAGCCTCGTAAGTGCATTGCCCGATAGATCGAGAATTTCCAGCGTATCGGCCAGATCGAAAATCTCGCGTGGAAATTCGCTCAGCCCGCACGCCAGTTTAAGTCGGCGAGTACCCGCCAGTTGTCCGGCCCGCAGTTGTTCGAGGGTGCTTGTCACAGTCGTAGAGAAGAGTTCCGGTTGCCGGTGAGCGATGTGCCGAAGGTATCAATTCTACTGAGTCGTGGGCCGCGCGCGGAATTGGATAGCAAGATCCGGCGTGACCTCGGCGAGGACGAGGGTTAAGCTGTCAGGTATCGGAGCCATGGCAGAGCGAAGTTCGCAGCCTCGCATCAAGCCATCTCAGTCTCCAGCCAGTCAGGAATCCAGCAAAGTGACATACGCATACAAGTCAATGAATTCGCCCGTCGGCGAACTGAAGCTCGTGGCAAACGGCAACCGGCTCGCCGCCATTCTGTGGGAAAACGACAAGCCGAACCGGGTGCGCCTGCCGGAAATGGCCGAGGCGAATGACCGCGCGATCCTGATCGAAACCGAGCGGCAATTGAATGAATATTTCGCGGGGACGAGAGACCGGTTCGACCTCGAACTCGACTTCCAGGGAACGGACTTTCAGAAGAGAGTTTGGGCGGCGCTCCTGACGATCCCGTTCGGCGAGACGCGCAGCTACTCGGACATCGCGACGCAAATCGGAAACATCAACGCGGTGCGCGCCGTGGGCGCGGCGAACGGCAAAAATCCGATCTCGATCGTGGCGCCGTGTCATCGCGTGATCGGCGCGTCCGGCGATCTGACCGGCTTTGCCGGCGGACTCGTGAACAAGATGTTTCTTCTGTCGCTGGAAGCCGGGCAGACCTCGCTGGAAGCGGCTGCGGATTCGAATGACGCTGCGGCTACTGCAACGGCTGCGACTTCAAGCGCGACTCCGGGAACTGGCGTCAGAGAAACGGCTGTGAAACCAGCACGCCCGGCGCCAAGCCGTGGGACCCAGCACTCGTTGTTCGGCAACTGAGCGGGTTGGATGCAACGGTCGTGACATTACGAGGCGGCGTTCAACGCCGCCTAACGCACCACATCACCAATGCAACAGGTTCTGCTCGCACATACGCTCATCGGCGATATCATTTCAACAATACTTGAAATATGAAAACGATGGGCGTATCGTTCGGCCATGGACTCGAACCTTGTTGTACGCGCCCTTGGCGCGCTCGCTCATGAATCGCGGCTGGCGATCTTCCGTTTGCTGGTCGTCGCGGGGCCGGATGGCATCGCCGCCGGTGAAATCGCGCAGCAGCTCGGACTGTCCCCATCGAGCCTCTCCTTTCACCTCAAAGACCTGTCGCATGCCGGGTTGGTGACACCCCGGCAGGACGGGCGCTTCATCATCTATTCGGCGAATTTCGACGCGATGACGGGCCTGATCGGCTTCCTGACCGAAAACTGCTGCGCCGGCGCACCGTGCGCCGCGAGCGACCTCCCCGGCTGCTGCGAAAAATGAGCACCGGTAGCACAGTGGCGCGTGGCGCACGGCCGGCGATCGGATTCTTCGAGCGCTATATGACCGTCTGGGTAGCGCTGTGCATCGTAGTCGGCATCCTGGTCGGGCAACTGCTTCCGCAACTCTTCCAGGCGATCGGCCTGTTTGGATTTCATTCGGGTGCAGCGCTTGCCACGGTGGTCGGCGTGCTGATCGAAGTGCCGGTGATGCTGTTAGTGGTCAGCGTCGTCAATCGTTCGCAGCATTGGTACGAGGCAAAAACACAGCGTTAAAGGACAATGAGGACAACGTGTATGAGCGTTACGATCTATCACAACCCCGACTGCGGCACCTCGCGCAATACGCTTGCAATGATTCGCAATGCCGGCATCGAGCCGGAGGTCATCGAGTATCTGAAGAACCCACCTGATCGGGCCACACTGAAGGACCTGATCGAACGCGCCGGGCTCACCGTGCGCGCCACGCTGCGCGAGAAAGGCACGCCATATGCCGAACTCGGTCTCGCGGACGCATCCTTGAGCGATGAACAATTGCTCGATGCGATGCTGGCGCATCCGATCCTCATCAATCGCCCCATTGTGGTCACCCCGCTCGGCGTACGCCTATGCAGACCGTCCGAGGTGGTCCTCGATATCCTGCCCGCAGCGCAACAGGGGGCGTTTATCAAAGAGGACGGCGAGCATGTGATCGACAGCGCGGGACGGAGGGTTCGTTGATGTTCGGGAATCTGCCTAACATCAGCGCCCCACATTTCCACGCGCCGGATCCGCAAAAACTCGAACCGCACGCGATTTCGCAACACGCCCCGCGAATTCTGCTGCTGTACGGGTCGTTGCGTCCCACTTCATTCAGCAAACTGCTTACTTTCGAAGCCGAACGCATCCTGCGCCAATTCGGCGCCGAAACACGCATCTTCGATCCGCACGGCCTGCCGATCACGGACAGCGTAGCGGCCGATCATCCGAAGGTCGTCGAACTACGCAAACTGTCGGAATGGTCGGAGGGACAGGTGTGGTGCAGCCCGGAGCGTCACGGTACGCTCACGGCGGTGTTCAAGAATCAGATCGACTGGCTGCCGCTCGAAAGCGGTGGCGTGCGCCCCACACAAGGACGCACGCTCGCGGTGATGCAGGTATGCGGCGGATCGCAATCGTTCAACGCCGTCAACGCCTTGCGCGTGCTGGGCCGATGGATGCGCATGGTGACGATCCCCAATCAGTCGTCGGTGGCAAAGGCGTATCAGGAATTCGACGCCGACGGCCGGATGAAACCCTCCGCCTACTACGATCGCGTCGTTGACGTGATGGAGGAGTTGTACAAGTTCACGTTGCTGGTACGCGACCGTTCAGATTACCTGACCAATCGCTACAGCGAACGCAAGGAAGCGCATCCGGAACTGGCGAGCGCGTTGGCGGCCAACGCGATGGTTCATGAAACAGCGAGCGCCAATGCAAACAGCAACGACAGCGACGATAGCGAAACAGAATGACGACGACGGCACTCGGCAGTGCTAACCCTGGCGCTCGCAGCGCATAAAGCTCCTATCCTTAAGATGCCCTTTGGGCATCAACCAGGAGGATGACATGCGCATGCTACTCAACATACGTATTCCGCACGAACCGTTCAACACGCTAGTGCGCGATGGCACTGTCGGCGAAGTGATAGGGCGAATACTTGAAGACATCAAACCAGAAGCTGCCTACTTCACCGAGCAGAACGGAACACGTGGCGCGGTACTCATCGTGAACCTCGATGAACCATCGGGAATTCCCGCACTCGCAGAACCATTTTTTCTGAAGCTTAACGCCGACTGCGAGTTTCGCGTCGTCATGTTGCCGCAGGACCTCATGAAAGCCGGACTGGAGAATCTCGGCTCAAAATGGAAGTAGCGCATACGTTCGTATCAAACGATGAACTTGCCGTCTGCGGTTCATAAGACGCACCCCAGACGGCATCGCGCGCAAAGGCGCAGACGTGTGCTCCGCTCACCCGAGTTCGAATGAGGTCACGCCAAATACGCGTTCGATTTGAATAGCAGGCGAGTCCTGTGTATACATCCGCGCGGTTTCAAAAACGCTTGTCATGCCATGCCGTTCCGCCAGCGCGACGGCAGCGGGATTAGTCTCCGGCACATCGAGCACGATGACCTCGTCCGGCATGCGCGCCACCAACGCATCGAACAGATCGCTCGCGATCTCGTCGCTATCAGCAAAGAGCGGACCGACCTTGCAACCCGTTCTGCAACGACGCACTACGCCGCAGCCCGCAACCTGACCGTCACGAACTACGGCCAGCGCCGTGGCGTCACGCTGGCCGAGCCAAGTCGCGAGAAAACGCTCACGCGCGGCGGGAAAGCACTGGCGATCGTAGTCGAGTAGTTGCTCGAACGGCAGCGCCGACGCATTCAAAATGTTCGAACGGATGTTCGAACCCGTCACGTTTTGGGCGGATGCCTGAACGACACCCTGAAAGCGAATGTTGCGATACGCAAGCCGAAAGCCGGACTTCCTGTAATTCGCCTGCTGAGCGACAACGCCGTCCAATCCGACATTGCGCTTACCCAGATAGTCCATGCCGTGCTGCCAGACGCGCATACCGAAGCCTTTGCCGCGAAACGCCGGCTTCACGATATATAGACCGATAAAGCCGAAGTGCTCGCCGTACGCGATCGCGGAAATGCAGGCAACCGGTTCGCCGCGCCACTCTCCGATAAAAAACCCGTTAGGGTCGCCGGCGCGAAAGCATTCGGCATCGTGCAGGCCGGGGTTCCATCCTTCCGCTGCGGCCCATTCGACCGCCAACGCCACATCGTTGGCCGACATGGTGCGCACGATAAAGTCACGGTGCTCGTCCGGGTTCATCACGATCGCCTCGCCCACTGCGCCTGAAGCATAGCGGCCGCCGCAGTAGCCGCCACCTGGTTTCGTTTGATGTTTGCCTATGCCGGCGGCATGTTTGCCGACATGCATCGACAGATTACACGGCCCGGCGACGGACGATTCTGTCAATCGCTTCCGCCCGCCCCTAAGCTTCTCCTAAGCCTGGCCCGCTAAGATTGGGGGCACGATTCATCACACGCCCCTCAAAAACCTCACCGCATGAATACACTCGAAGCGTTCAATCAGGCGCTCTTTCTGATGATCAACGCCACGCCATCGACACCCGCCTGGCAAATCGACATGGCGCGAATGATTGCCGATTACGTCATTTATCTCGTGCCGCTGTCGCTGATCGCGATATGGCTCTTCGGCGATGCGCGTCAGCGTGAAGTCGCCGTGCGCGCATTTTGCGTAGCCATGCTCGCCCTCGGGATCAGTCAGATTATCGGTCTGGTTTGGCCGCACCCTCGGCCATTCGTGATCGGAATCGGCCATACGTTCCTGGAGCATGCGCCCGACTCGTCGTTCCCCAGCGACCACGGGACCCTCTTCGCCACCATCGCGCTGACCTTGTTGCTGGGCGGAGTAAGGCGGTACGGCATGGCGATCCTGCTGTCCGGACTTGCCGTGGCTTGGGCGCGCGTGTTTGTCGGCGTCCACTTCCCGCTTGACATGGTTGGCGCCGTCGCCGTGGCGTGCGTGGCGTTCCTGCTGATCGCGCCGCTGTGGCGGCTGGGCGGCGCCACGGTGACAGGCAGCCTTGTCAAGGTGTACCGCAAGCTGCTGGCGTGGCCAATCGAGCGCGGCTGGTTGTCCTCATAGGGCTTTGCGAAACCGCGTCTACCGGGTCAACGCCCGAAAATCACTCGGCGACATCTCGTACGCACGACGAAACGCGCGATTGAAATCCGACGCGCTATTGAAGCCCACGCCATAAGCGATTTCGACGATCGCCTTCTCCGGATAGCGATGCAGTTCATCTGCCGCCTCACGCAGCCGCCGGTTGCGAATATAGGCGACCAGTCCGCCTTCGGGTTCGAAGAGACGATACAACGTGGGCCGCGAAAGTTGCGACGCGGCGAGCACGCTCTCCGGCGTGAGATCCGCCTGCCCCAGATTGGCTTCGATATAGCGGCGCGCCGTCGCGAACATAGCGGTACGAGCGGCCGCGCGTGCGTTGCCGGTCAGACGCGCCTCCTTGCCGAAGGCCGCCGCAATCAACAACGCACAGGTGCGCATCGCGCGATACGCTTCCTGCCCATTCATCTTGTGCAGGTTCTGGGTAAGGTCGGCGAGATGGCCCGGAATCATACGCGCGAGCGGCGAGTCGTATTCGATCGCGCTGCCATGAATCGACTCCGCTTCCGGCAAGACGGATTCAACCAGCGCACGCGGCAGGAAAAAAGCCTGCACTCGGCACGCACTACGCACCATCTGCATCGGCTGGTTCATATCCAGCGCGAGAATGCCCGGCCTCGTTTGCAGCGCTTTGCGCTTCGGATACAGACCCGTCCCGGTCTCGATGCTGCCCTCCACGGCGACATGAAAGACGAACTGGCGGACCGAATCGGTGGAAATGCGAGCGACGGATCGCGCCTGCGAAACCGGGTCCGTGCGGCAATCCATGAATGTCAGATCGGCGGCCTTGTAGCTGTCGATCGTGCCGCTAAAGCCATCGGCCAGTTGCCAGCGCGAGATCGGCACGTCGAGAAAGTGGCCGAGCCGGTCCCGCCATGCGGGCAGTTGCTCGCGCGGCGCTTCGCGGTGCGTATCAAAGTGACTGTAAATGCACGCCGAAGGCGCCGCGTCCCTAGGCACGGAATCGGTGGTCAAAGCTTTCCCCTGCGCAGTCTCGTTGTCTGCGCATGATAGCCGCAGATGCCAGCGCTCAAAAGTTCGTGAAGAAGGCCCGGGCGGCGACCATGCAGAACGACGCCACCAGTTCTCCGTGATAGGCCTGAAGCACAGCCGAGGCGCCGCCGTCAGTCGCGCCGCCCGCTACAGCCTGATTCGCGAGCGTCGCCTTCGCGCTCGCGAAACCCTGCTTGATGGGCGCGTACGGATCGTTGGGCCCGGAGATCGGAGAGTCCACGTCCAGCACTGACGTGAGCCCTGCCGGCACTTTGGCGTTCTGCCAGTAGGCCTGCTCGATGCGCGCGTTGAAGAAAAACACGGTGGGATCCGAGCCGCCGCCGCACAGCAGAACCGGCGCGCGCGGCAGCCAGTTGCGCAAGTCATTGCGCTTGAACGCCTGGCGCAACGGATGCATCGGATTCGCGGCCGGCGTCAAGGCCACCGTGCTGTTGGGAAACGCGCCATCGGGATTGGCGGAAGCATCTTCCAGAAGACTCAGCCGATAGGCGTTGCGCACGAGATTGGCGTTGCCGAATCCGGCAGCAAACACTGGCGTCAGCGAGGGCGGGGTGAGGGGCGGCGAAGTCGGCGGTGTCATCGAAGCATATTGCGGCGCGGGCGGAACGCTGCTGAAGAGTTGCGTCGAGGGCAGTTTCCCATTCGAAAATAGCGTATTGAGCGGCTGCAGGCTCGGCAGGAGATTCTCGATGCCCGGGGCATAGGCCGCTTCATAGAAGTCGCCGGGCTTGCGGTAGATGTTCTCGTAGGCATGCTGGTAGCCCGTCACGATCAAGGTCGTGAACAGCGTCGACCCCAGGTTCACCTCGCCTTCGATGAGCGCGTCCGCAGTGGCGGCAAGCGCATACGGACCCGATCCCGGCGCGGATGCCGTGACCTTGACACCGGCCGCCTGCAAAGCACGATGCGTCGCGAGAGCCACGAAGCCGCCTTGCGAATAGCCGGTAACGAAGAGTTTGCCGTTCTCACGAGTCTTTCTCTCCGCTTTCACTGCACTCAGTGCGGTCCGCGCCGCCCGCAGCGAATCGATCACATCGGCGGATTGCTGGTCGGCGTTCAGGTACGGGTGATACGTAAGGTCGGAGCCGGCATAGCCCGCGTAGTTGGTCGCCACCACGATATACCCCTGAGCCGCATACATGGCGGCCACGCTGATGCCCTCCCCGGCGCCGTCGCCGTTGCCCGGATCGGTTTGCGTGATATCGGCAATGTTGTAGTTGCGGTACGCGGTCGTGCCGTGCGCGTAGAGCATCAGCGGACGCGGCCCGCTACATGCCGCCGACCGTCCGCCCGGAATCATCAGCGCGCCACTGGAGGTGGTAGGCTCGCCCGCGCCGCCGATGGTGCGGTAGCGGAAGGTCACGATCTCCACCCCGCAAGCGGGCGCACCGGCGATCTGCGCGAGTTGCTGACCGGATGCGTTCGATGCAAGCAGTTTCGAAAACGCCGCGGCGCTGAGCCGTAGCGTGACGCGCTGTTCGAGTAGCTGGCCGCGGGCCTTGCATCCCTCATCGCAGCCGGAGCCGGCCTGCACATAAGCACTGCCGTCCAACGTGAAACATGTCAGCAGCACGAGGGCCGCGTTCCGCATCGCTACAGGCATGTGAGGCTCCGTCTTGTTGGCTTTTGTTTGCGCTTGTTGGTATTACGGCGACTGGGCTGCCTTACAGAGTGAGGGGAGTATAGGTAAACAGATTGGCGCGCCGCCACCCTCATCCTTCACGAGTTTTGCAATGGAATACTTCATGAGGTGTCCGGCCGCGAGAGCCGGTCGGCATAAGAAACGCCGACCGGGCTCGCTGCTGGCTGACGGGATCAGGTCGCGGCTTGCGTCCACCTTTCAATGCGGGTCCGCGCTTGCCGCTTACTTCCAGAGCGTGCGGCCGAAGAAGGTCAGCGTGCGGTCCCAGGCCTGCTGCGCCCAGACCGGATCGAACTGGGTCCTGGAGATGCGGCCCGGCCCGACTGCCGTTTCGTTCGCGAACGCGTGGTACGCAAGATAGCGATGGAACTCGACGTCGACATTGGCCGCGCTGAGCTTGGACTCCAATGCGTCGACCGTTTCAGCCGGGAAGAATTCGTCTTGCGTCGCCCAGTGACCGAGCACCGGAACCTTGATTTTCGATGCGTCGATGTACTCGAGCGGAGGGAAGCCGTACCACACCACCCCGGCCGATACTTCAGGGATATTGCATAGCGCGAGCCAAGTCAGCGCGCCGCCCATGCAATAGCCGGTCACGCCGACATTTGCCGAGTGCTGCTTCAGATACTGGACGGCGCCCCGCACGTCCTGTGTCGCGGCATCGCCGAAATCGAGTGCGCTCAGCAAATGGTTCGCCTCAGCCTCTTCAACCGTCGACTTGCCGCGGAAGAGATCGGGCACCAGCGCCAGATAGCCGGCCTGCGCAAGCCGGTCCGCCACGCCGCGAATCTGGTCGTTCAAGCCCCACCATTCCTGAATCACGACGATGGCAGGCGCGCCTTCCAGCTTCTGCGGCTTGGCCAGATAACCCTGAACGTCTTTGCCGTCAGGGCGGTTAAACGTGATCATCGATCCTGCAGTCCGTTGCATCATTGCTCCTCGAAGTAGCCGAAGCCGCTAGCATAGCGCCAGAGTGGCAAGGTCTGCTGGGCCCCCGGCAACCCGATCAATACGACCTGTGCACCCCGACTTTGTGGCGACGATCCTGTTCATCACCTCATTGCGATCGATGGCCCAGTTCCTTATTGAATTTGGCCAAAGCCGCCCCTCGAACCCATACTGCGGCTTACCCGTCGTTTCCGGTTCAGGCTACTCATGTCCGTCCTCGATCACATTGATGGAATCCGCCGCGCCAGATTCCGCGGACGCTTCAAACCATCAGTGGTGCTCCCCCTCATTGCCGGCGCCTTATTGAGCCCGGCCTTCGGCAGCGCCGGCTCGCCCGTCCCGTCGACCGCCGTCGTCACTCATGTGCGAATTCTTCGCCTATCCGGGGACGTGGTGAGGGAGGGCCGCTGGGCCTTTCTTATCTCCGCGCTGAACCACACCGTAGCGGCCTACGGCCCGTACATCATCGACGCCTATTTTTCACCGATGTCGGCCCAGCGCGAGATCGACGAGGTGATATCGGGCCGCCTGATCAACGTCCTGGCAAGCGAGCCCGGACACCCGGAACTCGACGCCTCGGCAATTCCGGTGCCGATTCCCATCGACCGGGGCCTGCTCGGCTATCGCGTGGCGCTGATCAATCAAGGCGAGCAGGCTAAGCTCGACAGCATCCACGACCTCCAGGGTCTTCGCACACTCAGCGTTGGCCAGGGCCAGGGTTGGGGCGATGTCCCGATCTACCGCGCGGCCGGCGTTCCACTCGTCACTGCCAGCCGTTACGATCTGCTTTTTCCGATGCTGGCTGACCACCGCTTCGACATGTTCCCGCGCGGCGTAGTCGAGATCACGCGTGAAATCAAAGCCTTTCAGCCGAGTTACCCTAATATGAGGATCGACTCCCACCTGCTCATCCGCTACCCGTACGCGCAGTTCTTCTATGTCAGCCAAAGCGAGCCGTTGCTGGCGCAGCGGATTCGCGACGGCCTCGAAGCCATGCTGAAGGACGGGAGTTTCGAGGCGCTATTCCGCGAACACTTCGCGCAAGGCATCGCCGATCTGCACCTCGAGCGCCGCGTGCTGATCGATTTGAAGAATCCACTGCTGCCGTCATGGGTGCCTCTCGATCGCAAAGAACTCTGGCTCGATCCGTTCGACGGCAAGAAACGGCATTGATGCGCGGGACGATAGGCGTTAAGGATTTCCTGACCCAAAAATCAGGAAACCACCAGCCTATAGTCCGGACTACCTGACGGCGACACTCAAGCGCTGAGTTTAAAGTGGTTCTTTACATACCATCGCCGGATCACCGTTATGAACGACTACTTTTTGCCGAGCGAGAAAACAGTCGAACGCATTGACGAGCTGTGCGTACGTCTATTCGAGCTTTGGTGTGAAGAAAGAAAACTGGTACCGCTCGCCTATCTTTTGCATTGCTGGCCGTTGACCGGTCACGATACGGTTGTGGTCAAGCGTCTGGCTGACGCCATGTCGGATCTGTGCCAGTTCCAGGCGGCGAAACTCAGTGCTCGTGAGTCGACCTTGGTGCGCGAAATCATCGGCAACGCCCGCGAAATCATCGGCGAGCCATTGCCGCGCGGCGCCACTGCCGCGAACGGTGCCGGCATTATGTGGGCGCGAGTGCGGCTCGCGAAGGCAGCGGGTCAAGTGCCGGCATTTGCCGCGGCGGACTTCCTCGACGGCCCCTTATAGACCGCAATTCGGCGACGAGTGCAGAATACCCAAACAAGAATCACAGCACTCGCGGGGAAATATGCTGGCGAATAGCGTTGGTTCAATCTTTGTCTCGCCCGGCCGATTCAGGCACAGCGTGGTTTTCCGCCTGCTGGCCACCGTGCTGCTGTTCAGTTGCGCGGTCACGTTATTGCTCACCGCACTACAGCTCTATCGCGACTATAGCCGCGGCGTCGAACTGATCGAAACACGTTTATCCGATATTGACCGAAGCAATCGCGACAGCCTCGGCGAAGGTCTGTGGCAGCTCAACCGCACAGAACTCCAGCTTCAACTGAACGGCATCCTGAGGCTCGCCGACATGTGCGCCGCCGAGGTACGAGAGACCGGCGCGAGCGCGACGCCATTGGTGGTGACGGCAGGCGAGCGCAGGACAGGCGCCGTGATATCCCGCGAATTTCCGATCTTTTATCGCATCCACGGCGCCCAGCAGAAGATCGGCACCCTCTATGTGCAAGCGACGCTTGCCAATCTCTATCAGGCGCTAGCGCAAACCGCGCTGGTCATTCTGATCAGTCAGGCTACCTATACGTTCATCGTGGCGCTGTTCACCATCTACATCTTCTCGCGCCTCGTTACGCGGCATCTCGCCACGATTGCCCGACTCGTCGGCGAATACGACTTCCGTGCGGCGCCGAAGCCGTTCGTCCTGCCGCGCCGCCAGCCGCGCTGGCCAGACGAACTCGATCGCGTGGTCGCCGCGTTCAACAGCATGGGCGCGCGGCTGCATGACGCCTATCTCGCCGAGCGTGACGCCACTGCGCAGCGGGAAGCGCGGTACCTTGCCGAAGCCGCCAACCGGGCCAAGAGCGAGTTCCTCGCGAACATGAGCCACGAGCTGCGCACGCCGCTGAACGGCATCCTCGGCTATACGCAGATTCTGCTGCGCGACGGCAGCCAGAGCGAGCGCCAACGCAACGCGGTCGAAGTGATTCACCGTAGCGGCGAGCATCTACTGACGCTGATCGACGACACACTCGATTTCGCGCGCATCGAGGCTGGCAAAATGCGCATCGAAATGGCCGACGTATCGCTGCCGGGCGTCCTCGATACAATCCGCGACATCATCAGTGTGAAGGCGGAGCAAAAACGCCTGCGATTCCTATGCGAGCTGGCCCCCGACCTGGGCTGCGCCGTGCGGGCGGACGAGCGCCGCTTACGGCAGGTGCTGCTTAATCTGCTGGCGAACGCCGTCAGATTCACGGACACAGGCTGCGTCAGCCTGCAAGTCAGCCGTGCGCCCTCCGGCGCCGTGCGCTTCTGCGTGCGTGACTCGGGAATCGGCATCGCGGCCGACAAGCTCGGCGCGATTTTCGAGCCTTTCGAGCAGGCCGGCGCCCCCGAACGACGCGCCGGCGGCGCCGGGCTCGGTCTTGCGATCAGCCAGCAGTTCGTGCGCGCAATGGGTAGCGAAATCCACGCGGAAAGCACGGTCGCGCATGGGAGCGTCTTCTGGTTCGATCTTGCTCCGGCCGTCGCCGATGCGTCCGCGGCGCGCACCGACCCGGTAACGCCGGCCGCGCCGCGCGTGACGGGCTACACCGGTCCGCGCCACAAAGTGCTGGTGATCGACGACGAGCCCGTCAATCGGGCGGTCCTGGTCGAGCTTCTGGATCAACTGGGCTTCGACACCATCGAGGCCGCCAGCGGCCATGAGGGGCTCGCAAAGGCGCGCAGCGAGGCGCCGTCGCTCATCATGACCGACATCCTGATGCCGGAAATGGACGGACTCGAAACAACACGCAGATTGCGCCGCTTGCCGGGACACAGCGATATTCCGATCATTGCCGTGTCGGCGAATCCTTCCTGGAGCGATGCGAAACGAAGCACCGACGCAGGCGCGAATGCCTTCCTGCCCAAGCCGGTCGACTTCGAACGGCTGCAAGCCCATCTGGCGGATTTGCTGGCGCTCAAGTGGACTGACTCGCCGGCGACTCACTCGCCGCATCCTGACGCATCGCGCACGCACGCCCCCGTGTTGCCCGATGACGAACTCGACAAGCTGCATCGTCTCGCCCGTCTCGGCGACATGCGTGCCATCGCCGAATGGGCCGACAGGATGGCGGCCCTCGACGAGCGCAATCTGGTATTCACAACAGAGTTGCGTGCACTCGTGAAAGGCTATCAGTCAAAGGCCATCCTGCTGCTCGCGGAGGAATATCTCGAGAGGAAGGCCAGCCATGAATGACATAACGAGCCCGGCAGAGCCGGCCACCATTCTGGTTGTGGACGACGCGCCGATCAACATCGGTGTCGTGGCCGATAGTCTCGAGGACAAGGGCTTTCGCGTGTTCGTTGCACTCGACGGCGAGGAGGCGCTCGAACGGGCGCAATTTTCGCAGCCTGACCTGATCCTCCTCGACGTGAAAATGCCGGGCATAGACGGCTTCGAAACCTGTCGCCGGCTCAAGCGCAATGAGTTGACCCGCGAAATTCCGGTGATCTTCATGACGTCGCTCGCCGATCCTGACGACCTCGTCGAAGGATTCTCGGCGGGTGGCATCGACTACGTCACCAAGCCGTTTCAGATCGCCGAAATGTTGGCGCGCATTCGCACCCACCTCGCGCTGCGTGCCATGCACAAGGCACTTCGTTCGCAAAACGAAAGTCTCTCGAGCGAGGTGGCGGTTCGCCAGCAGGCGCAAGAAGCCCTCTCTCGCGTGCGCGACGAACTCGAAGACCGCGTCGCCGAACGAACCGGCCAGCTCGCGCGCGCGAATGCGAGTCTGCTGGTCGAAATCGACGAACGCATACGGACCGAAACGAAACTCGTGGCGAGCGAAGCGCGCTTTCGCACGATCGTCGAGACGAGCCCGGTGCCGTTGTGTATTACGTCCATGGACGACGGGCAGGTCCTCTACATGAACGGGCCGTTCCGCTGGCTGTTCGGCTTCGGCGTGGACGATTGCGGCACCACCTACATGAGCGACTTCTATGTCGACCCGACGGAGCGCGACAGAGCGGTCGAACTTCTGCGCCACGAAGGCGGATTCACCAACAACGAGATCCAGTTCAGGAATTCGGAAGGCGAGCATTTCTGGGCCGTGGCGACCGCTCGCATCGCGACGTTCGCCGACGCCCCGGCAATCTATGTCGGTCTTAACGACGTCACCGCGCGCAAACAGGCAGAAGAGAAATTGCGCGCCAGCGAAGCCAGTCTGGCGAACGCTCAGCGGCTGGCCAAGCTTGGCGACTGGGAATGGACCGCGGCCGCCGGCGTGACGCACTGGTCGTATGAGATGTACCGGATCCTCGGTTTGGAGCCGAACGGCGTGCGGCCCAGCTATCGCACACTGCGCGCGGCGATTCACCCTGAAGATCGGGCCGCTGTACGGCGGGCCGTGCGCGCGGTGCTCGCTGACCGGCAGCCGCACTTTCTCGATTGCCGCCTGACCGGTGGAGACGGCGCGCCACGCATCGTACAGCTTCACGCCGAAGCGGCACACGAAGGGCCTGGCCATCCGCTCAAGCTGGTCGGTACGATTCAGGACATGACGGAACGTAAGCGGGTCGAACAGGAACTGCTCGAATCGCGCGAGCGTTTGCGCGAATTGTCCGCGTACATGGAGGCGGTTCGCGAAGAAGAGCGAAAGTGGATCGCCATGGAAATTCACGACGAACTCGGGCAATTGCTGACCGCACTGAAAATGGACGTGTCGTTGTTGCGGATGCGGCTCGACAGCGATTCGGAAGCAGCCAGAAAAACCGAGGACATGCGTGAGTTGGTCGAGAAGACCATCTGGATGGTCCGCAACGTGGCCAGCCACCTCAGGCCGGCTGCGCTAAACTTTGGCATCCTGTCGGCACTCGAGTGGCTCGTGGACGACTTCGTTCGACGTAATCGCATGCCGTGCCAGTTGTCGATCCATGGCAGCGAACCGGTTCTGCCGGATGCGCATGCAACGGCCGTGTTCCGTATCGCGCAGGCCTCGTTGACCAATGTTGCGCGCCACGCCGACGCTTCGCGCGTCGACGTCACGCTCGCCGCGAGCAACGGCTCATTGACACTCCATATCAGCGACAACGGATGCGGCTTCGATCTGCCCGCGGCGCGCCGGCGCTATTCCTATGGATTACTAGGCATGAGCGAACGCGCGCGGCTGATTGGCGGCACGTTGCAGATCGAAAGCACGCCCGGCGCGGGCACAACCGTCTCTATTCACATCCCGCTCAGGACCGACGAGAAAAGCACATGATAAAGATCCTCATTGCAGACGACCATGCGATCGTGCGAGGTGGGCTGAAGCAGATCATCGCGACCACCACCGACCTGATCGTAGCCGACGAGGCGGCCGAAGGCGCCGAAGTACTCGAGAAACTACGCGCCCGGTGTCCCGACCTGTTGCTGCTCGACATGACCATGCCGGGCATTAGCGGCATCGATCTGATCCGGCGCATCAGGGCCGAGTACACCGCCCTCCCCGTGCTCGTGCTGAGCATTCACAACGAGGCCCAGGTCGTCTCGCGTGCGCTGCGGGCCGGCGCAACCGGCTATCTCACCAAAGACAGCGACCCGGAGATCCTGCTGGCCGCGATCCGCAAGCTGGCCGAAGGCGGCAGATTCATCGATCCGAAACTGGTGGACTCGATGATCTTCGGCACTCACTCCGGCGACACCCCGCCGCACGACATGCTGTCCGATCGCGAATTCCAGGTGTTACAAGCTTTGGCCGCCGGAAAGAGCATCAACGATATTGCTGAAGCGTTCGCGCTCAGTGCGAAGACTATCAGCACACATAAAATGCGCCTCATGCAAAAACTGGGGATCACTAATAATTCAGAATTGATTCGCTATGCGATCAGGCATCACATTAGTACGGAATAAATTCAATTAAGGAAATCCCTACACGGACATCCGCATTCCCCGATGTCGGATTGGGCGAAGGCCGATCGACAAATTTTTTTGACGTCCTTATGCTTGGCCAAAGCTTTTCGTTTATGATCACTCCCCAGTGAAGTCGGCACGCTAAAATAACCCTGTTCTGAGAAAACACGCCGCCCAATTGTTAAATCCTGGTATGTGGCAATAATGCCCGCACCCAGTACCGTGATCCGTAAAATTGACTGATTAACGTCTCTCAGGTTCTGGCATGCATTCCTCGGACGCCAGAGTCTTTCCGGCCGACACAATGTGTCGGCCTTTTTTTGCCGATTACTTATTGAAATAGAAATCCGGCCGATTCCCAAGTCATTAATTCAATAGAGAATTTAATTCTTTCGCAAACCTTTGCTGAATTAAACCCTTTGCGAAAAATCGCCGTTAGACAGACCAGATAGCTGATCCTGCCATGACAGACAGAACGAGGTGCCGGAATTGAGAGAAAAGATCATTAACTCTCTCGTATAAGATATCCGAAATCTATTTGTATGAACAATATCCGGATGTCGGCAAAACAGTATGCGACGCAGCCGTCGCGCTGCCGGTGCCCGGCGGTATCAAAAGGAACCAGCCGCACGTTTTACCGGCCATCGCTATACTGATCCAGTCCCTTGGAAATCCCGTTGTCCGATCGATTCGATGCGATTTCGCCCGCGTTCTTTCGCGCGATATAACGCTCGATCCGCAGCCTCAACGATCTGGTGCACGGATCCCGTACCGGCCGATCCGAAAACAGCGATCCCGATACTCACCGTCACAAAGTCGCCAAGCGACGTCTCATTCCTGATATGCATCGAGCTGACGGCAGCCAGCATTTTCGCTGCCACCAGACGTGCTCCGTCTTCGTCCGTCGCAGGCAGAATCGCAGCGAACTCTTCGCCACCATAGCGTGCAAGCAGATCGCCACTGCGCGGCAGAGCCGCTTGCAAAGCGCTTGCAACCGCAACGAGACACTTGTCTCCCGTTGGGTGGCCGTAGCGGTCGTTTAACTTCTTGAAGTGGTCGATATCGATAAGCAGCAAGCCAAGCGGAAGCTGGTTGCGAGCCGCGCGGTTCCATTCAAGTGCGAGCCTTTGGTCGAAGCAACGACGATTCGCCGCATTAGTCAACGCGTCCGTGAGTGCAATCTTCTCGAGGCGGTCTCTTGCATCGCGCAACTCATGCTGAGTCCGCAACAACCGGCTTTGCAAAGCTGCCGTCCGTATGGTGTGCACGACTAATGCGGTGACTATGCCAACCGTCCCGACATAAAAGTGTTCGCGCATCAGCGGAATGCTCAACGCGAGCAATGCCAACGTATAAAAAATTGGACTACCGTTCTCAATGACAACGGCGAGGGGCGGCTTCTCTTCATCGAGATCGGCTTCACTCTCTTGCGGTGAGCGCATCATGCACGCCACGCCCAATAGCAGAAAAGGAACGTCGACTATCACGTCGATCACAGCATGACCGTCTGAAGAGGCGGCCCAACTGTTGTACACGCCGGCCACGATTGCATAGATCCACAAGTAGCCGCATAGGAGTTTGTAAAATCCGCGGTCCTTTTCTCGTGGCAAAAGACGGAGACGCAGCGTCGCCGCCATAGCAAGAACAACGTTCTCGACGTTGTAGGTCAGCAATAGGACCGAAGCCGAGATTGGCTTGAGCGCAGTGTCGGAAAACGGCACTACGGTAAATATGGTGATGTAGGCAAGATAGGCGGTCAATACTGCCTGGATGCCATCCATCCACACGAAGAGCGGAATTCGCTGCCTGCTTGAAACGGACGAGACGGCGAGAAGTATCGGCACGCCATAGAGAAAAAAGCAAAAGTCGGAGAACCACGCAATGCCCACCGGCATCTGTTGAAACAGATCTTCCCAGGCGCTGAGACCAATGCCGCAGGTCCACAAAAACAGGCCGGCAGCGAGCAGAATCCATGGCGTGCGTGATTGCCGCTCCACGGCGCGGGCGCGCCAGCAAGTGGCCGCAAACGCGAACGACGGAGCAAGTATGAGGAACGGATAAGTGACCAGCGTCGCCCGGGATCGAAACAGCATCAGGCAAACTGCATGCACGCCCAGGAAAGACAAGGCGAACCATGCGAGATGTATCGATTTTGGCGAGCGGTGCAAGATTTCACCCCGAACTTGAGGAAGCCAGGTGAAAGCCATCGTGAAGCCGATGGCGGTTCAGCTTCTCTTGTGTAAGCCGACAATGTCGATAATCTTAGCTGATGGCATGTCAGGCGAACACCCGAAAGTGATCAGGGTTCGCCCCCTTTCACTAGTGGCGGCAAATGGGCGGCAATTCAGGCACTGACCAACGGAGGTACGTTGGACCGCATCAGAAATTGCGGGTCTCTGCGCCACTGGGTCGCCTGCTCGAACGCATAACCCAATGCCAATAACCGCGCTTCAGTCCAGGCGGGCCCAACAAACGACAAACCGACCGGCAAACCGCGCACTTGCCCGGCCGGCACCGTCAGATGCGGATACCCGGCCACGGCTGCCGGCGTCGAGAAGCCGCCATTACTGCTGTCGCCGTTGATAAAGTCGGTCAGCCATGCGGTCCCGCCCGTCGGCGCGACGATCGCATCCAGACCATGCTGAACGAGTACGCGGTCCAATCCTTCGTCGCGAGATTGCGTACGGCACGTTGCCAACGCGCGCTTATACGCATCGCTATCGAGATCACCCAGCGCCTGGGCTTGAGTGAAAAGTTCCTGGCCGAAGTAAGGCTGCTCGAGATTGCGATGCGCGTTGTTGAAAGCCATCACATCGGCAAGATTACGAACCTGTGCATGCGGCGCGAACGTATCGAGCCACAGCGGTAGGTCGTGTTTGAATTCATGCAGCAATACGGAGAGCTCTTCCTTGTCGTAACTGACTCGCGGTAAATCGACGGGATCAATCACGTCCGCGCCGAGCAGCCGCAGTTGCGCAATAGCCAGCTCTATCTGCCGGTCGACTTCGTCGTGGCCCGTGAAAAACTCTCGTGCGACGCCAATCCGGGCGCCCTTCAACGCGTCTTTGTTCAACGTGCGCAGGTAGTCGTCCGGTGCGGGCGCCGCCGACGTTTGCGGATCGTGCGAGTCCACGCCGGCAATCGCCGAAAGCAGCAACGCCGCGTCGTGGACCGATCGGGTAATGGGACCGGGCGTGTCCTGCGTGTGTGAAATCGGAATGATGCCGTCACGGCTTACCCGTCCGACAGTCGGCTTGAGTCCGACCAACCCGCAGATCGATGCAGGAGACACAATCGACCCGTCTGTCTCAGTACCGATCGCCATGGCCACCAACCCCGCGGCGACCGCCGCCGCCGAGCCGGAGCTCGACCCGCTCGTGTTCCGGTCTAGCGCATAAGGGTTGCGCGTCAGGCCACCGCGCGCGCTCCAGCCGCTAGTCGCGCGCGTGGAGCGGATGTTCGCCCATTCGCTCAAATTCGTCTTGCCGATGATGACCGCGCCGGCTTCACGCAGGCGGCGCACGAGGTCGGCATCGCGGGTTGCGCGAATGCCGTCGAGGGCAAGCGAACCTGCCGTTGTTGCCATTCTGTCGCCGGTCGCGATGTTGTCCTTGATAACGACGGGCACGCCATGCAATAGGCCGCGGCGCTTACCCTCGCGGCGCTCGGCATCCAGCGCGGCCGCGATCTGCATGGCGTCGGGATTCAGTTCGATCATGCTGCGCAACCGCGGGCCACGCCGGTCGATCGCTTCGATGCGGCCTAGAGCGTGACGCACGGCCTGCGTGGCGCTTGCCTCGCCGGCCGGTTTGAACGGCGGGTGTCCGGCAGGCACCGATGTCGGCGAAGCGGCGCTGGCGCCTTTTGACAATAACCCGGCTGCTAGTAAACCAACTGATTCAAAGAATCTGCGTCGTCGCATGGAGTAATTTGAATTGACGTTTGCTGTAGCGATCCGCGAGGCATGACACGTTGGCGAGGCGGTCCGAAGGTGGCGAGATTATCCCGCCAAAATTCTTTGAGATGTTCGCGTTCCGATCTTTCAAACTCACGCCGGGGCTCGTTGCAGGGTAACGCGAATTGCGCCTGGACCTCGCATGAAGTCGACAAAGCGCGCGCACTCTCCCAGCCGCTCACATCTTGTGCGTCGATAGGAAGATGCTCGTCTCGGTACTCGCGATTCCGTCGATCAAGCGAATCGCACCGAGCACCCGATCGAAGTTCTCCAGCGAGTCCGCCCTCAACTCCGCGACAAGGTCCCACCTGCCATTGGTGCTGTGAATCGTCGCGACATTGGGATGGCCACGCAGCACCTTGAGCACGTCAGCCGCGCGGTTGCCTTCTACAGCAATCGACATCAGCGCCCGAATCCGATGCGCCTCGGCGGCCGGTTTCAGCCGCACCGTATAGCCGACGATCACGCCACTTTCTTCGAGGCGGGTGAGCCGGTTCTGCACCGTTGCACGCGCCACGCGCAGTTGCTTCGCCAGTGTCACCACCGACATGCGTGCGTTGTCACGCAACAGCGAAATGAGCTGCCTGTCGATGTCATCGAGATTGATCATGGTGGTTACCTGAGTGGCGGGCGACGGTGCTCCGCCGTTCGCACGTTACCTGGCGAGGCCTTCATGCGGAACTATACAAAATGCCATTTCAACTGCGCATTTTGCCATCTTATCTGTGAAATTTGTGATGTTTGCTGTCTTTTTGTTGGCGCGGGCCAAAGGAATAATTCCGTCATTGCTCCCACACGGGAGCCCACGTGAATCACGGAGACATGACCATGACCCGCTTTCTCGACGTACCCGCCACGTACCGACTCGTCGCCGATATCGGCGTACCGCGATTCCTGAGCGAACTCGCCGACACCATCCGGGCGGACTATCTTCGATGGCGCGAATTCGACAAGTCGCCACGCATTGCATGCCACTCCCTGGTAGGCGTCATCGAATTGATGCCAGTCGCCGATTCGAACCTGTTCGCCTTCAAATACGTAAACGGCCATCCGATCAACGCCGAACGCGGCATTCACACCGTGATGGCGTTCGGTGCGCTCGCATCCGTCGATACCGGCTACCCGTTGTTCCTCTCCGAACTCACGCTGACCACTGCCCTGCGCACCGCGGCAACGTCCGCACTCGTCGCACGCAGCCTGGCCCGTCCCGACTCGCGACGCATGGCCTTGATCGGCAACGGCGCGCAAAGCGAATTTCAGGCGATCGCGTTTCACACACTGCTCGGCATCAATGAGATTCGCGTGTTCGATGTCGATGCGCGCGCAACCGATAAACTGGCGCGCAATCTTGCCGGGTGGCCAGCCCTGCGTATCGTCCGCGCGGCATCGACAGCCGACGCGGTACGCAGCGCCGATATCGTCACGACCGTCACCGCCGACAAAGCCTATGCAACGATCGTCACGCCGGACATGATCGAGCCCGGCATGCATCTGAACGCAGTCGGCGGCGACTGCCCCGGCAAGACCGAGTTGCATGCGGACGTGCTGCGTATGAGCCGCGTGATTGTCGAATATGAGCCGCAGACGCGCATCGAAGGTGACATCCAGCAACTCCCGGTCGATTCGCCCGTCACCGAACTGTGGCGCGTGCTTGCCGGAGAGGTTGCGGGCCGGGAAAGCGCGGAGCAGGTCACCGTGTTCGACTCCGTCGGCTTCGCACTCGAGGACTACTCGGCGCTGCGCTACCTCCACGCACTGGCACAGCGCCACGACGCGGGCATCGACGTCGCACTGATCCCGACAGTCAGTGATCCCAAAGACCTGTTTGGCGGCCTGATAGAGACAGCAATCACACCGGCCGCCTTCACCCCGGCACCCGCCGACGCATTCGCCTTCGCGCGCTGATCGAGTCCGCCATCCGGCCATTTCGTCCCATCTTTCCGCAACCCGCTAACGAACCCCATGAGCCTTATGTCGATGCAGGCGCCCGCCGCCGTTGTCATGATTCGCCCTCACCGCTTTCATCCGAATCCGGAAACGGCTGCCGACAACGCCTTCCAGCGTGCCGGCCACACCCTTAATCTCACAGAAGCGACGGCGCTCGCCGCCGCAGCACGTGACGAAGTCAGTGCTGCGGCCGTCAGCCTGGAAGCGGCCGGCGTACGCGTTCATGTGTTCGACGATTGCGGGAAGAACGAGACACCCGATTCGGTTTTTCCGAACAACTGGTTCTCGACGCACGCGGGCGGCCACGTGGCGCTCTTTCCGATGCACTCGGTCAACCGCCGACGCGAGCGCAGGCTCGACGTGGTCGAGATGCTCAAGACCGCGTACCGCGTGCAGGACGTGATCGACTATTCCGGGCTGGAGCAAGACGAAGTCTTTCTGGAAGGCACGGGGGCCATGGTGCTCGACCACGTCGCACGCGTTGCGTATACGGCGCGTTCGCATCGCGCCGACCCAGTGGCGCTCGAGCGCTTCTGTACGCATTTCAACTTCGAACCAATGTGCTTCGATACCGCCGACGCGGACGGCCGTGCGGTCTACCACACCAACGTCATGATGAGCGTTGCAACCGAATTTTCATTGATCGGGCTGGACCTTATTCGCGACGAACGACGCCGCGGCGAGGTACACACACGCCTGCTCGAGAGCGGCCGGACTGTTATCGCGCTCACGCATGCGCAGATCGGCAATTTTGCCGGGAATGCACTGGAATTGTCGGGGAAGGATGGCCGCGTTCTAGCGTTGTCTGAACGGGCGATGTCGTGCCTGACGGCACAACAGAAAACGCTCATTGAGCGTTCCGCGCAGTTGCTGCCGCTGCGCGTGCCGACCATCGAGCTGGCTGGCGGCTCGGTGCGTTGCATGCTCGCCGGGATCCACCTGGCCCGACGTTAAGACAATCGTTGCCGCAAAGCCGGAGATAACCTTGCGCTTGCTGATCGTTGCGTTCACAACGGGTTAAGCGTCCGGCTTCTGACCGGGCAACGGCAAGAACGGGTTGATCGACGCGCCGCTGCTCTCATCAGCGGCGCGTCGGTACGACTCGGGCCTTATTGGCCCGTATACCCGACCGGAACAGTCGCATTGGCCTTGGCGACCGTTGCGTTGTTCGAGACGATGTACTGCGGCACCTCGGTGAGGGTCAGCGTGACTTTACCGTTGGTGTAAGCAAGCGTGCTGGTATTGCCGTAACCATCGATCTTCGTCACATTGCCCGACGTACCGGCACCGTCGACCTGAAGCGAATAGCTCGTCGAGTAGGTCTGGCTATAGAGACCACTGCTCGCGGGCCACTGCGCGTTGCTGTGCGCCCATGCGGCAGTCACCACCTTGCCGTTGCCAAGCTGCTGGAACGCATATGCAAACGTTCCAGACGGCGTACCCGTAACCCGGCCCAATGTGTTCGTGCCGTCCAGCACACGTGTCATCGTCGCGAAGGCCATCGCTTCAGGTTTCGGCGAGAGGTTCGTCGCGCCGTAGGCCCCTTGCGCGTCATTCAGATCGAAGAACGAGCCGTATCCCACTTCGCCCGGATAGTCAGGACCATAGAAAAGCGTCGTCAACTGTGCGCCACCGCCAAGCACAATGATGTGCGACCGCACGCCAACCGCAGCGTGGGCGAACAACTGGTTCTGCGACGGCACCGTGGGGCCGTAGTTGAGACCCGGATCGTAGCTCGTGCCTGCTTCGGTGAAGAAGAGTTTCATGTTCGGCTTACCCGCCTGCATCACCGAACGCAATTGCGTCATCTGGTTGTCGAGCGCGTTCGCCTGGTTCGCCGGATCCGGATCGGAGTCCTGCAATTCCGGCGGATGGGCCGGATAGGTGCCCGCATTCCAGTAGCCATGCGTCGAGACTGCGTCGATGTAATTCCACAGGCCAAGCGCACCGAACTTCTGCAGATAGCCGGTGGTGCAGGTGTCGCAATTCGAAGGGAACGGGTTGCCGGTTCCCATCACAATGGCATTCGGATCGGTCGAGTGAATGCCCTGATACGCGGCCTTATACATCGCGACGAAGTTCGCGTCGCTATCCGCCCAGCCCAGGCTCGGTTCCCACGTCACCTGATAATAGTTGCTTTGCTGGTTCGGATAGTTGGCAGCGCGAATCAGGCTCGTATCGGTACCGACTTTGGCCATGAAGCTCTGGAACTCAGGCATGTTCGACGGCGCATAGTAGCTGTCGTTGAATTGCCCCGTCTTCGAATCCCATGCAGGCAGTCCATCGAGACGCACAATGCGCATCTGATCAGGGTTGGCCTTGTAGAACGGATCGAGGTCGTTCACGTTCGGCGTGTAGGTGTTGGGGCCATTGGGTTCCATGGCCGATACCTCACGGTCGTCAATGGTCCACGAGATGCCCAGATCATGCAGCGCCGCGATGTTGCCGTTGAAGCCCTGCATGCCGAAGCGGTGCTGATCCTGATGGGCATACGTTACGGTACCCAGTACCGACGTCAGGTTCGGCAACACGCCGAACGTTGCAATGCCCACCGGACGCGTACCGGTGTTGGGCAACGTGCCGCCGTTCGAGCGCAACGTCGCCGTCAGCGCGCCATAGCCTGACCACGTCGACGTACATGGAATCGAGTTGGTCTGCACACCGCTGCTAACCGCAAAGCTGCCCTGCGCCTTGATCGCGCCGGTCGAGTCCGCCACGGACCAGACGACCGTATCCGCGCTCGGCGCGTTCGTCGTAATCGCGAGCTTGAACGCCGCGTTGTTCTGGAAAATGCGCATGCCGTCGGTGGTGGGCGTGTCGGCGCTGATCACGCCATTGGCGGTTCCGCCGGCTGTGTGTGTGGGCGTGCCGCACGAGAGGGTCGAACTGGACGGTGACGGAGTGGGAGCTGGCGTCGGAGTCGGAGTCGGAGTCGGAGCAGGAGTTGGCGTCGGGGTCGGAGCTGGTGTCGGAGCAGGTGTCGGAGCAGGTGTCGGAGTCGGAGTCGGAGTCGGAGTCGGAGTTGGAGTCGGAGTTGGAGTTGGAGTCGGAGTTGGAGTTGGAGTCGGAGTTGGCGTTGGTGCCGGCGTTGGCGTGGGCGTCGGAGCCGGAGTTGGGCTCGCGGCAACCGCCTTCACCCAACATGATTTGCCGTAACCGTATGCGGGATCTGTCTGCGAAACCGCGCCGACATAGCATCCGACGCCGTTGCTAAAGGTTGCTGGGGCCGTAAGCATAACCGACGGCGAGGTGGGCGGCACTGCACCGAACACCACCGAGCCAGTTCCGAGGAATTTGCAGGTGCCGTTCTCTTGTGCGCACAACTTGTATTGCTGTCCTGCGACGGTGATGGTGCTCGTAGCAGCCTGCGCGTTCTCCGCACCAAACCATGCAAACACTGTTGCTGCCGCAACTCCCAAAAGTTTGAAGTTTCTCGTCATTGTCCGTATGTATCCCTAAAAATCAGGTTGTCCCCGAGGATTGAGCAAGATCGATCTAAGCCGTCCCGCTTTGGCGTTCTTTGAGTACTGAGAGAGTTGAAGCGGCGAACGCGACGATCGCGGTCATTGCTGATGAAACTGGCGCTTCCGATGTGCCGGTAGCCGCTCGCAGATACCGTTACGCATTCGAACGCACACCGAGCGCCGCCTGGCGGCAGTACGCCCAGCATCTTGATCTGTCACCCTTCAACAGATAATAATTACGTCATCCTTACTATTAACCAAGAATGTTTGCGTGATGAGGTTCTATCAGTGATTGACGGCGCACCCGGCATCCTCGATGTCAGTCGAGTCAAATCCAGGGCGTGACAAGGCCCGTCCGGAACCTAAATCTAATTAGGTTTCGAGCCCAATTCCCGAAAAGGAAAAGCTATGAAAACCGCTGACAGGTAGCGTTAAAGTCGCTCGACTCCTTCGCAACCCATTCGTATGAGAGACGCTGGTCCAGCGCCTTTAAACCGCCTACCCGCGCAAGCTTTACTTGATTGATGCCGTTCCCGGCACGTGCCCGGCATTACTTACAGCCAGTGTTTTGGCAGACGAATTATAAACGTTTCATCTGTGTAACGTGGGCACGACCAGGGACGATAAGTAGTAGTTCAAAGAATCTTTCTGGAAACGCTCCCGATGGTTTTCCAAAGCAGTGGAAATGGAAAATCTCTGCCTCACCGGGGGCGGAAAACGCAGGTCTTTGACTTTCCCTCGAAGAAAAATAAATCGACCGGAGCAAAGAATAACGCGGGCCGTTTTTATATTATTAATATCAATACGCCCGCGTATCAAATGCGTAGGCGGAGAGAACTGAACGATGCGAATTCAACGAGGCGTAGAACGCGCACCGCATGTTTTCTCGTCTGATCATAGACTCAAAGTAAACCGATCAAGGCGTCCAGCGATAAACAATAATGCTGGAGCCGTTGTAGTTGTCTTTCGTGATCACGTACTCGCCGGCCGCTCTCAGGTATGCCCTCAGGCCATACATCGAATCCACGTCGTTGCCCACATCCACCGCGCCCGCACTCGAGTTGATCAAGGTCGTATCGAGGTTACCCGTGGTGAGATTGAAGGCGTCGATGTTGGGCACCGTATGCACATAGCCGACGAACAAATAATTGCCCACGGCCGTGATTGACTTCGGATTGGCGCTAGTGAGGTTGATCACCGGATTGGGCTTCGTGGTGTTGCCCGCGCTCCAGCCGTGATACACCTCGATCCTCGATTGAATCGCCGTCCAGTCCCAGCTCCCGGCGATGCCTTGCGCGAGAATCATGGTATCGCTCTCCGGCAGATAGATGATGCGTGTCAACGGACGGATGCTCTGCGGAATGGAGATGGCGATGCCCGGTCCCCATGTCGGCTTACCGCTGCCGTCGAAGCTGATCAGCGGGTAATGATAGATGTGATTCGTTCTGTCCAGACCGGCCCATACGTCTCCCCTGCTATCGATGCAGAATCCGCCCGTGATCTGTAGCGTCGTATTGAACGCAGTGCCTGGAATCGACGCATCCGGAATCGCGATATAGCCGCTCGCCGGATTGAAATGGTAGAAATAAAAGATGCCAGGGTTCTGACCGGACGCGACGAGGATCCGGTTTCCACCCACGCTAACGAACTGACCGAAATGCTCGTCGCGCTCCGTATCGTTCATGTTGAGACGTGGATCGGACGGGTAAGTAAACGGGTCGACGGTATTCGCGACGAAGGTGCCGCCCGCAGTGCCGGTGTAAATGTTGGTGCCACCATAGAAGTAGGCGCCGTCCGTAACCGGGTCTGGTGCGGCGACCGCCTCGAAGTTGAGCGACTGAAGTTTCCATTGCAGATTGCCGGCACTGTCATACGCGTGAATGTCGGTGCTGCCGTTGCGGCCGAGGTCCCAGCCGCCTCCCCACGGATTGTTGAGCACATACAGGGTGCCGGTTGCATCTTTGCCGATGCCGACAACACGGGTGAAGCGCTTGTCGCCAACCTGGCCTTTGATGCCTGTGGTGCTGTCGAGATAGCCGCCCTGAATGCCGAATGTGCCGACCAGAGTCGGCGTGCCCGAGATGTTGTAGAGCTTGATATTCATGTCGGGACCTTGGTCGCCGACCATGAGCTGTCCTGATGACGCGTCGAAATACAGCGCGGACGGTCGTGACGTCGCGGGCATCTGGATCGTGTTCAGCGGAGCGCCGGCCGGACTGAATTCAACGATCGTGGCCGCGCTTTGCTGCGCTACCCAGAGATTTCCCGCGCCATCCAACGCGAGTGCGCCGGGACCGGAGATGTTGATGTCCTGCTGCCACACGCCGTCGGTGGTGTAGACACGGACGCGATTGCCCGGGAAATCGCTCGCATAAAGGAGCGTGCCGGTCGTGGCGAGCCCGGTGATGACATCGGCGTGCTTGACCGCGTTCCAGACGCTCACGGGGATGAGGACATCGCGTTTCTGGGTCGCTCTGTTATATCGCCCTACCGCCCCGCTGCCGTACACGGTGCTGTACTGCAAGGCGGCGAAAATCGATGTGGCATTACCCGTTATCGCCCCACCCTGAAACTCGCTGTTAATTCCAATAGAACCGATGCTCTTGCCGTTCTGATAGATCGCGACGCCACCCTCGTTTTCATCCCATAGGGAAGCCGTATAGATCACGCCTTCAGGCGCGACCCACATCGAACGCGCTCCGTTGCCCACATGCGTGGCAAGCGTTCCGAATGTGTTCGCCAGCCAGTCGGTGGTGTATTGCGCCTGACACGCCGGCGCAATCACGGTGATCAGTGCGCCAAGCAGTGCAGCACGTATTCGTTTTTTAAACATGGGCGATGCTCTCCTGACGATTATCCCTCGTTAACATAAATCACCGTAAATCACCCTAAATCATTGAATAAAACGTAATAAATTCAGCAAGCATATTTATTACCGGTCATTCGCAAATTCGCGAGTATCGCTCAAGTTGATGTCATTAAGGATCGCATACGCATAAGACCAGCGAGCATGACTAAAGGCGGAAGAAAGATGTGCGTGGCGCCAGCGTGTTTGGTGAGCTTCTGCGCGCTTGCCCTGTTCAAACAACAGCCATCAGAACCTGACTGAGTCGGGTTTCAGCATGTCCATAAACGCGCGCACCTTCGCGCTCAGCAAACGGCGCGAACTATAGAGCGCCCAGATTTCCACCGGCGGCCCTGCCTCTGCGCCCCAACAAACCAGCCGCCCCGTCGCCACATCCTGTTCGACCAGCAGGCGAGGCAGGAGCGCCGCACCCACACCTTGCAGCACGGCCTCGCGCACCATCAGCAGCGATGACATCCGCAACATCGGCGTCGGCTTGATGACCCTCACGCCGTCTTCCGTGCGCATGTTCCAGAGCAAGTCGGCATGGGCCGCTATCGACACGACCGCCGGTACCTGCAGCTCGTCGGCTTCGCTTGCGGGCATCGACGGTATCGACAAAGTCGGCGCAGCGACCACCAGGCGCTCGTCACCGAGAATGCGCCGCCCGACGAGCTGCTCGTCATGCGGTGGATTGATGCGGACCACCAGGTCGTAACCGTCCTCTACCGGATCCGCGACGCGGTCTTCCGCGATGATTTCGAGCTCGACCTGCGGATAGGCCAGCGCAAAGCGCGCAGCGATCTGGCATAACAAGACATGCGCGAACACGACCGGCGCGCTGATGCGCAAGCGCCCGCGCGGCACCGGCGCACGCGACGCGACCGCTTCCCCCGCCTCCTGAATCTCCGTCATGAGCCCCCGCGTGCGCTCGTGGAGTGCGAGACCTTCCTCGGTCAAACGCAGCCTGCGGGCGCCCCGCTCGATCAGCCGCACGCCGAGGTCTTCTTCCAGCTCGGCCACGCGCCGCGACAGCGTGGCCTTGGGACGGTCGAGCGCGCGACTGGCCGGCCCGAAACCGCCATGCAGTGCAACGGCGTTGAAATCCGCCAGTGACGTCAAATCCATGATCGTTCCATATACGAGACGAGATGTCTCGATTCTGGCACTTTCGGTCACCCAGTGGAACGACTATTGTTCGTCTCACGGACTCACGCAGTCCATTCAACCCCAGGAGAAAATCATGGCAATCCTCGTAACTGGCAGCACAGGCGTAGTCGGCAAGCAGGTTCTCGACCATCTGAACGGCAGCGGCGTCGAAGTGCGGGCACTGACCCGCTCGCCGGAAAAAGCGCAATTCCCCGCTGGCGTCACCGCGGTCAAGGGCGACCTGTCCGACATCGATGCAGTGCGGCACGCACTGAGCGGCGTCAGCACGGTGTTCCTGCTGGCCCCCAACGCCGCGGACGAACTGACACAGGCACTGCAGACGCTGAGCATCGCGCGGGAGGCCGGTGTGAAAGGCATTGTTTATCTGTCGGTTTTCAAGGGCGCGGAGTATGTCGACGTGCCTCACTTCACCGGCAAGCACACGGTCGAGCGCATGATCGAACACTGCGATCTGCCCGCGACGGTGCTGCGCCCCGCCTATTTCATCCAGAACGACGTCAGGCAGAAAGACCCGTTACTGACGCACGGTGTCTACGGCATGCCGATTGGCAGCAAAGGTATTTCAATGGTCGATGTCCGCGATATCGGCGAAGCCGCGGCACGCGAACTCCTGCGCCGCGAGCGCGCCGCCAATGCGCTACCGCGTGAAACATACGAACTCGTCGGTCCTGACGCGCTGACTTCGGAGAGCATCGCTGCGATCTGGGCCGAAGCGCTGGGACGTCCGGTTCGCTACGGCGGCGACGATCTCGACACCCTCGAACAGCGTCTCAAGGCGGTCGCACCGGGTTGGCTCGCCTACGATATGCGCCTGATGATGCAGCGGTATCAACAGGACGGCGCGGTCGCTTCGAAAGCGGAAGTCGATCGCCTGGCTACGCTGCTCGGGCGGCAGCCGCGATCCTACCGGGACTTCGCGGTTGCCATGGCCGCTGCGTGGGCGAAAGGTTGATCGAACAGGCTGGGGAAAATAGAAGGATGCGCGTTCAACGAATGTGGCTTCCGAACAGCCCCAGCAGTCCAATCACGATCAGATAGATCGCGACGATGTAGTTCAAGAGGCGCGGCACGACAAGAATCAGAATGCCTGCGATCAATGAAACCAGCGGACCGGCATTGGTGAGCATATGCATGATTGTCTCCTCGCTTCTCGTGCGCACGCAGCACAGCCGTCAATGCCCATTGCAGAAGACGGCTGTGAGAAAAAGTGGAACGACGTCGCGAATGGCCGCATCGCTGCCGGCCCGCCGTACGCTTGCCTCAACCGCTGCGGCAGAGCCGGTCACCACCACGCCGTATGTCGGGGGCGTAACCGGTTGGCCGGTGCCTTGTTTGAAGATGGGATCGTTTTGCTCATACCCGAAGACGGCATAGACATGAAAGCCGAATGCCGTCAGGTTACTGCCGCGCGTGGGACGAAATGCGTTGACCGAATTTGCTTCAATGCGCATTGGCTTGGCATCGATCGACTGCTCGTCCAGAAGCGGAGCGATGAAATCATGCGGGCTCGACTGGCAGTCCAGTTTTGCATCGAGCGCATAAGCATTGCAAACGGCTGCAGAGAATCCCACGCCCAGCGACGGAATGGCGATCAGCATGCGGAGAACGGACAGTTTCATCGTAGTAGCGCGATCGTTCTGCTGGATTGCCCGCAAAGCCCGAGGACATGAGGCAGCAGATCGTTGAGATCCCAGAATCGTACGGCTGACCCGGCAAGTCTGTACGGTGACGCTCAGATCAGTCAAAGCATAAACGCACTGCACACGGTGTCCCGTATGCCTCGACGCCACGTGGCGTTCACTGGAGCAGATAATAAATCACAACGAAAATCCGCATACGGCTGCACAACAACTGTGCAAGTCGAAACACAGGCGGGTAAAGGTAGTCATGCCGCTTAAATCCGCTGCGAAGCGCCTCCCCTATCGCAGCGTTCAGCAACGTCCAGCACTGCCCAGACCGGCAGCGCCCCGCTCCCTGCTATGCTTCACACGAAGTCAGCCCGCCACGCCGGGCCAGGACCCGACGCGCAGGCTATCGACTTCCAATCGCGCTAAACGCCATACACCCATGACCAGTTCCTCTCACTACGACCTGCAATCGCTGCGCCTTTTCATCGTCGTAGCAGAACTCGGCAGCCTGACGAAAGCGGCTGAGCGTACTTGCATGACGTTGTCAGCGGTCAGCAAACGCATGGCCGACCTGGAGCGCAGCATCGATTGCACGCTCATGCTGCGGCAGCCGCGTGGCATCGAGCTGACGGCCGCCGGCAAGGGCCTGCTCGCGCATGCCCGGCAAGTCGCCGACCGCGTGAACCGCATGGCCAACGAGATGAGCGACTACGCCGCCGGCGTGCGCGGCCACGTGCGAGTCTGGGCCAACACTTCATCGATCATCCAGTTCCTGCCTCACGACGTGCAGGCTTTTCTCTCCGACAACCCCAGCGTAAAGATATCGCTCGAAGAGCGCCTGAGCGACGAAGTCGTCGCGGCTATCCGCAGCGGCACCGCCGACATCGGCATCTTTGCGGACAACGTGCTGGCACCTGGTATCGAGAAGGCGGTCTATCGTCAGGACAAGCTCGTGCTGCTGGTGCCGCAAGACCATCCCCTCGCGTCCCTCGAAGAAGTCGCCTTCGCCGATACGCTCGACTTCGAGTACGTCGGCCTGAACGAAGGCAGTTCACTGCTCGCGCGGCTGCTCGATGCCGCATTCAGCGCGGACCGGGCCCTCAAGCTACGCATCCAGGTGCACAGCTTCGACGGCATCTGCCGGATGATCGAGCACGGGCTCGGCATCGGCATATTGCCCGAGGGCGCCGTGCGCACCGAAATTCTCGCGACCGGCCTGCGCGCCGTGAACCTCACCGACGCGTGGGCGCAGCGCACCTTGTGGATCGGTACACTCTCGCGCGAAACACTGTCGCCCGAAGCGTTGCGTCTCCTCGACTTCATGTCCGGCCGAACAGACGGCACCGACAGTTAAGCGCGCCGACCCTTTCCAGAACGGAAAGGGTCGTTGAGAATCCATTGATTTTCAGCACGTGCGGGTTGTCGCAAAGTAAGCGTCAAGAGAACGACGTTTGCAAGGAGACAACCATGACGAAGCCGCTGGAAGGCGTTCGCGTGCTTGAAATGGGCCAGCTCATCGCCGGTCCCTTCGCTGGAAAAATGCTCGCCGAGTTCGGTGCGCATGTCATCAAGATCGAACCACCCGGCACAGGCGACCCGCTGCGCAAATGGCGTCTGCTGCATGAAGGCACGTCCGTCTGGTGGGCAGCGCAATCGCGCAACAAGGAATCCGTCACGCTCGATCTTCGCTCGCCCGAAGGCCAGGACGTGGTTCGCCAGCTGGTCGCGCAAAGCGATGTGCTGATCGAAAACTTTCGTCCCGGCACGCTCGAGAAATGGGGCCTCGGCTGGGAAGAATTGCATGCCTTAAATCCGGGCCTCGTAATGCTGCGCGTGTCCGGCTATGGGCAGACCGGCCCCTACCGCGACCGCCCTGGCTTCGGCGTCATCGGCGAAGCGATGGGCGGCTTGCGACATCTGAGTGGCGAAACCGACCGCACCCCCGTGCGCGTGGGCATCTCCATCGGCGATTCCCTCTCGGCTTTGCACGGCGTGATCGGCATCCTGCTCGCGCTGCGCCATCGAGATCAGAACGGCGGTGCGGGCCAGATGATCGACGTCGCGCTCTACGAGTCGGTCTTCAACATGATGGAAAGCCTGCTGCCCGAGTACTCCGCGTTCGGCGCCGTGCGTCAACCGGCGGGCAGCAGCTTGCCCGGGATCGCGCCATCGAATGCGTATCGCTGCAGCGACGGCAAATATGCGCTGATCGCGGGCAATGGCGACAGCATCTTCCGGCGTCTGATGGAACTGATCGGCCGTCAGGATCTGGCCGACGATCCCGCACTCGCTCAAAACGATGGCCGCGTAAAGAACGTCGAGCAGCTGGACGCCGCGATCGCCGAATGGACTCTTCGCCACACGCTCGACGACGTGCTCGCTGCGCTCAACGAAGCCCGCATTCCCGCCGGAAAAATCTACGACGTCGCCGACATTGCGAGCGACCCGCATTACCACGCACGCGACATGATTCTTGACGGCCAGCTCCCCGACGGTACGCCCGTGCAACTGCCCGGCATCGTCCCGAAGCTGAGCGCGACGCCGGGTACGGTGAACACCCAGGCGCCCACGCTCGGCCAGCACACCGACGAAGTGCTTGAAAACCTCGGCATCGACACGACGACCCGCGACGCCTGGCGCGCACGCGGCATCATCTGAACAGGAGCACGACATGAGCAGCAAGCGTCTGTACATCCAGGAGGTCGCCACCCGCGACGGCTTCCAGAACGAGGCCCGCTTCATCGACACCGACGCCAAGATCGAACTGATCGATCGTCTGAGTGCGTGCGGTTACGCCAAGATCGAAGTGACCTCGTTCACGTCGCCGAAAGCGATTCCCGCCTTGCGTGACGCCGAAGCAGTGATGCAACGGATCGTGCGACGTGAAGGCGTCGTCTATACCGTGCTCGTTCCGAATCTGCGCGGCGCAGAGCGCGCGCTGTCGTGCGGCGTCGATGAAGTCAATCTCGTGATGTCGGTCAGCGAAAGTCACAACCGCGCGAACTTGCGCATGAGCCGCGAGCAGTCGTTCGCCCAGTTACGCGACGTGATCGGCGTGGTCAGTCAAACGAAGGTGGCGATCAACGTGTCGCTGTCCACGGCGATGGGCTGCCCCATGGAAGGCGATATCGACCAGGCTGAAGTGCTGGAGTGGATGCAGCGCTTCGCGGATCTGGGCGTGCATGGCGTGACGTTGTGCGACACCACCGGCATGGCTTACCCGTCGCAGGTCGGCGGGCTGTGCGCCGCCGCGCGCGAGCGCTTCGCCGCGCTCGAACTCACGCTGCATTTTCATAACACGCGTGGCATGGCGCTCGCCAACACGCTCGCCGCGCTGGATGCCGGCATCGACCGCTTCGACGCATCGCTCGGCGGTCTCGGCGGATGCCCCTACGCGCCAGGTGCAACGGGCAACGTCTGCACCGAGGAACTGGTGCACATGCTCGAGCTCGACGGCTACGACACCGGCGTGGATCTCGCTGCCGTGCTATCCGCCTCCGCCCTGCTTCCTGGACTGATCGGCCACGACGTACCGAGCCAGTTGCTGAAGGCAGGACGGCGCCTGGATCTGCATTCGATGCCTTGCAGCACCGCTGACGGCCTGCCGGAACAACACGCATTTTCATAAGGAGCAGGACGTGGCATTCATCGACCACCTTGATCACCTCGTACTCACTTGCGTCGATTTCGCTGCGACGAAGCGGTTCTATACCGAGGTCATGCAGATGCAACTCGAGACGTTTGGCGAAGGACGTATTGCATTTCGTTTCGGCAATCAGAAGATCAACGTCCATGTGCGTGGCGCTGAGTTTGAGCCGAAGGCCCACGTTCCCGTGCCGGGCGCGCTCGACCTGTGCTTCATCGCCACGGTACCGCTCGACGAAGTAATTGCGCATCTGGCCCGTTGCGAATGGCCAATTGTCGAAGGCCCAGTTGCGCGCACCGGTGCCACGCAGAAGATTCGTTCGGTGTATGTGCGGGACCCCGACCTGAATCTGATCGAGATATCCGAACTGATGGCTTGATGGAATGACACCCTGCTATCCAAGATCCGGCGATTTATACGCGCCGATCAACGTGGTGAACGGCGCATAAGCCGACCCGAAAGCGAAGAAACGGAGACAAACATGAACACCAGAAATCTGCACGTGAGCGGCAATGCGACCGCTCATTCGCGCATTGCTTCACCCGAACCGAGCGCGGCCGACGATACACACGCCCTTCATGCCAAAGCCACGACGCTGGGCGGCTGGATGGATAACATGCCTGCGGGTTCGCTGCATCGATTTGTGGTGTGGGTGATCGGCATAGGCTTGTTCTTCGACATGTTCGAGATTTTCCTTGTCAGCTCGATCGGCACGGCGTTGCAGGGGGAATACGGTATCGACAGACACAGCATGGCCCTCAAGCTGCTGCTTGCCTCAGCATTTATCGGCATGTTCTTTGGTTCGTTTTTTCTCGGCAGCATGGCCGACCGAATTGGGCGGCGCAAAGCCTTCCTGTTCAACCTGATCTGGTACAGCGCCTTTTCGCTGATCGGCGCATTCTCGGTCAACGCCGAGATGCTGGTGATCTGCCGCTTCCTCACCGGCATTGGCGTAGGTGCGATCTACCCCGTTGCCGATAGCTTTCTGTCCGAGATTCTGCCCAAGGAACGTCGCGGGCGAATGGCCGCATGGGCGTACACCACGTCGTATGTCGCCGTGCCACTGGTCGGATTCCTGGCGCTTTGGCTCAACCCTCTGCACTTCGGCGCCGTGGCAGGCTGGCGCGTTATTCTGGTGATCGGCAGCCTGGGCGCGGTACTGGTTCTGCTCGTGCAACATAAGTTGCCCGAAAGCCCGCGCTGGCTACTGGCTCAGGGCCGCGTCGAAGAGGCTCATGCGATGCTTCGGCGCTTTGCCGCCAGTGCAGGAGTGACGGTATCGGTCATCTCACCTGAAGCCAACGTCAAGCGGAATCCCATGACGTTGGCCGAGCGTATTGCACTGCTGCGCCGCCCTCCCTATGACAAGCGCTACCTGATGTTGACCATCTTCCATCTGCTTCAGGGATTTGGCTACTATGGTTTCGGCACGCTCGCCAGCACCGTGGTGAAAAGCCGTGGTTTTGACGTGACGGACGGCACGCTTTTTATCGCTCTGTCGTTTCTCGGCTACCCGGTTGGATCCCTGCTTTCTATTCCGCTGCTCAACTGGATTGAACGCCGCACACTGGTGATCGGCGCCATATTGTCCATTGCGGTTTTTGGCCTGGGTTTTGCCTATTCCAACAGCTCGGCGCTGATCGTTCTCTTTGGTGTGTTGACAACATGCGCTTCGAACGTATTCAGCAACGCGTATCACGTCTACCAGTCTGAGATCTTTCCGGCGAGTGTGCGCTCAACCGCAATCGGCAGTACATACTCGTTGTCCCGCATCGTTAGTGGCATGCTGCCTTTCGTATTGCTCCCCGTGTTGAACCAGCAAGGAGCAGGCGCTATGTTCGGCATCATCGCCGCTGCGCTGATCGTCGTGGCTATCACAGTGCGAGTCTTTGGACCTCGCACTACGCGCCGCAGCCAGGATGAAATCAATCCGGGTTGAGCCGCTCATCGACGCGCGTCGCGACCCTAGCCAGTGCTCCTGGCATTGGAACGAAGGGACGACGCGCATCGACCACACACCGACTTCAGGAAAGGTGATGCACTTCCTGCAGGCCATAAACCGGCGTCGCAATTCCCTCCATGCGTGCCTTCAATTGCAGAGATAAATACTGCGAGTAGTGGCGCGACTGATGCAGGTTACCGCCATGGAACCACAAGGCCGGTTGCTGCGTGGGCTTCCACATGTTGCGTTGCTCGCCTTCCCACGGCCCCGGGTCCTTCGTCGTATTCGAGCCCAGCCCCCACACCTTGCCCACTCTATCCGCCACTTCACGCGAGATGAGATCGGCGGCCCAGCCGTTCATCGATCCGTAACCGGTTGCATAGACGACGAGATCCGCCTCCAACTCGGTGCCGTCGCTTAGCAGGACAGAGTGCTCTTTCAGTTCGACCACATCGACACCGCTCTTCAGCTTGATCTTGCCATCCGCTACAAGATCGGCGGCGCCAACATCAATGTAGTAACCCGACCCGCGCCGGAGATACTTCATGAAGAGCCCTGAGTCGTCATCCCCGAAGTCGAGCATGAAGCCGCGCTTTTCCAGACGCTGGTAGAACTCCGCGTCGCGCTCTCTGATCGCGTCGCATACGGGCTTTTGAAACGTGTGCAGGATTTTGTACGGAATCGATGCAAACGTCAGATCAGCCTTCGACGTCGTCATACCAGAGGCTACCGCGCGCTCAGAATAGAGATCTCCAAGAGCAAGTTCCATCAGCGAATCTGACTTCACGATATGCGTGGACGACCGTTGAACCATCGTGACGTCGACGCCCGCTTCCCACAACGCCGCGCAAATATCATGCGCCGAATTGTTCGCACCGATCACGACCACTTTCTTGCCCTTATACGCATCGGGTCCCGGATGTTTCGACGAATGATGCTGCTCGCCCTTGAACACATCCATGCCTTTGAATGATGGGATATTCGGCTTACCCGACATGCCCGTGGCAAGCACAAGCTGCTTTGGCCGCAGCGTCAGCGTTTCGCCGTCGTGCTCGACCTCGACCACCCATTCCGCCTTCGCTTCGTCATAGCGCGCGGACTTGCAAGTAGTCGATCCCCAATAGTTCAACTCCATGACCTTGGTGTACATCTCGAGCCAGTCGCCGATCTTGTCCTTGGGCGTGAAAACCGGCCAGTTATCCGGGAACGGCAAGTAAGGCATATGGTCGTACCACACCGGATCATGCAGACAAAGTGACTTGTAGCGGTTGCGCCACTGGTCGCCAGGACGCGGATTCTTATCGACGATGATCGTCGGCACACCCAGTTGCCGCAAACGCGCGCCCAGTCCAATCCCACCCTGCCCGCCGCCCACGATCAAGCAGTAGGGTTGCTCCGCGCGGCCCAACGCCTGCGCTTCGGCTTCCCGACGTTCCTTCCAGCTCGTTCGGTCCATACGTGCGCCATGTTCCGCACCCATCGGACGACGGTTGCCCTTGGGTTCCTCATGGCCTTTCAGCTCACCCATGGTGGTCAGCAAAGTCCAGATCAGGCCATCCTTCACGCGGATAAAACCGCTGCCGCGGGCAACTTCCGTTTCGAAGGTGATCCACGCCTGCGCCAAACCGTCGGCTTCAGTCGGTACTTCATTTTCGGCGATCCGCAGTCTGGTCGGCTTGATGGCGCCGAGTTGTGCGTCGAGCATGGCGCCGATCTGGTCCCGGCCCTCCATGGTTTTGATATTCCAGGTGAACGCAACCAGATCGCGCCAATAACACTCAGGCTGAAACAACGCGACGGCCGCGGCGGTATCACCGCGTTTAAGCGCCGATTCCAGAGATTCCAGAACATTTCCAATAATCTTGCTTGCATTATTTTCAGGCATGGTTGCTCCTCCATTCGATACGGATTGGTAAAACGTCGAAGTAATACGCGGGTTCTTTGCCCGCTGGATAAGCGTGGACCGCTAGCGCCGGTGCGGCGGGACTATGCCGAACTTCGCGATCCGTCTGTAAAGCGTCGCACGTGAGATGCCCAAGGTTCTGGCCGTCTCGTCCGGATGCCATTTCGCATCCGTCAGAGCGGCGACGATGCGGTCACGCTCCAGGGCGTCGATATCAGTGAGTGTGGGTTGCGCCTGAGGCGCGGGGTTGCGAGGCTTCGATACAGCTCGCCGTTGCGCACGAATGACGGGCGGACGAACGCGAGCATAAAGCGGTGAGCCGTTGCCCGCGAGTTTGATCGAAACCATGTCGCGGCCTGGCCTGACATCCAGAAGACGCTCAGCGCGTACATCGAATAGCTCTGAGACAGATCGCGGCAGCCGATCGAGGCCAGGCACGCACTCTTTTGCCCGGCGATTTGCCGCGACTGCGTTGCCGTGCGCATCGAAGGCGATCAGAATCTCCGGCTGGGCCTCCACGTAGTGGCGATTGCGGTGCGCCAGCAAAACCCAGTAATGCGTGGTCGCGTTGAGAAAGAAGCTGTCCTCGATCAACATCGCACTATGACGCACGATGTGGTTGACCAGACGCTGGCTTTCGCGCTCGTCAGGCGAGCGAATCGCCGATGCGTCCAGCACGCCGATCAGTTCGCCTTCCAGCCCGAAGATGGGCGAGGCGCTGCAGGTCAACGTGGTGAAGGCGGCACGAAAATGATCGGTCTTATGAACCGTGATCGGTTGCGAATCGAGCAGCACGGTCGCGACGCCGCAGGTTCCCTCTTCCTCCTCGGACCAGCACGAGCCTAAATACAATCCCGCTCGTTTGAAGTCGTGGCGCCGATCCCTGTCAACGCGATAATCGATCGTCACGCCCTGCGCATCGGTGAGCATCACGCAGTAGTCCGCTTCGCGAACCGTCTCATGCAGACGCGAAAGACATTCTCCCGACGCCCGCAAAACCGATTCTTCCCGATGCTGTACGTCACGCAGTTCCGGCGCGCTCAGAATCCGCGGCCCCTTTGTCAGGCCAGGATCGAGATGATATTGCTCGAGCGAGCGCCAATACGATGAAGTCAGCCGCGTGGCATCACCGCCGCGATCAGGCGTTCGGCCTTCGATCAACCTGCGGATCCGATCGATGTGTCTCACTTGCGGAACATAGGGCATGAATGTCTCCGGTCGGCTCGGCGCGCATCATCATTCAGTGGCACGCTTAGGATGACTTTTAGCATGCGGGTTCCAGAACAGCACATTGCAGTGCACCATCATTCCGGATGAGACTTTTGTCTCAGTCTTTTTTATTGTTGTGGGGCCTGAGCGCAACTCGATTTCCTGAGCGAGGAAAACGCGGATGCGTTACGCCCACTGCTAGAATACTTGCCTTTTTCCTTGGAGACGCACATGTCCTGGTTCATCTATGAAGTGCCCGAGTACAACGAAGACGGGGCGCGCATCGAACCGTTCAGCGACCTGCGTAGCCGCGTGCTGAAAGTAAGTGGTCAGGCAATGGTCGACGAACTGGAAAGCGTCCGCGAGAACGCCGCGACGACGGCGAACACGCCCGCCCACCCGCTGCGCACGGCGGAAAATCCTCAGGTATTCCCGATCCCGTATGCCGACTCCATGATTCTGGTCGGATTCATCTTCGAGCTGAAACGGGAATCCCGGCATCTCGTGGTGTCGCCCGTGGAAATGCCCTGGCTGAAAGACGCGTAAGACGGGTTATTGGGGTTAGAAACGGGTTAAAAACAGACGCGGTCAGGTGCGTTTAGCCAGATACGCGTCGACCAGCTCAAGCAGTCGTTCCCGCCCGAAGCTCCCGTCGTGCCCGGCGTGAACTACTTGCACGGGCAATTCGCGCAGCCGCTTCATGGTGCGCACATAGGTCGGAATATCCGCGCCTCCAATCTCATCCAGCAGCGGGCCGTCGTAAATCGCATCGCCCGAAAACAGCGTGCCGGATGCCGCTTCCCATAGGCCAATGCTGCCCGGTGAGTGGCCGGGCAGATGCAGCACCTCAAAATGCCGGTTGCCGAGATCGACGATGTTCCCTTCCTTGACGATCTCCGTGACCGTTGCGGCCCGCACGTGATAGTCGGACATCGAGTAATCGGCGCTAGGTAGCGCCGTGATCAGATCGCCGTCGAACGGATAGCCGACTTCACGATACCGGCGAATGGCCGCCTCGCCCAATACCGATGCCAGCAGGGTGCCTCGCTCACGTGGCGCACGCAGGTTATCCGCCTCCAGTTCGTGGACCAGCGTGTGTTCGAACTCATGATGTCCGCCGATATGGTCCGAGTGCGTATGCGTCGCAACGGCGGTGACGTTCTTCTGCAGCAGGTGCTTCGCGGCATCCTGAAGACTGGCAATGCCCATCCCCGTGTCGATCATCAGATCCCGGTCACGGCCACGCACATGCCAGATATTGCAACGCATCAGCGGGACAACATGAGGCTCCCAAAGCAGCGTGATGTCGTCGCTGATGCGTTTGAGTTCGAACCATCGGTCGGCAATTGGTAAGGTAGTCATGCGCGCGCTCCACGAGTGAGAGTCGTTACTCTGACATACTCTGCGTCAATGGGCGACATGAGCGCCTCCGTCCCACGTCGCTTACCCTTTCTTTTCAATGCGTCCGGCCATGTCGAATTTGCAGTACTGGCGCGCCTGGCGTAACCGGCAACAAGTGAATTCATGACCATAATGAAATTCGATACCGTCGTGCTCGGCGCGGGCATTATCGGCGTGAGCGTTGCCGTGCATCTCCAGAAACGCGGCCGCAGCGTCGCCCTGGTGGACCGCAAGCAACCCGGCAACGAAACGTCGTTCGGTAACGCAGGGTTGATCCAGCGCGAAGGCGTGTATCCCCATGCCTTTCCTCGCGACTTCGGCACCTTGCTTCGGTACGCGCGCAACCAGTCGCCGGACGTTCGCTACCATGCCGACGCCATACTCAAGGCCGCACCATTTCTTTGGCAATACTGGCGCAATTCTCATCCAGCCAAACACGCGGCCATCGCGAAGTCGTACGCGACGCTGATCGAGCATTGCCTGGACGAGCATCGCGCGCTGGCCGCCGCGGCCGGTGCGAGCGCGTTATTTCGCCCCACCGGGTGGATCAAGGTGTTTCGCACCGAAAAAGCATGGGACGCGGAAACCCGGCTCGCCGAACGGTGGCTTCAGGAATATGGTGTCGAGTCCGAATCGCTGGATGCGGGCCGCCTGCAACAGAAGGAGCCCGATCTCGACAAGGCGCTGCTGGGCGGTTTGCGCTATCTGGCATCCAATTCCGTGAGTGACCCTAACGCGCTCGTCACCGCCTACGCGAAATATTTCGAAGCGCTCGGCGGACGGTTTTTCATCGGCGATGCGGACTCGTTTCGTGAGGGTTGGGCGGTCGATACGCAAGCGGGAACGATCACGGCTTCATCAGCGGTCGTCGCATTAGGGCCGTGGTCGGATCGCGTAACTTCGCGACTCGGTTATCGCTTGCCGCTCGCCGTGAAACGCGGCTACCACATGCACTACGCGCCCGAGACAGGGGCTCGCCTGAATCATCCGATTCTGGACGTCGAGAAGGGCTACGTGCTGGCTCCCATGGCAAAAGGCATCCGCTTGACCACGGGAGCGGAAATCGCCCACTGCGATGCGCCCAAAACACCCACGCAGCTCGCCGCGGTCGAGCCGATTGCGCGCACGCTGTTTCCATTGGGCAAGCGTCTCGACGCTGAGCCCTGGATGGGACGGCGCCCCTGTACGCCCGACATGATGCCGATCATCGGCCCCGCGCCACATCACAAAGACTTGTGGTTCGCGTTTGGCCACGCGCACCACGGGCTGACACTCGGCCCGGTGACGGGCCGGCTGATCGCCGAGATGATGACCCACGAGGAAACGCTCGTGGACCCCCAGCCGTTCCGGGTGGAGCGGTTCTAGCGCCTGACCGCGCAGCGAGCGGCCGATATCACCGTCTTCGGACCGAACACGCCCGCCACCGGCGTAGCAACGCCTTTTTTTCCTGCGCCCACAATATTCCTGATCCTGAACCGTCTACAGACGTATGGAACCGCCGCGCACCCCGAAATCGATGATCGAACGAGACACGGACATCACTGCAACTGTGTTGCGTGAGCGTACGAAGCTCGGGAATTTCATCCGGCGTCGCGTGCACGATCAGGGCGACGCTGAAGACATCTTGCAGGATGTCTTCCACGAGTTCGTGCAAGCCTACCGTCTCCCTGCGCCGATCGAACAGGTTAGCGCGTGGCTGTTCCGCGTGGCGCGAAACCGCATCATCGACCGCTTTCGCAAGCGCCGCGAGCAGCCGCTGGCCGAAATAGCCGACGACTCCGATGACGTCGAGTATCGACTGGATCTCGCCCTCCCGGCAACGGACGCCGGCCCGGAAGCCCTCTATGCAAGGTCGGTGCTGCTGGAAGCCCTGCAAGAGGCGCTCAACGAATTGCCGGCGGATCAGCGCGACGTGTTTGTCGCTCATGAACTGGAAGGGCGCAGCTTCAAGGAGCTCGCAGCCGAGAGCGGTGTCGGCGTGAACACGTTATTGGCACGCAAGCGTTACGCGGTTCTGCATCTGCGCGTTCGCTTGCAAGCCGTGTATGACGAACTGGATATCTAAAGGAGCAGATAGATGAGATTCAAACTGAGATGCTTCGGCATGGCACTGCTGGTTCTGGTGGGCATTGTCGTGCTGGGATGGATGGTGATGACGCTATGGAATTGGGTTATCCCGGCGCTGTTCATCGGTGGCCGTGCGATCGATTTTCCGCACGCATTGGGCCTGTTGATTCTGAGCCGGATTCTGTTTGGCGGATTCCGAGGGCGCGGCGGTTGCCACGGACGCCGGCATTGGCGCCGGTGGGAACGGATGACGCCCGAGGAGCGCGAAAATTTCCAGAAGAACCGGTCGTCCGGTGACGGCAAGCGTCCGGAGGATCTCGCATGAGCACCGCTTCGACATCCGCATGCAAACAGGCCCCGGGCGTGATTGTTCCCGTGGTCAATCTGAAACGGTGCGAAGGCAAAGGCGATTGTGCGGTAGTCTGTCCCGAGAATGTTTTCGACATCCGCCGGATCGATACGGCCGACTACCAGCAATTGGGCGCGCTGAACAAATTCAAGCTGCGCGTGCACGGAATGAAAGTCGCATACACGCCGAACGCCGATGCGTGTCGGGCATGTGGCTTGTGCGTGACTGCATGCCCCGAGCGTGCCATTACGTTAGCCAGGATCGGGGCGCAATAAAGTAGCGTATTGCTTCGCATCGATCGGACAGACGCACAACGTTTTCGCCCACGTTGCCCATGGACTAACGTTGTGTGTCATACAGCCGGTCTGGAATAAAAAACGCGGTAACGCCGCTTAGAAAGAAAACCCCACCAACCACCAGAAATCCGATACCGATAGAGAACTGGGTGGCAATGTAGCCAATAATAATGGGCGCGGCGCCCGAGCAGAAACGACCGATGTTATAGGATCCGCCCACGGCGGTTCCACGGATGGCGGTAGCGAAACTCTCGGACATGAAGGTGCCGATCGTCCCCAGCGGCACACCATACAAAAACCCGAAGGCAAGCATCAGGTACACGATGTTGTCGCGCGTATGCCAGAAAATGATCGCAGGCAAAAAGAGCGCGGCGCCCACACAGCCAAGCACATAAACACCACGCCGACTCCAGCGGTCACCCAGCCATCCCGCAAAGATCTTGCCAATGAATGCGACCACGTACGTGCCAATCATGTACCCGGCCATTGCACCGAATTTGATGTGCAGTTCCTTTTCCAGGTAAGTCGGCAACCAGTTGTTCAAACCGTAAAAGCCGGACAGCGCGAATAACGAGGCCAAGGTCCACAGAATGAATAAGGTTCGCGACTGCCGGTTACTGAAAATCTGATAGTAGCGGTTGGTGCGATGCCCACGTTCGCCCTTGCGGCTGGCTGCGCGGCTTGCCTGCCATGCTGCCGGTTCGGGCACGGCAAATTTTATCGCCAGCGCCAGCAACACAGGAATTGCCGACACGTAGTAGAGCGTGCGCCAGCCGTAGTGCGGCAAAATCCAATTGCTGAGCGAAATGACAACGATATAGCCCGCGGAAATGCCGGTTTGCAATACGCCCAGAATCAGTGAACGCCGCTCCGTGGGTACGTATTCGGCAACCAGCGTGGTGACCAGCACCATGCAACCGATGCCCATCGAACTGATAAACCGCACGACCGCAAATTCCAGAAAACTGTGAGTGAGACCCAGCAGCCCTGCTCCGAGCGAAAACAGAGCCAATGCCCAGACCACGACCCGCACCCGCCCCAGGCGATCGCTGGCCCAGCCGCCGAGAATGCCGCCAATGGCCATGCCAACCAGAGTCAAGCTGCCCAACGCCCCCGCTTCGACATTGCTCAAACCGAATTCGTCCTTGATTCGCGTGAGCGTCAGGCCGTACATCATCACGTCCGCGCCATCGGCCAGTAATGCAAGGTAGCCGAGGATGAAGACAAGCACCCAGGTGTTTTGGGACTCAGCGGATCGGGTCAAAGTTGTTCTTGTATTCATTTGATCGTAGTGACGTCAGAGACGCGTTGCGCTATCGGCGTGCATCATGTTGCACCTGATGAGCGCGGGTGCGAGGAAGGCGCCAATCAGCACGCCCATTTCCTCGTGCCTGCCCGTGTACCAGCCTTCCTTGTGTGTCATGTTCATCGTGCCGACGCATACCCCGTCGTACGCAACCGGAATGTTCAGTATCGATCCGAGCCCCATGCCGGTCATCACCGCGTGGTCGTCGAACGCCTCGCGGATGCCTTGCGTCGTTTCAGCGCGAAATGGCTTGAGATCCTGCAATACCTGATTTGCCCACGCAGTGCCGCGTTTTTCCTTACGACCTCCAATTGGGTACACCTCCGGCATGTTTGTATAAACACGCTCGACCTCCTCGCGTTGCGCGTCATAGGACATGATCGTGAAGAGGCCAAAACCTATCGCGCTCGCAGCCAACGCGTGAACCGCACGGAAAATCTCGTCGGGCTGATTTCTCAGCCGCATGACTATTGCTAGTCGTTCGAGGTCTGAAATATCCAACGCTTGCAGGACTGGATCGATCGGATTGCCTGGCATTATCTGTCTGTGTAGTTGGGACATCATGCACGCTCAGCCGCGCATTTCGGTCGAGCTGAGCGGGACGCGCAGGTCCTGGGGCTGGCCGGCGCCGCCCTCCTCGATATCTTCTAGCGACCGGTTGCGAGTCTCGACACCCAGGAAGAACACCACGCAGGCCCCCACCAGCAAGACCGTGGTGGTCATTGCAAACACGCCGAGAAATCCGAGCACCGGATAGACAAGGCCGACCAGAATGGGGGCGCTCACCGAACCAATCCGGCCGAAAGACGAGGACGATCCAGTGCCGGTTGCTCGCACTGCGGTCGGAAAAACTTCAGGGGTATACGCATACACGCCTGCGAACGCGCCATTCATGAAGAACGACAGGCAAATGCCTGCGGCCATGATCTGCAAACCGGTATGAGAAAACGCCAGCGTGATCGCGGCAATCCCGCCCAACAGCATGTACGAGGCCACCACGCCCTTTCGGCCGAGTCGTTCATTGAGCCATGCCGCCGTGAAGTATCCGGGGATCTGCGCCCCATAAATTGCGATCGAATAACCAAAGCTTTTCGTCATGGTGAGCCCCTCCTTGAGGAGCAGGCTCGGAATCCAGGAGAAAAACGAGTAATACGCGAACGCGACCGAGAACCACATCAGCCAACTCACTGCCGTCGTACGCGCCAGCCGCGGCGACCACAGCGTCAGCACGTTCTGTAACGCGTTGCCCTTGGCAGGCGCCGATGCAGATGCAGACATGGCGCCGAGCGATGCAACTGGCGCCAGGCTGATGCCCTTGCCTGCGAACCACGACTCGATTGCGCTCACGATGCCCTCCGCTTCAGAGGCTCGCCCCTGGCTCTCAAGCCAGCGCGGCGACTCGGGCAAGGTTCTTCGCCACCAGAGGAGCATGACAACGGGCAATGACGTCGCCACCGCCAGATATCGCCAGCCTTCGGCAAAGTTACGCACAACGGTGAAACCGAGAATCGATGAACCCAGATAGCCGAACGACATGAAGCCGACCAGTGCGCCGCAAAAGATGCCCCGGTAACGCCGTGGCACGAACTCAGCCAGAAACGGCGCGATCACCACGGTTTCGGCGCCGGATCCAAAACCTGCGACGATACGCAACGCGAAAAACGTGTGCCAGTCGGTGGCGGTGGCGCTCGCAAGTGATGCGCAGCAATAGATTGCAAGCGCGCTCATCATGATGCGACGACGCCCGATCACATCCGCGAGCACACCCGACAGAAAGGCCCCGAAAAAATAGCCGATGTAGGTGCTGCTCGCGACGAGACCCGTCTCGGCACTCGTCAGGTGCCATAGCTTGCTCACGACGGGCAGCAGGAATGCAAGCGACGACGAATCGAGTCCGTCGAACATGTACCCCAACCCGCCGATCAGCAGGAGCTTGCGATGGAAACCTGATAACGGCAGTCGCTCGAGTCGGGCGGCAATAGCAGACACGGCATGTTCTCCCTGACGGAAATGGATACGGTTTCTGGGCGGCGAAACTTATCGCCCGATTGCGTATGCCTGCATTTGACGAGGTGTTGCTGCGCCACGCATCAGACCGTTTCTGATCCCAACCGCGCAGACGCGTCCCAGCGACCAGGGTTCGGCCACGGTCAGGTCATGTCCACGCGCACGTAACGCGGCAAGCGTGTGTTCCGGAAAATTGGACTCGGCGGACATCTTGCCCAGTTGCATCGAACGCGGGTAAAACGAGCCGGGGAAATGCGCCGTCTGGAACGAGGGCGAATCCACCGCGGCCTGGAAGTTCATGCCGGCATGCACGTGCCGGAGAAACAGCTGGATCGACCACTGATCCTGCTGGTCGCCACCCGGCGTGCCGAATGCCGCATAGGGTCTGCCATCGCGGGTAACGAGCGTGGGCGAGAGCGTCGTGCGGGGGCGGCGCCCCGGGCCGAGCGAGGACGGCAGCCCCTCCTCCATCCAGAACATCTGCGCGCGCGTGGTCACGTTAAAGCCGAGACCGGGCACGGCCGGCGAGGCCTGCAGCCATCCACCCGACGGTGTTGCTGAAACCATATTGCCCCAGCGATCGACCACGTCGAGATGAACCGTATCGCCGCGCAGTTCAGGCAGCGGCGCAAACGTCGGCTCACCCTGGCCGAAGCCGCCGGACTGCTGCCTTCCCGCATTGGCCATGATCAGCGCGGCACGCTGTTCACTGTCGCCCAACATGCCGGGACGGAATTCGAACGACGCATGACCGGGATCGATCAGCCGGCGACGTTCGTCGTTGTAGGCGTCGCTCAGCAGCACATCCATGGGCACATGTGCAAACGCGGGGTCGCCGTAAAACACCTCGCGATCGGCGAACGCGAGCTTCGAGCATTCGATTATCGTGTGCACGAAATCGGGGCCCATCGGGTCCATCGCACTGAGATCGAAACCCTTAAGGAGCGCGAGCTGCTGCAGGAACATCGGTCCCTGGCCCCAAGGACCCGTCTTGTGAACGCGGAAACCCTCATAGTCGTATGAAACCGGGTCTTCATAGGACGGCTCCCAACGCGCGAGATCATCCGCGTTGAGCAGACCGTAGTTGCGCTGACCGGAAGTATCGAGAACGGCAGTTGAGCGGAAGTACTTATCAATCGCTTCGGCCACGAATCCACGATAAAAGACCTTGCGGGCAACTTCGCACTGCTCCGCACGATCACTCTGGGTATTCGCCTCCGCGAGGATGCGCCTGTACGACTGCGCAATCGCCGGATTGGCGAACAGCTGGTTCGGCATCGGTGCGTCGCCGTTGCGCAGCCATTGCTCAGCCGACGTGGGCCATTCAGTCTTGAAGAAATCCTTGATTGCGAGGATCGACGACGTCATGCGCGGGAGTACCGGATAGCCGTTCTCCGCATAACCGATCGCGTAGCTCAGGACGTCTTCGAGCGGCAGTTGGCCATAGTCGCGCAGCATGGCCATCCAGGCGCCAAATGCGCCAGGTACTACGGCCGGCAGCAAGCCCGTGCCGGGAACGACTTCGAGACCCAGCTCACGCATGCGCGCTATCGTCATTCCCGCCGGCGTCACGCCCTGCCCGCACAGAACGCGAACGCGTTCTTCGCGCGCACAGTAGAACACAACCGGCAACTCGCCGCCCAGACCATTCAGATGCGGCTCAACGATCTGCAGAACAAAGCCGGCAGCGGCTGCCGCATCGAACGCATTGCCCCCTTTCTCCAGTACGGCCATCGCCGACGCGCTCGCCAGCCAGTGCGTGGAGGCCACCATGCCGAATGTGCCAATCAGCTCCGGGCGGGTTGTAAACGACATGCGTGACTCCTTTTGCGATGACCAATGATTGGTTTCTTATGAACCAATAAGTATTGGTACAAAATCTATAAGCTAAGAGATTACGGCGAACATTGCCCGGTTGCACCAAGCGTTAACCCGAAATTTCGCACACAATAGCAGATCAAAAAAAGCTGTGAATCTCACCCCAGTTGATTTGACTATGGTAGATTTTGAACCAATGAGTATTGGTTCACGAAAAAGACAATGGAAAATTCGATACTGGACAGGCTGCTGGACTACATTGCCGAGCATCAACTCAAGGACGGCGACGCACTGCCTCCTGAAAGAACGCTCGCCGAAGCCCTCAATGTCAGTCGAAGGGAACTGCGTTCGTCGCTTGCTTCGCTGGAGGCATCAGGACGTGTATGGCGCGGCGTCGGTCGCGGCACCTATCTAGGCGCGAGACCATTGAAGTTCGCCCCGACGCTACGCGGACTTCGAGCGGGAGCCAGTCCGGCAGACATCGCGGAAATGCGCCTGTTGTTCGAGCCCGCGCTCGCACAGCTAGCCGCGACGAAAGCCAGTCGGGACGATTTGCTGGAACTTGAAAAGTGCGCGCGGAAGAACGCCGCGGCAAAAAACGACGAAGAGTGGCAACAATGGGATCATCGATTCCATTTGCTGATCGGACAGGCCACCCGCAATCCCGCGCTCATCTCCCTTATGGAGGTGATCAACGGGATGCGCGTCAAACCCGACGTACGCGAGAAGACGTCAGCGCAGGAAACACGCAGCTATTTCGCCGCGCAGCACCAGGAGATCGTCAGCGCCATGAAGGCACGTGATGGCGAAGCCGCGGCTCGGTGTATGCGCGAGCACCTGCTCAGCGTTCAGTGGCGCGCATCAGCCAAAAGCGACGAAGCGGCCCTTCGTCACGAGTGAGGAGCATGCACGTCTGTCTTCGATACCGATTGATCAGCTTACCGTACCCGAACCGACGTTTCTCTCGTCGCTCCCCGTCGACCGAACGTCTCTCCGGCTCCGCGAACTGAACAGGCTCACAAACTGTTCAAAACCCTGAATCGGCAGCGGCTTGCAAAAGAGGAAACCTTGATAGGCGTGGCACCCTGCTACGGCAAGGAAATCTCGCTGCGCTTCAGTTTCGACGCCCTCGGCAATGACACCCAGGTTAAAACTTCGGGCGAGCGCCACGATCGTTCTCGCGATGTCGGCGTCGTTGGAGTCGACCAGGATGTCGCGCACAAACGACCGATCAATCTTCAACTGGTCCAACGGCAATCGTTTCAGGTAAGACAGCGAAGAGTAGCCAGTGCCGAAGTCATCCAGCGAGAAAGTCACGCCTCGAGCGCGAAGGGCGGTCATCTTTTCGATAATGTCCTGCACGTTCTCAACGAGAACGCTCTCGGTGAGCTCGAGCTTCAACCTGTCCGCCCTCGCCCCAGTCCGGTTGATGACCTCAAGCACACTGTCCACGAAGTCCGGCTCGCGAAATTGCCTGGCACTCACGTTCACAGCCATCGACAGATGCGCCATCGATGGCCGCGTCGCCCATACGGCCAACTGGGTGCATGCGGACGCCAGCACCGTTCGCCCCATCTCGAGAATCAGCCCAGACTCCTCAGCGAGCGGAATAAACTCTCCGGGCGGTATCAGGCCGCGCTCGGGATGCTCCCAGCGCACCAGCGCTTCCGCACCGGTTATGTGATTGCCGTCGACGACCTGCGCCTGATAGTGCAGAACAAACCGGTTCTGCTCGATAGCGTTGCGCAGCCCCACCTCCAGTTCGGCACGCTTGAGCACTGCCGTCTGCATCGCAGGATCGAAGAAACACATGGCATTGCGGCCACGCTCCTTCGATTTATACATGGCGAGATCGGCCTGTTTGAAAAGCTCGTCGGTGGACGTCTGCTCCCCATTGAATACGGTGACCCCTATGCTGGCGGTGCTGCGAAACTGAACACCGTTGAGCTCGTAAGCGTTCCCCAGCACGGCGAGAATTTTTTCTCCCACCGCCACGGTTTCCATGGTCGCATCAGCCACGTCCAGACTCAGATTGCCCACCACTACAACGAACTCGTCACCACCGACCCGGGCAACCGTGTCGCCCTCATTGACACTACTCGACAGGCGATACGCGACCTGTCGCAGGAGCAGATCGCCCTTGTCGTGCCCAAGCGTATCGTTCAGCGTTTTGAAGTGGTCGAGATCGATGAACATGAGGGCGGCGCAGACCTTGTTCTGCCGGCTGGCCACCATTGACTGCCTCAGCCGATCCAGAAGCAGCGCGCGATTAGGCAGGCGCGTTAGCGTGTCATAGAAGGCAAGTTCCCGGATCTTCTCCTCCGACTTCTTGCGCTCGGTGATATCGCGGCCGCTGGTCCGAAAACCGATGAAGTCGCCCCTCTGATTGCTGATCGGCACCCAGGAGATCGAGAGCCAGAGGAGCGATCCATCCTTGCGCACGCAACGAAACTCGAGATCGTCGCCGCGAGAACCCTGAAGCCCCTTTTTAAATTCCGGCGCAACGCGCGGGATGTCTTCCGGGTGGATGAGCGTGCGGGCGAAATCAGGCATTGCCATGCATTCGGCAACTGTATAGCCCGTGTAGTACTCAACCGAGGGATTGATCCAGCGCGGTTGGCCGTCCGGTCCCCACCAGATTTCCAGGTTCACCGTGCAGTCGGCAATGGCGCGAAATTTCTCCTCGTTCTCGCGCAACTCCCGCGTCATTGCCGAGGCGAGGCGCATGGCACGCTCCCGCCCTGTCATCATGAGCCAGGTCAGAAGCGCCAGCAGGAGACTCAACCCCGTGCCAGTTCCTGCGATTAACACCTCGGCATTACGCCCCATCCGGGATCGAAACTCGTCGGAGGCGCTCATCGACAGCATCCAGTCGTGTCCGTCCACAACCAGATATTCGTTTGCGGAGATGAGCGCCGGCGCATGCCGGTTGTTTGCATCTGACGTGCGATGCAACAGCGCGGCCTCCAAGGGCTCGACGCCATCGTAAATGGCAAGCGAAATGCCGGGGGGCTGTTCGCCGTAGAGACTGGCCATCACATCGTGCATACGGAACGATGCATAGACCCAACCAACAATGTTCGCTCGACGCTGCGCAACATTGTCCTGCGGTCTGCCGGCAGCGTAGATCGGCAGATACAGGATGAAGCCCGGCCGGGGGTCCGCATCCATGTCGACCGACAGGCGCACCTTTCCCGAGAGAACCGCGAGGCCAGAGTCGCGGGCTTTCTCCAACGCCGAGCGACGCACCGGTTCGTTCCAGGCGTCAAAACCGGGCGAGCTGCGTGCAAGGCCAACAAAGGGCTCGCGCTGAACGATCGGGGCATATTCCCCGCGCAACCCGTCGGGATGAATCGTGTAGCCTGGAACGCCGCCCTCGCGCATGTCCGCTATGTGGGCCGCTTTACGCGCCGCGGGCACCCATTCGACCACACCCACGGCGTGGACCCCGGAAAAGTTCGCATCAAGATTGAGCGCGCTTACGTAGCGCCGGAACCTGCCGCGATCGAACTCTCCGTTCGCGGCAAACATGCTCTGCACGCCTCGCAGCATCAGCTCGTAGGTCGCCATCCGCTGTTCGATGCGGCCTACCGCGTCACTCAGGGTGTAATCGAACTGCGTCTGAAACTCCTTGCGTGTCGCCTGACGTTCGTGATCCCACACTACCCAGGTCACGCCAAGCGACGCGGATAACACCAGCAACGGCAGCAGGACGGAGCGCAGCCGGATCACGGTGACGCCTTGAAGTTGACCATGGCATCGGCCAGATCCGGCCTGAAGTACTTTTCGAAGATCCGGCGCACCGTTCCGTCAGCACGCATTTCGTCCACCAGCGCCCGCCACTTCTCCCGCTCGGCGGCCGGAAGCGCTTTCTTCGACATGATCAGACCGTGCGGTACCGAAGGATCGTTAAACTCAACGATCGTTGTGACGTCGCGGATCTTTTTCTCATCCAGCGCGGGGTAATCGAAGGGCTCGATAATCATGCCCTGAATCTGTCGAAGAATCAGCGCCTGGTAGAGCGGTTCGAGCCCGCCCGCGAGGCTCACCCGGTTTTCCGACGTCAGTCTGTCGACCAGTTCGTTGGCCGAGGTGCTGTAGCGGAAACTGCGGATCACGCCGAGCTGCGCGTGTTTACTGTTTTCGAAGTCCGCGACGTTCTGGATGCCGGCATCCTTGCGCACGAGCAGATAGTATTTATTGCTGAAGTACCACGCGAACGAAGCATATTGATTGCGTTCGTCATTTGCGATTCCAGAAAGACTGAAGTCGAGCGCGCCTGACTCGATCAGTTTCCAGATACGCGCGCGTGACATCAGACTGACCTTGATCTGGCAACCGCTACGCCGGATCAACTCGTCGGCGAAGTCCTTGTCGATACCGCTATCGGTATCGAGCGAATAGAGCAGCCCGTGGTCGTGCAATCCAAGCGTAAACGGCCGGGAACAATCCGGTCCGCCCGCGAACGCATTGCTGATGGAACACACTGCAAACAGCACCCCGGTAAGCCAGCTTCGAATCACAACGCCTCCGTAGCGGAACGACGCCCAGTTAAATTCTTATCAGTGATCACAATCTGACGGCCTGTTCAGACAGGCTTTTTTTAAATATCTGACTTTTATCACAGATTCCGGGAAATTTTCCCGCTTCGACGCGTCGCCGATGTGCTGCGAGCCCGCAAGATTTTCTTCCGCAAAACTTCCGTACGCATTGTCGAGACTATGTCGTCGTTTTTGAAGGCCTCCTGCCGGCGTCTCGAGATCGGTCGAGAATAGTTTCTCTTAAGGGAAAACCCGTATAATCGCTCGACGAGAGGTCAGACAACTATAGGACACAATAGTGGTCGAGACCCTGGCCGCGCCCTGCCGCGCAGCGCCTACCCTGACAAGCCCTTCTTTCCCAGCCCCGTGAATCCGACTGCGACTGCCCTGCCTTTCCGAAACGCCCTCTTCGCGATGCTCGGCATCGGCCTCGTCAACATGCTGGTCGCACTCGACCAGACCGTCGTCAGCACCGCGTTGCCCTCGATTGTCGCCGAACTGCATGGCTTCGAGTACTACGCATGGATTGCCAGCGCGTACCTGTTGGCGTCGGTGGTGACGGTTCCCGTGTTCGGCCGTCTCGGCGATTATTTCGGCCGCAAGCGTTTCGTGATCGCCGCGGTCATCACGTTCACGGTGGCGTCGGTGCTTTGCGGCGTGGCGAACGACATGCTGTTCCTCGTCATCGCGCGCGGCCTGCAAGGGGTCGGCGGCGGGATGATGGTGGGCACGGCGTTCGCGTCGATCCCGGATCTTTTCCCCGATCCGCGCGCACGGGTGCGCTGGCAAGTGGTGATGGCGGCTGCCTACGGAATCGGCACCGCGGCGGGTCCGTCGCTGGGTGGCTGGATGAGTGAGCATTGGGGCTGGCGCTCCACCTTCCTGATCAACCTGCCGGTGGGCGCCGCAGCGCTCTATTTTATCTGGGCGCATCTGCCCAACTTCCAGCGTCCGCACGAGGGTGAGGTCAAGATCGACTGGCTCGGCGCGGCGCTGGTCGCCGCCGTGTTGGGCGGCCTGCAGGCTTTTATCGAAGCCGTGCCGAAAGACGGCCTGACACCCGGCAACCTGGCGCTGGCGGCCTTCGTGATCGTGGGGGCCGTTGCGTTGCTGGTGTGCGAGAAACGCGCCACGCATCCGATCATTCCGCTCGACCTGTTCAAGGACGCGCAACTCGTCACGCTCTTCGTACTCGGCTTCCTGTCCGGCTTCGTGATGTTCTCGCTGATCTTCTTCGCACCGCTGCTGTTGCAAGGCGGTTTCGGACTCTCGCCGCAACAGGCCGGTCTGCTCGCGACGCCGATCGCCGCCTGCATCGCGCTCGGCAGCCTGCTGAATACGCGCATCGTCATTCATCTGAAGAAGCCCACGCGGATTCTGTCGATCGGATTCGCGCTGCTGCTGTTCGCATCGATCGCATTGGCGTTTGCCAATCCGGAGACACCGCACGTATGGATCGAATTGCCGATGGCGGCCGTCGGCATCGGCCTGGGTTTCATCCTGAACAATCTGAATGTGTTCGGCCAGGAGATTGCCGGGCGTGAACGCTTCGGCATCACGACCGCACTGCTGCAGTCCACGCGCATGGTGGGTGGGATGCTCGGCACCAGCATTGTGGCAACCGTCGTGCAGCACCACTACCGCAACGTGGTCACGCGCACGATGAGCGTGCTCGGCGAGCCGGCAGTATCGCAATGGCAGCCGCGTTTTGTCGATCTACGCATCCTGATCGACGAAACGGTGCGCCTGAAACTGATTGCGGATATGAAGACGTCGGGGCTCAATACACTGGCGTTGATCGACACGGCACGCGATGCGCTGGTGCAGTCGATTCATATCGGGGTGTGGCTGACGGCAGTGGCGGCACTTGCGGCCGCACTGCTCGTACAACGCATCTCGCACGTTGTGTTTCGCCGGAGTTGAGGTGAGGGCGGCGAAACCGCCGCCACTACCTGCACCACTTATTACGCTACTTATTGCGCGCCGAGCTTCTTGATCAGCACGTCGAGTTGCGCCATTTCTTCTGCGGTCAGATCGGTCAGCGGTGCGCGCACCGGACCTGCGCTGCGGCCGACCAGCTTCGCGCCAGCCTTCACGATACTCACCGCATAACCCTGACGACGATTGCGGATCGCCAGATACGGCAGGAAGAATTCGTCGATCAGCTTGCCGACGGTCGCATGATCATCCGCGGCAATCGCGCGATAAAACTCCATTGCCGTCTTCGGAATGAAGTTGAACACGGCCGACGAATACACGGGCACACCCAGCGCCTTATATGCCGCGGCGTAAACTTCCGCGGTCGGCAGGCCGCCGAGATACGAGAAGCGGTCGCCGAGACGGCGGCGAATCGTCACCATCGCCTCGATTTCACCCACGCCGTCCTTGAAGCCGATCAGGTTCGGGCAACTGTCAGCAAGGCGTTCGAGCATGTCCGCATTCAGCTTCGAGTTCGCGCGGTTATAAACGATCACGCCGATGTTCTTCACGGCCTTGCAGACCTGTTCGACGTGCGCGGCAATCCCTTCCTGCGACGCCTCGGTCAGATAGTGCGGCATCAGCAGCACGCCGCTCGCGCCCAGGCGCTCGGCTTCCTGTGCGTAGTCGATCGCCACGCGCGTCGGACCACCCGCGCCGGCAAGAATCGGCACCTTGCCCCGGCAGGTCTCGGTCGCCGTGCGAATCACGTTCGTGTAGTCGCTTTTGGTCAGCGAGAAAAATTCGCCCGTGCCACCGGCCGCAAACAGCGCGGTCGCTCCATAGGGGGCGAGCCATTCGAGGCGCGCAGCATAGGTATCGGCGCGGAAATCGCCTTGTTCGTCGAAGTCGGTCACCGGAAAGGACAGCAGGCCTTCAGAAACGATCGCTTTGAGTTCTTGAGGTGAGGTCATAGCGTGACAGCGTGAATGGTGGGTAAAAGCGGGCGGCCGCACGAAGCGCCGCTCAGATCAGGAGGAAACTCAGCGCACCAGACACGGACGCTTGTTATCGAACTTCCAGTTCGGAATCAGGTACTGCATGGCCACGCCGTCGTCGCGCGCGCCGAGGCCATGTTGCAGATACAGCGCGTGCGCCTTCTCGATCTCGTCCATATCCAGCTCGACACCGAGGCCGGCGGCCTGAGGCACCTTGACCTTGCCGCCCACGATCTGCAGCGGCTCGCGCGTCAGGCGCTGACCGTCCTGCCAGATCCAGTGCGTGTCGATCGCCGTGATCTTGCCCGGCGCCGCTGCCGCGACATGCGTGAACATCGCGAGCGAAATGTCGAAGTGATTGTTCGAATGCGAGCCCCAGGTCAGGCCCCACTCGTTGCACATCTGCGCCACGCGCACCGAGCCCTGCATGGTCCAGAAGTGTGGATCGGCAAGCGGAATATCCACGGACTGCAACTGGATCGCGTGACCCATCTGACGCCAGTCGGTCGCGATCATGTTGGTCGCCGTCGCCAAACCGGTCGCACGGCGGAATTCGGCCATCACCTCGCGGCCCGAGTAGCCGTTTTCCGCGCCGCACGGATCTTCTGCGTAAGCCAGCACGTCGTGTTGGTCGCGGCACAGGCGCACCGCTTCCGCGAGCGACCATGCGCCGTTCGGGTCGAGCGTGACGCGGGCATTGGGAAAGCGTTCGGCGAGCGCCGTCACCGCTTCGATTTCGGCGTCGCCGGCCAGCACGCCGCCCTTGAGCTTGAAATCGTTGAATCCATAGCGTGCTTGCGCTGCCTCGGCAAGCCGCACTACCGCCTCGGGTGTCATCGCTTCTTCGGTACGCACGCGCTCCCAGTCGTCGCGCCCTTCCGCGCCACTGTCATAGGGCAGATCGGTTTTCTTGCGGTCGCCGATATAGAACAGATAACCGAGCATTTCCACTTCGTCGCGTTGCTGGCCTTCGCCGAGCAGTGCCGCAACAGGGACACCCAGATGCTGTCCGAGCAGATCGAGCAGCGCGGCTTCGAGTGCGGTCACTGCGTGAATGGTGGTGCGCAGATCGAAAGTCTGCAGGCCGCGACCGCCGGCGTCGCGGTCGGCGAACTGCGTACGCGCCTTGTTCAGGATAGCCTGGAGATTGCCGATCGACTGACCGACAACCAGCGGACGCGCGTCGTCGATCGTCTTGCGGATGCTCTCGCCGCCCGGCACTTCGCCGACACCGGTGTGTCCCGCGCTGTCGCGCAGAATGACGATATTGCGCGTGAAGAACGGGCCATGCGCGCCGCTCAGATTCATCAGCATGCTGTCACGGCCGGCGACGGGCACGACGCGCAGCTCGGTCACGATCGGCGTGGCGTTCGATTGGGGTGAGTTCGTGGACATGATAGTGGGACCAGGTAAGTGAATAAGCCGACTGGCGGCGGTCGATCGAAATTCAATGCGCTTTGCTATGGAGTGGCTCAGGCAACGCGTCGCGGTTCACACGGCGATTGCGGGTCAGGAAGCCGGCCGCCGCCGCGATCAGCGAAGCCACGCCCAAGGCGTACAGACCACCGGTGATCGAGCCGGTGTGCTGCTGCAGATAGCCGAAAGCAGCCGGCGCGAAGAACCCGCCCAAGTTGCCGATCGAATTGATCAGCGCGATGACGGCAGCGGCCACGCGTGCGTCCAGATAACCCTGCGGGATCGGCCAGAAGAGCGAAGACGCGGCCTTGAAACCGATCGCTGAGAAGCAGATTGCCACAAACGACAGCACCGGATTACCCGACGTCGAAGCGAACAGCCCGCACGCTGCGATAACAAGCGCTACCGCCAGCCACGCTTGCTGAAAACGCCATTTCGCGGACAACACCGCGAAGCAGTACATCGCGACCATGGCGATGAGCCACGGGATGGTATTGAACATGCCGACTTCGAAGTCCGAGAGTCCGCCCATCTTGCGGATGATCGTCGGCAGCCAGAAAGTGGCCGCGTAAATGGTCAATTGAATCGCGAAGTACAGGAAGCAGAACAGCAGGATCTGCGGGTCCTTCAGCAGCTTCACGGCCGGTAGATGCGCGCCGCCGTGCGCCACGCGTTCGGCCTGTTCCGCCGCGATCGCGCTTTCGAGAACGGTCTGCTCTTCAGCCGTCAGCCAGGAGGCATCGCGAATGCGCGACTTCAGCAGCAGCCAGCTCACACCGCACAGCAGGATCGAGAAGCCGCCCTCAATGAGAAACATCCATTGCCAGCCGTGCAGGCCAAGACCGCGAATCGACAACAGACTGCCTGTGATCGGACCGGACAGCACCGACGCAAGCGCGGAACCCGAGAGAAAAACCGCCACAGCCTTGCCGCGCTCTTTCTGCGGCAGCCATTGAGTGAAGTAAAACACTACACCCGGGAAGAAGCCGGCTTCGGCGATACCGAGCAGGAATCGCAGCACATAGAAGGACGTATCGTTCCAGACGAACGCCATGGCCGCCGCGACCAACCCCCAGGTGCCCATGATGCGGGTCAGCCAGGCGCGCGCGCCGTACTTCTGCATCAACACGTTCGACGGCACCTCGAACAACGCGTAGCCGACAAAGAACAACCCGCTCCCGAGGCCATAGGCGGCAGCGCCGATGCCGAGGTCCGTCTGCATGTGGGAATTGACGAAGCCGATGTTCACGCGATCGATGTAGTTCGCAATGAACATGATCAGGAAAAGCGGCAGCACGTGCCGCTTGACCTTCGAGACCGCGGACTCTAACGGGTCAGCAGCGGCGGTGAGAGCAGATGTCAAGGTTGTCTCCAGTTCCGGTCACTCCGGCGGCCTGATCGAACGCACGCGGCACATTCGAGCAGGCCGGGCGATTCGGTCCTAAAATGCGTGATACGTTGTCTGACGACAGTCTACCCCGTTCCAATCACCGATTCCAATGGGGTGTTTACCCTGCCATGCACACCATATACGCTGGGATGCGGACGCCACGATACCGCTGTAGCCGTTGAAACTGTAGAATCGAATTAAGACGTCTGATGACATGATAAAAGACTGGCGAGCTATGCAGGCCATGTTCGGTCAACGAGCCGTCGTCGTATGCATCGGCAGCAAGAGATTCAAATCGGCGCCTTTCGGACAGACGCTATGATGGCTATGTCGAGACGACACGCGATGTCACTCGCCCACGCAACGTGTAAATTTCCAGCCGATTAGTCAATAAGCAACAGAGATGAGCAGCCTAACTGAGAAGGTGGTGGCCACCCTTTCCGATGAAATCCGCCGCGGCAGCCTGCGGCCCGGAGACCGTATCCCGACTGAAGTCGCGATGATGAAGCAGCTCTCGGTGAGCCGCTCCGTGGTCCGCGAGGCCATCTCGCGCCTGCAGGCGGCCAAAGTGGTCGAGACGCGTCACGGCATCGGCACGTTCGTTCTGGAGCCGGCCACGGAACAGTCCATGCAGCTGCCCGCCGCCGACCTCTCCAGCATGCTGGACGTCATGGCGATCATCGAATTCCGCATCGACGTCGAAGCGGCCTCGGCCGCGCTCGCGGCAGCGCGACGCACCGAGCAGAATCTCAAGCAGATTCGCGCCGCACTGGAGCGCTTTGAATCCGAACTCGAACGGGGAAGCACCGACACGTTGGCGCACGACATCGAGTTTCATCTGCAGATCGCGCGCGCCAGCGGCAACCGCTACTTCTTCGATGTGCTCAGCCAACTCGGCCGCGCGGTGAGCCCGCGCACGCGGCTCGGCACCGCCGAGATCGCGGAGCTCGACCATATCGAGATCCTGCGCAATGTGCTCAGCGAGCATCAGATGATCTATCGGGCCATTGAACGCCAGGACGCGGACGATGCGCGCGCCGCGATGCGCATGCATTTGAGCAACAGCCGCGAGAGACTTCGGCGCGCGCATGAGTTGAGCAAGGCGAGCGGCTGAGCCGGATAACCGGCGAGCTCTCTTAGCTTCACGCTTCGGGCTGCCTTACAGCACCAGCTAACAAGAACAAGAAGCCGGCTAAGGGACCGCAGCCGGATCCTCCACCTCCAGCCCCATCAAAGCCGAACTCAACGATTTGCCGTGCGCGTCGAGCGCAAGCGAGCGCGTCACGCCCCCGCCGAGCGCATGGCCGAGCACGAAGTTGAATGCGGCGATGCCAGGCAGTTCATAACGCACGACTTCGCCGCGCACTACGTCGTTCAGATGCGCCTTGACCCGCTCCACGGTCAACACCGCCCGCAGATGCTCATAGTGCTTCGCGTCATAACAGATGACGGAGATATTCAGCGTATTGCCTTTGTCGCCGGTCCGCGAATGAGCAAGCTCACGTAGTTTCATGTCACGCCTCCACCAGCGAGAATGCCGGCTTGACATGCGCGCGCGGCAACAAGACCGATTGCACCGCGACGACTTCGCGCGCTGACTTGGTCACGCCGCCACCGCCCGCCGGGCCGTTCGTGTAAAGCGTCTCTACCTCGTTGCCGATCTTCACTGCTTGCGCCAACGATTCAGTGCGCCCCGCGACCCGTACTCGCACTTCATAAGGCTCAGCGTGACCGGCAGCCGCCGCATCGCCATGCAATGCGTTCACACCGATCAGATCGAAGCGTAGTTCACGCGTTTTGACGCCCGTCAGGGCAAGCCTTTCCCGCACGATATCGAGTGCAAGCCGGGCACGCGCCAGCGCGCCGGGACCGCCGTATGAAATCTGCCCTTCGCCGATATAGCCATCGAAGTAAGCGACCGACACCTTCAACGTATCGGTACGCGGCGTGCCGCGCCCGCCGCTCACGCGAATGCGATCCGGCGCTTCCTGCATGACACGAACTTGCGTGAAATCGGCGACCACGTCCGGTTGCAGATAACGCTGCGGATCGTGAATCTCATACATCAGTTGCTCTTTGCAGGTTGCTTCGGTTACCCGGCCACCGGCCTGTGGGAGCTTGGTGATGAGCACCGTGCCATCCGCCGCGACTTCGGCGATTGGAAAGCCGAGCCTCGCGAGATTGGGCACGTCCTTGAAACCCGGATCGGCAAAATACCCGCCGGTGATCTGTCCAGCGCATTCGAGCAGATGGCCGGTCACAGTCGCCTGGCCAAGGGTCTGCCAGTCGTCCATCTGCCAGCCGAATTCGTGGATCAGTGGCGCGACGAACAGCGACGGATCGGCGACACGTCCGGTCAAGACGATTTGCGCGCCGGCCGCAAGCGCCTCGACAATCGCCGCCGCGCCAAGGTAGGCGTTCGCGGACACGAGGCGATCACTATACGAAGCAACGCTTTCCCCGGACTCTTCGAAACGGAAATTGCCCTGCCGCACGACGTCGAGTACATCGTCGCCGGTGACGGCAGCAATCTTCACGTCGCCGAGACCGAGCGAGCGCGCGATCTCGGCAGTCTTTCGCGCCGCAGCAAGCGGATTGGCCGCGCCCATGTTCGAAATGATCCGCACGCCGTTGCGAATCGCTGCGGGAAGCACGGCCGCCATGCGTGTTTCGAGCAACGGGTCGTAGCCCAGTTCCGAGTCTTTGCTGCGCGCCTGCTGCGCGATCGCAATGGTGCGTTCGGCGAGGCACTCGAACACGAGGTAATCGAGCGCGCCGTGTTCCGCCAGTTCGACCGCGGGTTCAATACGGTCGCCGGAATATCCCGCGCCCGCGCCGATTCGGACCGGCTGCCTATGTGGAGTCGCTATCATGCTGGTCGCTTCCATTCAGTCAAACAGTCAAGCTCACAACGAGAATATCCCCAGCACGACGCAGGCGATCGTCATGACGATCGACGCGCCGAACAGCAGGGGGAACGTGAATTTTTGGTGATCGGCGAGATCGATACCGCACAGGCCAACCACAAGGAAAGTCGCCGGCGTCAGCGGGCTGACCGGAAAGCCGGTGGTCATCTGGCCAAGCAGCGCGGCCTGGCCGACATGCACGGCGGGCACGCCGAGTTGGCCGGCCACTTCGGCAATCACCGGCAGCACGCCAAAGTAAAACGAGTCCGGATCGAACAGCATGCTCAACGGCATCGACACCAACCCGAGCGCGACGGGAATGTGGCCCGCCATGGCGGGCGGCACGAAGCCGACTGCCGCCTGCGCCATGGCTTTCAGCATACCGCTGCCCTGCATCACGCCGGTGAACACGCCGGCCGCCAGCAGAATGCCGGCCATCATCAACGCGGCGCGCGCGTGAGCGTCGATCCGCTTACGCTGCATGTCGACGTTCGGATAGTTCACCATCAACGCGATGCATAGTCCGACCATGAACATGATGGCCGGCGGAATCTTCTCGCCCATCACGACCATCGTGCCGAGCACGACGAGCGTCAGGACGATGTTGAACCAGAAGTTTTTCGGCCGGCGCAAGGCTTGCTCTTCGGGCGTCAATTCGCGTTTTGGCATCGGCGCGGAACCGTTCGCGGCGGTGAGGCCGAGCCGCTTTTCTTCGCGCCGCCCAAGCCAGAACGCCACGCTGAAGACGAACACCAGGCCGATCAATTGCACGGGAATCAGCGGATTGAACAACGCCGAAATCGGCAGATGCAGCGAGGCCGACGCGCGGATCATCGGCCCCGTCCACGGCAGAAAATTGATGCCGGCGGCCATCGAAACGGCCGCGGCCAGCACGCGCCGGTCCATCTTCAGACGATCGTAGAGCGGCAGCATCGCGGGAATCGTGACAAGAAAGCACACCGCGCCGGAACCGTCGAGGTGAATCAGCAGCGCAAGCAACGTGGTACCCATCACGATCCGCGTGGGCCGCGTGCCGACAGCACGCAGAATGCGGTCGATGATCGGATCGAGCGTGCCGGCATCGGTGATCGTGCCGAAGTAGAGAATCGCAAACACGAACATGCCGACGACGGGCGCGAGGCTCTTGAGCCCGTCGATCACGAATTTGCTTGTCTGAAAACCGAACCCGCCGATCAGCGACGCGGCGAGCGGCACGATGATGAGCGCCACCAGTGGCGACATCCGTTTCGACAGAATCGCGCCAAGTAGCACGACGATGGTGGCTAGCCCCAGCAATGGCAGCATGTCCTTGTCTCCGATGTTGTTTTTTACTGTGATCCAGCGTAAGTTCGAGGCGGCGATAAATCAATTGAAATGAATTGATCGCAGCTATTACAAACCATCATGGATCTGAACCTTCGGGACATTCGCGCGTTTATCGCCGTGGCGCAAACCGGCAGTTTCACGCGCGCGGCCACGCGCCTGCATCTCTCTCAACCGGCCTTGACGGTGCAAATACGCCGCCTCGAGGAGACGGTCGGGCTGCGCCTGTTCGATCGCAACAGCCGCAACGTCGCACTCACGCCGACCGGCCGCGAACTGTTGCCGCTCCTGCAAAAGTCCCTGCATGACATGGAGCACGTGCTGATCGACGCACGTGCGCTCGGTGAGGGCTCGAGCGGCACGGTCCGGATCGCGTGCTTGCCCACTTTCGCGGCGAGCGTATTGCCGGAACTCGTGCAGGACGTGAAGAAGACCGTGCCGCGCGTGAGCTTTCATGTGCGCGACGTGGTCGCCAGCATGGTCAACACGCTGGTGCGCAACGAAGAAGTGGATATCGGCCTGACCGGCGGCGAACTGGGCGACGCCAGCTTCGAGGTGCTGCATGCGGGCATCGACCGGTTGGTGGCGGTGTTTCCGAAACGCCATGCACTGGCGCGCCGCAAGCGCATCACGCTGGCCGACCTTGCCAGTGTCCCGCTCGTGCTCACCGCGCAGGGCACGAGCGTGCGGGCGGTAGTCGACAGCGCGTTTGCCGACGCGCAGGCCATGCCGGAGATCGCGTGCGAGCCGACCTACATGATGAGTGCGGTCGCAATGGTCCGCGCGGGGCTCGGTGTGACCATCCTGCCGGCGTCGGCCCGCGAGGTCAGAGCGGAACCTGAACTGATCGTCCGACCCATCGACGATCCCGCGTTCACCCGCCCTATCGCCCTTATCAAGAAGCGCGGCAGGACCCTGCCGCCTGTCACGGAAACCTTCGTTGCGGTGCTGATCGAAAAGCTCGGCAGGATTGAAGTGGGCGGCCAGGCTTGAGATTACGCGTATTCAATGATTCAATCGACAGCACAACCAGACAGAGACAAAGTCTAGCGCCGCATGCCGGATAAAGCGGCCACACTGGGGAGTCAGGCACGTGTCGAAAGGACAGGTTCTTACCTTGCGCTACCGGTTGGGCAGACGGCTAGCCGGGATCCGAATATCAGCGCGGCGTGGTCACGCAGGCCATTGATTATCTATCGCGCATTAGCTTTCAATTTCAAATAGAACCCGATTCGCCTCGCTATTCATCTGATTTAATCAAAGAGCAGCGCGCTAGTATTTACATCGCGTGGGCGCGAGGAAACGTTCGCGCGTATTTTCCAAAAACGTCGAAAACCAAAAAATGATAATCAGCCAATTTCGAATGCTCGTGGTGGCTGCGGCCTCGGTCGCCACGATTGCTCCGGCGTATGCAGGATTAGGCGGCGCACCGACCTACCCCGTGACCGCCAGCAGTACCAGCGCAGGGGCGGCCAGCCAGGGCGGCACTGCCGTGGCCCGCTTTGCCGCCAGCGGCAATGCAGCTTCGTCCACTTACACCGTGAGTCAGACCACGCTTGCGTCGGGCACGGTCGTGAACGAGTACATCACGGCAGGCAACACCGTGTTCGCGTTGAGCTGGGAAGGCCCTACCATGCCGCCGCTCAACACGCTGCTCGCCACTTACTTCCCGTCTTACGTGCAGGGACTCACTGACGCGCACGCAGCGCAAGGCGGCGGCTATGGCTCAGCGGTCGTGCGTCAGTCGGCTCTGGTCGTTGAAACGGGCGGCCATATGGGCGCCTTCGCGGGTCGAGCCTACCTGCCGCAAGCGTTGCCGCAAGGCGTTAGCGCTGACGACATCAAGTAAGTCTTTAAAAATCAATCGAGAGAATAAAAGTGCGCAAAATCGCATGGATCATTGCCGCAGCGCTCGGCCTGAGTCTGGCTGGCTGCGGTGGCGGTAGCGGGGGCAGCAACAGTGGAACCAACAGCAACACATCGATAAACGCACCAGGGGGTTCGCCGGCGACACCGAGTGGAACGAGTTCGTCGTCCAACGTCCTCGCGGTGGACGCTTCGGCGGTGCCTACTGCGGTCGGTCCTGGCAATACGATGGCCGTGACGGTCAGCAAAACGGGCATCCACAATCAGCCCATGGTCAGCGTCACGATCTGCGCCCCAGGATCTAGCGCCGGCACCAGCTGCTCGACGATCCCGAACGTGATCGTCGATACCGAATCGTTCGGGCTGCGTCTGGTTCGCTCAGCGATTCCGGCCGCCACCTTCAGCGCGCTGACAGCCGAAACCGCCCAGTCGGGAGGTCTCCCGCTCGCCGAATGCGCATTGTTCGGCAGCGGCTATGCATGGGGTTCCGTCCATCTTGCGGACATTGCGATGTCGGGTGAGGTTGCCTCGAGCGTGCCGATCCACGTGATCGGCGATTCGGACCTGACCGTGGCTGCGCCGACGGAGTGCCAGGTTGGCCGCTCATTGACCACCACGACCGATCTCGGCGCAAACGGCATTCTCGGCATCGGTGTGAGCCCGAATGACTGCGGCTCGGCATGCGCGAATGCGGCGGTGTCGACGTTCTACTACACCAACGCGGGCGTGGGCACCTCGGTGCCCGTAAGCGGACAGATCACCAATCCGGTCACCAAGTTCGCGCTGGATAACAACGGTGTCATTCTGGAGATGGCGCAGGTTTCCGACAGCGGCAGCGCGACGGCTCAGGGCACGCTGGTGTTCGGAATCGACACGCAGACCAACAATACGTTGTCAGGCACGGGCGCCACGCTGATCAGGACGAACGGGAACGGCGACTTCGCGTCGACCTACGGTGGCTCGACGCTGACGAAGACGTTCTTCGATTCCGGATCGACGGTGCTGTTCTTCCCTGACTTGACGATCCCGGTTGATAGCGCGACCGGCTACTACATCCCGACGGCCACAGTGGGGCGGACGTCGACGCTGGTGGCAACCAGTCCGGCGAGTGTCTCACTCGGCTTCAATATCGCGAATGGGGCGACACTGAACGCGTCGGGGAATTCCGCGTTCAACAACCTCGGCATTTATATCTCGCGGCAGTTCGACTTTGGTATGCCGTTCTTCTACGGCCGGCACGTGTACTACGGCATTTCGGGTAAGACGTCCACGGGTGGGGGTACGGGGCCTTATGTGGCTTATGTTTCGAGTTGAGGGGTAGTGGTTCTGTAAACAAGCCCGGCCTGTGCGCCGGGTTTGTTTTTAGTAGCGTCGATCGTGTTGATGCTGGTCGTATTTCCCGCGCCGAGGAGAGAAGTCGCGCCACCCACCCACCATCCCAGGCGCGAAAATTCGTAGCTTTGTTGATTTTCTGGTGGCGGCGCCGGCAACCTGGTGGATCCTTGCATTACTGAGCTCACCAGGAAGGCACCCCTCATGCAATCCCACGACGACGACCTCACCCATTTCGCAGCCCACGGCGCAGCCCCGCTGCCTGTCCCGAACGACCACGGCTACGTCGAGCACGATGGCGCTCGAATCTGGTACGCGTCATATGGAACAGGCAAACCGGTGATCCTGCTGCACGGCGGCCTGGGGCACAGCGGCAACTGGGGCTATCAGGTCCCTGCGCTGGTCGGCTCGGGGCATCGCGTGATAGTCATCGACAGCCGCGGCCATGGCCGCAGCACCCGCGACGCGCGTCCCTATATGTATGAGCTGATGGCCTCCGACGTGCTGGCCGTGATGGACACACTGCAGCTCGACCGCGCCGCAATAGCCGGTTGGAGCGACGGCGCGTGCGTCGCCCTGGTGCTGGGCCGCCAGGTCCCTGAGCGGGTTGCAGGCGTGTTTTTCTTCGGCTGCAATATGGATCCGAGCGGGACGAAGGAATTCGTGCCGACGCCGATCATCGATCGCTGCTTCGGACGGCATGCCAAAGACTACGCGCAACTCTCGGCAACGCCCGACGACTTCGACGCATTTGTCGGCGCGGTCAGCGAAATGATGAGAACCCAGCCCAACTACTCCGCGCGCGATCTGGCCGGGATTCGAGTGCCGGTTGCGATCGTCCAGAGCGAGCACGACGAATTCATCAAGCCGGAACACGCCGACTACCTCGCCCGCACCATTCCCGGCGCGAAGTTGATTCTTTTGCCTGGCGTGAGCCATTTCGCCCCGCTGCAACGGCCGGACGAATTCAACCGCGTGTTGTTGGCGTTCCTAGGCCAGGTTCTTTCCTGAACAGAACGCTCACGGGCGAAGCCGCGCTCCGCCCTGAATGCACCCCGCCCCACTATTTGGCCGATCCGCCAAAATTTCACGATGTGGAACGAGTCCTTGCTTCGTAAAAAATCGTGGTGCGTGGCACAAATTCGCCATTTCGCAATGCCGCCCCACGTTGCACATCGCAAAATGACGGCGACAAGTCTTTATTTTTAAACGATATTTTTTGATCGAATGAACTGTCTAACAGCCCCTTGCGCCGAGACCCGCTGACGTAGACTCTTTTACAAGAGCCGGCGCTTCATGTGGTGCAGCGAAATAGACGGGACGAAAACGCAGTCGCAGTATGTCCTCCGCTCCATGCATGAAGCCATCGCGGCACAGCGGTTTTTAAATGGCAATTGGGAGACTAAAAATGAAAGGCTTTCGCTTTGGATCGACCCAGGGAGCGTTCTACATTTTGCCGGGCCAGGGCGGTTGGGAGGCAACCTACGGCAACGAGACGCTCGGTGAATTTTCCAGCCCGCAACAGGCAGCCGATGAAGTCGCACGCGGCCTGACCTGCCCGCAGTTGACCGAAGTCGACACGTCGACGCTCGAAATTCCAGAAAAACTCAGCGATTGGGAAATCGTTCACGTGTGAGGGCGAGGCATGACCGCCACCCACGTAAGCGTAGAAACGACGATGGCGCTCCTCGGGAGCGCCATCGTTTTGTTTGCTGCTTACTTCGGTGCCTGCTTCGGTACTTTCAGGAACGGCCTAAGTACCTCATTCGGCACGTCACTCAGCACGTCATTCCAACCATTAAGCGACCGCGTCCACAATCTTGTTCAGCGTCGCGCTCGGGCGCATGGCCTTGCTCGTCAGTTCGACATTCGGACGGTAGTAACCGCCGATATCCACCGGCTTGCCTTGCGCTGCACCCAGCTCTTCGATGATCTTCGCTTCGTTGTCGGCCATCGCCTTCGCCACGCCAGCAAACTGCGCCTGCAAGGCAGCGTCGTCGGTTTGCGCAGCCAGAGCTTCCGCCCAGTACATCGCCAGATAGAAGTGGCTACCGCGGTTGTCGATACCGCCAATCTTGCGCGCCGGCGACTTGTCGTTGTCGAGGAACTTGCCCGTTGCCTGATCCAGCGTCTTGGCCAGAACCTGCGCCTTCGGGTTGTGATACGCGCCGCTCAGGTGTTCGAGCGAAGCCGCCAACGCCAGGAATTCGCCGAGCGAGTCCCAACGCAGGAAACCTTCTTCGACCAATTGCTGAACGTGCTTCGGCGCCGAACCGCCCGCGCCCGTTTCGAACATGCCGCCACCTGCCATCAGCGGAACGATCGACAGCATCTTCGCGCTGGTGCCCAGCTCCATGATCGGGAACAGGTCGGTCAGGTAGTCGCGCAGCACGTTGCCGGTGACCGAGATGGTGTCCTTGCCGGCGCGGATGCGCTCGATCGAGAACTTGGTCGCTTCAACCGGCGTCATGACGCGGATATCCAGACCGTTGGTGTCGTGGTCCTTCAGGTATTGCTCGACCTTTTTGATGATCTGGGCGTCGTGCGCACGTGCCGCGTCCAGCCAGAAAATAGCCGGCGTGTTGGTGGCGCGTGCGCGGTTCACCGCGAGCTTGACCCAATCCTGGACCGGCGCATCTTTGGTCTGGCACATGCGCCAGATGTCGCCCGCTTCAACCGCCTGCTCGATCAGCACCGTACCGGCTGCGTCGGTCACGCGAACCACGCCGTTTGCCGGGATCTGGAACGTCTTGTCATGTGAACCGTATTCTTCAGCGGCTTGTGCCATCAGGCCGACGTTCGGCACCGTGCCCATGGTGACCGGGTCGAATGCACCGTTCTTCTTGCAGTCTTCGATCACTGCCTGGTAGACGCCGGCGTAGCAACGGTCCGGAATCACTGCCTTGGCGTCGTGCAGTGCACCGTCCGCGCCCCACATCTTGCCCGACTCGCGAATCATGGCCGGCATGGAAGCGTCGACGATCACGTCGCTCGGCACGTGCAGGCTGGTGATGCCCTTGTCCGAGTTGACCATGGCCAGTTGCGGGCGTTGCGCGTATTGAGCCTTGATGTCGGCTTCAATCGCTTCGCGCGTTTCAGTCGGCAAATCCTTCAGGCGCGCGTACAGGTCGCCGATACCGTTGTTCGGGTTGAAGCCGGCTTGCGCCAGCGCGTCGGCGTGCTTGGTCAGCACGTCTTTGTAGAACACCGAGACCACGTGACCGAAGATGATCGGATCCGACACCTTCATCATGGTGGCCTTCAGGTGCACCGAGAACAGCACGCCCTTCGCTTTCGCATCGGCGATTTCTGCTTCGATGAAGCTGCGCAGCGCGTTCTTCGAGAGCACCGAAGCGTCGATGATCTCGCCCGCTTGCACGGCCGTCTTTTCTTTCAGGACCTTCGCCGAACCGTCGGCGGCGATCAGTTCGATTTTCACGGCGCCGGCTGCTGCGATCAGCGCCGATTTTTCGCTGCCGTAGAAATCGCCGCCGCTCATATGCGCCACGTGCGACTTCGAGTCCGCGCTCCACGCGCCCATCTTGTGCGGGTGCTTGCGTGCGTAGTTCTTCACCGACAACGGCGCGCGGCGATCCGAATTGCCTTCGCGCAGCACCGGGTTCACCGCGCTGCCCTTGATCTTGTCGTAACGCGCCTTGACGTCTTTTTCAGTGTCGGTATTCGCCACGTCCGGATACGGCGGCAGTTTGAAACCCTGATCGCGCAGCTCGGTAATCGCGGCCTTCAGTTGCGGCACCGACGCGCTGATGTTCGGCAGCTTGATGATGTTCGCTTCCGGACGCGTGGTGAGTCCACCCAGTTCCGCCAGATCGTCGGAGCCCTTCTGTTCCGCGGTCAGGTAGTCGGGAAATGCAGCGATGATCCGGCCGGCGAGCGAGATATCGCGCGTTTCAACGATCACGTCGGACGAGCGCGTGAACGCCTTGACGATCGGCAGCAGCGAATAAGTCGCCAGAGCAGGCGCTTCGTCGGTCAGGGTGTAGATGATCTTCGGCGATGTGGACATGTTTGATGCTTTGCTAGGTGAAGTGTTAGACAGAGCGTTGGTGGCGCTGAGCCACAAGGTGGCGACAGAGCAGCAAGAACGCAGCGCGACCCACGGCACTACTTTTTACGGCACGGACGTGAGTATATGCGTGTTTTCCAGTACTCGCTGCTAAACAAACATGCCGCCGTGACGCCCCACAGAGGGGCAAGCCCCGCCAGATAAGGCTTTTAGCCGATTGCCCTATGTCTTAAGACAGATGTCTTATAGATGACTTACCGTTTGAAATTAACGATTGTGAATGCGAATCAGATGCATTAACATTCGTAAGCTTTGTAGGTTGAACCGTCCGCTTAATCACCACTCGCTCGACCGACGCCATCCCGCACTTTTTGGTGCGCGGCGTCGTGCTGCCTAATTCAAACAACATGCAGAATTCATCTATCACCGGACGCCCAGCGCACCCAATCGTTTTGCGCGGCCACCGCCGTACCCCGTCGTTACTCAGTGCAGGGCTCCTCGTCAGCGTCGGCTTATCGTTGTCGACTTTGTCATCATCGGGATGGGCGCAAGTCGCGGCAAGCGATACGGCCGCCACGCTGCCCGCGGTGAGTGTGTCGGCCACGAAAGATACGACCGTGGCGCAGGCCGACACCGTCAGCGCCGGCGCGCTAGGTTCGCGCAAGCAGGTGGACACGCCGTTTTCGACACGCGTAGTCACGAGCGACGAAGCGCAGGACCTGATGGCGGCAACCGCCAACGATCTGTTCAAGTACGACCCGGCGGTATCGGCCATCAGCGAAAACGGGATCAGCGAAAACTCCATGTTCACCGTGCGCGGCATGCCGATCGACACGCTGAACAGCATCAAGGTGGATGGCCAGACCTTCCCCTCGTGGGACACCGATCTCTCGCTCGAACCATTTGAGCAGGTCGAATTGCTCAAGGGTCTGTCCGGTTTCATGTACGGCTTCGGTTCGCCGGGCGGCATCGTCAACTACGTGCTGAAGCGCCCGACCGACGATCCCTACCGCAGCATCTCGATCGGCTACAAGTCAGCTGGCGTGTTCAGCGAAGCGGTCGATTTGGGTGGCCGCTTTGGCAATGACAATCGCTTCGGCTACCGCCTGAACCTCGTCAACGAAGACGGCAATACTGCTGAGGACCACGGCCACATCCGCCGCAAGGTGGCCTCGCTTGCGTTCGACTTCCGCATTACGCCGGACCTGACCTTTACCGCCGACGCCTTCTATCAGAAGCGCAAAACCAACGGCACGCTATTCGGCCTGATGTTCGGCAGCGGACTCAGCATTCCCGACGCAAGCACCGTCACCCACGCGCTGACGCAACCGCAGAATTACTACCAGACCGAGATGGCCTCGTTCGGCACGGGCCTGGATTACCGCCTCTCCGAGAACTGGCATGCGAGCGTGAAGTACCGCTTCGCGAAGGAAAACCGCACCAATTCGGACAGCTTCCTGTATGTCACCGATAGCGCGGGTAACTACTCGAACACGCTCTACGCAGCGATGACGCGTTACTTCTATCAGAACGTCGACGTGATGGTGCAGGGCAAATTCAACACCGGCAGCATCAAGCACGACGTCGTGGTCGGCGCGGGTTTCCAGACGCAAACCAGCGAGTACAGCAACAGCGAAGGCTGGAATAGCGGCTACTTCCTCGGCAACGGCAATCTGTACAACAGCACGCTGTTGACCAATGCTGAGGTCAGCATCGGCTCAGACCTGTATCGTCAGCAGCGCACCACGCAGGCCGCCCTGTACGCGAGCGATACGGTGCAACTCACGTCGCGTCTGTCCGCCCTGGTTGGCGTGCGTTACACGCAATATCGCGAGCACGTGTACAACACGAGCGGCGCCGTCTCGTCACAGTACAGCGCGGATCCGGTCACGCCGACCTTCGCGCTGATGTTCAAGACCGACCCGTATTCGACGGTATACGCGAGCTATGTCGAATCGTTGGAACAGGGCGGCGCGGCATCGAACACCAACCTCAATTACCCGGACACGTTCGGTCCGCTGAAGAGCAAGCAGTACGAAGTCGGCTTCAAAACGGACCACAGCAAGTGGGGCGCCAATCTTGCGCTGTTCCGTGTCGATCAGGGCTACAACTATACGAACTCGGCCAACATCTTCGTGCAGGACGGCACGAAGCGCTATACCGGCGTCGATGCGAGCGGCTGGCTTGCGCTGACGAGCGAATGGCGCGTGATGGGCGGCGTGATGTGGCTCGACGCAAAGGCGGTCGATGTGGACGACGCCAGCGTCGAAGGCAAGCGTGTGTATGGCGCGCCGAGATTCACCGTGACTGGCCGGATCGAATACAACCCGTCGTATCTGCGTCCGCTGACGCTGGCGTTCGGCGGCAAGTACGTCGGCAACCAGGCGGTCGACGCGGCCAACACGCAGTTCGTGCCGGCTTATGTCACGTACGATCTGAGTGGCCGCTACGAGACGAAAATCGCCGGCAAGGACGTGACGTTCCGTGCGGGGATCAACAATCTGTTCAACCGCCGCTACTGGACCACGGCATGGGGCTACTACGTGGCGCCGTCGCCGACACGGACTGCCGTGGCGAGCGCTACGTTGCAGTTCTAAGCATTACGTAGGAACGGAAGCGCGCCCACCGTAGCAGCGGGGGCACGCCTCCTCATCAGTTCGCTGGGGGCGCTCCAAGCATCCCAGGAATCTCGGCAACGAGCGCATCAATCGCGCAGCGCGTCTTCAACGCGAGATACCGGCTCTTCGGCCACACGACGTTGATCTCCTGTGAAGGTCGAAAACAGTTCTCCATCACGGTCTGCAACTGACCTGTTGCCTCAAAACGCGTGAGCAGCCAGCTTGGTAGCCACGCCAGCCCGAAGCCCGCAATCGCGGCATCCACGATCCCCTGCATATCGTCAAAGCTAAGCTGCGGCACGACATCCGCGCGGCGGATTTGCCCATCGACATCGAGCACATTCCACGGCTCGATAACCCCGTTGCGTGAATAAGCAATGATCGTGTGCCCGTGGAATTCAGCCACGCGGCCCGGCGTGCCGCAGCGCGCGAGATACGCCGGCGCGGCGCCAATACTTGCGTACTGAACACCGAGCCGCCGCGCCGCGAGACTCACGCTATCGACCAGTGGACCAATCCGCACGACGAGATCGAAGCCCTCTTCCACGACATCCACAAAGCGGTCCGTGACCGAAATGTCGATCTTCAATTGCGGATGCCTGCGCGCAAGCCCGAGCAGCACCGGCGCCACGCAATGATGGCCGAAGGCCTGTGGCACGCTTACCCGCAGACGTCCTTTCGGCTCGCGCCGCCCCGAGTCCAGATCGGCTTCGGCGGCCTCGAGTTCAGCCAACGCGCGCACGCAACGGTCGTAGTACGCTTGCCCGGCCTCGGTGAGACTCTGGCTGCGCGTCGTGCGATTGAGCAGGCGTACACCAAGACGCTTTTCGAGCCGCACGATGACCTTGCCGACCGCCGAGCGTGTCACGTCCATGCGCTCGGCAGCCAACGCGAAACTGCCGGTCTCAACCACCCGCACGAACGTTGTCACGCCGTCGAGAATGTCGCTCATACCCTTACCTTATTGGTTCCGTACAGGACGCATTTCTGGGATTTGCTCGCGTCAATCGGGACTTTAATTCCCTCTATATTACACAGTCCATGGTGGCCAAAGCCATCGACTATCGAGGTGAATTCCTATGTCCAGGTCCAGAAACGCGCCGCCGTCCTACGACGAAGGCTCGCAGGCGGTTATTGCGGAAGAACATCCATCAAGCTCGTCGGACACGCGAGCAGCAGACGCCCCTTCGAGCGGCGCCGCGCAACCGACCACTCGCTTCTCCATCAGCAAGAACACCTTGGCCTTGGGCGCCGTGTGCCTGGCTTCGCTGATGTTCGGCCTCGAAATCTCCAGCGTGCCGGTGATCCTGCCGACGCTCGAGCGCGTCCTGCACGGCGACTTCAAGGGCATGCAGTGGATCATGAATGCCTACACACTCGGCGTGACTACGGTGCTGATGGCAACCGGCGCGCTGGCGGACCGCTTCGGCCGCAGACGTATTTTTGTCGTCGGGATCGCGCTGTTCGGCCTCACCTCGCTGATCTGCGGTTTCGCGCAGAGCGTGCCGACGTTGATCGTCGCGCGCCTGCTGCAAGGCGCGAGTGGCGGTGCGATGCTGATATGCCAGGTCGCCGTGCTCTCGCATCAATTTAACGAGGGACCTGAGCGCGTCCGGGCCTTCAGCGCGTGGGGCATCATTCTCGGCATCGGGCTTGGTTTTGGACCGATCATCGGCGGGATGATCGTTGCGGTATCGGGGTGGCAATGGGTCTTCTGGATTCACGCGCTGCTTGCCGCCATCACGTTGACACTCGTTTTCGGCGGCGTCCAGGAATCGCGCGATCCGCACGCACACACGCTCGATGTTGCCGGCATCGTCACGCTTTCGCTGGCGGTGTTCGGACTCACGTACTACATCACACAGGGCTCGGATCTTGGTTTCGCGAGTCTTCGCGCGATCCTGATTCTGGTGGCAACGGTCGTCGCCTTCGTGGCTTTTCTATGCGCTGAGCGACTCAGTGCGCGCCCGATGTTCGACTTCTCCGTATTCAGGATCCGGAAATTTTCCGGCGCGTTGATGGGTTCCGCGGGCATGAACTTCAGCTTCTGGCCGTTCATGATCTATCTGCCGATCTATTTCCAGATCGGCCTCGGCTACGACAGCGTGAACGCCGGTCTTGCGCTGCTCGCATACACGCTGCCGACACTGTTATTTCCGCCGCTCGGTGAACGTCTTGCGTTGCGTTACGGATCAGGAATCGCGATACCTGCAGGCCTGTTTACGATCGGCCTCGGCTTCATGTTGATGAAATACGGCAGTCACGTCCCGCATCCCGGCGTGTGGACGATGCTGCCCGGTTGCATCCTCGCCGGCGCCGGCCTCGGCCTCACCAACACGCCTGTCACCAATACGACGACCGGTGCGGTTCCGGCGGAGCGGGCGGGCATGGCATCCGGGATCGATATGAGCGCGCGCATGATTACGCTTGCGATCAACATCGCGTTGATGGGCGCGATCCTGGTTGGTGGCATCCTCGTCAATCTGAGGGCGCGACTGCCTGCGACGCTCGACACCGCCCCACTCGGACGACTGGCGGAGAAGATTGCCGCAGGAGACGTCGAAGCGGTCAGACAGGGAATCCCAGCACTAGCCACACTCGACCCATCCGGAACCGCCGTTCACGCCGCGCTAATAGACGGCTTTGGCTGGGTGATGCTCTATGGCGGCGTCGGGGTCTGGGTACTCGCCGCGTTGAGTTTTGTGATTTCGGGAAGCGCTTCGAGAAGGCTGAGGAAAATAGAAACGGCCCCAACACCGCACGCCGTTCGATGCGATTCCTGCTAAATGCCAACGGCCATTTGACGTTCGATGCGCATTTTTTTGCCTCCGGCGTCAAAGTGCGCCGCTGGCACCTTGATAAGGTCGAGAAGCAGTTCGCAACGCTCAGCGCAACCGCAAAGCGGTTTTGCATTTCCACAAGGCCACAAGACTCAGCGCACCGAGAAATGCCAGGTACAACGCAGGCGAAAGCTTGTTGCCGGTGAGTTGAATTAGCGAATCAACGATCAACGGCGCGAACCCGCCGAAGACCGTTACACCAATGTTGTAGCTGACTGCCATGCCGGTAGCGCGCGTCTCTTTCGGAAAGGCGTCTGCCATCAACGCGGGCAGCGCCCCAAAATACACGGCCTTCAGCAGACCGATCCACGCCATCATTGCCATTAACGCGCCCAGGCTCGGATGACGGATCAATGCGGCAAATACCGGGTAGATCGACAACGTGAAGATCACGCCAGAGGCCGCCATCAAGCGAATTCGGCCCACCCGATCGGAGAGGAGACCAATGAACGGCGGTACGAACATCAGAATTGCACCCGTCAATACGGTCGCGGTGAATCCGAAACTCGCCGGCATATGAAGCTGCTTGACCGCGTAGGTCGGGATATAAAGAATCACGTAGCTCGTGCCAGTTGACACGGCCAACACGCCGATCGAAAGCAGCATGCGCAGCTTCTGTTGCGCGAGAACAGTCCTGACAGGCGTAAGCGCGACAGGCGATTTGCCCAGGGTATGAAGGTCATGCTCCTCCTTCATCTGTCTGCGAAGGTACAGCCCGATTGGCCCGATCAGAATTCCAAAGAAAAACGGAACGCGCCAGCCCCATGATTCCATGGATGCCGTGTCCAGGGTGCTGGTCAGCACCGCACCGAACGCAGCGGCCAGTAGATAACTGAGCCCCTGACTCGCGAACTGGAAGCTCGCCATGAAGCCGCTTCTGTGCGGCGCCTGCTCGACCAGAAACGCGGTCGTGCTGCCAAACTCGCCGCCTGCGGAAAAGCCCTGCAACAGCCGTGCAGCAAGCACGGCGATAGGCGCAGCCATGCCGATTGACGCGTATGACGGCATGACGGCGATCGTGAGTGTGCCGACCATCATCATCATGATCGATACCAGCATCGACGCTTTCCGGCCGTGCCGGTCGGCGTAGGAGCCGAGTGCCAGAGCACCAATGGGTCGCACAAGATAGGAAATACCGAAGGTGCCAAGCGTGACCAACAGCGATACCGCGGGACTGGATGCTGGAAAGAACGTCTTCGCAATGGTTGTGGCAAAGAATCCATAGATCAGGATATCAAACCATTCCAAAGCGTTTCCGATAGTCGCGGCAAATATGGTGAGATAGAAGCGGGTCCTCTTCGGCTGGGAAAGGAGATTGGCGCTCACACTTGCGGATGTATCCATGACATGCTCCATAAGGGCTTAGCAGTGAACCTGCGGGCCATACACCCGATGTGGTCAATAACCGGTCGCTACGTTGCGTAGGACGACTGCGCGGAGAACAGCAAAGACTCGCTCGATCCCGATCGGTACTGCCGACGCCTCGTCCGTATCGATTCGATAGCGCATGTGCAAGACGGACTGCCCGTGAACACCGCCGAGCCAATCCAGTTCCTCCGGCACGCTGGACCAAAGCAACAGTTGCACGGCCCGGGATAACTGCCGCATCGATTTTTCGGCATCCCCCGTCACCGTGGCCCCGGAGAATGTCTCGCGTTCGCTGGATTCGATCCATGCTCGATGCAGAGACACAGGCTCGGGAATTCGCAGCATCGAGACCTGAGACACGGCGGTGAAGCGCTTCGCCAGCGCGTGTGCAACCGAAGTCGGAATGCTCCCGTCGACGACGATGCACAGTTGCGTGAATTCCGATGCCCGCAGTATCCAATCCCAATCCGCGCTCGACACATCATGCGAATCCAGGCTACCCATTGCACCCTCCGGAAAGGTCAACGTCGCTTCAAAACACCAGACAAGCCTGACCCGCGCTCTGATTCAAATTCTAAAGAATTTGATCCGAAATCAAATTGCGAAGAAAATTTCCCGTACTTACTTTAAGAAATATCGTCGCGGTGTTTATGCGTGAGAATTTTGTATAGGCCCATATTGGCGCAATAAAAAGACACGAGCCCCTGGACCCGTGCCACTCACACATGCCCGCATGCGGTTTCGCGCGACGGTCGTCGCATCTCCCTCAACCCAGCGACATGGCGAGACTCGCGCCGCCGTCGAGCTTGAAGATCGAGACGACTTGCACCAGTTCGTGGGACTGGTTGCGCAGACTGTTGGCCGCGGCGGTCATTTGTTCCACCAGCGCGGCGTTCTGCTGGGTGGTCTCGTCCATCTGGGTGACAGCCTCACCGACCTGAGCCACGCCCAGGGATTGTTCGTTGCTGGCAGCGCTGATCTCGCCCATGGTGTCGGTGACGCGGCGGATGGAGCGAACAACTTCTGTCATGGCGACGCCGGCCTGCTCGACCTGGGCCGAACCCTGAGCGACGCGTTCCACGCTGGCGCTGATGAGTTTTTTAATTTCCTTGGCTGCATCAGCGGAACGTGCGGCCAGACTGCGCACTTCATTGGCCACCACCGCGAAGCCGCGGCCCTGTTCACCGGCACGGGCTGATTCCACCGCAGCGTTCAAGGCGAGGATGTTGGTCTGGAAGGCGATGCCGTCGATGACACCAATGATGTCGGCGATTTTCCTGGAGCTGTCGTTGATGCCCTTCATGGTTTCCACGACCTGATTGACGACTTCACCACACTGGATGGCGACCTCAGACGTGTTCATGGCCAACTGGTTCGCCTGGCGGGCATTGTCGGCGTTCTGACGCACGGTGGAGCTTAGCTCTTCCATGGAGGCGGCGGTTTCTTCCAGGGCACTGGCCTGGCTTTCTGTGCGGGCGCTGAGATCGTCGTTACCCTGGGCGATTTCGGCACTGGCGGTGGCCACGTTTTCCGAGCCGGAACGTACGTTGGAGACAACGCGCACGAGGCTGGTCTGCATGTCTCTCAGGCTGTTGAGCAACTGGCCGACTTCGTCGGTGTGGCGGTTATCGATACGGGCGGTCAAATCGCCTTCGGCGACCTGGCGGGCTACCCCGGTGGCTTTGACCAGCGGCCTCGTGATGCTGCCGGAGATCAGCCACGCACACACCACGCTCAGCAGCAGGCTGACCACGCCAAGAGCGATCATCAGCGTGCGGCTGTATTCGTAGTTGGCCTCAATCTGCGTGGCCACCCTGTCGATTTCTTCGCGCTGCTGCTTCACTAAAGCGTCGACCTTCGCCACGAAGAGTCTGGAAGCGGGGATGAACTGTTGCTCCAGCAACTGGTTCGCCTCCTCGGCTTTACCCGACTTTTTCAGTGCATAAATCTGGTCGCGGGTAGCGATAAAAGCTTTGCGCTGTTCACCGATTGCGGCAAACAAGGATTTTTCCTCGTCAGAGGTCATCAATGCTTCGATCGACTTTTGCAACGCTCCCGACACCTTGGACGAAGCCACGGCTTCTTCCACAAAGTAACTGGCAAGGCCAGGGTCAGCGCTCTTGGCAATCGCGGTCGTGCGGGTGACTGCGGTATTGATATTGCGCGACCAGTCGTTGACAAGACGCTCAGTCTGGATTGGATTGGCAACCAGATTGCGGGTTGCCTGCGCTACAGAGGACAGGCGCGCAAGCCCTATGACGATGCTGATCATCGACATGATCAATACCAGAACAAAGCCCGCCCCCAGTCGCTTGGCGATGGGCAGATTGGAAATAAACGTTGGCATAGTCGGTTTCTTCAATAACCAAAGGGAAAAATACCCGCTGACAATACGGACTATCGGAGTTCGCTCACTACACGTATACGGCTGCGAACGCCAACCCTGAAGACGCTATTCCGTGGGCCATTCCTGAAACAGAGGTAGGGATATCCTTATAAGATGTCTGCCTGTCCGCCCGCGATAGCGAATGGTGGAGTCCGGACTCCGAACGTTGGAAGTACCGATCTTGCTGGCGTAATCAATGACCAGTACCGACCTGCAGGTGAAAAGATGAACGCATTCCAGTTTCAAACCGTGCCGACGATGGTCGTTGAATTTGGCGCAGCGCGCCGTCTCGGCGCTTTGCTGCGCGCGCAATTTCCGTTGCTTACACGCCTGTGCGTGGTGACGGATGGGTTTCTTCACCAGAGTGGCCTGCTGAATCCGGCGCTCGCCGATCTCGCGGCGCACGGCTGGAACGCCACCGTGATCGACGATGTGATCGCCGATCCGCCCGAGCACATCGTGCTCGAGGCGACCTCGCGCGCGCGTGAGGCCGGCGCTGAGATCGTGCTGGGGCTCGGCGGCGGTTCGTCGATGGACGTGGCCAAGTTGATCGCCGTACTGGCGCCGCAGGATCAACAAGCGCTCAGCGAGATGTACGGTGTGAACAAGGTGACGGTGTCGCGCCTGCCGCTCGTGCAGATGCCGACCACCGCGGGCACCGGCTCGGAAGTCACGGCCGTATCGATCGTGACGGTGGGCGAGGCGAAGAAGATGGGCGTGGTCGCGCCGCAACTGGTCGCCGATCTGGCGATTCTCGACGCGGAACTCACGCTCGGACTACCGGTTGCCGCAACCGCTGCAACCGGCGTCGACGCGATGGTTCACGCGATCGAGGCGTACACGTCCGCGCATTTGAAAAACCCGGTGTCCGACATGCTGGCGGTGAAGGCGCTAGAACTTCTGTCGCGCAATCTGTTGCCCGCGTGTGAGAACGGCCAGAACCGCGCGGCGCGCGAAGCGATGTTGCTCGGCGCGGCGTTCGCTGGCCAGGCGTTCGCCAATTCACCGGTGGCCGCCGTGCATGCGCTCGCCTATCCGATCGGTGGCATCTATCACGTCCCGCACGGTCTTTCGAATGCGCTCGTGCTGCCGCACGTGTTGCGGTTCAACGCCGAGGCGGCGGCGCATCTGTACGCGGAACTCGCGGACGTAGTCGTGCCTGGCATCACGGGCAGCGCCGAAAGCCGGACGCAGGCGTTGATCGAACGGCTCGAACAGATGATTGCCGCGACCGCGATTCCGGCCAGGTTGCGCGATGTCGGCATTGAACGTAGTGGGCTCGAACGGATGGCGAGCGACGCGATGCTGCAAACGCGGCTTCTGGTGAACAACCCGCGGCCTGTTACCGAGGCCGATGCATTGGCGATTTATAGCGCTGCGTTTTAATCGGCGACGCGCGTAATTGAGGGCGGGAGTCGCCGAGATGTTTGGCGACGACTCCGCGCCGTTACGGCCGGCGGACACGTTACGTAGCATGCTACGTGGAACACGGCATCGCGCCTTTAGACAGAATCGCGTTTATGACGCGATAAATTCTTCATATCATAGTTTCTTTAACCACTTATGCGCTGAATTACTGAGATGAAGCGATAAATGGCATTTGGCGTGCAACTTGCAGTGTTGGCCCCACCAATAGTCGTTCAACGGGGACCATCATGCAAAAATTCGCCGGTCGGACAGCCATCGCTGTTGCGACATCCGCATTACTCGCGCTCTACGGTTGTGGAACCAGTAACATCGGTACTCCCAAAACCGGGCTTAGTGGCGGTGGGCTAGGCGGCACTTCGGGCTCTAGCTCGGGTAGCTCCGGCAGTTCGGGTAGCTCTGGTAGCTCGGGCAGCTCTGGTAGCTCGGGCACTTCAGGTAGCTCTGGTTCTAGCAGCTCCGGTACTAGCTCTGGTACTAGCTCTGGTACCAGCTCTGGTACTAGCTCTGGTACCAGCTCCGGTACGAGCTCTGGTACAAGCTCAGGCACTAGCTCAGGCACTAGCTCAGGCACGAGCTCCGGTACCAGCTCAGGTACCAGCTCAGGTACCAGCTCAGGCACGAGCTCCGGTACCAGCTCAGGCACCAGCTCCGGTACGAGCTCAGGCACCAGCTCCGGCACCAGTTCCGGTACGAGCTCTGGTACCAGTTCCGGTACGAGCTCTGGTACCAGTTCCGGTACGAGCTCCGGCACCAGCTCCGGCACCAGTTCCGGTACGAGCTCCGGTACGAGCTCCGGTACGAGCTCCGGCACCTCAGGCACCTCCTCCACCCCTATCGGCAACATCGTCACGCAAGGCGGCAACCTCATCACTGCCGTGGGCACGACCGTCGCTGATACGGGTTCCAAGATCACCGGCACTTCAGTCCCTGGCGTCAACGGCGCAACGACTGCGAATCTCGGCGCCGCGATCACCGATCTCGGCAACGGCGTCAAGGTACTCGGCAACGGCACGGCCGCAGGCCTCGGCACGCTGGGCAGTTCGACCAATCCGCTTGGCCCGACCCTGACCTCCACATCGGGCCTCGTTACTAATGCAGGCGCGGCCGTTACGGCGGTGGGCGGTGTGGTGACAAGTCTCGGAACCGGGCCGCTTGCGCCGCTCGCACCCGTCACGTCGACGGTGGGTACCGTTGTCGCCGGTGTGGGCGCCGGCGTCATCAAAGTGGGCGCGGGATTGAACTCGGCGCTGACCAGCTCGCCGGTTCAACAGGTCGAGACCCAACTGAGCACGGTCATCAACCCGATCACCCTCGTCGTCTCGAATACGACGCAGACCATCGGCAACACCACGGGTCTCGGCGCGCCGCTCAACGGCTTGCTGAGCACCATCGGCAACGGACTCGATTCGGCCGGCCAGAAGGTGTCCGGCGCGACGGGTGATCAGGTCGGCAAAGATATCGGCGGCGTAGTGAGCCAGCTTGGCAAGACGGTCACGAGCACCGGCGGACTGCTGACGGGCGCGACGACCAACCCGCTGGCGCCGATCGCCGGCCTGGTGGGCCCGCTCGGAGGACTGGGCGGATCGACTGGATCGGGTGGCGGCCTCAGCATCCCGCCGCTGACCGGCCTGATCGGCAACCTGGGTTCGCTCGGTGGGACCGGTAGCAGCGGTAATCCGCTCGCGCCGATCACCGGACTCCTCGGCGGCCTGGGTTCGCTCGGTGGCACCTCGGGCGGCAATGGCGGCCCGCTCGCACCGGTCACCGGACTTCTCGGCAACCTGGGTTCGCTCGGCGGCACTTCCGGCGGCAACGGCGGCCCGCTCGCACCGGTCACGGGTCTTGTCACGACGTTGACCTCGACGCTGGGCGGCGCCGCAGGCCAAAGCTCACCGCTCGCGCCCGTCACCGGTCTCGTCACGACGCTGACTTCGACGCTGAGCGGCGCATCGTCCGGTAAAGCCTCGCCGCTCGCGCCAGTCACTGGCCTCGTGAGCGGCCTGACCGGTGGCGCGGGCAGTGCCGGGAGTGGTTCGTCCAGCACGAATCCGCTGGCGCCGGTGACGAACCTTGTCACCGGATTGCTGGGTGGCGTCGCAGGTAAATAAGCGGTAATCAGCACAGCGGCCGGGACTTAAAAAATCAAAAGCCCGGCCGCTATCAATGTCATGACTACGAGGATGACATGAACTCCACTCTGGATAACGTGGCGCACGTGCAGGAGCAGCGGCCGCGTTCGGCGACGCCGTTTTCCGTCGGCCTGCTTGGCATCGCCGTCGGCCTTCTAACACTCTGGCTGCTGCGCGACAGTACCGCGCTGGATGGCGCGCGCCGCAGCACCGCCGCCTGCCTCGCGATCATCGCAACGATCGCTCTATACGAACTGTTCGTCGCACGCGTGTATCTACGCCCAAGCGCCGGCCTTACGGGTCAGGCGGTTCGACCACTCAGCATCGCGCGTGTAGGCTTGCGTCTTGCCGCGCTGGCTTCCGTGTATGTCAGCATCGGTGTGCTCTACTGGCTCTTGCCCGAGTATCACGGCACCTTCTATAACCCCTTCTGGTCTCTGATCCGCACGCTCGCACCGTACCTGATCGTGGCCGCGCCGTTTTACTTTGCGTGGATGGACAGACGTCAACGCGAAGTCGACGATGCCTATATGTTGTGGGGCCGCCTCGTATTCCTCGGGCAGCGTCCAGGCAACTGGAAGCCGGTGCGTGAAATGCTCGCCGGATGGATGGTGAAAGCGTTCTTCCTGCCGCTGATGATCACCTATCTTTCCACCGATGCGGACCATATCGGCGCCTCGCTTGCGACCGCCATGAACGCGCCGTTCTCGCTTGCGACGTTCAGGTTCATGTACGACCTGTCCTTCACGATGGACCTGATGTTCGGCACGGTGGGTTATCTGTGCACACTGCGCATTCTCGATACCCACGTGCGTAGCGCGGAGCCGACCACGCTCGGCTGGCTGGTTGCACTTCTCTGTTATCAGCCGTTCTGGTCGGTGATCTCGGCCCAGTACATGCACTACCAGGGCGCGATGTTCTGGGACAGCTGGTTGATATCCGTGCCCATTGTTCGAATCATCTGGGGCACCGTGATTATCGCGTTGGTCTTCTGCTACGCGCTTTCCACCATCGCGTTCGGATTGCGGTTTTCGAACCTGACCAATCGCGGCATCATCACGTCAGGCCCTTATCGCTTCACGAAGCATCCCGCCTACATCACGAAGAATCTCTCGTTCTGGATGGTCTCGGTGCCGTTCATCGAACCCATGGGCTGGCAAGTCGGGCTCACGCACTGCTTCGCGCTGGCGTGCGTCAATCTGCTGTATTTCATGCGCGCTAAAACCGAGGAGCGGCATCTGATGAACGATCCCGACTACCGGGCGTACGCAGAATGGATCGCGAGGAACGGGCTGTTCGCCAGGATCACACGTGCGTTTGAATGAGATGTTTATGCTACGAACGCGGCCGAGTGCATTTATTGCAGCGCACCATTCTTTAGCGGCGTGAAGATGGTGATGAGTATCTTTGACCGCCTGTAGGCAGTCACCGGTGGATGCAGACGAGCGCGCCCGTTGCCAATTTTCCGCGAGCAGTGGGTGCGCGTCTCAATGACATCGCAGGCAGGACGTTACGTAACGTCCTCTGCCGTGTTCACGACTCGCAGCTTGGCGCCAGCACATTGGCCAGCCCGGCCTTCGGGCGAGAGAACAGAAAGCCTTGCACCAACGCTTGCGGCCATGACGCGCTCAACCATTGCAACTGTGCTTTGGTCTCGACGCCATTCACCACGATCTGCACGTCGAGCGCATGAAGCAGATCCAGCAACGCCGACATCACTACGCAGGCACGAGGATCGCGTGGAACCGCTGCCATCAACTCAGGCGCAATCGTGAAGGTGTCCACGTCGAGCGCGCCGAGCAGTGCGAGCGAAGACGCGCCATTGCCCCACTTGCCCAGCGAGACGCCGGTTCCCGCAGACCGAAGGCCAGCCGTCAAAGTACGCAAAGACAAGAGACGTGCTGCATCTGCGCTATCGGGCACTTCGATTTCAAGCAGGTTGCCCGGCACGCCATACGATCGCGCGATGCGCGTGAGGTCGTCGGCAAACGATTCGAGCACGGCTACCTGCGCCGGCACCGTGATCGCGACCGGCAGCAACGCCATCTTCGACGACAGGCAATCGCGCAGTTCACGGCACACGCCATCGATGACGAACAAGGCCATCTCCAGCGCAACCTGCGGGTGCTCGAGCGGCATCATGAAAATACCGGGTAGCAGCAACCCGTAGTCGGGATGCGTCCATCGAACCTGCGCTTCGAGGCGAGCCAGCGCGCCACCTGCCGCGCGATAAGCCCCCTGAAACACGAGATGAAATTCACCCGCGTGCAGACCCTGGTGGACGCGGCTTTCGAGTTCGCTCAGTTCCATGGGATCGTCGCGTGAGTCATCCCAATTGGTCTGTTCAACGCAAACGTTACGCATGCCGAATGTCGTTGCGAGCGATACAGGCTTGTCATAGTCGAGCGATAGCATGGCGTAGGCGCAATTTTTTAACCTGACTAACGCATGCACATGTCGTGCCAAGCGGCACGTTCACTGCGCGACTATCCGCGGCCTTGGCCAACAAGCCCTTTAGTTCAATGGTTTACGGCCATCCGATCAAATCTGTCGAAGCGTAATTTCAATCGCCAAACGTTTGTATGAACGCGGATGTTACGTAGCGTTTCGCATCGACGTTACGGGGCCGCACAAAACGTCGAACGCGCCGGCTACCACAAGTCCATCGCTTCAAACGGCGAAACCATGTCATGCGTCGTGAATAAGATCGCTAAACAACAAGCGATAAATGAAGGCGTCGCACCGCAACAATAAAATTTGACCGAGAAAAAAAGATTTACTAGTATCGGCAGCAAACGCAGCATGTAACGACTGCGCATTCCCTACACAGTCATTCAAGGCGGCAGATGCTTCAGATCCCCCTCACCGACGCCGATTGGGCGCGTGTTCAGAGTCTTTTTCCCGTGGTTTCGTCAGGGCGCGGGCGCCCTCGCCGCAGTGATCGCGAGATCCTCAACGCGATACTCTGGGTGCTGCAGACGAAAGAAAAGTGGCACAGGCTGCCGGCCACTTTTCCGCCGCAACAGACTTGTTATCTTCGATACATGGCTTGGAAAAAAACGGGCGTTCTTGACCAGGTGAACGAGCGCCTGCCACTGTGCGACCACGAGCTTTCAACTTGCTGAATCAGCGGTAATAATTGTTTTGCATACCGTATCGATTCAAAGGCGAACATGTGTTTCACAGATGGTCGCAGTGATCGCTCGCACCCTTCAGCGCGTCAGGCCTTCCCATTCATTCGATCCATCACCGCCAGCAGATCAGCGAGCGCCTGCTTGCATTCCGCTGCGTTCGGCGTGCCGGCGCGCAACGCACTCAGCGCGCGGTCGATCGCTTTGTCGACGGTATGCCAGTCAGCTGCGGCTCGAGGCTTCAGCGAAGGCTCGGCGTCGTCCCATGCGAGTTCCAGATCCTTGATGCGCGCCTTACCGCCCGCGAGATTGCCTTGGTCGACGAGTACCGCGGTGTCAGCGGCGATCTTGCGGAACGGCGAGAGGTCGCCGAGCTTTGATGCCTTGACGGGCTCGGCAGCCGCAGCCGACGGAAAGCCGATCCCACCTGCCTCGCGATGCCCGAAGCTAACGGCGCTGAGGGCAATGAAAGAAGCGATGACGGCTTTGTTGAGCGTGCGTTGGTTCATGATTGTTCACTTCCGTTTGATTCAACATACGATTGAAAAGGGCTACGTCTACGACCTGTCGAGCGACACGCGCTCAAGGCTCACGTGTGGCGATCGCGCGCGTGGAGCGCTGTTCGACTGCGCTCGCGAAGACGACCAGAACGACAATGGCACTCAGAAAGAGCACGCTCGTATTGATCGTGCCGAGGCCGATACCGCCGTATGCGCGTGACTGCGAGAGCAGATCGCCGAACGAGGCGCCCAACGGCCGCGTCAGAATGTAGGCGAGCCAGAACGTCAGCACCGGATTCCCGCCGACGTAGTAGATGGCGCACACCAATGCGATTAGCGCGCCGAATACCACCACGCCGATCATGAAGCCGAGTCCCAACGCTTCTGTCGCGAGATCACCGGCAGCGGTGCCCAGCGCGAAGGTGAACAACACGGCGGCCCAATAGAAAAGCTCCCGCCGCGTCGTGTAGATGGTGTGAATCGACAGTGTCCGTTCACTGCGATACCAGAGCGCGAACACCACAGCCAGCGCGAGTGCAAACGCGATCGTGCTGGCATAGAGACTGATGCCGAGCTTGTCGGTCAGCGCATCGGTAATCTGCGTGCCGACCACACTGACCAGCACCACGGTCAGCCAGTAAATCCACGGCACGTACTTGCGCATGCGAAGCTGCACGGCCAACGCGGCAATCAGCAACGTGAGCATCATTGCGCCGGTGAGCGCGGTGCCGAGCCCCACGTGAACGGCCAGATAGTCCGCGCCGGTCTCGCCGACGGTGGTCGCCATGATCTTGATCGCCCAGAAGACAAGTGTTGCCTCGGGCACTTTGTTGCGCATCTCGGCAACACGATAAGTCGAGGTCTCTAGCAAGCGGGTTCTCCCATCAATAGGCATTCAATTCGACGTTGCGAGCAGGCGCGCTTGCGCTCGCTCGATGCGGCGAATAGTGCAATGGGGAACCTTAGGAAAGCCTTACGGAGTGATCTGCTGCGCTATAACGACTCGGCAAACGCTTCGCACGGCACTTCTTCGCGCAGGATGTAGCCAAGCCCGCGCAAGGTCATGATCTTCGCGCTGGAACTCGCCAGATGTTTGCGCAGGCGGTGAATGTAAATGTCGATGGCATCGGCGCTGGGTTCGTCGTCGAGCGTGAACACCTTGTCCATCAGGGTGGACTTCGAGACGGTCTTGCCCTGCTTCAGCATTAGCGTTTCGAGGATGGCGTGTTCGCGCCGCCGTAACGGCAAGGGCTCGTTTTGCAAGACGAATTCGCGGGAATCGAACAGATAGCGCAGATCGCCGCAGTCGATCGACTGACCCTTATCGCCGGCCGCCTGACGGCGGATCAGCGCCTTGATGCGCGCCACCAACTCGCGCGCATCGAAAGGTTTGACGACGTAATCGTCCGCGCCGGCCGAGAAGCAGGCCACTTTGTCGTCGGTCGAGCCGTTGGCGGTGAGCATCAGCACCGGCACGTTGTCGCGTTTACGCCGTAGACGCGCCAGCACGTCCTTGCCGCCAATGCCGGGCAAGCGCAGATCGAGCAACACTGCGTCGTAGCACCGCATGCCGAGCAGCGTCTCCGCACGCTCGCCGTCCTGCGCCCAGTCAACCACGAAATTCTCGACCTGCATCAGGTTCATCACCCAGCGCGCGAGGTCAGCGTCGTCTTCAACGAGCAGCAGTTTCATAGGTTTCCCCTGATTTGGCGGCGCATCACACCACCGCCGACCATAGTCGCATCTCGACGGTGGCGACCAGGCCGACACCGCCCTCACCCGGCTCGAGCGTAACCGTGCCGCCTTGCCGGCAGGCGATCTCGCGCACGATCGGCAAACCGAGCCCGGTTCCGTCAGCGTGGCTCGACGCGCGATAGAAACGTTCGAACACACGCACTCTCGCCTCGGCTTTGATACCTGGCCCGTTGTCGATCACCCGCACGATCGCCCTGTCATTACCGCGCTGCGTGTGCACAGTGACGCGACCACCGGGTTGCGTATAGCGCAGCGCGTTATCGACGAGATTGGTCACCAACGCCGCGGTCAGCGCCTCGTCGCCGGTTACGTACAGACCGTCTTCCAACTCGGCGCCCAGGTCGATTTCACGCGACTGCGCGAACGCTATCAACTCCTCCAGCACCCCCGCGATCAACGCGCTCAGATCGACCCGTTCGCGCGTACTGGAAGGCGCGGCGGATTCGGCTTGAGCGAGCAGCAACAGTTTGTTGGTCAAGGTGGTCAGCTTGCGGCTGCTTTTATGCATGCCGGCCAGTGCCTCGCTGAGCGGCGCGTCCCGATTCTCACGTTGCCGCGCGAACTGGATCTGCGCCACCAGCAGCGCGAGCGGTGTACGCAACTGATGCGCCGCGTCGGAGATGAATTGCCGCTGCGTCGCGGCCTGCTGGCCCATGCGCGCGATGCACTGGTTGATCGCTTCGACAATGGGTCTTAATTCGACATGCAAGCGCGCCACGCGTATCGGTTCAAGTTGCGACGCGTTACGATCGGCGACGTCGTCTTTCACCTTCATCAACGGCCGCAATTCGAAAGTCAGCCCGAGATAGACGAACACCATCGCGAGCACCAGCGTGAGCACTTCGCCGAACAGTTGCGGCCGCAGCAGGCGCCACACCATGGCGTCGCGCGAACCTTCCGTTTTCGCGACCGCGACGACAACTTCTTCGGTGCGGCCCGAGTCGTATAGCTGCCGCACGTAAGTAGCCGCGCGCACGGCACGGCCGTCTTCGAGATGGGTGGAATAGAGCATCGGCACGTCGCTCACGCCGCGCGGCAACGGTAACTCGGGACTGCCGGCCAGCAGGCGGTGGCCGCTTGCTTCGACGCGATAGAACACACTGTCCTGTTCCGGCGACTCGAACAGCTCGAGCGCGGCCGGCGGAATCTGGACCGACACGTTGCCGTTATCCCAGTCGATGTCCTCGCCAATGATGCGTATCGACGATAGCAACGCGTTATTCTGAACCAGGTCGGCCGTGGTCTGCGCGTTGCGATACGAAATCATGCCTGAAATGGAAACGAACGCCGCCAGCGGCAGCAAGAGCCACCACAACAAGCGTCCGCGCAGACTGCCTGAAAACACGATTCTTCGTTCCTCTCTGCTGGATGTCTCCGCTATGTCCCGCGTGCGCGGTTGGCGTTCGATGAATCGCCTGCTTCAAATTCTAGGGGTACAAATCCTTCTACAGGCTTTCGATCACGCGTTTCCTGTGCCGATTGCGGGTTTGTCCCGAGTACTTTTGAAGCTGCCGATTTGAAGCGGCCGAGTTAACCGGCCTGAGATTCTTCCGTCGGTGCGCGCGGAAACGAGACGGTCACATGCACGCCTTTACCGCCCTCACCCGGCTTAAGCACAATCTCCCCATGATGGGCGTCCGCGATTTCACGCACGATGGCGAGGCCCAGCCCGGTCCCTTCAGTATCTGTCGACGCCCGAAAGAACGGCTCGAACACGCGGGTGCGCGATTCGGCGGGAATGCCGGGACCATCGTCCAGCACCGTCACGGTAACTGTATCGGCTTGACCGCTGACCGCCACCGTGACGTGGCCGCCGCTGCCGGTATAGCGGATCGCGTTCTCCGCAAGGTTGGCGATCAACGCCTGAAGCAAGCCGCGATGCCCTGCCACCGGCGCGGGGCCGTTCAGTTCCGCGCCCAGATCGATGTCCCGGGCCTGCGCGAGCAACGCCAGATCCTCCACCACTTCCATCGCCAGCGGCACCAGATCGACCGTTTCCACCGCCAGTTGCTTGTTGTCGGCAGCCTCGGCCTGCGCGAGCAACAGCAGCTTGTTCGTGAGTCCGACCATCGAACGATTACTGCGGTGCATCGCGGCGAGCGCCTCGTCGAGCGCGGGATTCAGGCCGTCCTGCTGGCGTGCAAACTGCAACTGCGTGCCGAGCAGCGTGAGCGGCGTGCGCAACTGGTGCGCGGCGTCGGCGATAAAACGCCGCTGTGCGGCCACCTGCACGCCGAGCCGCGCGATACATTGATTGATCGCTTCGACGATCGGCCGCAACTCGGTATGCAGGCGCTCGACGCGAATCGGTTCGAGCTGCATGGGGTCACGGTCGGCGACCTCTTCCTTCACTTTCATCAGCGGCCGCAATTCGAAGGTAAGGCCGATGCAGGCCAGCGCGACCGCCAGCACGATCATCTCGATCTGCCGCACGAGTTGCGGTTGCCACAATTGCTGAGCCATCGCGTCGCGCGAGCGTACGGTCTTGCCCACCGTCACGCGTACGCGGCGCGTCGCACCGTTGTCGTACATCAGGCGCACGAGGCCGACCGCGCGTACGGGTTGCCCGTGGAGTTCGGTGTCGTAGTGATCGGCCGTGTCGGGCGAGCGCGCCGAGCGCTGCGGAAAATCCGGCGTGCCCGCCAGCAGGCGGCCATCGTCGACCAGCACGCTGTAGAACACCTGATCGCGATAGGGTGACACGAACACTTCAAGCGCGGCGGGTGGCACATCCACGCGCAGAAACCCATCTACCCACTCCACTTCACCGGCGATCATCCGCGCCGATGAGATAAGTTGATTGTCCTGCACCAGGTCCGCCGTGCGCCGCGCGTTGTCGTATTCCGCTTTGCCCGTGACGAACACGTACAACGCAAGCGGCACCAGCAGCCACCACAGCAGACGCATGCGCAGGCTATTGGTCATCTTCTTTCTTGCGCAGCAGATAACCGAGTCCGCGCAACGTGACGATCGCGGCCGAGCTGCCGTCGAGTTTCTTACGCAGCCGCGAAATGTAGATTTCGACCGCGTCCTCGCTCGGCTCGTCCGCGAGCGTGAAGATCGCATCGACCAGGGCGGGCTTGGTTACCGTCTTGCCCAAACGCAGGATCAGCGTTTCGAGCACCGAGCGCTCGCGCGGCGTCACGTTCAGCGGCGCGCCCTTCAGCGTGAACTGGCGCGTGTCGATGTCGAACGCGAGATCGCCGCACACCACCTCGCTCGCCTTCGAGGGCGACTGGCGGCGGATCGCCACCTTGATGCGCGCGATCAGCTCGCGTACTTCAAAAGGCTTGACCAGGTAGTCGTCCGCGCCGGCGCCGAGCAGTTCCACTTTTTCGTCGATCGAACCGCTCGCCGTCAGGATCAGCACCGGCGTGGCGTCACCGCGCTGGCGCAAACGGCGCAGCACGTTCTTGCCCGACAGCTTCGGCAGATTCAGGTCGAGCAGGATCACGTCGTAGTGATTGGTGCGCAGCAAGCGGTCGGCGGCGTCGCCGTCCTGCACGGCGTCGAGCGCGAACGCCTCCTGCTCCAGCATCTTCGCGAGCCAGTGCGCCAGCGTGGGGTTGTCTTCGATGAGCAGCAGCTTCATGGGGAGAACGGCGAAATAGGCAACTTAATGCGCGGCAAAAGTCAGGACGCCGATTGTGCCGTAAAACAAGGGCTTTGCGCGCGGCTTGGGTGCTTTGTGGCGCACGTTATGGGGTTTGCCAGGGGGCGCCCCAAAGATTACGGAGGATTTTCGGGTTAACACCCATGATTTGCTCGCAGCCCCGAAAGCTGCCAGAAGGTTTCAGATTTCTATAATCGCCGTCATTCGTCCAGAAAGCGCCGTATCCGCACAGGGCGGCGAATAAACCTCAGGAGACTGCTTCATGCGTACCTTGCGCCAGATTGCCGCCGTGTCAGGTGTTGCGTTTACCCTTGCCGCCGCTTCGGCCGCGGCCCATGCGGAGAAGCTGACGATCATGGTCGGCGGCGCCACCAAGATCATCTATCTGCCGGCCAAGCTCACGGAGCAGCTCGGCTACTTCAAGGACGAAGGCCTCGACGTCGAAATCCTTTCGCAACCGGCCGGCGTGGATGCGGAAAACGAACTGCTGGCGGGCGCGGTGCAAGGCGTGGTGGGCTTCTACGACCACACCATCGACTTGCAGAGCAAGGGCAAGGAAGTCCAGGCGCTGGTGATTTTCGGCCAGGTGCCGGGTGAAGTGGAAATGGTCGCCACCAAATCGGCCGAGACCTTCAAGAGCATGGCCGACTCGAAGGGCAAGACGCTCGGCGTGACCGGCCTCGGCTCGTCGACCAGCTTCCTCACGCAATACCTCGCGCAACGCGCGGGCGTGCCGTCTACGCAGTACACGCTGCTGCCGGTTGGCGCGGACAACAGCTTTATCGCCGCCATCAAGCAGAACCGTATCGACGCGGGCATGACTACCGAGCCGACCGTCTCGCAGTTGCTGAAGACGGGCGATGCCAAGGTGCTGGTTGATATGCGCACGCTGGAAGGCACGCGCGCTGCGCTCGGCGGCACATATCCGGCTTCGAGCTTCTACGTGCAGCGCGCATGGGCCGAGTCGCATAAGGATGACGCCACGAAGCTCTCGCACGCCTTCGCGAAGACGCTGAACTTCATCGCGACCCACAGCGCGGAAGAGATCGCCGCGAAGATGCCGAAGGACTACTACGGCAACAACAAGGATCTGTACGTCGGCGCGCTGAAAGCGTCGCTGCCGATGTTCACGAAGGACGGCAAGATGCCCGCCGACGGCCCGGAAACTGTCCTGAAGGTGCTGTCGGCGTTCAATCCTTCGGTGAAGGGCAAGCATATCGACCTCGCCAAGACCTACAGCAACGACTACGTGTCGGCACCGGTCAAGACCGCGGCGAAGTAACGCCCTCGAAGCAAAGCCCTTTCAACATCAAGAGAACTGCGAGGCACCAGCCGATGAATCAACCTATGTCACGCGATACGCCCGCCATCGAGATGCGCAACGTATCGTGCCGTTTCATCTCTCCGGATGGCAAAGCGACGATCGCGTTGCGCGACTTCAGCATGTCGGTGGCGCGCGGCGAGTTCGTCGCGGTTGTCGGCCCGACGGGTTGCGGCAAGTCGACCACGCTCAGCATGATCACCGGCTTGCTGAAGCCCACCACCGGCGAAGTGCGCGTAATGGGCGCACCGGTAGACGGCATCGACCCGCGCATCGGCTTCGTGTTTCAGGCGGACGCCGTGTTTCCGTGGCGCTCGGTCATCGACAACGTGGCGGCCGGCCCGCTCTATCGCGGCCGCTCGAAATCCGCCGCGTACGACGAAGCCAACGAATGGCTGCGCCGCGTGGGCCTCGACAAGTTCGGCAAGCACTACCCGCATCAACTGTCCGGCGGTATGAGAAAGCGCGTAGCGCTGGCGCAGACCTTCATCAACAAGCCGGAAATCCTGCTGATGGACGAGCCCTTCTCGGCGCTCGACATGCAGACGCGCACGCTGATGCAGGACGAACTGCTGCAGCTGTGGGGCGGCGCCGGTTCGGTGGTGTTCGTCACGCATGATCTGGAAGAAGCGATTGCGCTTGCGGATCGCGTGTTCGTGCTGACCGCGCGTCCGGCGACGCTGAAGAAGGTGTACGAAATCGATCTGCCGCGTCCGCGCGTCACGTCGGAAGTTCGCTACGACCCACGCTTTATCGAAATCTCGCGCGACATCTGGCACGACCTGCGCGAAGAAGTGCAGATCGGATAACCCAAGGAACGGCAAACATGTCTACTACCCCTCAACAGACGATGCCTTCGGGCATCGATCCCGCGTCGCTCGCGCAAGTCGAACGCGTCGCGCAAAAACGTATCCGCCAACGTCATGCGCTGGTGATCACGCTGCGTATTGTCGTGCTGGTGGTTGTGCTCGGCGGATGGGAATTGTCCGCGCGCCTGAAGTGGATCGATCCGTTCTTCTTTTCGATGCCGAGTGCGATCTTCGATCAGATCATCGACTGGTTCGTGAACGGCACGTCGCAAGGACCGCTCCTGACGCAGGTGTGGGTCACGCTCGAAGAAACCGGGCTCGGCTTCATTATCGGTTCGGTGGCGGGCGTGTTCTGCGGCATCGTGCTCGGGCGCAACAAGCTGCTCTCCGATGTGTTCAGCCTCTACATCAAGATCGCCAACTCGATTCCGCGCGTGGTGCTCGGCTCGGTATTCGTGATTGCGCTCGGTCTTGGCATGGCTTCGAAGGTGGCGCTGGCGGTGGTGATGGTGTTCTTCGTCGTGTTCGCCAATGCGTTCCAGGGTGTGCGTGAAGCTGACCGCTACATGATCGCGAATGCGCAGATTCTGGGTGCGTCGCGCCGTCAGGTGACGACCTCGGTGGTGATCCCGTCGGCATTGAGCTGGATTCTCGCCAGCTTGCACGTGAGCTTCGGCTTTGCGCTGGTCGGCGCGGTGGTGGGCGAGTTCCTCGGCTCGAAGCAAGGTATCGGTCTCTTGATCTCCACTGCGCAAGGCGCGTTCAACGCAAGCGGCGTGTTCGCGGCGATGATCGTGTTGGCGGTGGTCGCGCTGGCCGCAGACTACCTGCTGACTGCGGTCGAACAGCGGCTGTTGAAGTGGCGGCCCGCAGCGGTTTGAGTTGAACGTCAGGTCGTAAAGGGAGAAAGGGCGCCGTCGGCGCCCTTTTTTTCGCGATGCGCACAAGAGCGCATTAACCAAAGCACTCTTCTTTTGTTGCAAATCTCGCAACAAACATTAGCTGAATTGATGATTACTCCGGTCAGATCGCAAAACTACAATGGAATCACTGACTACGAACAACACCGCTCGTAGCAAGATAAAGACCGAACTGGAGGTAGTTCATCATGAAATCGCTCATTCAAGCCGTTGTTGTCGCCGCTGTGCTGGCCGCTCCTGTTGCCTCGTTTGCGCAGTCCAACCAGCCCGTGACCCGCGCCGAAGTCCGCGCGCAACTGATTCAACTCGAAAAAGCCGGCTACCAGCCGGGCCGTTCCGACCCGTACTACCCGGCTGACATCCAGGCTGCGCAAGCCCGTGTCGCCCAGCAAAACGGTACCGCAGAAAGCAGCTACGGCGGTGTGGCGAACGGCTCGTCGCAGTCGAGCCAGCCGGTTCCGATGAGCGGTTCGAAGTCGGTTTATTTCGGTAACTAAGCTGGTAACTGAGTTGCCAACCAGGCCGTCCAGCGGATCGAGGCAGAGGCCACGCCGTCTGCCCTGATCGACCGCTAAGCCCGCAACACAGCCGCACGCTCTGATTCAAACGAACTGGCCCGCGACCGAGTATCCCCGATCGCGGGCCAGTTCTGTATTCGATACCTCCGTCATCGGGCTCCCGATGACTTCGCCTGGACCTTCAAGGTCTGGGCGCTTTTTGTTTATGTCGTGCTACGTCTGGCCTGAGCCTTAGCGGCGCCAGGCTGCTTGCGTTATTCGCGAGCGATCAGATCGCCCACCTGGCCACGACCCGTGACGAGACAACTCGACAGGAAATTTTCACCCTGGCTGCTGGCCCCGGCGTCACCGAAACCCTTTTTCAACGCATTCGCTTTGACCAGCTCCGCGCCCTGGTGGCACGTAATTGTCCCCATCTCTCCGGCTTGGGCGCGCATTAGCGCTCTATCCGCCATCAAATAGCCAAGCAACAACACCACTGCAATATTGAACGCTTGTCTCATGAATCGTCTCCTCTTTTGAAGAGACTAACGCGAACCATCAATGCAGGGTGCCAGGGGTTTCCCGATTGCTGGCGATTCAATAATGCGGATTAAGTTGAAAGGCAATGCCGCGTAAATCGGCTATGCGGCATGACTGAATCCACGTTAAAACCATCGCAACCCGCGCTCAGAATCGAGCTTCGATTTGCTTGATCCGCTTTTCAACCGACGCCCGCACCAGACCATTCGAAGGCACCAGCAGCAGTGAAGACGCAATGATTTGATACACCTGATTGCGCCGCACTTTAGAGACCTTGGCCGGGTCGAGCCAGTCATTGTTATCCACCAGCAACAGCAGCGTGTCGAGGCCAATCAGGATCGGCCACAAGCAGGCGAGGCGCAAACGCACTGAAAACGCGGGAATCGCCAGCGTGTAGTCCAACGCTTCGCGAAAATGATCCAGCGACTTGCGCACGAGTTCGACCATCAGCGGCCGGGCGCGAACGGAATTTGCCGGCTGCAGGAGGTCTTGTGCGCTCAGACCAGATTGATCGAGCATCGTCTGCGGAAGGTAGCAGCGGCCGATCCGCAGATCCTTGCCGCAATCGCGCAGCACGTTGGTCATCTGCAGCGCTTTGCCGAAACGCACGCCGCGGCGCGCCATGATCTCAGGCCGCTCTTTCAGTGTGCCGGGCATGTGCGCGTAGGTCATGGTGGTCCAGAATTCGCCGACGCAGCCGGCCACCAGGTAGGTATAGCGGTCGAGTTCTTCGTACTCGCAGAGCGCGGCGATCTGGCCGGAACGTTCGTCGGGGAACGTGCGAAGGTCGAATTCCATGCCCTCGGTCAGCGTCGACACGATCTCGCGCACGGCCTTACGGTCGGACTCGCTCAGTTGCGACAGCACCTCGAGCGCAGGTCCTAGCGACTCGAGCAGCACCTTTTCATCGGACTGGATCTGTTGGCCCGCCACTTCAGTGGCCATGCGCTGGAGCAGCGCGCCGTCGTTCGGGGCGCCGTTGATCTGGTCGCGCAGCGACAGCAGCATTGCAAGGCGTTGCTCGGGCGAGATCAGCGAGGTATCCGCAATCGTGTCGGCCGCGCGCGCGAGCAGGTACGCGAGGCCGATCGGATCGCGCATCCCCGCGGGCAGCACGCGCAGGGTGAGATAGAAGGAGCGTGAAACGCCTTTCAGGAGCGGGCCGAGAAGAAAGGCCCGGGTCGGATTCGGCATGAGTGGGATTAGGTCAGTATTGGGCAAGAATCAGGCGCTGCCGAATTGTATACGGCGAAGCGCCTTTGCCGTGCGACGAGAGACCCAGGGTTAGCGAACGATGCGTGCCTTACGTCGCGCCACACGCAGCCGCGTAAATCACGGCGGGGTCGCGCTGTGCCGCGTCGTACATCGCTTCGACGAGCGCCGCCCGATGCGTGAGCACCGCGCGCTGATTGATCGACCCTTTGTCGGTGATCTCGCCGAGATCGAGCGAAGGGGCGACGTCCATCAGCCGGATACGGGCGATCGTCGTCGCGCCGCCAGTCGCACCGCGATTGAGCGTTGCCAACAAGGCTGCAAAATGCGCGCGCACGGCGGGTGCTTCGATCACCTCACGCGCGCTGGCCGACAAAGGCAAACCAGCCAGTCGCCGGCAATCGTCGAGCCGCGGAAACACCAGCAAACCCACGTCGTCGCGATTCATCCCGGTAACGACCACGTCCTGCACGTACGGCGCGCCTTCGGAAATCACGCGAGCCCGCATCGGGCCGACGCTGACGAAGGTGCCTGAACTCAGCTTGAAGTCCTCGGCGATGCGACCGTCGAACAGCAGCCCGAGTTCCGGTCGTTCGATATCGACAAAGCGCAACGCGTCGCCGCTGCAAAAGTAGCCTTCTTCGTCGAAGACGCTGTCCAACTCCGCGGAATTCGCGCGCCAATAGCCGGCCATCACATGCGGTCCGCGATAACGCGCTTCCAGTTTGTCGCCGACCGGCGCGAGTTTGACCTCACAGCCAGGCGCCGGTGAGCCGACATAGCCGGCGCGCATGATCGGACCTGTGGTGAACAGACAAGACGGCGAGGTCTCGGTCATGCCGAGTCCGGCCATGATGCGAATGCGCTCGCCGCAATATTGTTCGGTGACGCGTTCGAGCCGGTCCCACGCCGCCTGCGAAAGCCCCGCGCCCGCGAAGAAATACACCTTCACGCGCGAGAAAAACGTCTCACGCAATTGCGCGTCCTGCTCCAGCGCGATGGCCAGTTCTTCCCAGCCCTTCGGCACGTTGAAGTAGATCGTCGGTGCGATTTCACGCAGGTTGCGCAGCGTTTCTTCGAACTTGCCGTTAACCGGTTTGCCGTCGTCGATATAGAGCGTGCCGCCGTTGTAGAGCGCGATGCCCGCATTATGGCTGCCGCCGAAGGTGTGATTCCACGGCAACCAGTCAACCAGCACCGGCGGCACGTTCGCGAACTCAGGAAACGTTTCGAGCAGCATCTGCTGGTTGCTGCACAGCATGCGGTGCGTGGTCGGCACGGCCTTAGGCAGTTTGGTCGAGCCTGACGTGAACAGAAACTTGGCGATGGCGTCCGGACTCAACGCCGCCTGAACGGAATCGACTGTGGTGGGCGTTGTATTCAGCAGGTCGCCGAATGAAGTCACGCTGCGCGCCGCCTGCGGTTCTTTGGGTTCTGTTGCAGCGACGACTTCGACGTCGGCTGGCACCACGGCATCGATCGCCCTCGCAAAGGTGTCGTAGCCCGTTGCGAAGACCAGGCCCGGCGTCAGCAGATCGATCGTATGGCGCAGCTTGCCGAAGTCGCCGGAAGCGAGCGCATACGCCGGGGAGATTGCCGCATACGGAATGCCGGCCCACATCGCGCCGAGCGCCAGTTGCAGATGCTCGAGATCGTTGCCCGAGAGAATCACGACCGGACGCTCAACGGAGAGATCACGCGCCAGCAGCGCTTGCCCAATCGCGCGAGCACTTTGCAGCGCCTTCGCGTAGCTCAGGCCGATCCATTGACCGTCACTGCCGCGTCGCGCCGCCAGCCAGCGCTCCGGATGTTCGCGCGCGCCGCTCGCGAGCCGGTCGGTCATTCGTTGTGGGTGTTCGCCGAGCGGCTCGGCAGCGCGCAAATACCACGTGTCGCCGTGCCGTTGCGCGTGCAACGATGACGCGCCGATCGTCGTCGCGCGGTAATGCGTCGACGCGTTGTCGTGCGCGATGGAAGTGTTCGGTTGTCTCGGCTCGGAATGCAACGCCTGTCTCCATGGAAAGCAGTCTGCGCCCCGTTCTCTGTGGCGGCGCGACCTTCCTTTAACGCTCCAACGCGGTCATTCGACCGCGCACAATCAAATCGGATAGTGCCGCGGGCCGGTCTGAATCGTGATCCAGCGCAGGTCAGTGAACTCGGCGATCGACGCCTTGCTGCCAAAGCGCCCATAGCCGCTCTTCTTCACGCCGCCGAACGGCATCTGCGCTTCGTCGTGCACAGTCGGCCCGTTGATATGGCAGATACCCGATTCGATGCGTTTCGCCACATTCAACGCGCGCGATATATCGCGGCTGAATACTGCCGCGGAGAGACCGTATTCGCTATCGTTGGCGACCTGAATCGCTTCCTCGTTACTGTCCACGCGCTGCACCGTTACCACCGGGCCGAAGGATTCCTCGACATAGAGCAACATGTCCCGCGTCACGCCGTCGACAATCACCGGTTGCATCACGGCGCCTTCAACCGAGCAGCCGACCGGTAGCTTCGCGCCCTTCTCATGCGCGTCTTCAACGAGCGCCCTGATGCGCCGCGCGGCCGCCACGCTTTCGAGTACGCCGAGCACCGAATCGGCCGCAGCGGGATCGCCCGCCTTCAGGGTTCGCGCTTTGGCCGCGAGCTTCTCGACCAGCACGTCGGCGATTTTGCGGTCGACGATCAGCCGCTCCGTCGACATGCAAATCTGCCCCTGGTTAAAGAACGCGCCAAACGCGATGCCGTCCACCGCCGCATCCAGATCGGCATCGTCGAGCACCACCACAGGCGCCTTGCCGCCGAGCTCGAGCAACGCCGGCTTCAGATGCTGCGCGGCATGTTGCGCGACGATGCGCCCAACTCGCGTCGACCCGGTGAAATTGACCCGCCGCACCGCCGGATGCGCGATCAACCTTTCGACGATCGCCGGCGCATCTTCAGCTGAATGTGTGATGACGTTCACCACGCCGTCTCCGAGGCCGGCTTCCTGCAACACACTGCCGATCAGTCGATGCACACCGGGACAGCCTTCGGAAGCCTTAAGCACGACTGTGTTGCCGCACGCGAGCGGCATGGCAATTGCCCGTGTGCCGAGAATCGCCGGCGCATTCCACGGCGCCATGCCGAGCACCACACCACACGGCTGGCGCACGGCCATCGCGAGACTGCCCGGCACATCCGACGGAATCACGTCGCCGTCGATCTGCGTGGTCATCGCAGCAGCTTCGCGCAGCATATTGGCGGCCAGCATCACATTGAAGCCGTACCAGTTCGGCATGGCGCCGGTTTCTGCCACACCGGTTTCGATGAACTGCGCGGTGCGCGCATCCATCAGATCCGCTGCAGCCAATAGACGTTTGCGACGTTCGGTCGGCGCCAACGCGGACCATGCCGGGAACGCGCGCGCAGCGGATTCGACCGCCGCATCGGCGTCGGCCAACGTGGCGGCAGCCGCACGCGAAGCCGCCACGCCGCTCGCGGGATTGATCCGCTCGAAGGTTCTGCCGTCCGATGCGCCACGGCTCTCGCCGCCGATCAACAATGTCACTTCATGCATGTGTCTCGTCTCCTCGCTATATCTCTCGTCCCGCCAGTCTTCCTGCGCGTGTATCTGCCTGACGCTACCTTAGCGCCGGCGATCGCTCAGCGCTTGTAGGTTTGCAGACCCGGCTTGATCGCCTTCTCGTCGAGGAACTGCTTCAGGCCCTGCTCGCGGCCGCCTTCGGGATCGCGCAGTTGTGCCTGATCCAGCTTGGCGTACAGGTAATCCTCGTTCTGATCCCAGGTCAGTTCACGGCAACGCTTGAAGCCATGCTTGGCCGCGCGCAGCACCACCGGATTCTTCTGCAACAGCTTGCCTGCGAGAACACGCGTCGCCTCGCGCAGTTCGGCACGCGGCACGCTGTTGTTGACGAGACCCATCCGCGCGGCTTCCTGCCCCGTGAACGTCTCGCCGGTCATGATGTAGTAAAGCGCCTGACGATGCCCCACGGTATCCGCCATCGCCTTGCTCACCAGGTTGCCCGGCGGAATGCCCCAGTTGATTTCGGAGAGGCCGAACACGGCTTCGTCAGCGGCGATTGCGAGATCGCACGCCACCAGCGGCGAGAAGCCGCCACCGAAGCACCAGCCGTTGACCATCGCGATGGTCGGCTTCGCGTACATGCGCAGCAACTGCCATTGCCAGCGGCATGCATCGCGGCGAATCTTTTCTTGCAGGATTTCCGGGCCTGCGTCCACTTCACGGAAATATTCCTTCAGATCCATGCCGGCGGTCCACGCGTCGCCCTCGCCCGTCAGCACGAGAACCTGCGCTTCGGCGTCCAGTTCGACTGCCTCGAGGACCTCGATCATTTCCTTGTTCAAAGTCGGGCTCATCGCATTGCGCTTCTCCGGGCGATTGAACGTAACCCATGCGATGCCCTCTGCCACATCGACCTTGACGGTTTTCCAACGACCTTCGTAACTCATCTACTTTCTCCGTGAATGTTGACCCCTGCAGCGGCCCGATGAGTGCATTTAATATCAGGCTACCTGATATGTAAAGCGGAATTTCGCTGACTCGGTGCAAACCCCTATCGGTCGAATTAACGCAGAGGCGCGCTAAGATGCAGGCTAGACCGGACCTCCAGCCCACCATGAGCAAAAATCCAGATTCGCCCGCCGAACCCACCACTACGCGTACCCGTCGCCCGCATCTGCGGTTGGCCTACGTGATCGGAAGTCTCGACCGCATCCTGCGGCGCCGCATGACCGAAGCACTCGCACCACTCGGTCTCACGCTTTCGCAATTCACCGCGCTTTCGGTGCTAGACGCAAAGGGGCAGGCGTCCAATGCGCAAGTGGCCGAACGCTCCTTCATCACGCCGCAATCGGCCAATGAAGTGATGAACGCCATGGCGAGCCGGAACTGGGTCAGCCGCGAGCCGGACCCGACGCACGGCCGCATCGTGCTGCTGCAACTGACCGATGAAGGGCGGGCCGTGCTGCGCGAATGCGAGCAAGCGGTGAAGACGATCGAGAAACAGATGATGGAAGGTCTCGAGCTCGACACGGCCGGCGTCGTACAAACTCACCTCGAAACTTTCGTGCGCAACCTGCGCGACTAACTTCTCCGTCTTTGCAAATTGCTAGGTGTTTTCACCGAAGCATTTGCACTTGTATTATCAGTCTACCTGATATTAAATCCTATCCACGATGCAGCGTGTGGAGACGCGTTGCATCGCGTCGAATCAAACGGACAGCAACGCAGACATCGAACCGATGTGCTGTGCGCTGCGGCTTTCGCCGGGCGGTTCTTAAACATTCCTCGATGACCTCGACGGCGGTCTGAGTCCCGTTTCATCGAGCCGGTCTGGAACACCGGACCGCCCCGGCATTGAGCAAACGCAACCGTCTCTGCGCCAAGCCGGCACACCAGACGGCGGCTCCGCACCTGTCGCTCTTCATCGACGCCGGAAAACCACGCATTTTAATAAGGATCACTAACGTGAAAAGAGCCGGAATACTACCCTCGACAGAGAGCCTTGCAGGACGGGCGACGTCCAGCCGGACAAGCGCCTTTGTCACACTCGGATTGTGTTTTGCCGTCGCGTTGCTCGAAGGGCTCGATCTGCAGTCAGTCGGCATCGCCGCGCCACGGATGGCGCGCGAGTTCGGTCTCTCGGTCGGGCAAATGGGTCTCGCGTTCAGCGCCGGGACCTTCGGCTTGCTGCCGGGTGCGATGTTCGGCGGACGGCTTGCCGATCGGATCGGCCGCAAGCGCGTGCTGGTGATTTCCGCATGCCTGTTCGGCTTGCTGTCGATCGCAACCGCGCTAGTAAGCGACTTTCACACGCTGGTGATCGTGCGGGTGCTGACGGGCATTGGTCTTGGCGGTGCATTGCCTAACCTGATCGCGTTGTCGTCAGAAGCGGTCGAGCCGCGCTCGCGCAGCACCGCCGTGAGCGTAATGTATTGCGGCATTCCGTTCGGCGGCGTGATCGCTTCGATGATCGGCGTGTTGAGCGCGGGCGACACCGAGTGGCGGCACATCTTCTATGTCGGCGGCGCAGGGCCGCTCGTGCTAGTGCCGCTGTTGCTCGTGTTTCTCGCGGATTCGAAGGCATTCACTCAAGCCTCCCGAGACGGTCAGGCGAAGCCCGCGCCGGTGGGCGAAATCCTGTTCGGCGGTACACGCGGCCTCTCGACCGTGCAGATCTGGGTCAGCTATTTCTGCACGCTGATCGTCCTCTACTTCCTGCTCAACTGGCTGCCTTCGTTGATGGCCGCAAGCGGTCTGTCACGCGCACAAGTGGGCTATGTGCAGATTTTCTTCAACATCGGCGGCGGCATCGGCGCGTTGTGCATCGGCATGTTGATGGACCGGATGCGTTCGGGTCTCGTCGTGGCGGGCATGTATGTCGGGATCATCGCGTCGCTCGCGGCGCTCTCGATGGCGCCCGGTTTCGGCGCGCTCGCCACCTCCGCTTTCTTCGCGGGGATGTTCGTGATCGGCGGGCAATCGGTGCTGTACGCACTCTCGGCCGCGTTCTATCCGACTGCCATGCGCGGCACCGGCGTCGGCGCGGCAGTGGCGGTGGGCCGTATCGGCTCGGTGGTCGGACCGCTGGCAGCAGGTCAATTGCTGGCGATGGGGCGCAGTTCGTCGACGGTGATCGGCGCGAGCATTCCCGTCACGCTGATCGCCGCCGCGGCTGCGCTGTTGTTGCTACGCCGTCCGCGTGCTGACGACTGACCGGACCAGGCAAGAAGACTCAAGAAGATTCAAGAAAACCCACCAACAACAACCACATTCGATCAACGGTTTGGAGACACCCAGCATGCAAGCATCCACACGCATTCTTCTTTGCAGCGCATTGTGCGCCGTCAGCGGCGCCGCGGCGGCTCAATCGAGCGTAACGCTCTACGGCATCATCGACACCGGCATCGAATACGTATCGCACGCAAACGCCGCGGGCAAAAGCGTCTTTCGCATGCCGTCGGTCACCGGCGAACTGCCTTCGCGTTGGGGCCTGCGCGGTAATGAAGATCTGGGCGGCGGCTATAGCGCGGTATTCACGCTGGAAAGCGGTTTCAACGTGCGCGCCGGCGATCTCGGTCAGGGCGGCCGATTGTTCGGACGTCAGGCATTCGTCGGCATCAAGAGTCCGTACGGCACCGTTTCGTTCGGGCGACAGTACACGATGACGTATCTCGCGCTGATGGGCGCGGACCTGATTGGTCCGGACATCTACGGGCTGGGCTCGCTCGACGCCTACGTGCCGAACGCCCGCGCCGACAATTCGGTGAGCTACCTCGGCACTTATGCGGGCGTGACGCTTGGCGCGAACTATTCATTCGGCCGCGACGCAGCAGGCACCGGCAACTCGCCGGGCCAGGGCACCTGCATCGGCTCTGTCGCCGGGCATGCAACGGAATGCCGTGAGTGGTCGGTGATGTTGAAGTACGACGCGCCGCTGTTCGGCGTTGCGGCGTCGTATGAAGAGCAACGCGGCGGGAGCACTGCTGCGGCGAACTTCTTCGACGGCGTTGCGCCCATTCCGCTCACCAATGCCACCGACAAAGACATTCGCACCCACGTCAGCGCGTACGCCAATATCGGCAAGGCAAAGATCGGCGCGGGCTGGCTCAATCGCCGGGTCGAACCGTCGGCCGTCACGATTGCAGCCGTGCGCTCGAATCTGTTCTTCGTGGGCGCCTCGTACTTCGTGACGCCGGCTTTCATCGTCGACGGCGAGGTCTATCACATCACCAATAGCGAGCACGACACGCGCGCCACGATGGGCACGCTGCGCACCACCTATCTGCTGTCGAAACGCACCGCCGTCTACGCGCAGGGCTCGTATCTCGCCAACAGTGCGAAGGCCCGCTACTCGGTCAGCGCCGGTGGCGGCGGCACGACACCCACGGCGGGCACCGGCCAGACCGGCGTAATGCTCGGCATTCGTCACTCGTTCTAGGGGATACCGCATGAAGCACACATCCATCGCACTGGCTGCAGCAGCGGCACTGACTCTCGCCGCGTGTGGCGGCAATGATGTCAGCGACCCGGCCACCACGAGCACGAATGCCCTGCCACAACTGAATGCGGCGACTCCCGGCACACTCGCCGGCAATTGCGCCGCGCTCGCCGCGAAACTCACGTTCACCAACACCGTCTTCACCTCCGTGTCAGACGTCGCGGCCGGCACGCTCAAGGTGGCCGGCAAACCGATCGCCGAGCACTGCCTGATCCAGGGCAGCATGAATCAACGCGTGAGCGGCCTCGATGGCAAGACGTACGCCATCGGCTTCGAGATGCGCCTGCCGCTGGCATGGAACGGGCGCTTCTTCTATCAGGCCAATGGCGGACTTGATGGGAATGTGGTGACCGCTACCGGTGAAATCGGCGGCGGCGGCCCGACCAACGACGCGCTCAACATGGGCTTCGCTGTAATCAGTTCGGACGCAGGCCACAGCGCGTCGCAGAATCCGCTGTTCGGCCTCGACCCGCAAGCACGCCTCGACTACGGCTACAACGCGGTCGCCACGCTCACGCCGATGGCCAAGCAGGTGATCAAACTCGCCTACGGCAAGGGGCCGGACCGCAGTTATTTCGAGGGCTGCTCCAACGGTGGCCGTCATGCCTTGGTCGCGGCGGCACGTTCTTCGGCGCTATACGACGGGATCATTGCCGGCGACCCGGGCTTCCACTTGCCGAAGGCGGCAATCGGCGAAATGTGGAGCGCGCAGCAATTGGCCAAGGTGGCGACCGCCGCAACCACGAACGGCCTGCCCGACATCACGACCGGCTTTACCGCAGCGGAACGTCAGATGGTGGCCTCGAAGATACTGGCCAAATGCGATTCACTCGACGGCGCCAGCGACGGCCTCATTCAGGATATCAAGGCATGCCAGGCAAATTTCAGCCTGGCGACAGACGTACCCATCTGCACGAACAACGTGCGCGACGGAACCTGTCTGACGAGCGCGCAGAAGGACGCGATCGGCAACGTCTTCTCAGGCGCACGCAACAGCGCCGGCACGGCCTTGTATTCGAGCTTTCCATACGACGCCGGGCTCGGCCCGGGCTGGTCGGCATGGAAGCAGGCGAACTCGATCACCCTTGATCCCGCCGCAGCGGCATTCACGTTCACCACGCCGCCACAGAGCGCATCGGTGTTGAGCCAGTTGTCGGCCTACGCGCTGAACTTCAGCATGGATACCGACGCGCCGAAGATCTTCGCCACGAGTGGCGTGTATAGCGAGTCCGCCTGGTCGTTCATGACGCCACCCGACGAGACCAACCTCAGTGCGTTGAAGCAACGCGGTGCAAAGCTCATGGTTTATCACGGCACGAGCGACCCGGTGTTTTCGTCGAACGATACGACCGACTGGTACCAGCGGCTCACGGCAGCCAATGGCGGCGACGCCTCGAACTTCGCCCGTCTCTACACGATCGCCGGCATGAACCACTGCTCCGGCGGTCCGAGCACCGACCAGTTCGACATGCTCACGCCGATGATCGCCTGGGTCGAACAGGGCAAGGCGCCGGACAGCGTGGTCGCCACCGCGCGCGATGCGAGCAATGTCGTGCCGAACACGGACGTGCCGGCCGATTGGGGTGCGGGACGCACGCGGCCGCTCTGTGCGTATCCGAAAGTCGCCCGTTATCAAGGCGGCGATATTAATGCCGCGAGCAGTTTCGCGTGTAGCTAAGGCGCAACTGGCTCATTGCCGCGCCATTACCGACCGAGCAGAAAACGCCTCATCCTCGCGCATGACGGGCACTTTGCATGCGCGAGGGATATCTCGTCTCCTCCATTGCCGTGCCCCCTTCGTTGCATCGATTTGAAAAAAACACCGCCACGCTTCCACTGCACCACCCTGTAAGCCACCCTCTCCCGCGCCTCTTGCGCACGCTACGCGCTGGCCTCTCCCTTGCTGCTCACCAAGCGGGAGGCGGCTCCAGCCAGGTTCCCCCTCACCGAATGCCGACACGCTTAGCGCCGCCCACGACCAGGAACGCGAATTGCTGGCGCGGTTAGGTTGAGCGACGCACCTCCGCTTGATTTCATTTGCAAGCTGTCGCTCCTCCGTACTTTGAACGACATATCGACAATGACTATCCACGAATCTCAGACACCTTCCCGCTCCAACATCGAAACAGGTGTCCCCGGTTTCGACGAGATCCTGGGCGGAGGTCTGGTCAGCGGCGGCGTCTATCTGCTGGAAGGCATGGCCGGTGCAGGCAAAACGATTCTGTCGAGCCAGATCGGCTTTCATCGTGTCAGCAAGGGCGAAAAAGTGCTCTACGTGACCCTGATCGCCGAGTCGCACGACAAGTTGCTGGCGCACCTCAAAGGCCTGAGCTTCTTCGACGAAACCGCCGTCGCGCAGCAAATGCTGTTCGTGTCCGGCTATCACGAGCTGATGCAGGACGGTCTCGATGGCTTCCTCAAGCTGATTGCGTCGAGCATTTACGACCATCGGCCGAGCCTCATGATCATCGACGGCTTTCGCAGCGCACGCGAATTCAGCGAAACCGAATTGTCGCTATCGAAGTTCATCCACGAACTGAACGCACTGGCCGCGGCAATGGATTGCACCACGCTGTTGCTCGCGCCGCTCTCCGGCAACGAACCGCACCCTGAGCACACGCTGGTTGACGGCCTGATCGAGCTGAACCGCTATAACGACGGCATGCGCCGTGGACGCGAAATCGAAGTGCACAAGATGCGGGCGCGCAACCATCTGATGGGCAAGCATTTCTTTCGCATCGCCGAAAGCGGGCTTCTGATGTTCCCGCGCCTGGAATCGCAATGCGCCGCGCAACCGGGCCCGGTCGATCTGAAAACACGGCTCGGCTTCGGTCTCCCGCATCTCGACAATCTGCTCGGCGGCGGTTTTGCTCAAGGTTCCACGACCACGCTGATCGGGCCGTCAGGTGTCGGCAAGACCCTGCTCTGCCTGCAGTTTCTCGCGGCCGGCGTGGCGCGCGGCGAACGCTGCGCGTACCTGGGATTTTACGAAGGGCCGCAGCGGCTGGTCGGCAAAGCCGAGGCCGTCTCGATCGATCTCGCCGACGCGTACGACGACGGCCGCCTCATGATTCAATGGCAACCCGCCATAGAACTGGCGATCGACGAACTCGCGGCGGTTGCGCTTGCCACGGTCAAGCAGAGCGGTGCGAAGCGGATCGTGATCGACGGCGTGGAAGGCTTTCGCGATTCCGCCTTGCGAACCGAACGCTTCGGCCTGTTCCTGAATGCCTTGCTTCATCAACTGAGGGAAGCCTGCGTCACCACGATACTGACTGAGGAGTTGCCGCTTTACGCCGATCCCGGACACGCGAAGAGCGTGCGGGTCTCCGCCTTGACCGAAAACCTTGTGCTGCTGCGCTACGCCGAAACGGACACGGGTTTGCGACGCATGATTTCGGTGGTCAAGCAACGCGAAAGCGCGCACGACACGTCGCTGCGCGAGCTCCTCATTTCGTCTCAGGGCCTCGACGTGATCGAAAGCCCGCTCAGCCCCGCCAACGTGGTTTCAGCGCAAGGCCTGTCGGCCACGCTGACGCCGCGACGAGAAACGTAGCCACCCATGAAAACCATTCTGGTCGTGGACGACGAGTTCGACATCCTCACGGTCTGGCGACTGTTGCTGGAGCGGCATGGCTATGCCGTATTGACGGCCTCCAACGGGGCGGCCGCGCTTGAACAGATCAACAAGACCCGGCCCGACATCATCGTGTCGGACTGCATGATGCCGGTCATGTCGGGGCTGCAACTGTGCGCCGCGCTTTACAACGACCCCAATCTGCGCGCGATTCCGATCATCCTGTGCAGCGCGGCCGCGGATATCCCCGTGCAACCGAATCCCAGCATCGCATACGCGCGCAAGCCGCTTTCCTTCGACGCCCTTCTCGCGATGTTGCAGCGAATGGGCGTTTGACGGCTAGGTAAAACCCCGATTCCTGGCAGACGCCACACGGACTAATCTCGGCACACCCATTAAATAGAACGTCGTTCTGTTAGACAGAACGATACAGCGAGAGACTCCTAGGAGGATTCCATGGCAAGCCTGCCGATCGAAGCACCCGGCGCGTCGCCCGATTCAAGCGCCGGTGCGCAGGGACTTACGACCGGCATCAACGCGCGCATCGACCGACTTCCCGCGACGCGCACGGTATGGATGCTGGTATTCCTGCTGTCGATCGGCGGCTGGTTCGAGTTCTACGATCTGTTTTTTACGGCCTATGTCGGCCCGGGCCTCGTCAAAAGCGGGCTCTACGCGACGACCACCGCGTCGTTCTTCGGCGTGGCCGGGCTGGGCGCTTTTGTAGCGGCGTCGTTCGCGGGACTCTTCATCGGCACGTTCTTTTTCGCGGGCATGGCGGACCGCTATGGCCGCAGAACCGTGTTTACCGTTTCGCTCCTGTGGTATTCCGCGGCCACACTGATCATGGCGCTGCAAACCAGCGCGCCGGCTATCAACCTGTGGCGCCTGATCGCGGGCATCGGCGTGGGCGTCGAACTGGTGACGATCGACACGTACGTCAGCGAACTCGTGCCGAAACATCTGCGCGGCCGCGCGTTCGCTTTCGTTCATCTGGTGCAGTACACCGCCGTGCCGTCGGTCGCCCTGCTTGCATGGTGGCTGGTGCCGCAAACGCCGTACGGCGTCGACGGCTGGCGCTGGGTCGTGATCATCGGCGCGCTCGGCGCGGTCGTGGTGTGGGCCATTCGCCGGCGCGTGCCGGAAAGCCCGCGTTGGCTCGCGCAGCAAGGCCGCGCCGCCGAAGCGGAACAGGTCCTGCAGGCGATTGAAGCGAAAGTCGCGAAGCAATACGGCAAGCCATTGCCCGCCCCTGTCCCAACAGTCGAGCCCGCCACCACGAAGGCGGCCTTCCGTGAAATCTGGCAGCCGCCGTATCGCAAACGCGCGATCACGATGCTCGTGTTCAACCTGTTCCAGGCGATCGGCTTCTACGGTTTCGCGTCATGGGTGCCGACTTTGTTGGTTTCCAAAGGCATAACCATCACGCACAGCCTGATGTACTCGTTCGTGATTGCAGCTTCGAATCCATTCGGACCGCTGATCGGCATGGCGATCGCGGACCGCATTGAACGTAAGACCTTGATCGTGTTGTCGGCACTCGGTATCGCCGTGTTCGGCAGTCTGTTCGCGACGCAAACCTCGCCCGCCATGCTGATGACGCTCGGTGTGTTGATCACCCTTAGCGGCACACTGCTCTCGGTCGGCTATCACGCGTATCAGACCGAACTGTTCCCCACGCGCTTGCGGGCCCGCGCCGTCGGTTTCGTTTATTCGATGTCGCGTTTATCCGCGATGTTTTCCGGCTTCATGATCGCCTTCGCGCTGCGCCACTTCCAGGTGCCGGGCGTGTTCGCGTTGATCACTGTGTCGATGGTGATGGTGATGGGCGCGATCGGCATCTTCGGGCCGCGTACCAACAATCGCAATCTCGACGAAATTTCGCATTGAACGCATTGAACAAGAGGCTTCAAAGATGACGCTGCCGTTGGCTGGAATACGGGTACTGGATTTATCGAATGTGTTGGCGGGACCGTTTTGCGCATATCAACTTGCGCTGCTCGGCGCCGACGTGATCAAGGTCGAACACCCCGAAGGCGGCGATCTTGCGCGGCGTTTAGGCGCCGACAAGGAAGCGTCGATGCGCAACATGGGCGCCTCGTTCGTCGCGGTGAATGCGGGCAAGCAGTCCATCACGCTCAATCTGAAAGACCCGCGCGGCAAGGCCATTTTGCGCGAGCTCGTCAAAACTGCGGACGTGTTGGTCGAAAACTTCCGGCCCGGTGTGATGACGCGGCTCGGCCTCGATTTCGACGCCCTGCGTGAAGTGAATCCCAAGCTCGTGTATTGCGCGATCTCGGGCTTCGGCATGAACGGCGAGTTTTCGAAACGCCCGGCCTACGATCAGATCATTCAGGGCATCTCGGGCGTGATGAGCGTGACCGGCGATGCCGACAGCGCACCATTGCGCGTCGGCTATCCGGTGTCGGATACCGTGGGCGGTCTCACGGCAGCGTTCGGCATCTGCGCCGCGTTGGTCGATGCCCGCGCGAACGGACAGGGCCGCATGCTCGACGTCTCGATGCTGGAAGCCACGCTGGCGACGATGGGCTGGGTCGTATCGAACTATCTGAATGCCGGCGTCACGCCCGAACCGATGGGCAACGAGAACTTCACCGCCGCGCCCTCGGGCACCTTCAAAACCGGCGACGGCCCCCTCAATATCGCCGCAAACGAGAACAAGCAGTTCGCGAGCCTCTGCCACCTGATCGGCCGTGCGGATCTGCTCGATGACGCGCGCTTCTCCGAGCGCAACGCGCGCAAAGCGAATCGCGCAGCATTGAAAGCCGAAATCGAAGCGGCGTTGGCAAGCGACAGCGCGACGAACTGGGAAGCCAAATTCTTCGAAGCAGGCGTGCCGGCCGGGCGCGTGATGTCGGTGCCGGAGATTCTCGCGCACCCGCATCTGGAATCGCGCGAGTTCATCCGCGAATTTGCCGGCGACGGCGCCACTGAGCGGCAACGCGTCACCCGTGCGGGCTTTCGCCTCTCCGATGCCGACACAGCGCCGACCGCACCCGCGCCGGTTCTATCGGCTCACACGCGCGAGCATCTCGCCTCGCTCGGTTACGACGACGCGCAAATCGACCACCTACGCTCCGAAGGAGTGATCTGAACATGACGCAAGCATTCGACGCCGCCAAGCTCGCCGCCGAGTACTGGAGCACCTCGATCATCGATATCCATCCCGGCTCGATCAAGGTGCGCGGTTTCCCGATTCAGGAGTTGATCGGCAACGTCAGCTTTCCGCAGATGATCTGGCTGATGCTGCGCGGCGAACTGCCCGATGCCGCGCAAGCGCGCTTGTTCGAAGCGGCGTTGGTGGCATCGGTCGATCATGGTCCGCATGCACCGTCGATTGCCATCTCGCGGATGGCGACCAGCTGCGGTTTGCCGTTGAACGGCGCGATGGCCTCGGCGATCAATGCGCTGGACGATGTGCATGGCGGCGCTGGTCAGCAGGCGGTCGAACTGTACGATTCCATCGCCGAACGCATGCAAGCAGGTGCCACGTTGGAAGATGCGGTCGAACAAGGTGTCGATGCTTTTACCGCCGAACATGGCAAGTATTTGCCCGGCTTTGGGCACCGTTTTCATCCGGTCGATCCGCGCGCCATCCGGCTTCTTTCGCTCGTGGACGAAAGCGTCGAACAGCAAAGTATCAGCGGACGATACGCCGCTATCGCGCGCGGCATTGAAGCCTTGCTCAAGCAGCGCAAGAACAAACCTGTGCCGATGAATATCGACGGCGCTACCGCCGTGATCTACGCGGAACTCGGCTTTGCGCCGGAGCTGGCACGCGGGGTGTTCTGCCTGTCACGCGCGGTCGGCATTCTGTCACATGCATGGGAGCAACGCGGACGCAACGAGCGCAACAAAGGCCCGATGCCGCGCCAGATGAGCTACACGTACACGGGCAAGCCCGAGCGTCACCTGTCCTGAACTTCGGCCGCGCGCCGCTGCGCGTTGCGCATTGCGCGCGAGTCGCCGCCTAATGCATCCGTTGCGCGTGCGGCGCAATCGAACAGCGCGCCGAGATTGCTCTCGAGGAACGCCTGATCGATGCGAGAACTCGGGCCAGCAAGCGTCAGCACGCCACGCAAACTTTGCCGCACACCGAACACCGGCATCGACACCCCCGCCGTCTCGCGGTCACGCTCGCCGATCGACACACAGTAGAAATCCTCGCGGATCTTCTCGTACGGCTCGCCCGGCTTGCCGCCGAACGCCAGCAATGCAAGACCGCCCGAGCCGCTTTCCAGCGGCAGCACGTCACCTTCGCGCACGTGAAATCGCACCGCATGCGTCGAGTCCACACGATGCAGACACACACGCACCGCCTCGTCGCGCACATAAAAGGAGACGCTTTCGCCGCTCGTTTCAGCGAGTTCACGCATCAGCGGCACCACAATGTCGCCGACGTTCAGGCTGCGCTGATACAACGCGCCGAGCATGAAGGTGGCGGAGCCGAGTTGATAGCGGCCGTCGTCTAGTCGCAGCAGCAGGCGGTGCTGAATCAGCGAACCCGCCAGCCGCAGCAGCGTGCTCTTGTAGAGGCCCGTGCGAGCCGCAAGCTCGGCGAGCGTGAGCGCGTCGTCGTCCGGCCTGAAGGCGAACAGAATCGCGCAAGCACGATCGATGACGGCAACGCCCTCGCTTTCCTTTGAGTTTGATTTGTCCGCAGGCGTTGGCATGAGTTAGCGTAAATGACGTTACTTCATATCGAAGTTGAAATTTTACGCCATGACGCGGGGCTGTCATACCAGGCAGTGGTTCTTCGGGGCCGAAACAGCCGGAAATCAGCGCCTGGGCGGCGAAAACCGGCGGAACGTGGCGCAACTGGGGCAAAGCACGCGCTGTGAATGCACGTTGAGACGATCGCGCCATTTGTTGAGCCGCCCCAGCATTCAGCGTTTTGCCGCCCCCCTCTACAGTACGTTATCGAACGCGCAACGCTGGAGCACCGTAGCGCGTCGCAACGTTTCGGAGGATCAGAGATGAACAGCAATCGTGGCACGATTCCAGTTTCTTTCTTCGGGATCGCGGTGGGCGCGCTGGCGTTCGCCAACTTGTGGCGTGTGGCGATCAGGGTGTGGCATCTGCCCACCATCGCGGGAGACGTGTTGAGCGTCGCAGCGCTTGCGGTGTGGGTTGTCGTTCTGCTCGCATACGGGCATAAATGGCTGACGCACGCAGCTGAAGCTCGTGCGGAAATGCAGCATCCGGTGCAATCGTCGTTTGCGGCGCTTGTGCCGGTTTCGAGTTTGCTGGCCGCACAGATCTTGCAGCCTTATGCGCATTCGGTTGCGCTTGCACTGTTCGGCGTGGCCGTGGTCGCGCAATTGGTGCTCGGCGTGTACCTGCATGGACGGCTGTGGCAAGGTGGCCGCAAGCCTGAACTGATCACGGCGGCCATTTATCTGCCAACCGTCGCGTCGAGTTTTGTCGCGGGGACTGCAGCGGCTACCTTTGGTTTTCATCAGCTGGGCGGGCTGTTCTTCGGCGCCGGCGTGCTGTCCTGGCTCGCGATCGAATCGATGATTCTGCACCGCGCCGCCGTGCACGAACCACTGCCCGAAGCATTGCGTCCGGTCCTCGGCATTCAACTCGCGCCGCCGGTGGTGGGCGGTGTGACGTATCTGAGCTTAAGCAGTGGTACGCCTGATCTGATCGCGCTGATGCTGCTCGGTTATGGGCTCTACCAGGCGTTGATGCTGTTGCGTCTGCTGCCGTGGATTCGTCAGCAAGCATTCGTACCGGGATACTGGGCGTTCAGCTTCGGTGTAGCCGCATTGCCGACGATGGCGATTCGCATGGTCGAACGAGGCGCAACGGGTCCGCTCGAATGGATCGCGCCGGTTTTGTTCATCGCGGCGAATGTGGTGATTGGAATTCTGGTGGTGAAGACGCTCGGGTTGCTGGTGCGAGGGAAGTTGATTCCGGCTGTTGTTGAGGCACGGCCCGCGCCTCGGATTCCCGTTGACTCTCGGACGGCGAGCATCAGCTAGGAACCCTACGTTTTTTCGGAAGGCAGGGTGCGGTCGTGTCCGAACATACTATAAAGAGATGCCTTTTGCTTTGACGGGGCGGATAAAATTCCGATCTTCTCCGATGCCTGTCAGGCAAAAATACAAGGGCATTAATGAGCAGATTTGTACGATTCGATCTGTCAGTAGAGTTGACAACAGAGTTGCTGCGAAGGCACCAAACAGGTCGCCTCGCGGACAGCGACTACCGTCACCAAGTGCTCATCGGCCGTTTCACGAAGGAGGCGCTGACGGTGATCAACATCCCTGATCGCGCCGTTGTTACGTCAGTCCGCCTTCTTGTCAAAATCATGGAGAAGCATGGCCTGCCTCCCGAAACGGTTGCCTCGCTACGAGAACTGATCCTCAAACCCGTCGCTGTGTATGAGTCAGCCACTGAGCGCGATAGCATCGTGGTGGTTACGATTGAAATGCCCGACGGTATCAATCCGCTGCTTGTCGCGATCCGTGTCGACGTGCCAGACTCAGCGAACAAACCGAACATGCATTGGATGGTGAGCGCCTATGCGAAAAACGATCCCGAGATCGTCAAGCGCTGGGAGGCAAATGGGCTTCTGATTTGGAAGCACGAGCCGGTGGTTGAAGTCACCATCGAACCGGCAGCCAAGGTGGAAGAGACTGCGACCGCCGAGTCCAATACCTAAGCCGAAAATGAAAAAAGACCGCGACGCGGCCTAGAAATGAAAATGCCTAAGTCCACGGATAGCCGACCGTCTGCTGCTAGTCAGGTATTTATCGTAGCCCTTAGGCAAAGCTGATTATGCGCGTCGATGGGTATTTTGTCAAACGGCACCAATGACTTCCGCACACTGATGCGGACAAAAACTCACTTAAGTCAACGCAACGCCATCACGATCACCACAGCGCCAACGATCGCCACCGCGTCTTCGATCAACGCGGCCGGCAAGTCACGGCCGAATGTGCGCGCCAACGCAGCTCTCACTCTCGCGCCACCCAAAGTGCCGATCACCGCACCCACCACCCCGGCAATCAAACCACCCACCAAGCCGCCATGTGCGGCCCCGATCGCCGCGCCACTCAACCCACCCAGGACGATACGCGCGCCGAATTGCATCGGCACGGTACGGCTAGGTGTCTTGGGCAATTGGTCGGTAATCAGTTCGACGATCGCCAGCACAGTGAAGATATACGGTGTGGCAGCAAAGCCGAGAAATGCCAGCGGCGTGTCCTGCAGCGGCAACCACCCCAGATGCGCCGCCCAACTGATGGCCGCGGGAGCGGTCATCGCGCGGAGTCCGGCCACTACACCGATTAGCAATGCAACGACATAGAGAGGCATAGGAGACTCCGAACCAAGACCAATACTGCGCGGTTGGACAAGCCGACGGCTTACCTGGACGAACGTCGGCGGGAGGGGTCACGCAATCACTTGCACAATCAACTTCTCACCGCGTAAGTCGAGGCCGATCCCCAGTTGTCGGTTCAGTTGCCAAATTCGTCGCCCCCTTCGGTGTGGCCCTAGTGTCGCACGATTCGTCTTTCAACCGTCAGCGAAGGACGCGTGCCGTTTTTTCCCACGAACGGTCCGCCTTTCTCCCGTGGTCAGCGCGTTTGCACACGAACCGGTTCATGCGCTGAACGTGCTCACACCATCAAACCGACGCCACGATCAACGCCCCGACGTTGGCAATCGCCGCATTGCTGCGCGCCGCATCACCGCTCGTCTCGGTGAGGTAGACCGTCACGAGAATCGGCCCGCGTCCTGGCGGCCACAGAATCGCAACGTCGTTTGCCGTGCCGTGATCGCCCGTGCCGGTTTTATCGCCGACGCCCCAATCCTTCGGCAGCTTCGCGCGAATCCGTTCGCCACCGGTCTGGTTGGCGGCAAGCCAGGCCAGCAGTTGCGCACGCGACGGCGAAGACAAACGCTCGCCCAGCAGCAGCTCACGCAGATTGCCGAGCATGGCGTTGGGCGTGGTGGTGTCGCGCGGATCGCCGGGCGTCGCTTCGTTCAGCGTCGGCTCATTGCGGTCCAGGCGCGTGATGCCATCGCCAATACTGCGCGCGAACGCGGTCAAAGCTGCGGGGCCGCCAAAACTCGCCAGCAGCAGATTCGCCGCCGTGTTGTCGCTGAGCGTAATGGCCGCCTTGCACAAATCGGCGACGCTCATCCCCGCGTCGCCAGTGCGCTCGCGAGTGTGCTGGCTGGTAGCGGGCGAGTACGACACAAGATCGCTTTTGGAAAACACGATGCGCCGTTCCAGGTCTTCTTGCCCGCGATCCACTCGCGTCAGCACGAAACCCGCCGCCAGCAGTTTGAACGTGCTGCACATCGGAAACCGCTCGTCCGTCCGCAAACCGGCGTGCAATCCGGAGGTCGTGTCGACGATCGAAACGCCCAGTCGCCCACCGCTTTCCGCTTCGATCTGCGCGAGCCGTTGACGAATGGCGTCCGCCTTGGCCACGCTGCCGCCCGGCTTTGCTGTGCCCGCCTTCACCGCTTTTCCGAACGCGCCACCACTGCCAACCGCAACCCCAGCTATCGAAACGCCGAGCATCGCGCCCGCGAATTTCCGTCTTGTGATCATCGCCGCTCCTTATGTGAAGCCGCAACTATCGGTTTTTCGGCGCCCGCTGGCAAACGATGATAAGTTAGTCGATCCCCTAGAAAATCTTATGCCTCTGCCATGAGACCGTATCTCCCGTTGAATGCGCTGCGCGCCTTCGAATCGTCCGCACGGCATCTGAGCTTCACGCGCGCCGCGCTCGAATTGAACGTCACCCAGGCGGCCGTGAGTCAGCAGGTCAGAACGCTGGAGGAGCGGCTGGGCACCGCACTCTTCAAACGTCTGCCCCGCGGGCTGGCCATGACCGACGAAGGCCTCGCGCTACGTCCTGTCCTCACGGACGCATTCGATCGCATCGAAGCCGTACTCAAACAGTTCGACGGCGGCCACTTTCACGAAGTGTTGACGGTCGGGGTGGTAGGCACTTTCGCGGTGGGCTGGCTGATGTCGCGGCTCAAGTCGTTTCGCGACGCGCATCCGTTTGTCGAGCTGCGGCTGCTGACGAACAACAATCTGGTCGATCTCGCCACCGAGGGCCTCGACTTCGCAATTCGCTTCGGCGACGGCACCTGGCCAGGCTCGCTCGCCACCCGGCTGCTCGACGCACCGCTCGCCATTCTGTGTGCGCCCGAGATCGCCGAGCGTCTGTCCGAGCCAACGGATCTCGCCAACGAAACGTTGCTGCGTTCCTATCGCGTCGACGACTGGATGAGCTGGTTCACGGCCGCCGGCATCTCGCCGCGGCCGATTCGCGGCCCGGTGTTCGATTCATCGCGACTGATGGTGGAAGCGGCCATGCAGGGTGCGGGTATCGCGCTGGCGCCGGCGCTGATGTTCGATCACGAGATCAACACGGGCCGGCTGGTGCGGCCGTTCGAAGTGGAAGTTCACGCCGGCAGCTACTGGCTGACGTGGTTGAAGGGCAAGCCGATGACGTCGGCGATGCTGCTGTTCAGTCAGTGGATCGTCAAGGAAGCGGCCGCGCACACACAAAGCTAGCAAACCGCCGCGCGTCGATGGCCGTTCATGGCGGGCCGCTCGGCTTGCGGCGGGAACACGTTCCACGAGCCGTCGTCATGACGGAAGAAGAAGATCGACAACAAACCGCTCGGCCGCAGAGCTTCCACACAAACGTAACGCTGATGCTGCGACGCGCGGTGGCAAAACTGCACGACACGTGCGGGCATCGAGGGGGTCGGTGCAAGCCATTTATCGACGGCCCAGTGCAAAGTCTTTTCTGCGGCAACCATGATGCTCTCCTCGATCCTTGATTCCCTGAATTGCTGAACTCGTTACTGCCCGCTCAGGCGAGTTGGGCGGCAACCTGTCCATTCTTCGCGGTGCGTTCGACAAACGCCTTCACCAGACACACCAGCGTGAGAACGCCAGCACGGGGATGCGTCAGGCAGCAATGCACCTGTTCGCTGCGGCTTTCGCCAAGCAGGCACCATGCGCAGAAGTGCTCGCAGTTATTCGTCAGCAGGCGGTAGTGGTTTTCGCCAAGGCGGGAGCGCGCACGGCGCACGGCTTCATCTCCGACGTAGCGGGCGCTCGGGGTTGGGCGGATCGTCAAGGGATGACCGGCGGCGAAGTTGGTTAATTCCACTTCTTCCACCGGACCGCGATGTGCCGAGCTCGCAAAACCGGCGTAATGAACCACCCGGCCATTGCCGACATAAATGCCGTGGTGTTCGTAGCCGCGCCGTTGCGTAACGAGATGCGCGCCGATCGGCAGGTCGATGGTCGACGTTTCATTGCAGCGTTCGTCTTGATCTTCGCTGCTCGTCGGGAGGTGGTTCGTGTTCATGGCTGGTCTCGCTTCAATATCCAACACTGTTGCGAGATCTTTTGCATCATCCGGGCCATGTGGCGAAAAGCCTTTATTTAAAGGGCTGGCAGGAATTGGGAGGCATTTTGAGTGCCGCATGTGTGCGTCGGGAGCCGACACAAATCGAGCCGATCTGTTGGCAGACGTCGATCATTTGGCGTGTTGGCCGAGCCGCAGCGAGTGCGTTCGCGAGGGGCCGGGAGTCCGGCCAATGTGTTGGGTCCTGCACCGGTGTGCGCGCCCGGATGTTGGCTGCATCCCGACCTCTTCGGCGCCGCACGAACAAGCGCTGGCAGCCAGTCGCGCGGAATCGCCCACCAATCAACGCGCTACGAGAAAGCGCCCGCTCGAGCCGCAAATTGGCATGGCACTTGCACCATCACGTTCAATTCCTTTTCAACCGCGCGCCCGACGCACGCGGCCAACCGGAGAACGATATGGCTTCCATCACAGTAAACGACCTCTCGCTGAACCTGGCGCTCGACCGTAAAGCAATGGCCGCGATCCGCGGCGGCGGCGGCGCGCCGTGGGTGTACGGCTGGATTCAGCCCTATGTGCGGGAAACGCCGAGCATCGGTCCGGTAGTGAACCTGTACGACATCTCGAACAACTTCTATGCTAACCAGATGATCAACACGTTCCAGTCGGTTGACGTACGCAACACCGGTGCGAACTCGAACATCAACGTCTCCCCCGACGCACGCAGTAGAAACGATATGGTGTAGCGCTTGTGACCTGTCCTAGCCAATTTCGATGGACGTCGTCCGCGCGGTCCGACGCAGGACGCGTCCGTGAAATCAACGAAGATGCCTGCCTCGCCCAATCCGAACCCGGACGCTGGGCGGTCGCCGATGGCATGGGCGGGCACGCGGTCGGCGATCTGGCGAGCCGGCTGGTGATCGATGCGCTGAGCCGCCTCGCGCCGCCGCTCGCGATGAAAACCTGTATCGCCGACGCGCGAGCACGGTTGCAAAAGGCCAACCGCCAACTGCGGGACGAGGCCGCGCGCCGCCAGGTGCAACGGATCGGAAGCACCGTCATTGTGCTGCTCGCGTGCGACCGCTTCTGCGGCTACCTATGGGCCGGCGACAGTCGGCTCTATCTGTATCGCGAAGGGCAATTGCGGCAACTCACGCGCGATCATAGTCAGGTGGAAGAACTCAAGTCGCTCGGCGTGATTACCGACGAAGAGGCGCGGCATCATCCGGCGCAGCACATGATCACGCGCGCGGTGGGCGCCACGGACGTGCTCGAACTCGACGACGATGCGATCGAAGTCGCGGACGGTGACGTCTTTCTGCTTTGCAGCGACGGCTTGAGCAACGAAATCAGTGACGAAGAAATACTGGGCGTGCTGACCACGGTGACGTGCGAGCGCGCGTCTGATGAACTGGTCGACCTGGCCATTGCGCGCGGCGGACGCGATAATGTCACCGCCGTAGTCGTGCATGCCGAAGATCCGTATGCGTCCGACAAAACCTTGCTGAATCCAGCACCTTGAAAACACAGGTTTGATTGCTGGCGCGTCCGCCGGATGGCCTGGTCCAATCGCAGATTCTTGGCTCTATCGACCAGGCCGTGCGCCAGGTATCGTGAGCGTCGTTCCCTATGGAGACGCTCATGCCTGCCCCGCTTCGCTTCGTTCACCTCGACACGCCCGAATCGCTGCTGCCCGCATTCGTTGTCATGCGTCAGTTGCGCCCGCATCTGACGGACGCGCACTCGTTCGCCGCGCAGGTGGCAAAACAGCATGCTGAAGGCTATCGCCTGCTCGCTGCGTGCGACGCGGGCAGCGTCGTCGGCCTCGCCGGTTATCGCACGCTGACCAATCTGCTGTATGGCCGCTTCGTCTACGTCGACGATCTGGTTGTAGATGACAGGTTGCAGCGTGGCGGCATCGGCGCGCAACTGCTCGACGCGGTACGGCAGATTGCGCGCGAAGCGGGCTGCGTGCACTTCGTACTCGATACGGGCCTGCACATGCCGCTTGCGCAGCGCTTCTATTTCCGCAATGGGTTGCTCGCTCGCGGCATGCACTTCGTCGAACCCCTCGCTCCCCTTGCCCATTCCGCGACGGTTACGTCATGAAAATTCTACTGATCAACGCCAGCCCACACGGCGAGGCAAGCCACGGCTACCGTTTTGCCGACGAGATCGTCGGCGTACTGCGGGAGCACACCGCACCCGCTGCAGCGGACATCGAAGTTATCGAACGCGATCTGGCAGCTGCGCCACTGCCGCCCGTCGCCCGCGACTATGCGCGCGCCGTCACATCGCGCACGCCGGATAAGGCTCTGTTCGACGTCTCCGAACAACTGATCGATGAAATCGAAACGACGGATGCGCTCATTATCAACACGCCGATGCACAACTTCATGGTGCCGGCAGCGCTCAAGCTGTGGATCGATTACACGTTGCGCATTCATCGGACGTTTGCCTCGACACCGGAAGGCAAGGTTGGGCTGATGCGCGACCGGCCGACCATCGTGATCGTCGGTTCCGGCGGCATCCATAGCGGCGAACACGCGCGGCAGCCGGACTTTCTGACGCCGTATCTGCGCTATGCACTCGGAACGATCGGCATCCACAGCGTGCAGTTTCTTCTCCTGCAGGGGCTTGTGATGGGCGAAGCGGCCGTAGCCGAGGCGCTCGATGCGGCACGTGCGCAACTTACCGGCGATGCGGTGTTCGCCTCGCTTGCCGCGCAGGCAACCCGCAGCGCGAGCATGGCGGCGGGTGCGGCCCAGCGGAGCGCATAAAGCGCGTCAACCGTCCAGACACGCGCGTAACGTTCGCGCGAGACGGCCTGCCTCACGCGCATCGGCGACGTTCGCGAAGCCCATCACCAGGCCGCGCGGCGTGCGCCGCGCGCGGCCATTCGCGTACCAGATCGAAAGCGCCAGCACCCCGAGCCCCGCCTCGCGGGCGCGCGCGGCGACGGCGACGTCGTCGACCGGGCCATCGGGGCCTTCGGCGAACCGCACCGCGAACTGAATTCCACCTGGCGGCAAATCGACAATCAGCCGGTCGCCAAACGCCTGCTCCAGCGCGTTCACAATCAGCACGCGCCGCTCGCCGTACAACGCACGCATGCGCTTCAGATGCCGCGCAAAATGCCCCTGCCCAATGAAATCCGCCACGGCCGCCTGCAAAAGCGTCGGCGATCCGGCATTCATGCTGTGCGCTACCCGCTCGACACGCTCGACTGCCCGCTCCGGCATCACCGCATACGCGAGCCGCAACCCGGGAAACATCACCTTGCTAAACGTGCCGGAATAGATCACGCGATCGCGCCGGTCGAGGCTCTTTAAAGCAGGCAATGGCCGGCCCAGATAACGGAACTCGCTGTCGTAGTCGTCCTCGATGATCCAGCGGGACGCTTTCTCTGCCGAGTCCAGCAGCGCCATGCGTCGTGCGAGCGATAGCGTTTGCCCGAGCGGACTCTGATGCGAGGGCGTGACCACGGCGAAGCGCGCCTCTGCATCCAGCACCGTGCCGCGTTCAACGTCGATTCCTTCACTATCCACGGGCACAGGCACGAGCTGCACGCCGGTCTCTGCCAGATAACCTCGCGCGAGCAGATAGCCGGGATCCTCGAACCACATGCGATCGTTCGGGCGGGCGAGACTGCGCAACACGAGTTCGAGCGTCGCACGGTAGCCGCCGGTCACGAAGACCTGTTCCGGCAGGCAGGTCACACCACGCGAGAGCCCGAGGTACGTGGCGATATGTTCGCGCAACGGCCGGTACCCGGACGGATCCGGGTACGCGAGCATCGCGCGGTCGCCGCTGCGCGCGCGGCGCGATACGAGCCGGTTCCATAGCTTGTTCGGAAATGCGTCGAGCGCGGGCAGCCCTGGTTGCAACGGCCGCGGCGCGCCGCTCATGGCGACGGCGAGGGCCTGCTGACGTGGCGCCGCTTGACCACTGCGCGACTCGCCCGGCGTCTGCGGCGTGCCCGCTCCTCCGTTACTCTGCTTGCCGCGTGCGTCCTGAACGCCTGGCGCACGCGACGAGCGCGTCACCGATGCCGGCAGCGACGACGATACGAACGTGCCCGCCGCGCCGCGCATCTGCAGGTAGCCCTCGTCGACGAGGATCGTGTAGGCGAGCTCGACCGTGCCACGCGCCGTGCTTAACTGCGTGGCGAGGCCGCGCAGCGCAGGCACGCGATCGCCGGGACGCAGATGCCCCGCGGCGATCGCTGTCCTGAAGCGTTCGCAAATCTGCAGATAGATCGGCAACGGTTGCTGCCGATCGATTTCGATGGTTAATGCGGGCGTTGCTACGGGCATGGCGGTCTCGCGGGCAAGGGGAGCGGCAACTGACATGGACTAGTCGGATCGACAATTCTTGTCACTTTTCGATAGAGCATGATTCTTCCACAATAGCCTCACGCGATGCGACTGCGGCGAACACTTTCACGCAATACAACGCCCGCCCGCCGCCACCCGCGTCCATTTACTCTCATCTGGAGAATCTGCCATGAAAATCGTCGTAATCGGTGGTTCCGGCCTGATCGGATCGCGTCTCGTCACGCTGCTCAATAACGCGGGTCATGAGGCGCTTGCCGCGTCGCCGCGCACCGGCGTGAACGCCGTTACGGGTGAAGGCCTGAGCAACGCGCTCGTGGGCGCGGACGTCGTCGTGGATGTGACGAACGCGCCGTCCTGGGAGCCGCAGGCGGTGCTCGATTTTTTCCGCACCTCGGCGCGTAACCTCGGCAAAGCCGAAGTAGCCGCAGGCGTGCGCCATCACGTCGCGCTATCAATCGTCGGCTGTGATCGCACACCGGAGAACGCGTATTTCGTTGCCAAGGTCGCGCAGGAAGAGGTGATCGAAGCAGCGGGCGTGCCGTACACGATCGTGCGCGCGACTCAGTTCATGGAGTTCATCGGCGGGATCGCGGATTACGGCACGGTCGACGGCGCGGTGCGCATCAGCGACGGCCTGTTTCAGCCGATCGCCGCCGACGATGTCGCGGCGAGCCTCGCGCAGGTCGCGCTCGCAGCCCCACTGAACGGCACGGTCGATATTGCCGGACCAGATCGCGCGCCCTTCGCGGAGATCGTTAGCCGCTATCTGAAATCGGTAGGCGACGCGCGCCCGGTGGTGACGGATCGCGATGCGCCGTACTACGGCGGCCGTGTCGAGGAACAATCGCTCGTGCCGCTCGGCGACGCGCGGATCGGGCGCATCGGTCTCGACCAGTGGCTGGCGGAGGCCAAAAAGGGTTGATTGCAGTACGAACGCGGCAAGCCTCAACTATCGCTGTCTTCTTCGTCGTGCTCGTCAGCGCCGTTTCTGCCCGTCGACGGCGCATTGCGATTGCGAAAATCTTTCGAATGCAGGCCATGCTTCTTCAGGAGCATTTGCAGATGTGAGCGGTTCATATCGATGCGCCGCGCCAGTTCCGCAACGGTGCCGCTCACTTCGCGCAGGCCGCGCTCCAGGAAGGCTTTTTCCGCGTCGTCGCTCGCGGCGCGCTTCGCGTCGCTCAGCGACATCAGATTCGCCACGCTGATTGGCTCCTGTCCCGTCGCAGTGGCTACATTCGACGCTGCCGCGGCTGATCCGGGCGCGGCCGGCCGCATATCCACGGGCAGATGATCGACATCCGCCATGTCGCCAGCCAGGCACGACACGCGATACATCACGTTGCGCAGTTCACGAATATTGCCCGGGTACGCATAGTTCAGCAGAAAGTCCCGCAGACGCGGCGTCAATCTGACGGGTCTGCGCTTTAGCGTTCCGGCGGCTTCATCGCCGAACCAGGCAATCAGCAGCGGTATCTCATCGCGCCTCTCGCGCAGCGGCGGCAACGTGACATGAATCACGCTGAGACGGTAGAACAGGTCCTCGCGAAACTTGCCCTCTTCGCTGAGTTGCCGCAGATTGCGATTAGTCGCCGCAACAATGCGTGTATCGACAGCAATCGTTTCATCGGAACCCACGCGTTGAATTTCGTGTGCTTCCAGCACCCGCAACAGCTTCACCTGGCCGGCCAGGGGCAACTCGCCGATTTCGTCGAGAAAGATCGTGCCGGTATGTGCGCTTTCGAATTTTCCCTTGCGGTCATTCGAAGCGCCCGTGAACGCGCCTTTGCGATGGCCGAACAATTCCGACTCCAGCAGATTGTCCGGAATCGCGCCGCAATTCACGGAGATAAAAGGTTTGTCCGAGCGCGAGCCATTCGCGTGAATCACCTTCGCCATCAGCTCCTTGCCGGTGCCGCTTTCGCCGTCGATCAACACCGGTAAATCGGTCGGCGCCGCCTTCTCGGCGATTTCAAGCGATTCGAGCAAACGCGGATTGTCGCCGAATGTCCCTTCGAAAATGAAACTGCGCTCGATCAACGCCTTTCTACGCGCACCACGAGATTGATCCGCCGACGCAGCAGGCTCAGCGGACGTTGCGGCCTGCACGAAGCGCTCCTTGTGCGAGAGCTGCATGACCTCGTCGCGCAACGAGGTGGCCTGCCGGAGCAGCTTATCGATATCGGCGCGCTCGAGCCGGGACGACCAACGCAGCGTCGAGCGCAATATCTCGATGCGTTCGATCAAACCCGCGTATGAAATCGCAGGGCTGAGCTCTTCTACCTGGTCGAGTATCTTCATCACGCACTCAACTGTTTCTGGACCAGCTGGTAATACATACCGCCGCGCTGGATCAGTTCATCGTGACGGCCCTGTTCGACAATCGCCCCTTCATACAGCACCAGAATCTTGTCCGCACGCATGATGGTGCTGAGCCGATGCGCAATGATCACCGCCGTTCGGCCCTTCAGAATGTCGTGCATATTGCCGAGGATATTGCTCTCCGATTGCGAATCCAATGCTGAAGTCGCCTCGTCGAAAACCAGCAGACGAGGATCGTGATACAGCGCCCGCGCGATACAGAGCCGCTGGATCTGCCCACCCGATAGGCCTATGCCGCGTTCGCCGACAATCTGTTCATAGCCGAGTGGCATCTTGCTGATGAACGCGTGCGCGTCGGCCATTTTCGCGACTTCCTCGATGCGGCGCCGTTCGGGCGCATCGTCGCCGCTGGCAATGTTCTCGGCAATCGTGCCGGAAAACAGCAGATTGCTCTGCATCACATAGCCGATCTGCGCGCGATAATAGGCTTTATCGACCACGCCGAGGTCGTAGCCGTCGATGGTCATCTTGCCCTCGGTTGGCGCATAAAAACCGACCAGCAGCTTGGCGAGGGTTGTCTTGCCGGAACCGCTACGGCCCACAATCGCCACCAGTTCGCCGGGCTTGATGTCGAAGCTGATATTTTCCAGTACATACGCCGAGTCGTCCTCGCCGTAGCGGAAGTAGACACCGCTAAAACTGATTTCGCCTTGCAGCTCCGGCAGCATCACGCGCGAAGGCAAATCCTGCGGCTTCTGTTCCGGTTCGATATCGAGCACGTCGCCGAGGCGCTCCATCGCCACGCCCGCGTCGTTCAACATGCTCCATAAGCCGACCAGGCCCATCAGCGGACCCAACACGCTGCCCATGAACGCATTGAACGCAATCAACTGACCGATGGTCATTTCGCGCGCCAGCACCAGATTCGCGCCGACCCAAAGGATAGCGATCGTTGTCGCCGCGTTCAGCAACTGGCTGCCAAGCCCGATGAGAATGTTGAAGGCGTGCGCCCGGTATTGCACTTCGAGCGCCTTCGCGTACTTCTTCTCCCAGCGCAACCGCACCGGCCGTTCGATGCCCATACCCTTGATGGTCTCGACACCGGCGAGCGCTTCCATCAGAAATGACTTCGACTCGGTCGAGGCTGTGAACACCTCACGCGCATAGTTCTTGATCTTCGGCGTGGCCAGCGCAGTCAACGCCATGATGGGTATCACGAACGCGATCAGTACCAGTGTCATCTTCACGTTGTAGACGAACATGATCGTGAAGTAGATGAACACCATCAGCAGATTCAATGCTGTGGTCACCGTGGATTCGGTGAGGAAGGCCCGGATTGTCTGGTTCTCCTGGAAGCGCGCGAAGATGTCGCCGGTCTTCCGCTTGGCGAAAAACGAGAACGGCAGCGACATGGTGTGCTTGAAGAACTGCGACATCATCGCGAAGTCCATGTTGCGCACCATGAAATTCGCCAGATACGCGCGAATCGTCGACATCAATTGCGAAAACACATTGGCGATAATCAGGCCGCCGATCAGCAGATGCAGCAGGCTGACGTTCTGATGCACGATCACGCCGTCGAGAATGTTCTGGATGATCAGCGGCGGAATCACGCCGAGTACCTGAATCACGAACGTGGCGAGAAACAGGTGACCGAGAATCTTCTTGTACGGCCTGAGGTAGCCGACAAAGCGTATCCACGGCGAACGCGCGGCCGACATCTGCATGAGATTCGGTCCACCGGTAAAGAGCAGACACGTGCCGCTCCAGCCGCGTTCGAAATCCTCAACCGTCATTTTCCGGAAGCCGAGTGCCGGGTCGGCGACCCACACGTAGTCCTTCGAGAGTCCGTACACCACTACATAGTGGTAGCCCTCCCAATGCACGATGAAGGGCAGGTCGAAACCGCGCAATGAATCGAACGTGCATTGCACGCCGCGTGCGGTGAAGCCGAGAGACTCGCCGGCGCGCGCGAGACTGTCGAGCGTGGCGCCTTGTGTCGTGACGTTGGCGAGTTCGCGCAGTTTGCCGAGCGTCATCGGGATGCTGTAGTGGCGGCAGACCATGGCGAGGCACGCGGCGCCACAGTCCATTTCTTCGGCCTGTTCGACCAGCGCAAAGCGCTTGATAACCTTTTCGCCGAATTCGGGCTTGGTCTGCAGGTCGAGCATCAAGGGCAATTTGCGCCGCTGCTCGAGGCGCTTTTGCCGTTGCAATTCACGGTCGCCGTAACGAATCCGCTCGTCCAGGACTTCGCGCAGCTTCGGATTGCGCTCCAGAATGAAATGGACGGTGCGCTCCGGTATCACCAGCAGCCGCGTATCGGTCGTCGCTACCACCGACGCCATTTGCTCCTGCCGCATCAAACACGCCTTTTCGCCGAAGATTTCGCCTTCGCCTAAGGTCGCCAGCGTGTAGTCGTGGCCTTCCTCATGACGGACGATGCGCACGCCGCCTTGCCGCACCACATAGAGCCGCCGGTCATCGCGCCCATCCTGCTTGAGAATTTCCTTGCCCTCGGCCACCCGCTTCACGCCGACGCTGCGCACATATTCTTCGAGTTCCGCCTTGTTGAGCTTGCCGCGCAGATCGAACAACTGCGCGACGAAACCGCCGGCTGAATTGATCGCCACATAGCTCGCGACAAATGCCAACGCGGCCTGATTGCCGGTGATCACCGGTTCGATCGCGGCGCGGGGAATGAACAGCAGTTCGGTTTTCGCGGACGCCCGTACCGACGCCTCATGCACGTACGCGCGCAACATCGCAATGTCGGCGAAAATCTCGCCGGTTTTGCGCACACCCATGCTGGTTTCCTTGCCGTGCTCCTCGGTGAAGATACGGACCGAGCCCGAGCGAACCACGTAAAGACCGTCAGCCGTCTCACCCGCCGAGCACACCGTTTCGCCGAACGAATAGAAGCGTGCCTGCGCATATTCGGCAAGACGATCGATCTCGTCGCGCGAAAACGGCGAGAGAATTTCCACCGAGGTGAGAAACTCGGCAGCGGAGGGCGTGGTCTGGGGTGCATCCATGGGCTTGCGGACCTCGGTTCGGCTAGCGTGCTTCGATCACATGTTCCTGCGAGCGGGCAATCAGCCAGCTCTCGCGCAGCAGACGTCTCACTTCAGAGGCGACATCCGCATCGAGCACCGCCGGATATTTCGCGGTCACGGCGAAAATCTCGAAGCACGAACGGTCCGCCGACGGAAACGGTCCAAGCAGATCACCCACCGCCGCGTTGAAAATCTTCGCCTCGATGTCCGGCTTCAACGATCCACGCAACACTTTGCCGATCACGCCGCCGGCTTCGCGCGTATCCGCAATCGAATGCTCGCGCGCCATGTCGGCGAAACTGTCGGGATCGTCGTGCAGGTACGAGATCATTTCCTTCGCCTTGCCTTCGCTGTCGAGCACGATATGGCTCACCTCGATCGCGTCGAACTTCGGCGAATTCAGTGCGAAGTAGTCCTTGATCGCCGCCTCGTTGCCGACCACCTCAAGCATCTTCTCCTGATACAGACCGTCGGTAATGAAGGCCTCGAACTCGTCGAGGCTCACGCCGAGCGCATCGAGGTACTGATTCATATCCGTCGCGCGATGCAAGCCGCGCACGCGGCGGAACTGATCGGCGCGCTGCTGGATGTCGTCGGCGCTAACGGTGATGCCCTGCTTCCTGGCCGCATGCACCGTGAGCTTGTCGCGCACAATCTGCTCGATCAGGCTATCAAACTGGCCGGTCAGTTTCAGAAGACGAATGAACTCGGAAACGTCCACGACTTCGTCATCGATTCGCACTATCGCGGTCATGTCATCCGCTCCTTTAATTGACGTGTGTTCGGCGCGCTCATCCCGCCACCTGTCTGAATGGATCGAGCCCCAGATCGATCAGGCGCCGTTCGCGCACCACGATCTCCGCGCTCGCCGTCATGCCGTAGCGCAGCGGATAGCGGGTGTCCGCGATCTGGTAGTAGTTCTTGTCTAGCGTGACGCGGCCTTCGTACACCGGCTGCTTGTCCTGCAAGGACGGCTTGGTGGCCGGCGAAATATAGGCGAGCGTGCCGTTGATCAGCCCGTAGCGCTGATACGGGAACGCGTTGAATTTCAGCTTCACCGGCTGGCCCTCGTGCAGAAAAGCACGATCGTGTTCGGCGATTTCGATCTTCAGCACGGGCTTCGCATCTTTGGGCGCGATGCCGCCGAGCGGCGCGTTCGCCTGGATCTTGTCGCCGCGCTGTGTGGAGGTCACGTCGGTGATGACGCCGGAGACCGGCGCGAGGATCAGCAGGAAGTTGTCTTTGTCGATGTTCTCAAAACGGATCCGCGCGGCGGCTTCGGATACGAGGCGCGCGGTCTGAAGTTGCAGACGCAGTTTGTCTTCGGCGTCGGTGATGTCGCGGACCGCCGAGTCGTACTGGAGTTGCAGGTCGGTGGTCTGCTGCCCGCTGGTTTCGAGTTGCGCATTGGCCTGCGCGTATTCATGGCTCAGGCGGAAATCCAGTTCCGCGAGTTTCGATTGTGCGACGCGGTAGGCGTTATCCGCTTCCATCGCGGCGGTTCGCTTCTGCTCAACCTGCAACTCGGCGATGCCGCCGCCACCCGGCTGCGCGAACAGCCGCGAGTAACGATCCAGCTCCTGACGCGCCGCCTCACGCGTGCGGCGCGCATTGTCGAGCACGCTGCGAGCTTCGTCGAGTTCGGCCTTCTGACCTTCGGCGAGCTTGGTTGTGCCCTCGGAGACGCGATTTTCGTGCAGGCGCGCTTCCACTTCCATCTGCGCCTTCAGCGCAGCCGCCTTGCGCTCCATGAGCGCCTTCTTCTCGGGGAACTGCTTCCAGTCGCGCTCGGCGTCTTCGAGTTTGAGCTGCGCCTGCAGCGCGTTACTCGCCGCCTCGATCGCGCCGCGGGCATTCAGCCGCGCCAGCACGTCGCCCTTCGATACCGGCTGCCCCTCGGCGATGTACAGATCGGCGAGCTCACCGTCGATCGGCGCATAGATGCGGCGCACCTCGGATTCCGGCGAGAGCGTGCCTTGCGCGCTGACGATTACATCCGCGCGCCCCACGAACGACCACAGCAAGCCGGCCAGCACCAGCGCGACCATCGCCCAGATCAGCGCGCGCGCAAGCCGCACCGGCTCGGCGGTCAGAATCGCGATGCCTTCGACGCTGTGATCCTCCAGCGCCTCCGACAACGGCCTAGGGTGATTGTCGCGCTTCACTCTGCTCGCCTCCGATCAACGCCAGCTTCGCCTTCAGGAGCCCGGGGTCCAGCACCATGCGCAACTCGGTCAGCGAGCGGCGCTGCAAATCCGCTTCGGCCTGGATATCCGTGAGCAGGCGGTCGAAGTCGGCGGGATGATCCGCCTTCAGTTGCGTATAGATGCGCATGCCTTGTTGCGCGGAGGACTGTGCATCGGAAAGCAAACGCGCCTCGCTGCGAAAGCCGGGCGAAATTCCCGCTTCCAGCCGCTGCGTGCCGCCGATGGGGCCGCTCGCCCGATATTGTTTCCACAGGCTCTGCGCACGCAGCATCAAATCCTGGGCGCGCGCCAACGCTTTATCGTGCAACGCGGCGACGTCTTTCTGGATCGATTGCACGAACCACACGTCCGCCACCGGATCGAGACTGGCGTAGAACGACAGCAGGCGCTCGTCATAATCCTTGCCGCCGCGCGTCTTCTGCAAGTCGGCGAACTGGTCAAGCTGCGCTTTCTTGTGCGCCAGTTCTGTGGCGATCACGTCGGACCACGGCCCGGCAGGCATGGCCTGTAAATCCGCCAGCGCCTGCTGGGTGTCGCCGCGCTGCCAGGCAGCACTCGCATCGTTATGACGCTGGATAACGTCCGTGGACGGCAAACGGCTTGCCGACAACTGCTGAAACTGCGCCTGAAACGGCGGCGTGTTGAAACGCACCGTCTTCAGCAAGGCAAGCAATGGCGTCAATTGACGGCTGAGCGCCGCGTTCAGCACATCGGTGTAGTGGCGCAAATCTTCCCGCACACGATCGAGGCCGGCGAGGCGCGGATAGCGCTGCGCGTAATCGTCGAGCACGGCAGGCAGCGCGTCCGGTTTGTCGCGCGCCAGTTCGGTACGAATGGTGCCGTTCAGGCGATCGATGGCGGCGAGATAGACCGAGTCGTCGCTTTCCAGTTTGCGCAGATGGCTCAGCGCCCTCGCGTACGGTTCCGCAAAAACGGGCACATACGAGGCGATGCGGTCGAGTGCCCGCTGATGGCTCCTGGCGTCGTCGTCCCAGCGTTGCAGCAGACCGCTGATGGTCGCCTCGTCCGCGTACATGCGGATGGGTGCGTCCACTCCGCCACGTCCCGCCACGAAGCGCTCCAGATCGCCCACCCACTGCAATTCGCCGACCAGAGAAGTGGCGTCAGAATTGTTCGCACTCAACGCTCTCATCTCCTTGAGCAGCGTATCGGCCTGGTCGAACTGCGCTTTTTGCAGCGTATTCAGCCAGTCGGGGAGTTTCGCCTTCAGTAGTGCCTCGCTCGCCAGCGCGCTCACTTTCGCGTCGGCGGGGTGCTTCTCCAGATAGCCGTTTGCCGCCGTCACCGCGCTGGTGTAGTCGCCGCTCGCCAGCAGGTTTCGCAATTCGCGCTCCGACGAGCCGCGCAAGTAGAGCGTCAGCGCAATGGCCACCAGAATGACGCAGGCCGCGCCACTCCACCACACCGCGCGACGCGACATGGTGTGATCGCCGCCCGCAAAGGCCTTGCTGAGTTCTCCCGCGAGCAGACGCCAACGCTGCGGCCGGCTCTTTGCTGCGTTCGTGCCATGAGCGCCGTTTGCGCTTTGCTTGTCATGCGTGCCGTTCGCTCTGTTTGTGCCGTTCGTGCCACTCGTACCGTTCGGACCGCCTGTCAGCGTGTCGCGCTTCGCGTGCGCAGATGCGGCCTGCGCCGCTTCGTTGACTTCGTCTTCTCGTTGTAGCCCCGGGTCCACGCAAAAGATATCGAGGAACGAATGTGCGGCGCCGACGAACGTGGTCTTGTCGGCATCGACAGCCTCGTCGGCAGCGGGATTGAGGAATAGCTGGGTCACGGTCGGCTCAACTTCAGGGGGTTTCTGCAGCGTCACCCTGTAGACGAAGTGGTCGCCGCCAAATGCAAGGAGGTCCCCCTCCACAAGCGGCACCGCGGTTTCGTCGAGCCGTTTTCCGCCGACGAATGTGCCGTTGGTGCTGCCTAGATCTTCGAGGTAGAGCTCACCGCCCTTCAGAAAGATGTGGGCATGACGCCGTGAGATGTAGTTGACCTGATGCGGATAGCGATCCTTGTAGCGCGAGAAAACCTCGTCCGCCTTGCTGATGAGAAAGGGGAACGCCTGCACGTCGATCGGCTGAAGCTCGAGGTCGTCGCGCTGCGGCACCAGCAGCAGGCCGGGTGCGGGCGCCGTACGCGCAACGACGATCCGCGCGCGCGGTTCGATACTCACGCGATAGCAAAGCTCGCCGCCGAAGCACAATTCGTCGCCGGCACGCAGCCGCGCGGGGGCTTGCCGCACCGCATTACCGTTGAGCGTCGTGCCGTTCTTGCTGCCGAGATCGGCGACATAAACGGCGCCGTGCTCCGTGAAAACCCGCGCATGGCGGCGCGACAGGCGGGTAATGCGTTCGGCGGGATACTCGGAGAATGGTGCTTCGCTGCGGCCGATCGCGAACAGGTTGTCGACGATCCGGATCGCGTCGAGTGCGGGACGCTGCGCGGACGCAACCGGCGACAGCACCACGTCGAACGCGGTGTCCTGTGTCGCGCGCATCTCAGCAATCGGGGCTTCGCCGGCGGTCATTTTATCTGGATCACTAATCGTTTACCCGCTGCGGCGAGAGCGCAACGGGAACGGACAGAAGAACTACGGCGAATTTCGAATGTTTTTAGTGAGCCGGGCAAAACCGGTCTCCTTACAAATTTTAAGTCACGCATGGCAAGTGTCAATTTTCTGATCGTCGGTTGAAAAGGCCATTCATGCGTCATATGCAGCCGAATTGCGCCACGCCACGCGTCATGCCTCGGATTAGCTCAGTGTTCCTTTACTTCCGCTTGCACATCCACGCTCGGCCAACCGCCGCCCAGCGCCTTATAAAGCAACACCGTGTCGGACAGAATCAGCTGGTGGTTAGCGAGCAGGTCCTGCTGCGCTTCCAGCAAGGTCCGTTCAGTTTCGAAGACTTCCAGCTGCGACACCACACCGAGGCGCAATTGCGACTGAATCTGATCGGCGACGATCTGTAAGCGCGATACCTGCTGCTGCAATTCCACTCGCTGTTCCTTGTGCGAATTCAGATTGACCAGCGCGTTCTCCACTTCCTCGAACGCGCCCATGACGGCCACGCGGTACTGTTGTTCGGCAACCGTCGATTGCGCTTTCGTGACCTTCACGTGAGCCCGCACGCCGGGATCGAGCAGCGGAATGTTGATGCTGGGCATGAATCCGTAGGTGAACGACTTCAGCAAATCGGTCAGCGCGAAACTCGCCGTGCCGCCGTGGCCAGTGAGACTGATGGTGGGCAATTGCGCGAGCTTGGCCTGGCCGACCAGATCGTAGGCTTCCAGCACTCTGAACTCGGCCGCCACCACGTCAGGCCGGCGCGCAAGGAGTTGCGCAGGCAAGCCGTCCGGCACCGCGGGCAGTTGTACGCGTTGCTGCAAATGTCCTTTAGGCAACTGGAACTCGCCCGCCGGCACGCCAAGCAGCGTGCACAACGCGTTGTTCGCGACAGCGCGCGAGCGGCGCAGTTCGAGTAACTGATTGGTTAGACGGTTGATCTCGGCCTGTTGGCGCAATACCTGAGTCTGCGGCACGAGACCGTTGCGGCGTTGGCCGTCGTAGATCGTGAGAATCTGCCGGTTAGTGACCAGCGTTTGTTGCTGCTGGTCGATCTGGTCGTCGAATTGCAGGATCTGAAAGTAGGTACTCGAGACGTTCGCCACCAGTTCCAGATAACCGGCGCGCCAATCCGCCTCGCTTGCGTGGAACTCGGCCTTTTGCGCCTGCACGCCCTTCTCTACTTTGCCCCAGATATCGATGTCCCAGTTCACCTGCGTCGCGACGTTGTACTGCTTGGCAAACGTCTGACCGGTACTCTTTTCGAAATCGGCGCCGGCGCCGAGATCCATGGTCGGCAATGCGCCGGCTTTGGCTTCGCCGATTTGCGTGGAGGCCACGTCGATACGTGCGGCCAGCACCTTGATATCGAAGTTGTTCGCGATCGCCTTAGCGATCAGCGTGTCCAGATACGGATCGTGGAAGCCTTTCCACCAGTCCGGCTCGATGGTCGCGGCCGCCGATACCGGCGAGCCTTTCTGATCGGACCACGAGGCCTTGGCGGGCGTATCCGGCCGCTTGTAGTCGGGCATGCTGACATCGACACACGCACTCAGCGACAGTGCGCAGACTGTCGCGGCGCCGAGTCCGCGCAGCGCCGTGGCCATGTGGCTCGCACTCGCCGGCCGGCGGCCGGGACGGCACCGCGCTGTGGCGTTGAAAAAGCGCTGACGAAGCATTGAATCAAGCAACGCTGACACGATTGTCTCCGATGACACCCGCTACGCTGCACGAGAAGAACGCGCTATTTAAGTAAAGCATGTCCTGCCCGGCTTCACCATTGAAGCAGTGCAAGAAGGTCGGCGCGGGGATCGAGCGGTGACGCTGGGGTCGTGTGGAAAGAACGATTGGATGCGAATTCTTTTTGACGCGCTGGGGTTGCCCGAGCTTGCGCGTCCCGCGGAGGCCTGAGAGCCTCCGCGGCGGCCTGCGCCGTTCAATACACGTTGATGTTGTTGCTCGAGGTCACGTGCGGGTCGATCGTGGTGGTGACACCGGCGACGAACGCTGCGTTGTTGCCGTTGGCGTTCTGGATGTTCATTTCGTTGCTGATCAACTGCGTGGCGCTGACGCTCTTGCTGTTGTTCGGTGCATACACCGGCGAGTAGTTGAAGAACGACGACGACGGATAGCCGTAGCCGAAGCCGCCACGCACGGCGCTCATGGCCTTGCTGTCGAGTTGAGCGGTGATGGACAGGTCTTTGATCATCAGCGTGTTCATGGTAAATCTCCTGGAAGGGAAAAAGCACAGTGTTGCGGTTGGGTTCGAGCATCTTGTCTGCTCGAGTGTCACTAATGCATGGGCTGTGCCAGTTTTGCTTTCCGATCCTAATAAATTTTGCGAATGGCCGTAGATAAAGGGTTTCGGGGGTGGGATGCCGCTAGTGGCAGTGCAACGGCGGGGATGCGGCTGGTTGATGCTGGTGGATCACAACCAACAACGCCCGCAACTGTGTTGGCTGTGACGTGACACTGAAGCACCGTGTCAGCGCGCAATCACGGTGATCTTCTTTGAGTACACCGGCGGGTTGTGCGGTATATGCATGTCGTCGCCCATCAGCAGCTGCAACGTATGCTTGCCGGGCGGGAGTTGAATCATCGTTTCTGTTTCGCCCGCGCCGAAATGCAGATGGTTGCGGTCCGATGGAATTTCCTGGTCCATCGGCGGCAGGTCCGTGTCGATCAGCAGATGGTGGTGCCCGGTGTTCGGATACTTGACGCCTTTCGGCGCCACGCCCATATAGCGCAAGCCGAACCACACCCGAAACGGTTTGTTGGCCTGCACCACCTGGCCATCGTTCGGATAGCCGATATAGGCATGCGCGCCGGCCGGCGACGGCGTCGTGCCGGCCGTGGCGAGATTCGGCGAGGCCAGTGACACCAATGTCGCAAGTGCCACGAACGCCGCGAGCGCGATGATCTTGTACATGTTGGTCTCTCCGTCCTGACGGACCCGCTTTGAATGAACGGGACGCGCTAGTCTTTTAGCACGGTGATGGTGATCTTCTTCGAATACACGGGCGGCACATGCGGCACGTGGTTCTGGTCGCCGAGAATGAGCTGCAAGGTGTGCTTGCCCGGCGGCAATTCGATGCGCGCGTCGGTCTCACCTGCGCCGAAATGCAGGTGATTGCGGTCCGATGGAATTTCCTGGTCGAGCGCCGGCAGATCCGTATCGATCAGCAGATGGTGATGCCCGGTGTTCGGAACCGCCACACCCTTCGGGCACACACCCATGTTGCGCAGCCCCATGCGCACCCACAGCTTGCCGCCGTGAATCACGGTGCCGTCCGACGGCCAGATGATGTATTCCTCAGCGCCCGGCGGCGAAGGCGTTTGTTCGGCGCGCGCGGACTCAGACGTGAACGCGATACCAAGCATGAGCGACAAGGCGGCGCACGAAGCCGTGCAGAGCGTTACAAGGCTCGCCTTCGTTCCACGACGTATGTCGAGCACGCCAGGTGTGAGGGTTCTTCGCATTGCGCACTCTCCCGAAGAGAATAGCCGTCTCCGCTCCGGCTGCGCGAAGCGCAGGCCGGAGGCTCCGACTGGATGTCGCGGGCGCTCGCGTAGTTGCACGTGGGTTCACGTGACGGGTCGATGTCGACGTCGATGAGCAGCCGCTCTATTAAAACGGCCGTACAGCGCTACTTTGTGAATTAGCTTAGGACGTAACTTGCCAAAAAGATACGCCATACTCGTTAACCGTATAACGCACTAACGATGCGCGGACCATTGTCACGCGCAAACCGCGTGCTATCGTTGTTCATAGGTTGTCGATGGAGAGTCGATCACGGCATCGATGCTGCGATCGATTCGCGCCAAAGCCTGATGCGGGCGTCGCGGTCATCGGAACTCTATGTTCTGTCCGGAACAAACAGGATACGAATATGTGGCGAACATTCCTGCTGGTGTGCATGGTCGGGGCGACTCAGGCGTACGGGAGCAGTGTTTATGCCGCGGCGCAGCGTGACGGCACAGAGCACGACGCTGCCGCTATGCGTACGGCGACTACATCCAGCGCGCCGCTCACACCGCAACAGAACAATCCGCAAGCGGCACGTATCGCCTTGGTGATCGGCAACGGCGCGTACGGCGATCATGCAGACCCGCTTCGTGGCAATGCGCCGCGCGACGCTGAAGCCATGCGCGACACGCTGCGTGCGCACGGCTTCGACGTCATCATGCGCATCGATGCGACGCCGCAGCAAATGCAGCAAGCCATAGGCGAATTCCGCCAACGTCTACATGATGGCGGAATTGGACTGTTCTATTTCGCGGGCCACGGCATGCAAATCGGACGGCAGACGCTGCTCGTGCCCGCCGGTCTCGACGCGCGCGCGCCGGCACGACTGGTTAGCGAAGGCGTCGATTTGAATACCGTATTGCAGGCTATGCGCGCACCGCGTTCCGACGCGCTCAATTTCGTGATTCTCGATACTTGCCTGAACAACCCGTTCTCCTCCGACGCGTCGGTCGAGACAGCCTCGTTGCCCGTCAATACTCTGGTTGCCTACGCAACAACACCGGGCGGCTTTGCAGCAGACGGCGTGCGGCACGGCGTCTATACGGGCGCATTGCTGCGCGAGTTAAACGAGGCTTCTTCGTCACAAGAACCTGCGGGCTTGTTTCAACGTATCGCGGCGAGAGTCAGCGAGGCTACCAGCGGCGAACAAACACCGTGGATCGCCTCTTCGCTTGCCAACAACGCGAGCGCTGCACTAGCGGCGATATCTCGCGGCACTAGTGCAGCGCCCCTCTCCACTGCCAGCGACGACGCCATTGTCGCGCTGCACAGTAGAGGCATTCTGCCGAAGGACAGCAGCGAGCAGTACGAGATCACCTTCTGGAACTCCATCAAGGACAGTAACTACCCGAGCGATTACGAGGCCTATTTGAAGGCCTATCCGAACGGCCGCTTCGCTGCGCTCGCCCACGCGCGTATCGACCGGCTACGCGCTGCTGGAGCGGCGAGCGCGCCGTCTGCTGCAGCGCCGGCTGCACCATCGCCACAAGCCGCGCGGCCTGCCGCACCGGCCAGCGCCGCGCCGCAAGACCACCCGCACGCCGCCACGCCGACGCCAACTACGCCACCTGCAACGACCTCCCCACCCGCGGCACCTGCCGCGCAAGCAGCGGCACAAAAGCCCGCGACGCATCCGCCAAGCGCCGGCGAAAGCCGTGACTGCGCCACCTGCCCGATCATGATCGCCTTGCCTGCGGGCTCGTTTTCGATGGGCAGCAGCACCGACGACCCCTCCGAAAAACCCGTCCATCACGTGACCATCGGCGCGCCGTTCGCGATCGGCAAATACGAAGTGACCGTCGAGCAATGGAATGCGTGCGTCGCAGCAAACGCCTGTCAGAAGCTGACGCCCGAGAGCAATACAAACAAAGCTGCGCCGGCACGCGATCTCAGTTGGGAGGACGCACAACAGTACGTGAAGTGGTTGAGCAAAACGACCGGCAAATCGTACCGCTTGCCCTCGGAGGCCGAATGGGAATACGCGGACCGCGGCGGCACCACGACGGCGTACTGGTGGGGTGATCAGATGCGCAAGGGCAACGCCAATTGCAAGGACTGCGGCGATCCGTGGCATAAGGAAGGACCCGAAGTCGCTGGTTCGTTCGCGCCGAATCCGGTGGGCCTGTATGACATGAACGGCAGCGTTTGGGAGTGGGTCGCCGATTGCTGGCACAACTCCTACCAGGGTGCGCCCGCCGACGGCCATGCATGGGACAGCCCCACCTGCGACATGCGGGTGATTCGCGGCGGTTCGTGGCGTGAAGGCGGGGGCTATATGCTGAGCGCGACACGATTCAAGTACAGCGCGAGCGTGCGCCAGTCGCAGGATGGTTTCAGGGTAGTGAAGGATCTTAAGTAAAGCTTGTGGGCGATCCTAACGCATTACCTAAGGCGTACGCGGCTTCGTCGTGATCGGCGCGAAGTCCGCGACGATATGATCCTGACCGTACTTGCCGGCGATCTGCCCGAGTCGCGTCTCCAGCGCGCGCAGATAATCCGCACGTGATTCGCTTTCTGGCCGCGGCTTGTCGAATAGCTGCGTCGGCGTAATCAACAGCACCACCATCTCCGATCCAAACGGCTTCGAAATGATCCAGTCACCCGCGCTGCCGATCGTGGCAGCATAGTGCGGGGGCGCCTGATTGTCCTTCGCGCGCGGACTCGGCACCATGTGCACGACGCTACCGTCGAGCTGGTAGTAATCGAGGTTCACGTACGAGTCGTAAGCGGGCGTAGTGACGTCCACCACAAGCGGATCGCCTTCGCTCAACAGGCCACCGGGTGGCCGCACATGCAGCGACGCAACGTGGCCCGCTTGCCAGTTGCGGGTCCAGTAGGATGCGAGCGCTTTGATGGTGTCGCATTTGTCGTCGGCGATTGTCTCGACCTGGAGCGCGAGCGTATCGACGCCCGGCAACGCCGTCAGCGTGTCCTTCAGACGTGCTGCGCCGTAGCGTTGCGAGACGTAGCCGCGCACCGTCAACGAATGGTCTTGTGTCGATGCAGACAGCGCCGAGCACGGCACTTGCGCCAAAACCGGTGTGACGGCCGCTAAGGTCAAAGCGGGTTTGGGCGCGGGCGGCGCAGGAGGCTGCACGGGCGGTGGTGCCGCAGACGCAGCGGGCGTCGGCGCTGTGGTTATCACGGCAGATGAGCCCGCAGATGAGCCCGCGGCCGACTTTGCGGCGCCTCCGGCGACTGGTCCGGCAGTTGCGGATGATTCAGACGCATTCGTCGCCGCCGAAGCCGTTTGATCCGCCGACGCCTCCGAAACCGCCGCAGCCGGCTGCTGGCTATCCTGACGATTCGGAGCCGAACGGAAAGCAAACACACCGACAGCCGCGGCACACACCACCGCAAAACTCGCGAATGCCGCCTTGACCAACGTCCCGGACTTCTCCGCGCGTGCTTCGTTATCGAACTCGGCGATGAAACGCACGACACTCGGCATGCGCGTGTTGCGATCAAACGAAAGCGCGGCCCGCAACGCGCGCCACTGCTTCGCATCGAGATTGGGCGGACGCTGCGGCTTGAAGTCCGAATTGCGAGCTTGTGTCGCCGACAATCGGTCGAACGGATGGTGGCCCGTCAACAGCTCGTAGGTAATGCAACCGAGCGCGTAGATGTCGTCGCGCGGGTCCGGCTCGCGATGCTCGATCATTTCCGGACTCGCATACGCGGGCGTCAACGCACCGAGACTGCCGGGATCGAAGACGGTTGCGTCACTCTCCTCCTCCGGCCGCTGGAACACGCGGGCAATGCCGAAGTCGATGACCTTCACTTCGGCATTCGTCGTGAGAAAAACGTTGGCCGGTTTGAAATCGCAATGCACGAAGCCGTGCTCATGCGCATAGGCGAGCGCATTGCACATGCCGCGCACAATCGGCAGCGCGGCGCGAACCGGCATGCCCTTGTAGCCCGGCGTGCGCAATAGTTGGCTCAGCGGCTTGCCGGTCAGGTACTCCATCGTCAGGTAGACGATCGGTCCGTCCCGGTCGAAGTCGTACACCGTGATGATGTTGCGGTGCGCGAGCACCTGCGCCTTGCGCGCCTCGCGTTGCAGTGCGACGAGCGAATTCGGATTGCCGCGGAACTGAACGTTGAGCACCTTGATCGCGAGATACGGTTTGCGGTCCGACGCCTCGAGCTTGCGCAAATCGAGCGCCTTATACACTGTGCCCATCCCGCCGACGCCCAGACATTCCTCGAGGACGAAGCGGTTATTCAGCGTGTCGCCAGTACCTTTGATCTGATCATGTCCCGGCACACCAGCGGCGCTCGGTGCGCCTGTCGAGCTTGCGGCGTTGGCCGCACTGGCAGAGCGTACTGACGGTATCTCGACGGTGGTCCGCATGCCGGTTTCGTCGCCGCCCGCCGCCACGTTCGAGACGCGCAGCTGTTCGATGCGCCGCCGCACTTCGGCGTAGAGATCCTCGGGGAGAGCGGCTTTGCGATGCGCTGCGCCGAGCATTTCCAGCAGCTGCGTGCGATCGAGTCCATCGGTCGTCAACGTGCTGTCGAGCTGAGCCACGAACTCGTCGCGTGACAGCTCGCCGCTCTGATAGTCGCGAATCACATGCGCAAGGCTAGCCATTTGTGCGAAGCGCCCCCGCTGCCGTTGGGCCGGATCGCATGCGACCGGAGCCTTTCGGGCTGATAGAAAACCTGTCGTAATCAGTTACATGTGCCGCTTCGATACTAGCTCCCGACCCGGTCTTTCGCAAACCAGGATTGCCCCGCTGCGTGCACGGCCGGCGAGTGTCTTGCGACATCCAACAGAATCCGTTGCGTTGTTGGGTACGCGCCATCAGCAGCGAGTCGTCCTCTAGCGAGCTCGTTGCCGCTTCGATGCGGCGACATGACGTGAAAGCCTTGTGCATCAGGCGATCGTCAACTTTCTTAGGATAGGGGAGTAAAACTGGCACAGCCCATGCGTTAGTGACACTCGAGCAGACAAGATGCTCGAACCCAACCGCAACACTGTGATGTTCCCTTCCAGGAGATTTACCATGAACACGCTGATGATCAAAGACCTGTCCATCACCGAACAACTCGACAGCAAGGCCATGCGCGCCGTACGTGGCGGCCTCGGCTTCGGCTTTGGCTACCCCAGCACGTCGTACACCAACATCAGCCCGGTCTTCGCGCCGAACAACAGCAAGCAGGTTAGCGCTACGCAGTTGATCAGCAACGAAATGAACATCCAGAACGCCAACGGCAACAACGTCGCGTTCGCTGCCGGCCTCACTTCGTCGATCAACCCCTGCGTCACGTCGAGCAACAACATCCACGTCTGACGCCTGATTCGGCGAAGCGGAGAGGCCTTCGGCAATTTCCGCTTCGCTCCGATCACGCCCGTCTTCCGCGCACCTTTGGAGAAGCACCATGTCATCCCTCATGATTCGCGATCTATCCCGCACCCGCGAGCTCGACCGCCGGGCAATGTCCGCGGTGGCCGGCGGCACCGGCAGCAGCGTGCCCGGCCTGCCCTCGATTGCCGGCCTTAGCGGCATCGCCAATGTCAACGTCTCGGTGAACCAGAATCTCAGCCAGATTCAAACCGTCAATGTTGCCGCTCTCAACAACATCGGCGTGATCGGCGCCGGTTTCGTGCCGTTGCATCTGAATGTCAGCCCGTCGCTGTGGGCCGCCAATTACGCCAACGTTTAACGGCATGCAGTAGCGAAGGACCGGGGGCTTCCCTACTGCTGCCTGCTCATATCGGGCAGGCGAGCTGCAAGCAGATTTCCTATACTGATAGTGCGACGAGACCTCAGCACACTTAAAGACAGTCCCGAGCGACGGCTGGCCAATCGCACCAGCCGCCAGCTCGATCGCTTCCCTGGAGCCACCATGGCAAAGCTCGCTATCAAAGACCTGACTGACAGCGTCGAACTCGACCGCCAGGCGATGGCCGCCATTGTTGGCGGCGCACGCATTGGTGCACGTGCGAGCATCGCCGTGCAGGTGGTACCTAGATCTACACGCGTCGTCGACTATCCGCCGGGTTTTCCCGCAGCGCACCAGGCCATTGTCGATGTGTCCGCTGGTGCGATACCGCGCAATTTGTCGCGTAGCTAGGCCTCCGATCAGACACTCGCAGCAACGGCACGCGCCTGACGCGCGTGCCGTTTGCGTTTGATGCATCGGCGTTTGTTCGGCGCGCCGCTCGCACGTGTGCCGGTGCTGCCGGCACACTGCATGGTCCGCTTCGAAATAGATCGATACCGACATCTTCGCCAGCCGCATTAAAAGGTCCTTCTTATAGGACGCACGAGAGGTCCGCAATTGGAAACGAGCGCGACCGCCAAGCTATTCCTGCGACGGATGAATTTGTTCGATTAACCTGGTGAATGTCCGCACGCGGCGACGTTAGCGATCGTGCACTCACCTATGATGCTTAGGATGCCACGTGGTTTTATGCCGTTCGCCAATAGCAAGCGCTATCCGGACAGCATCCGGGCTTAGAAGCGTTGGAGGCGCGAGGCATGCGAAAGCGTCGCTCAGCGCGAACGGCGATCACGACCTGCCACGAGCCGGCATCGCCAAACCATATTGGAGACACGCAATGAAATTCATCGTGCAATGGAATGGCCTGCCGACTGCGGAAAACTCCGTCATCGAGCGCTTCATGAAAACCGGCGGCCGGGCGCCTGAAGGTGTCAAATTGCTGGGACGCTGGCATGCGATCGGCGGATTGCATGGCTTTGCAGTCGTCGAGGCGGACGATTCGCGCGGACTGTCGGCGCTGGCGCTCGAATGGGGCGATTTGCTGACCATGAGCATCTTCCCCGCGGCGACGGACGAGGACCTCGGCGCGGCATTGGGTGCGCATCAGGCCACGCGAAAATAAGTGCGCAAGCAAGACCGTCATGACGCCCGACCTCGACACGCCCCTACCCACCGGACAACTGCTGCCGTTTCGCGAGTCGCTGCTGGCGATGCTTGGCGTTGCATTCGTCTCGATGCTGGTGGCGCTCGATCAAACCATTGTCGGCACCGCGCTGCCGCGCATCGTCGCCGATCTGAAGGGCTTCGATCTGTACGCATGGGTCGCGACTGCGTACATGTTGGCTTCAGTGATCACCATTCCGATCTTTGGGCGGCTAGGTGATCTGTTCGGCCGCAAGCCGTTTCTGGTCGCCGCGATTCTGTTGTTTACCGGCGCGTCGATACTGTGCGGATTCGCTACCAGTATGCTGTTGCTGGTGATTTCGCGCGGTTTGCAGGGGATAGGCGGCGGCATTCTGATCGGCACGGTGTTCGCTACCGTCGCCGATCTGTTCCCCAATCCGAAACTACGGCTGCGCTGGCTCGTGTTCGTCACGTCTGCGTTCGGGGTGGCGAATATGGTCGGACCGACGCTTGGAGGCATGCTCACACAATACGGCGGCTGGCGGCTGGTGTTTTTCGTCAACGTGCCGGTCGGTATCGTCTCGCTACTGTTCGTGCTGCGGTTTTTGCCACCCCTACGTCATCTGCGACACAAAGGCCCCGTGCGACTCGACTGGCTCGGCGCGTTCGTGGTCGCAGTCACGTTCGGTTCATTGCAATTGCTGATCGAACTGTTTCCGAGGTACGGCGTCGACACGATAACGATCGTGCTGGCCGTCGTTGCGGTGAGTTTTGCAATGACGCTGTGGCTATGGGAGCGGAGGATGAAGTATCCGATCATTCCGGTGGATATGCTGATGGACCGTAAGCTGTCGGCGCTCTTCGCGATGTCGGTGCTTGGCGGTTTCGCGCTGTTTTCGCTGGTGTTTTATGTGCCGCTGCTGTTTCAGGGCGGCTATGCGATGTCCGCGCACGACTCCGGCATGCTGATCACGCCGCTGCTGCTCGGCACGACGGTCGGCAGCGTGGTGAACAATCGTATCGTCACACGGATCCGTCGTGCGAACGGCATTATGTATGTCGGTTTCGCGCTGTCCGCGTTGGCGTGTCTGGGCGTAATCGTACTCAGAGGTACCGAGCCGCATCTGGTGTGGATGTCGTGCATGGGCATCAGCGGGCTCGGGCTCGGTCTGGTGGCGACCAGTTTGACGGTCTGTTCGCAGCAGATCGTCGCGCGTGACCAACTCGGTGCGGCAACGGCGTTGCTGCAATCGTTGCGTACTTTCGGTGGGATGCTGGGCACAGTGATGACCGGTGCGTTGCTTGGGCATCTCTATACGCAGGGGGTGCATCGCTCGCTTGCTTCGTATCAGGCGACGCAGTGGTTCAAATCGTTTGCGAGTCCCGAACTGCTGGTGGATCGCGCGGAGCAGGCGGCGTTGATCAATCGTCTGGTGAGCGCCGGGCATGCGGGCGATGCGATGATGAATTCTGCGCGGGATGCGCTCGTGCAGTCGATTCATATCGGCATTCTGGTGGCCGGTGCGGCGGCGTTGATTGGGTTGTGTCTTGCGTGGTTTGTGCCGCCGGTGAGGATTAGCTATTCGGAGGCGGAGTTGGTGGTGGGTGGGCCGGCGCAAGCGGATGCGATTCCGCCGCGGGGGAATGCGCTTTAGGTTGTGGTGGAGTTGGGCTCTGTGTCTGATTTCAGCAGCTTGCCTGCTTCTTGAGGTTTGGAGGCACTAACTTTTGCCGTTTGACTGTGTCACGCCGAAGCGAAACCGCGAGTAAAAGCCTCCATATTTGAGGCACGGCATGTACCTCTTGAAATTCATCCGTAATCGAAATAGCCCTCAAATCAAGGGACATTCGACGCATTTCTCGAACGAATGATCGTAGGAAAGCTTGACCGAACGATTGCGATTTCTTAACATGGACGTCGCCGCTTGCACACTTAAGACCAACTCGTTTCCAACCAGGCGCGCGCATAGAACAAGGCCAAAACTAAACAACGAGGTCTTCCGGGGTTCTTGCATGACAATGGATGAAGACATCGCGCACGTAGCGCGAGTGATGGCGCCGTCGTTGCGCGCCTTTCGCGGGGAACCTGTGCTGCCACCAGCGTATTGGCGAAAACGACTACTGCGCATACAGGATGAATTCCCTCTGACCGAGTTGCAAACGTTTCAGATTGAGCGGTTGCTGGGGGAGTTGGATCGATTTGAGGCGGAGCGGGGGGCGGCTTCGGGAGACGAGAACGGCCGCGTATCGCGAAAGATTTTCTCAAAGAAACAATGCGACTGAAGCGTTTCTTGCACGCATCTGGCGATTCTGGTTTCTGACCTCGAGTCTCGACGTTTGCGCGGCGATTACAAACTCGCTCTCATCAAATGCGCGAACATAAAGAACCAAAGACAGACGGCTGCGCCTCTTTGGCATCTCTGCAAGTTCAATTTGAAACCGACGATCCGCCAAAGTAGTTGAACGCGCCGCTAAAGTCGCTTGTACGGATAGACTCCTCGCCCATTTTGTCGGCGATTGTCTTTCCATTCCGAATCAGTGTGAATCGCGGCGCGCCCGGTATTGACGGCACGGCGACTTCACTGACGCCGGTCGGCAGATCGTGCGTCGTTCGCGCGTTGCCTTGAACGATGGTGAGGATTGCGGGTTCGGTCAAAAACGCCGTTACGTGAATTTGCGCGGTCAGCGGTGTGGAGGAGCGTGGTGCGGTTGCGTTGCCGACCGACGCGCCAACGCTCGCTATTGCGCCCTCCGCTACTGGATGTAGGCGATAGAAGTAGTAGAACTTGTCCTGGGTAATCACCGGTGCGGTGCCATGCTTGAACCATTCGATAAAATAGCGGCTCGCGTCGAGATACGCACTGTGGCTCAGCAACGCACCGAAGCGCGGGTTATAGACCTGCGCACGCGTGCTGCTTCCGATCGGCGCCACATACGTTGATTCGGCCCAATCGTTCCACGTGACGATCTGCACCCAATCGACATTGGCGTGAATCGCGGCGAGCCATTCGGTCGCCATGCCGGAGAATCCGTTGCTTTCGAATGCGCGGTAATTCGTGCCACTTGCAAGGCCACGGTAGTACGGTGTGACGGGTGCCATGAACAGCTTGTGGGCAGACTTGAGCGCTGTAGCCAGATGTTCGATGGAGCGCGCTAGCGAATCTGGTGCGCCGGCCGCACCGAAATAGAAATAGCCCTGCGCCGCACGGCAGCGATTCCCAACTTCGCTCGCAACGGCACCGCCGATTTCTGCTTCACCTGTCGAAGGCGTGAAGTGTGGAACAAAGTACGCGCCCAGCGATTCCGCTTGCGCAATCAGCGCTTCGCAACGCGCTGTATCCTTGCCGCCCAATGCATACGCCGAGACCAACGGCTTCCCGTCGACCATCAACTGCGCCGGAAGACCGCCGGTCGAATGCACGATATCATCGAGTTCATCCTGCGCTTTGCCGTCCGCCGATACGAACAGCTTGAAACCGCTGCCGAACTGTTCGGCGGCACGATACATCGTCAGCACGCGTGCACGATAAAGCGGCTCGTTGCGGTTCCAGCCGCCGCAGTTCAGTGCGAAACCGTCGATTCCTCGCTGATGCGCGTCGTGGAACTCCGCGATGTAATCGTCGATGCCGGCATTCGGGCCGCCGCGCGGCCACGCGACCATGTAGTGCGCAAACACCTGCTTGCCATCCTGCGGCGCAGCCGCTTGCGCCACAGCAGCCGACGCCCGCGTGGCCATCCACACGGGCGGCACTCCAACACATCCCAAAAGCAGCGTTCTACGCTTCATTCCTGCATGCTCCCACGCAACCTGCCGATGACCGACGAATCGGCCGTCTGTATGGACGCGAGCGAGCGCCGCGCCGCACGTCGGCTGATAGTCAATGACAGTACCAGCACGAGTACGCCCGCAATCACGATGCCGGTTACCGCGCCGATCAGCCCGAATTCATACGACAACACAGAAACGAACAGCAGCGATGCACCGACTTCGAGGGTCGAAATCGTGACGAAGGATGCACGATTCGCTGAGAAAACCAGCAGCGACAGCACGCGGCAGACGAAGATCAGCATGGCGCCGAGGAAAGCGACGAACATGAAACCAAACTGCATCGCGTAGGGGCCAAGCACGGCAATCGGAAACAGGTGAACGCGGCACGCGAGCCAGCTTGCGAGCGACACCAGCGCAAAAAGAGAGACTGCGCCTGTCGCCATCGCGCGACCATGCGGAAGCCGCAGGAGCGCATCCATGACCCGCTTGAAGCGTCCACTCAGCACAAGCGCCACCCCTTGTCCACAATTGAACGCAAGGTTATGCACGCTCTTTATACCTCGATACAGTGATCCCGCCGCAGGCCCGACGATAAACGTGACGATCATAATGTCAACGTGCTTCGCGCCGGAGAAGATTGCGTTCCCGTACCAGCTGCCGAGAATCTCTTTTCGGTTCTGTACGAAAAACGCTTTATAGTCGAAGGTACGGAAGTTGAATCTCTCTGCTTCAGGACGGAAGAATTCAGAGTCGCGCGGCAACCCTCGACGCAGCGAGTGCAGATACGCGACAAGCAGCATCACGCCATACAAGGCCTCGACAAGTAGCAGCATGTCGGGCAGGTACGCATCGAGCGAGCGCCGTTCGATCAGCAGCACGAGGATCAACACACGGCTAAGCGCGGATACCGACGAAATCGCGCAAATCGTGCCGCTGCGCCCATAAAAACGCAACACGCCTAGCGAGAAATGCGACAGTCCATAGGCCATCGGCGCAAGCACCATCACCACACCGAACTGCGTGCTCGCAAACACGCCATAATTTCCAAGCAATGTGCCGACGGTCGCGAACACCACCGTCGAGCCGAGCGCGCTCAGACAATCGAGGAAGATCAGCGTCGATACGTGCGAGCGCACTCTCTCGATAGTGAAGATGCGCGGTGAGCCGAAATTGAACAGATCGATTGCAACGAAGAAGAATGCGACCAGCGCATACGACTTACCCAGCCACACTGCGTCCAGATAGCGCAGCGCAAGCGCGACCGCAACAAAATTGCCGAAGGCCGGCAACGCGGATGCAAGCATGACGTAGACGACATCCCGCTTCATGTCAGCCATATGCTTTCAACGCCTCACAATAGCGACGGTACTGGGCCTGCAGATCCGAATAGCGGAAACGGCGCGCCGCTTCGTGCTGGCACTGCTTCTGCTGATCGCGCCACTGCCCATCGGCGGCAATACGCGCGATCTTCTCGCTTAACGCATCAACATCGCCGGGCGGCACAAGGCTCGCCAGTTCAAGCACTTCCGCGATGCCGCCCACATGCGTCGCGATGACCGGAATGCCTAGAGCCATTGCTTCAAGCAGTGCTCGTGGCATGCCCTCCTGTAGCGAAGGCAGCACGAAGAGCGCATGCTGGCTCACCGTGCGAAGCACGTCGTCCCCGCTCAATGCACCCGTGAAGCGGACGTCGTCGCCAAGTCCAAGTCGCGCTGAGAGTCGTTCGAGTTCCGCCCGTAGCACTCCGTCTCCGATAAGCGTGAGTTTGACGCTGAGCCCACGTTCACGCAGCGCAGCCACAGCGTGCAGCAGGATGCCGTGGCCCTTGCTTTCATTGTGCATCATCGCAACGTTGACGATGCGAAGCACGCCAACATCTGCATCACGCTTGACGCGCGCATCATCGCAACGGTCGAACAACTCGTCGGGCAAATACGCATCGCTGAAGCCAAACGAATGCGCGTACGCGCGCGGCGGGTAAGCAGCCTGCAACGCGCCGGCTGTCACATAGCGCACGGTTCGACCGTGTTTCGCCGCATGACGCGTAGCCCAGCAGTGCACGTGGCGAGCGATGTGCCGCAACGGATGACGGGACGCCGCATCGCTGAAATAGTCAGCGGGATCAGCAACGATCTCCGCTGAGAACGGCTTGCCCGTCGCGCGACACAGCAACATGCCGATGAGCGTAAGGTTGCCGGGAAAACGCAGCAACAACAGGTCCGCATCGTGAATCACACGCCAGATGCGCCACACCAGTCGGGGCAAATTCCTGATCAATGCCCTCACCCCGCGGGACGCGCCGAGGTCGATGAATTGCGTGTACTCGCCAGTAACCAATTCGCCATGCGCGAGTTGCACCGGAAATGATCGGGCTGCGATGCGTACGCGCGCGAAGCTTTCCGTGAAGCGGGCCGCGAACTTGCGATGCCCCATGTGTGGACTAAATATCTGGTCCCCTACCTTCAAAAAATTACCGTCGATCAAAAGCGTGATCGAGGGATTGGTTTCAGCTCTGCACAACTCGACCAGTTCTGCATAGCGATTCACAGATAGACAGGCCAACTTCTGCCAGAACGGTGCGGGGTCGCGCCTGAGATTTTCGATTGCAGCAGCAACCGCGTCGGGATCAAAGCTTTCCGCGTGAAACGCGTATTCGGACAATCCGAGGTCCCCATACGCAGCCTGCCCCTTGCGCTCGTAAGCGATGTGAATGCTGGGCAACCCGCCCAGTACGCTTTCAAGACTGCCATGCAGTCGCACCGACACGACGATCGCATCCTCGGACCGGATCACATCACGCAGCGCTGGCGCCGAGTCGACGCCGAACACTCGCTGATAGAATACGTCGTCGCTGTTGCCGCGTCCGGCGCTCTGTACCGCGAGACTCGCATCCGGAGTCAGTTCAACCAGCCGCCGCAGCTTCGCAATGTAGGTGTCCGCGTACGGCTTCTCACTCAGGTCGCGAAACACGAAATACACCTTGCGTCGCCGATCGTGCCTAGAGGAATCGTTGGGCGCGAGTTGCGGCGCGTGCGGCCGTTTGCTGATTTCCAGAACGACCAGATCACCGATCCGCACTGCGTGCCCATGATTCAGCTCGCGCACGCTCTTGTCGTCGCGCAGAAAAATCGTATCGACATGGTGACGCACTAGCCATTTGAGCACACGGCCCAGCACCGTCGAAAACGGCCCGACGCTTTGCGGCAGATAGATTCGCGAGCGCGGCCCCCAGAGCGACGCGCACACGATCTGCAAGCCATGCGCAACCAGAGTCTTGCAGCCTTCCTTCCATGTTCCAGCGCGCAAATAGCCGCCGCCCACACCGAAGAACACTGGCGCGCGCCGGTGCCACGCATGCGCGAACGTCCTGGCGACGAACTGCCAAAGCGAGATCAGTTCGACTTGCGGGTCATCAAGATAGCCGACGAACGACGCAGGATCCAGACAGACGACGGTGATGCACTGGTTGAAGCCGGCTTCGCGAATCGCACGCAGGCTCAGCTTGACTAGTAACCCGTCGCCGCTGTTGCGTGAGCTGTAGGCGTGTAGAAGAAAGACGTCAGGCGTTTTCATAGCAGTTCATCAGCGACTTGAAGAATTTATCGGCGTTGAACGCTTGATCGAACACGTGACGCGAGTTCGCACCCATGCGGCGGCATTCGTCAATGGACAGCGAGTTGAGCTGCTCAGCGAGGCACTCTCCCGTGAGCTGGCGCAGAATCAGCCCGTTATAGCCATGAATGACCTGCTCCGGCAGCGAGCTTTCGCTCGATACAACCAGAACTTTGCCGGCTCGCATCGCTTCGATCGGTACGAGTGCGAAACCTTCCCAGCGCGACGGGACCACGATCACGTCCATGCTGTGCATCGCGCGTTTCGTTTCTTCGGGGCCAACCCAACCGTGATACGAGATGCGCGACGCTTCGCCCGGCATCGCCGCGCCTCCGCGTACTGCCACCCCAAACACGTGCACATGCAGGTTGTCCTTCAGTAGCGGCAATGCATCGACGAGAATGTCGAACCCCTTCTGATAGTCGAGCCGACCGAAATAGCCGATCTGAATCTGTTGCGAAGGCTGGGCGGCTGCTTCCGTTTCATCGGTGATCCGCTCGGCCGCAGCGTCTGTCGGAATGCCCGTGTAGACAAGCTCGATCTTGTCGGGCGCGATACCATGCCTGCGCGCGGCGCGCACTTCGTCGAACGACATACAGAGAATGCGCGTACAACGCCGCGCCAGCCATTTCTCCACCAATGCGAAGACCAGCGCGGCCGCACGCGAGATGTCCTTCTTCATGAACGACCACGCGTGCGGCGTGTACAGCACTTTCTCATCATCGAAGCGGCTGAGGCGCACGTAAACGCCCGGATAGGTACTGTGGCAATGAATCACGTCGGCACGTAGCGGCTTGACGAGCGTTCGAACTTCGCGTGCGATCGTTATGAACCTGAGTGGACTGCGGCTCGACCGGTACGGCACAACATGAATGCCGTCGACATCCAGCTTCGCGACGTCCATCGTGCGCGGATCGCATACAAGCACAACGTCGTGCCCGCGATTGCGCTGCTCGATCATCAGCCCTGTCACATAATTGGCGATGCCACCGATCCATGTTTCAACTACGTGGACTATTCTCATTACGCACCCCAGCGTTTCGATGAAAAAGGCGCCAGCTGCGTTTTTTTTGTCTCAGCAATAGCGCCATCGGCAAAGCGAACAGCACGATCCAGCGTATCCCGTAGTAAGCGAGGACGTTCGAATCGAACAAGAAAAACAGGAACGGCAACGGGTACGACACCACCTTTACGAGCAGCCATCGCCAGCTCGTGCCGAGGCCCATCAGGCTGATCCGCGCGATCAACCACGCCACCACTACAAACGACAGCAGATAACCGAACACACCGAAATTGACGAGAAATTCACCAGGCATACCGAACAGCAGCGTCGTCTCATCGGACTCGTTGGTCTCGGTTTCTCGAACGATGTCGCTCTTCTCGCGGGCAAAAGTTTCTGGCTTGTCTTTCCAGATCGCCTTCGGCACGACAGCCGCCACCGCGCCGACGAAGCTGCGACCCAAGCCGAGCGTGTAGGCTGGTTTCGACACCGAGTCGAGCGCCTGTACCTGGACATCGAAGCGCGACAAGTCGCGAAACAGGAAGAAACTTAGCGGCCCCATCGACAATTGCAGCATCCGCTGATCTGCAAAATTTTTAGACAGATTGCCGATTTCTGAATAGTCGATGCCAAACTTGAGCGGAATCATCGCGAGGCCACCGACGGCGACACAGATGCCGACGATCTTCGCCGCTCGCCGGCTGATGCGCGCAACAAACGCGTGGTAGATGAGGCACGCGAACAGCACGACGAATACGATCCCCTGCCGATTGCCGAATACGCCGGACGACAGCCATCCAAGCACGACCAGCTGGGCAAAGGCCGCAAACCTCATCACGCGACTGCGCCACGGCCGGAGCATCACGCATGCGAAAACCCAGAGCGGGGCTGTATTGGCGAGCGCCTGCACGACACCGAGCCCTTCCAGCGGGTCGTTTTGAGTGACCGACGTTTCGAGGCGATCCGCATAGAGTTGTGCGATCTGTCGGTAGCCGCCCAGCTTCACGTAGATGAGCGCGAGCGCCGCCAAAGCCAGCAGCGCGAACGCATAGACCCAGCGGCTCACGACGACGGTCCCTTGCATGTCCGACATCGCGGCTGGCGCCGCGCGCTTGTTGCGCATTGCGATGAGGGTAAAGTTCATCGCCCAGATGCCGACAATGTTCAGCATGAACCACGCGATCGTCGCAGGGTTCTGCTCGGGCAAGAGCGTTAGATAGATCTCGTCGCGCGCGATCAGTTGACCGGCTGGCAGCACGCAGAAATATGCGAGCGCGAACAGCCGCCAAAGCCGCATCAATTCGTTATCTGCCTTGATGCACCAGATGCTCACCGCCCCAAGCAGCAACAAACAAGCCGTCAGCGTATTGGTGCCGCCAAGACAGAGCGCCGCGAAGAGGCCCGCCATCGCGGAACCGCCGGATAGCAGCCAGAGAAACGGCAGCTTGTCGCGTTTTCGCGGCGGCCGGCGCAATGTTGCCCGCGCCGCACTCATTTCGCCAGCCTCTTCTGGTTCTCATATTGATAGGCAACGTAACGGTACGCGCCATATTTCGACCGATAGCCGAATGCGCGCGCGTCGACACCGTTGAAGATCACGCCTTTGAGCGGCGCGTTCGCGCGTTGCAGTTGCCGCGCGCTTTCGGTGATCTCTCCAATCGCCGTCTGTTGAAAACGCGCGACGAGGAACACCGTTCCCGCGATGGTCGCCATCACCGGCGCATCGGAGACCGCCAACACTGGCGGTGTATCGATAACCACCATGTCATAACGCTCACTCAGCGATTCCATCAATCGGCTCATGCTATCGCTGAGCAAAAGCTCCGACGCATTGGGCGGAATGCTGCCGGTCGTCATCAGGTCGAGCCCCGGCGACACCTCGTGCTGAATCGCGGCCTCGACCGTCGCTTGGCCTGCAAGAACGTTGGACAGACCTTGACCACGTGCGCGGCCGAAGTACTGATGCAAGTGGCCGCGCCGCATGTCCGCATCAATGAGCAGCACGCGCTTACTGCCACCGCACAACACGGCGGCGAGGTTGGCAGAGATGAACGACTTGCCGACGCCCGGCGCGGGGCCGGTCAGCAGCAATCGATTGTTCGGTGCCTCGAGCATCGCGAAGCTCAGCGCGGTGCGCAAGCTGCGCAGGCTCTCGATCGATGGGTCGGTCGGATTCGATTCCGCGAGAAGGTACCTGGCCGTCTTGCCCGTTTGCATGCTCGTGTTCAGCGACTTCTGTATCTGCGAAAGCGGAATCGTGCCGTACACATTGAGACCTGCGTAGCGCTCGATGTCCTGCGCGTCCGTCACGCCTCCGTACAACATTTCCCGGGCGAACGCGGTGCCGATGCCGAGTATGAGGCCGGCGATCGCCGCCAGGCCGATTACGAGTGGCTTCTTCGGCCATACCGCCTCTTCCGGCAGGCGTGCGTCGTCCACCTGACGAACGTTACCGACCTTGCCCGCTGCGACAAGCTTAAGCTGCTGGATGTTGTTCAGTGTACCGACGTAGATGTCCTGGCCGACCTGTACGTCGCGCATCAAAGACACGGTATCCTGCTCAAGGTTCGGTAGGCGTTTCACACGACTGTTCACGTCGCCAAGCTTGGCCTTCATCGCGTCAATCTGCTGATCGAGCGCAACGATCGCTGGATGACCCGGTGCATAGCGCGTCGCAAGATCGGCGCGCCTCTGCTGCAGGTCAAGCAGGCCGCTTTGCGTCGCGACGCTTTCCTGCAGGAACGTTTGCGCTTCGAGGCTCACGTCGAACGTTCCGCGCCGGTCGCGCATCGCGTTGTAGCGCTTTTCCGCGACCTCAAGGTCATGCTTGAGGCCCGGCAGCAAGCTCTCGAGGAATTGCGACGACTTCTCTGCTTCGGCGGCCTTGCGCTTTACGTTCTGCGCGACATACGCCTCGCCAATCTGGTTAAGGATTGCCGAGATCTGCTTCGGATCGCCACCACGTAGCGCGCCGGTGATGATGTCGCTTTGCTTGCCCTTTTGCTGCATGTTGAGCTTTTCTTGCAGATCAGTCAGCGTCTTGAGCTTCGGCTCGCGTATCAGGTTGAACGCAGCACCCGGCTTCGCGTGCACGTCAGCCACAAGCAGGTGAATATGACCGGCACTCTGATCGACGTCGACCGGTTTGCCGATCGTGCCTTCGATCGGCGCGTCGAGATCGGACTGACTCAGTCGGAAGCGATGGTTGTCGAGCAGTGTCAACTTGAAGCGCTCGTCTTCGAGATCCTTCGGTACGTCGAATTCGCGCACGTCGATCGATTCCGTGCCCCAGCAAAAACCGCCCCAACCGAGAAGGCCGGGATCTGACAGCGACTTCGCGCTGTCGGCGATGCGCCATCCGATAAGCGGAAAATAGCGCGGACGCGCGTCGATATAGAGACGCAGGTTGTTCACCGCCTGATCGACGACCAGTCGCGATCGCAGGATCTCGAGCTCGCCTTCGGCTTCCGTCTTCACGTCGAACAGTGACGACACGTTACCAAGCAGCGAACTCGCACTCGTCGGATTGTCTTCTTCGACCTGGATCATGATGTCCGCTTCGTACGTCGGCTTCGCCAGAAACGCATATGCGGCCCCCAACAGCATGACGACCGCGAAGATGCTCGCGATGAGCCAGCGGTTCGCGATCACGATGTCCAGATAACGGATGAGGTCGCTGTCCTCTTCGGCGCGATCCTCGACCATCAGGTCTAATCTGTTGTTCATGTTGTTCTCTCGTTAGGCCATTGCTTTTATACGTGGCGCCCATGCGTAGACGCCCTGTCGGATCAGCTCGAATGCATCGTGAAAATGCGCAATCGGCTTTGTGTACGGATCCGGTACATCGAAGCGTCCGATTTCTCCAAGCCGGAACACCTTGCCCGACGCGCCCGGATGCCGGCGCATGATCTCGTGCTTATGCGCTGCCTCCATCGCAAGAATCAGATCGGCACCGCTGACGAGACTCACATTCAGCTGTTGCGCACGATGCGCGGTGATGTCGAGCCCAGATTCTGCGGTGACGCGGATCGCCAGTGGATCGGGTCCTGAACCCACAACCGCATCGAGCCCGGCCGACAGCACATTGACGCCGTTGAGTTCACGTTCGATCAGGTATTGCGCCATCGGGCTGCGACAGATATTTCCGACGCACACGACCAATATCGTCTTGATCATTTGGTCACAATCGCCCCGGTTAGCGCCGCGTTGACGGCAGGCAGCAGAAGACTCAGCACGCGGGAGAAGCGCACGAGGCCATTGCCGTCGACATAGACGATGTCGCGTGGATTCATCTCGAACTGATTCGCGAGCAGCATTGACACCGGCGAGCGCGCCGCGAGGTGATAGACCTGAGGGTGCGGCCCGAGTGAATTGCGGATCACGTAGACTTCGGATGCATCGGCGGTATTGCTGTTCAGGCTCCCCGCCTGCGAGATGGCTTCGCTCAGGGTGAGCCTGCCGTTACGCAGCGGTATCGCCGTTATCGGCTTGTTGACTTCACCCATCACGTACACGCCGTTCTCGTCGCGCGCCAGTACGCGCAGCAGATCGCCGTCGCGCAACACGATCTTCGCGGGATTGGCACCCGCGTCAAGCATGTCAGTGAGGCTGATCGGATACGAACGTCCGTCACGCACGAGCACGAGGCGGCTCTGGTCGGCGGTGTCGCTGAAGCCACCCGCGCGATTAATCGCGTCATAGAGCGTCATCGGAATGTCGTTGAGCGGCAGCGCGCCCGGCGTATGCACCTGGCCATCAACGAACACCTGTTTCGCGCGGAACGATGCGACGCGCACCGTCACCTGCGGCTTGATGAATGCGTTGGCAAGACGCGTCGTCAGTTCTCGCTGAACTTCCGCGGGCTTGAACCCCTCGACGTGCAGGCTACCGACATAGGGAAACTGCAGGTTGCCGTCCTCGTCAATTACAAAGCCGGGCACGGGATCGGACGCGCGCGTCGCGGTCTGACCGGATGGCGCCTGTGCCGCAGCCAGTTCCGGGTGGTCCCACACCGTGATCTGCAGCACGTCACCCTTGCCGAGCCTATATGCGGAGGGAGCAGACATGAGGTCCCGAAGCTGATCGGAGCGCGCCTGCGCGAGTTGGCTTTGCATCTGCGCGATCAGCGTGACGTTAATGTCTTCGACCTGTACCGGCAGACTTGTGGGCGGCGTCTGCGCATCTCCGCTTGTCACCTGGAGCGCCGCCGGTGTACTCATCTTCATGCCCGGCGCGGCCGTGCACGCAACCAAACCAGTGCACGCGGCGACGACGCACAAGCCACGCGCGATCCTCAGGCTTTTTCCGATCGCTTTAACATCCACTCTCATCTCACTGCTCCGTAAAACTTGTTGGCCAGTAACGTGCTTGACGCCGTCGCTTACAAATTCCTGCGGCGGCTGTCGCACGTTTTGTGTTGGTCGAACCCTGTACTTCTGACGCCGTGCTCTCATCAGGCGCCCGCGTCGGTCAAGCCTATGCAGCATCCGCACGGTGATGCGGACTGGCGGGAGCGCGCAGCCTCCCGCCGCGTCGCTTACTTCGTCGTCGTCCCCGTCCCCCCACTCCCCCCCGTCCCACCCGTCGCCCCACCACTCCCACTCCCAATCGGCGCCGCTGCCCCTGCCGCCTGCGCAGCCGCAGCCAAAGAAGCGGCCGGCTGCCCGTTACTCGTAATCGCGCCAGCCGCCAGCAACGTATCGAGATCCGCATCCGCACCCGGAGCGCCCGGCGTAAACGAAACCGTCAAGAACGACGAAGAAGAAAGCGTGATCCCATACGTGTCCTTGATCAGCTTCACAACCGCAGCCTGAGCATTCGCAATCACCGTGCTATTCGACAGCGCGCTCTGATACGAAGAATTAGAAGTAATCCCGGCGAGCAACCCACTAACCGTCGTACCCAACTGTCCCGCAAGGTAGTCCAGCAGCAATTCGGTCAGCGGAGTCACGTTGTACGTACCCGCCCCTGCCGCAAACGAATGAATAGTGACCGCACCACCTGTCGCCGTAATCGCGCAAGGACCATCAAACGCGAACGTCGCCGTATAAGCACCATTGGCATTTGCCGTCGCACTACCCGAACCGTTCTTGCAAGTCAGCGTGATGCTCGCGTTAGCCAGTGCCGCGCCGACGGCGGCCGTACCGCCCACCGTCCCGACCGGCGAGCCGCCGCTACTGGTTCCACCACCGCACGCAACCAGCGCACTGGTCGCAAGCACTATCGATCCGAACTGCAGCGTGCGCAGCGTGGCGCCGTTTAGAAGCTTCATCGCCTATCTCCAAAGAAAGTCATTCACAATTGACCGGCACCAGTGCCCGTCCGTCGCTTACACCCTGCAAACCGTTTCCGCAGACGCCATGTGAAAGCACCGCGCCCGTCGTTACAGCAGGCACACTCACTTGCGGTTTCGGCTTCGTTCCGTCACTACCAGGACGTCCGTAACGCAGATACGCATCACGCATCCGATAGAGCTGAGTCGAGAAGTACTCACCGCTAAAGCGGCCCTGATTCAGCAAGTACTGCTGCGTGCTATACGGGAAGGTCATGTTCTCGGCCGCATTGGCTGACAGATAGTTCGTCGATCCCACCCGCGTGCGGAAATCAAGCCCGAACTCTTCGGAGCCGTACACCTGACTGATCCCCGGCTTCATCCCTTGACGCAGCGTCAGCGGGAAGCTGATTGCAGCGCCCACAAACGTGCCCTGTCCGCTATGCTCGCCATGCACGCTCACCGAAACGTCGTCGAACCAGCGCGTCAGCGTCGCGACCGGTCCCTTGTCTCCCCCCACAAAGCGCGCCACGCCCGCTTCGATCCACAACTTCCAGGACGGCTGCACCCAGCGGTAAGTCAGCTCGGCATTCTTCTCACTCGGCAATTCGTCATGGCCCGGCTCATGGTGCAAATAGGCAAGTCGCAAGCGAATCAGGTCGGGGCGACCCGGCACGAACACCGTTGTTTCGTTTTGCACGCCGACATACGAGTAATCGAACTTGCCGACCGATGCCACGTTGAATACTTGCGGCACGATCCAGAAGCTTTGTGCCAATGCGACCGCATTCAGGCCGCCACGCAGGCGGTAATCGCTGAACACGCGGCCTTGGTCCATGTTCTTCGTGTTGTAGATCGGCGCGATATAACTCGCGTACAACTCAGCACCGCGCCACAACGGCACAAACCCTTCAATGTTGGCGCCGAGAGAAATGTCGAAGTTGCCGTACTCAGTGCCGTACAGGTAACTGACGATTGGTTCGATCTGAATCCGCGTCAGCCCATGGGTGTGCTCGTTGCCATGCCATGCGATCGAATCCGCGTCGTAAGTCGGACGCGTGCGCATCGTCATTGACGCGCTTGCAGCCGTCGGCGCACCACCCGCAACGAACTGCGCAAACGCATCGCGATCGACAATGACTTCGCCTAACGGCTCATTGGCCTTCTTGATCACCACATGAATCTTGTCCGTGCCGTGCGGTGCATTCACACTCGCCACCCCAAGCACAATGCCGAGCGCGTCGGCTTCGTTCTGGTTGTATCGGTGGTTCTCGTACTCAACCACCAGATCGCGACCGCTCATCCCGACACGCACACGCTCGAGGCCGGCTGCAAAGAGTTGCGCGGCGATTTCGTCGAGCGCGGAGGTGTCCAGCGCTTCCGGAATGGCCGGTGACTGCGCATCCGACGATTTGGCCGCCGTCACATCACTCAACATCACAGACGCATACGACTGCAGCGGCGGCACATACGTAATCGGCGCTGCGGCCAGCGGGTTGTTGTTAGCGGCAGCGGCACGCATGTCCACCGGTTGCAGGCTGGCGAGGCGAATCGGACCGTCATCGTCGGCGTCCGCAGTCTGCGCGACCGGCACTTGTGGGCCCGCGCACAAACCATCAGCACAACGCGCACTGCTAAAGCGTTTTCCCAACGGAATCTGAATGCCCACGGAGAACGACGTGCGCGGCGACACACCATCCGTCGAGCGAATCGAACGCGTGAACGTACCAATCACATTCGCATCGGCTAGCCAGCTAATCCGCGGAGACTGATAGCGCACGCCGGCATAGGGCGTCTTCGAATCGTCTTCTGCAAGCAGCGACAAGCCCGTGTTCCACAGCGAGACCTGCGCGCCACCGAACAAACCATCGAGGCGATCGCCCTGGCCGTAACCGGCGGTCAACGTCACCGGTCCAAATGCTTGCGACACCACGCCGTATTTCGAACGGAAGAAGTGCGTCTGGCCGCCAATGTCGCTAATGCCGAATGCGATGCTCGGTTGATATTTAAAGAACTTCGGTACTTCTAGCTTGACGTCGCCCATCAGGTGACGAAACAGGAAGTGGTCGGCGTTGCTGAATGGCGCGTGGACATCAGCCGGATAATTGGCGAGTCCACCGGACAACTCCACATAAGGCAGCAACCCCACCGCGCCCCAATACATTTGCGCGTCCGTCGCTTTCTTGCCGTAGCGCGGATCGATGTAGTTGTTGTACTGGGCCTCCACCGTCCCCTCGGGCAGTGCAAACGCATACGGAATCACCAAACCACCCGCCTCACCGAGCGCATTGAGCGCTGGGTCGGCCGCGTGCGCCGAAGCGGAAAACGCTAAGGCTGCAGCAAGCGTCAGCGCGTTCGGCGCCGATCGGGGTTGTTGTCCGCGTAATTTCATGGCCATGTATTTTTTATTGTGTGCAGGTGTCAGTACGCGTTGCTATGAACCAGACCCTTCGCTATCGTCGCCGCGACAATCCTCATGTCGAGCCCGAACGACCAATTGCGCAGGTAATACAGATCGTGTTCGACGCGTCCTTGCATCTTCTCGATCTGGTCTGTCTCTCCCCTGAAGCCGTTGATCTGCGCCCAACCTGTGATCCCCGGCTTTATCCGGTACCGGTGGATGTAGCCATTCACCACTTTCTGATAAAGCTCGTCATGTTCAATCGCATGAGGCCGTGGCCCCACTACCGACATATCGCCACGCAGTACATTGAAGAACTGCGGCAACTCATCCAGGCTAGTACGCCTGAGAAACGCACCCACTCGCGTAATACGCGGATCCCCTCGCGTGGCCTGTTTCACCACACCTGTTTCCACAGCGTGAGGACGCATCGAACGAAACTTGTAGATCTTGAAGATGCGTCCATCCGCACCCTTGCGTTTCTGCGTGAAGAACACCGGTCCACGCGAAGACAGCTTGACGGCGAACGCAATCGCAATCAGAAGTGGGGCAAGCGCAGCCAGCGCGCAAGCGGCGAACGCACGATCGAAAACCTCTTTCTTCACCAAAGCGCGAGCCGGCACCGGCGATGCAACCAGGTTGATCGCAGGCATACCGATCAAATCGATCATGCCGCTATCGAACAGCGCAACGCTGCGCATATCAGGTACAAAGCGCACGTTCACGAGGTCGTCGCGAAACTCAGCCACAAAGCGCGACAGCGTGCGTTCTTCAGAGAGCGGCAACGCGAGCCACAACTCCTGCACATCGTGAGATCTCACGTAGGCGGCGAACTTGACGATGTCGTCGTACACCGGCACGCCTGAACCTATCGTTCCCGTCACCGGCCGCACATCAAAGGCCGCCACTGCACGAAATCCACTGGTCGTTGAACCTTCGATATTGCGCACGACCTGGTGGCAATGCGACCCACACCCCACCACTGCAACTCGGCGGAGATTCATTCCTGCGTGGCGCACTCGTGCGAGCACGGCGTGCACAGCCAGACGCGACGCAATCAGCGCGCCGCCCGTTATTGCCATCCAGTAGGCAAACCAAAGACGCGAGATGAAATCCGTGCGATGCAGTGAGAACATCAGCGCGAGACCGCAGCCTTGAACCACGAACCACGCAAGCGACACCTGACCGGCCATGCGCAGCATTGCCCGCCCACGCCATGAGCCGTACACACCGAATGCAGGGAATAGAACCAGCGTAAAAGCCGCGGCAAACGCAACGAAGGCCGTATCGATACGGCTTTGCATGAGGTCTTCAAATCTCACTTGCGAAGCGGCCACCGCCCCGAGAACGACGAGCATCACATCGAGCAAACGTGCGATCAGGCTTTGCAACCCCGGTATCGTTCTTCTTTGCTGCGCAAAATTCGCCGTATCCATTCTTATCCCCCGCGCTGGTCTCTCGCGCCAAACGTTCTTGTCGAGCTGCTCAACTTGTGTTCGCTTCAACAGCTCATGTCTCTCGTACTTCCACCACCACGCTCTTCGCGACAACAACACCGCCCCGGCACGCGAAGAAGCGCGCAATACAACACAACCTGGATTTCATCCATCCAGCGCGAAGCAAAACGACTGGACGTTCCTGGAACAACGATGGGGGATTGACTACAAGCCGCTCGCACCCGCACAACCTGGGCACTCAGGCAAAACGCCGCCACGACGAATCCGAACAAAAGATCACACCGCTTGTGCGTTGAGGAGACTGACCTGATACCCCCGACCAGGCCAGTCGTTGATTCGAACTTCACCAACATGTACTGCTTGTCTTGTCTATCTTGTGCACCGCGCAACCTATAAAGCAGCAAGCATGCCAATCGTTAGATTTCTTTCACAATTGGTCGGCACGTGTCGGGCAAACCCTTGTTAGATATAAGTTTTTATCCGACGCGGTCTCTCAGGAAGCCCTCGAAAAAAGACGCGAAATCGTGTGCGGTAACGCGCCCGTTACGTAACACCGCCCGTAACGGTCTCGATCGAGCGGGGGACGTCCGTGGGACATCACCAGGCGCGGTAAATGTCTGAAGAAAGGAGAGTGGAGAGAAGTTTTTGTGCAGCGCGAGCAGCGCTCCAAATATGAACCGAATCGCTTCGACGATTGATTCAGATCAGCACGCGTCAATACGAACGCAAGTAAGCAACGATCGTTTCAAACAATTCGCTGCAGAACTTCTGCTTTGGGCACACGGCTTGCTGGACCCCAAGACATCGATACGGCCTTTTCGCAAGCTCGCCTAAACCGCGTGCTCCATGGCTGTCCTGACAGGCGGGTCCTGTGAACCTAAGCGGAGGTTATTAATATGTTGGGAACTATTCTTCTGATTGTGCTGATCCTTATCCTCATCGGTGCGTTTCCGACGTGGCCGCATAGCCGTTCATGGGGTTACGCGCCGACCGGTGGCATTGGCATCGTGTTGATCGTCGTGATCGTGCTGCTCGTCGCCGGCGTGATATAGCCGAATTGAGGTAATCAGATCAGCAGCTCAAACCAGTCCAGCCGCCGGATATCGATGCAGCAAACTGCATGGATATCCGGCGGCATTCTTATGTCGATTGTTGATACACGTTCGCGTTGTCACGCTAGCTTTACCGATAACGCTCAGACGTTAGCGCATTCATCTTTTGAATCGAACAGTTTGGAGTGCTGGGCATCCGGCCGGACGACGACGGCATCCGAATAGCAGGTCGGGCACGCCGGATGCTGAGTCACCATCGTATTCAAACGTTGATACGAAAGGAGATCACATCATGCCTTACCTTCTTGGCTGGCTTCTTGGCGTCCCGTTGATCGTACTGGTTATCCTGTACCTCATTTTCCACTAACCCCATGCAGCAGACGCTGTTCACCTGAAGGTCGTTCCGCGCGGCCCTGCCTACCCCGGCGGCCGCGCGCCCCAAGATCCTCGAACCCTCGGTATCCCCTCCTTCCGTCAGCGCAAAGTCACGCGTCGGCGCATCTGCCTTTTCACTTGCGCTGTACAAAAACTGTGCGTAAAACTAGGCCTATTAGCCCGCGCAAAATGCCATATCTGCACACGTACGCACAAACTGCGTACGAGCAAGGAGGGACCGATGGCACACGACGAATACACGCTGTCACACCAGGACGTGGTGAAGGCGGTGATCATTCATCAGAACATTCATGAGGGCTTCTGGACGCTGAACATCAATTTCAACGTCGCCGCCACGCATGGTCCGCTCGTGCCGGACCCCTGTCTCGCCGTCACGATCAAGGGCATCGGCATCATGCGAGCCTCGCCTACCGATCCACTTGCCGTCGACGCCACCCTCATCAATCCACCGATGCCTGAACCTGTTGTGAGCGCCGTACATATAGCGGCCGCCGTCAATGGCGCGCATGAAGGCGGCATGCAATTCTGTCGTGACGTGTATCGCAATGTCGCAGTACAAAGCGCGACCAAAGCGCCGACCAAGACAAGGTGAAGTTCAGGAGAAGTTTGTGATTCGCCGGCGGTGCGTGCCGCCGCCGAGACACGCGAAGATCGTTCAAGGAACGTGTACGGACAGTTGGTGCCGGCAAACATGCCGGTTAAGAAAATGCACCATGCCCGGCGAGCGCGTCTTCCGGCGCGGGTAACACTGGAATACGCCTGCGATGCTGTCTTCCTGTGAAGGCAGCGAGACACCAGATGGCAGCTTGTGGCCGCGCAAGACCGCAGACCCGAGGCCAGCGGCCCGGACGGTTGTCCCGGGCATGAATGCACCCTGAAAATATACCCGGACGCCGGCTGGATATGCTTCCTAAAGCGATGCGCCCACCCGCCGACCGCAGGACATCCTTCCGCTAAACTTGAATTCTCATGAACAAAATTCCGAGAATGATCAGAACTTGTGACGGATACCCGTGACGGCAATAAATTGCGTGTGGCTACTCGACGGCCCGGATGCCCCCTCGATCTGCGCCACTGCGTTCGTGGCGCGCTGATACAGCAAATCGATGTAGACGTCAGTCGATTTGGAGAGGAAGTATTGAAGCCCTGCGGTCGTCTGCCAGTAGTGCCACGAGTCCACCTTCCCGTTCGTCGAAACATTGGTATAGGTCTCGCCGAGCGCCGCATGCACGGTGGGTGTGACGCGGTAGCGCAAGCTCGCTTCAGCGTTCTGATAGGTCTGGTACTGGCTCGCGGGTGTCAACTCGAAACGCGTGTTCGTGTACATCAACCCGACACTTGCATTGCCGATGTCGTACAGTCCGCCCGCGCCGTAAATGCGCTGCTTGCTGATGCCTTTGAGAAACGTGAAGTAGTTATCGGATGGAATCGCGCCGGTTGTGTCGGTGGCCGGATGATCCAGCATCACGTAGGCCGCACCCAGATGCCATGGACCATTCGCGTAGGTCGCGCCAACGCTGTATGAACGGTTCGTAGCGAAATTGCCCGCATTGCCCGATAGCGCATACATCGTGTTGATCTGCAGACCGTAGAAAGTCGGCGTCACGTATTTGATCGAGTTGTCAGTGCGAAACGTGTTGTTGATATCGTCGACATCGAATGGATGCGTGCCGTACTGAACGGTATCGGTGGCGACTTGCAGCGGCTCCAGCGAATCCTGCGAAGCGTTGTACTGACGGCCGAACGTCAACGTGCCGTAGCGATCGCTCGACAAACCGACCCATGCCTGGCGTCCGAAGATACGACCGTTCGCGCTGGCCGTGCCATTCATCACATTGAAGCCGTTCTCGAGGCGGAATACTGCGTGATTGCCGCCGCCGAGGTCTTCGCTGCCGAGCAGACCCCAGCGCGAGCCCTGTTCGTTGCCAGACGTCGCCTGATAATTCGACTTGCCGCCCTGATTGCTGGTGTAGGTGAAACCAGCGTCGACGATGCCGTACAGCGTGACGCTCGACTGTGCGTGTGCCGCGCCAGCCGATAGGCCGATGCCGCCGATGGCGAGCAGCGTCGCTGGAAGTGTCTGTTTGCGCATGGTGCTTTTTCCTCTTGGAGTGGGACTTGCTGTTGAAAATCGGCGTGCAACGAACGGAAAGCTGTCGTGCTGTTTCGGGTCGCGTCGGGGCGTTCGCAAAAAATTCGAGCAAAAAGGGGCCTCGGACGTCGCGCTGAACGCGACGCCTCAATGACCGGCAATGGAGTGATGCGGAAGTGCCGCTAGCTTCTTCTAGCTAGCGTTGCAGTTATCCGCCGGGATTCGGCGGCATTGCTTCGAGCGAAGCCGCCGGGACAAGCGGCAGCACGACATGGGACGCCTGACCGGCGCCGAAATGCACATGGTTCACCGCGACGCGTGGCGTGCGCGCCAGCGCGGGCGCCTCGCCGCTATTCGGATTGACATCGAAGTGCGGGAAGTTGCTGCTTGAAACATCGAGACGGATGCGATGGCCGCGTCTGAACAGATTCGCCGTGGCGAACGGTTCGATTTCGATCGCGTAGACGCGGCCCTTTTCGAGCATGTGCGGCTCGGTCCACGATTCGTGAAAGCGGCAACGAAAAATGCCGTCAGTCAGGTTCATCGCGTAGCCATGCGGATAATCTGCATTGGGCGGATAGACGTCGATCAGCTTCGCGGTGAAATCGGTATCGGGCGCGTCGGACGAAATCCAGAGCTTCACGACAATAGGTCCGACCACGGCGACGTCCTCTTCGAGCGCCTCCGTCTGGAACACGAGAACGTCGGAGCGAGCCGAGAGCGGCATGCCCGCGTACCGCGTGCCGAAGAAGCACGGGTCTTCGCGCTGGTCGAACGCGCCGCCCTCGAAAACCGGCGCGCCCGAGGTCAGCGCGCCGCCGATCGTCGGCACCGGATTCGACGGATCGAACGCATACGCGGTTGCAGCGGGCTCCCTATGCAATGCGTCGTCCGAGGCTGAAAGCGAGCCGTTCGCGCTCAGGTAAAACGGCGTGAAGCGCGTACCGGGCAGCGGCCATTGCGATGAACTAACCCAGCGTCCGCCGTGCTCCATGCGGCCCTGTTGGTTACGCGCCCCGCTACCGCCGCCCATCACGAAGATGCGCGCGACGGCATCGGCGGATTCATGCGACACCTCTTGCGGTTTCAGCCAGCGGTCGAACCAGTCGGCGCGGAACGCCAGCCAGTCTTTCGCAATCTGGCCTTCGATCACCGCGTCCGGTCCGAATTCAACGTCGCCGCTATATGACAGGTTGCGGTCGCCATGCAGCCACGGGCCCATGATCAGATACGCAGGAGCACCCGGCGTGCCGGAGAGCGCGGCGAAGTTATCCAGCGTGCTGCGCACGTACGCGTCGTACCAGCTCGACATCAGCACCGTGGGCACACGCGTCATGGTGTCGTAGTAGCCCTCGGCATAGATGCCGGGCTGTTTCCAGTAGTCGTCGAATACGTCACGCGTCCATTGCTCGAACAGATAGCTCTCGTATTCCGGCACTGTCGCGAGCGGCGAATGACCGGGCCGCCACGGCATCCGTGCAAACCATTGGCGCAGATCGCTCGCGTCCAGCGCCGCCGCGACGAGCGGATTCTCAGCGGCCGCGGCACTGTTTTTCGCGCGGTTGAACGCCCACGTTGCCTGCTTAAGTTCGAAGGCGCCACCCTGGCGGATGCCGCAGCGATACCCGTTAGCGAAGCCACCCGAGTCGAGCACCATGCACGCGAGCCCCGGCGGATTCAGGCAGGCTGCCGCAAGCTGCGTGTGGGCCGCGTACGACAGTCCCATCGTGCCGACCTTGCCGTTTGACCACGGCTGTTGCGTGATCCATTCGATCGTGTCGAAGCCGTCCGGCCCTTCGGCGACGTATTTTGTGAACGTGCCCTCGGAGTTGTAGCGCCCGCGGCAGTCCTGCAGCACGACCGCGTAGCCGCGCGCGGCGAAATAGCGGGCAACGTCGGCGCGATTCGCAGGCGGCTCGCCGTGATGGATTTCCGAGCGCGAGATATCGGATTTGCCATACGGTGTGCGTTCGAGAATCGCAGGCAGCGGCGCGTCTATGCCGGCGCGGTAACCAGCGGGGAAGTAGACATCGGTAGCGAGGCGTACGCCATCACGCATTGGCACCATCGCGTCACAAAGCGGGTTGAACGTCGAATCAGCGGCAAGCGCTCCGCTACGGGAAAAAGCATCAGTCATGGTTGAGTCTCGATGAAGAGCAGCGAGGTGCGTTCAGATTTGTTCGGATGGAAGATCACGCCCTTGCGTGTCGCCCAATAGTCCACCGGGAAATAGAGCGGCACGATGCCGTAGTCGCCGAATCCCGCACGCGCCGCCTGTTGAAGCAACTCGTTGCGGCGCGCCGGATCGAAGCTTGCCGCGGCTTCGCGCAACAGCCGGTCGAGCGTCGGGTTCGAGTAGCGCGTGCGGTTGAAGGCGCCCGTGCCGCTCTCGCGTGAATAGCTTTCGAGCACGTTGGTCAGCGCAATTGCGGAATCGCTCGTCGTATTGCCGAAACTGAAGATGAATGCGCTGTAGCTGCGCCGTGCGGCCGCGCCTGCATACACGTTGTAGGGCTGCGTGACGACGTCGTTCACGGCAATGCCGCCGCGCGCCAGCATCTGGCCGAGCGCCTGACCGAGATCGCCGTCGCTGGCGAAGCGGTCGTTCGACGAATGGATCGTCAGCCGGAAACCGTCTGGATACCCAGCGGCAGTAAGCAGGCGTCGCGCGCCGACGGGGTCGTACCGGTCCGGTTGAAGCTGTGGGTCATAACCGCCCATGCCCGGCGGCACGATTTGCGCAGCCGGTAGTCCGGCACCGTTGAGCAGATGCTGGGTAATCGCATCGCGGTCGATCATCTTCGAGATGGCTTCGCGCACGCGCACGTCGCGCAGCGGATTGCGCGCGATCGTCGAGCCGTCGGCAGCCGCGACAAATGGCGAAGCGTCGCGCGACGAATCGAGCGCGAGATAGATGAGCCGTGCGGACGGACCGGAAAACAGCGTCACGTTAGGTTCGCGGCGCAGGCGGCCGATCGTGACAGGCGGTACGTTGTCGATCAGATCAACTGAGCCGGAGAGCAACGCCGACAGCCGTGCGGCATCGTTCGACACGAAGCGGATGGTGCACGTGTCGAAAATAGGCCGCTTGCCCCAGTAATGCTCGTTGCGCACGAGCTCAAGACGGTCGCCCGGAATCCAGCGCGCAAGACGATACGGACCGGTGCCGACCGCGACGGCGGGCAGACGGTAGTCGTTGCTCGCGTGCCCCGCCGTCGCCTGCTGCGAGACGATATAAACGAGCCCGATCTGTTCGACGAAGGCGGGTGACGGCGTCTTCGTCACAATGCGCAGCGTGAGCGGGTCGACGACCTCGATGCGCTCGATGTTCGCAACCGCGCCCGAATATGGCGCGGGGCTGTTCGGCACGGACCGCGCGCGGCGCAACGAATACGCGACGTCGGCGGCGGTCATCGGCGAGTTGTCCGAGAAGCGCACGTTCGGGCGCAAATGGAATTCCCATGTCAGCGGATCGACCGCGCGCCACGACACCGCAAGACCTGGCCGGACCTGCAGATTGTCGTCCTGTTCGATCAGCCGCTCGAACATGTTTTCGGCGGTCTGCATATTGTTCTGCGTCCGCGAGAACAGCGGATCGAGTGATTGCGGCTCGGAGGCGAGCGCCATCGTCAGCGAGCGCGCCTGCGCGCTGGTGGTCACGCCGGCAAAGCTCAACCCGCACGCGAGCGCGAGCGCGAGTGCCGCCGTGCGTTTGAGGGCGCGTTTGAGGCCACGTCGGCGCATGGATGAAATCACCGCCGTCATTGCACCTCCACCAGATGACACGCGACTTGATGAGCGAGGCCGCTTGGATGCAACAGGGGGCGCTCGGTGCGGCAACGTTGCGTTGCGTGGGGACAGCGCGGATGGAAATGACAGCCGTCAGGGGGCGCGAGCGGCGACGGAATTTCGCCTTGAATCGATTCGAACTGCCGTTTGCGGTTCGACAGGCGCGGCACCTGCGCAAGGAGCGCAATCGTGTAAGGATGCTGCGGATTGGCAAACAACTCGACGGTCGGCGCGGTTTCGACAATACGGCCCAGATACATGATGGCGACGCGATCGCTGATGTGTTCGACCACGCCGAGATCGTGACTGATGAACAGATAGGTGAGACCGAGATCGCGGCGCAGTTGCATGAAGAGATTGATGATCTGCGCCTGGATCGATACGTCGAGCGCCGCAATCGATTCGTCGCAGATCAGGAAATCCGGCTTGACCGCCAGCGCGCGTCCAATGCCGACGCGCTGACGCTGGCCGCCGGAAAACTGATGTGGAAAGCGTGTGCGGAAATCAGGGTTCAGGCCAACGCGCTCCATCACGTCGACGACATAGGCATCCAGTTGTTTGCGCTCCACGATTCCGTGCACGAGCGGTGCCTCGCCAATGATGTCGCGCACCCGTTTGCGAGGATTCAGCGACGACAGCGGGTCCTGGAAGATCATCTGGGTGGCAAGCCGGTGGCGCGGCGTGCGCTGTGCACCGTGTTCACTGCCCGGCGATGGCTCAGCGGTCTTCTCGATGGTGCGGATCGAGCCGCTCGACGGCGCCACGATCCCGGCCAGCATCCGGCCGAGCGTCGACTTCCCACAGCCGGACTCGCCGACAAGGCCGACCACTTCGCCGCGATGAACGGTCAGGCTGACATCGTCCACTGCATGCACGATCTGTTCTTCTGCGCGCGCGCCGAGCCAGCCGGCGATCCGCTCGGCGTAGTTCAGGCGGCGAACGAAGCGGCGCGACACGTGATCGACTTCGACCAGCGGCGCCATGACATGGGGTGCGTTCATGCTGGCGCTCCGGAACGTGGGTGGAAGCAACGGTACAGATGCGTACCGTCACCAGTGACGGGGGGTTCGGCACTCCGGCACAACGAGGTGGCGTACGCGCAGCGTGGTGCGAACGCGCAGCCCACCGGCAGCTTGAGTGCGCTCGGCGCGATACCCGGAATCTGTTTGAGCGGTTCGCCGCGTCGGGCCTTTTCGGGCACGGAGTCGATCAGCCCGATCGTGTAGGGGTGGCGCGGTCGTTCGAGAATCTCGTCGACACTGCCTGTTTCGACGACCCGGCCGGCGTACATCACGCAAATGCGGTCCGCCAGCCCCGCCACCACCGCGAGATCGTGACTGACCCACACCATCGACGTATTCGAGCGGGCGCACAGCTTCTGCATTTCCGCGAGAATCTGCGCCTGGATCGTGACGTCGAGCGCGGTGGTCGGTTCGTCGGCGATGATCAGTTCCGGGTCGTGCAGCAGCGCGATCGCAATCGCCACACGCTGCCGCATGCCGCCCGACAACTGGTGCGGATAGGCACGCAAGCGTTCGTCCGGCGACGGAATGCCGACCGACGCGAGGGCGTCGCGCGCCCGTTGCCGCGCCGCGTGCTTCGATACGCGCGCATGAGCCTGGACCGCCTCGATCATCTGTGTGTCGATACGCAGTACCGGGTTCAGCGTCATCATCGGATCCTGAAAGATCATCGCGATGCGGTTGCCACGCAGCCGGCGCAGCGCTTCAGGCGTGAGCATCGTCAGGTCTTCGCCTTTGAACAGCACGCGCCCGCCGACGATGCGTCCCGGCGTGTCGATCAAGCCGAGCACGGAGAAGCCCGTAATCGATTTGCCTGAACCGGATTCACCGACGAGGCCAACGATCTCGCCAGGCGCCACGTCGAAGCTCGCGTCGTCGACTGCCTTCGCGACGCCCGCACCGGTAAAGAAATGCGTGCGCAGATTCTGCACGGACAAGGTAGGGGTGGACATGCGGAATCCTATTTCTGCAGACGCGGGTTCAATGCTTCGCGCAGACTGTCGCCGACTATATTCATGCTGAACACGAGCACGAGCAGCAACAGGCCGGGAAAAACACTGATCCAGTAAAAGCCCGCGATCAATTGCTGATAGCCGTTCGCGATCAGCAGACCCAGCGAGGGCTGCGTGACCGGCAGGCCGATACCGAGAAAGCTCAAAGTTGCTTCGGCTGAAATGGCGGCGGCAATCTGTACGAGGGCAATCACGATGACGGGCGGAAGGCAGTTCGGCAGCAACTGGCTGAACAACGCGCGCCGGTGGCTCAAGCCGAGGCACAGCGCGGCCTCCATATACTCCTTACGGCGTTCAACGGCGGCGACTGCTCGCACGGTGCGGGCAAAATAGGCCCACTGCACGACTACCAGCGCGAGGATCACCTTGTCGACGCCCTGGCCGAGAATCGCGAGCATCATCAGCGCGACGAGAATCGTCGGAAAGCCGAGCATCAAATCGACGGCGCGCATGATGAGCGTATCGACGTAACGGCCGAAGTACGCGGCGACGAGGCCGAGCGTCGTGCCGAGCGTCATCGCGAAGACGCCGCTCAGCAGGCCCACACCGAGGCTGATACGCAGCCCGTACATCATCGCGGCGAACATGTCGCGCCCGAGCGCATCGCTGCCAAGCAGGTACAGATGACCATTCACGCCACGCGCGCCGGGTGGAAGGCGGCCATCGACGATATTGAGCGCGGCGAGATCATAGGGATTCTGCGGCGCGATCCACGGCGCAAGCAGCGCGATCACAACGAGCACCAGACATACACAGGTCGCGACGGCGACGGCCGGCTTGCCGAACAGGCTGCGCAGCACGATGCCCAACGTCGTATTGCGATCAACCTGCCACGCAGAAAAACTTGCGCTGCTTCTCATGCCGCCTCCAGCCGCACGCGCGGATCGAGCAGCGAATAGATGATGTCGACGGCGAGATTAAGTAGAGTGAACATCGCGACCACGATCAGCAGATAGGCAACGATCACCGGACGGTCGAGCTTCGTGATGCTGTCAATGATCAGCTTGCCGACGCCAGGCCACGCGAAGATCGTCTCCGTCACGGTGGCGAATGCGATCAACGAGCCGAATTCCATACCCACAACCGTGACGATGGGAATCAGGATGTTCTTCAGGACATGCACGAAGATCACGCGCCGCTCGCGCAGGCCTTTGGCTCGGGCGAATTTCACGTAGTCGAGCGGCAGCGTTTCGCGCACGCCAGCGCGCGTGAGGCGCGTGACGAGCGACATCTTGAAGAGCGACAGATTGAGCGCGGGCAGCAGCAGATGCCGCAGGCCGTCCCACGTCGCGAGGCTGGTGTGGATGCCGAATAGCATGCCGGGTTGGCCACGGCCGGCCGACGGCAGCCAGCCCAGCGTGACCGAAAAGATCAGCACGAGCATGATGCCTTGCCAGAAGTTCGGCAGGCTAAAGCCGAGGATCGAGCCCGTCATCACCGTGCGGTCGAGCACCGATCCCGCCTTCAGCCCAGCGATCAGGCCGAGCGGCAGACCGACTATCAGCGCAAGCACCAGCGCCACGAGCGCGAGTTCCAGCGTTGCCGGCAGGCGTTCAAGAATCAGCTGGATCGATGGCTGGTTGAACACGAAGGAGCGCCCGAGATCGCCGTGCAGTGCTAGTCCGATGAAATGCAGATACTGTTGCCAGAGCGGCTGGTCGAGTCCGAGCGATTGCACGGCCTGGGCGATTTCGGCCGGGGTCGCGTCCGCCGGGACGAGAATCGCGATCGGGTCGCCGATGGCGAACACGCCGCAGAAGACGAGCACGGACGTGAGCAGCAACACGCCGATGCTCTGGATGAGCCGCCGGATGATGAAGGCGATCATTGCGTGTGAAACCTCAAATGATGAAAATGCGGGGGGTCCGGTGGCGCAAACGGCACCGGGCTCATGCAACGCCCCGATCATTCGACGGCAAAAAACTGTCCGCAACCTTATGTCGAATCAACATAACCCTATGCAGAACCTGAAATGAACCTTAAGCAACTCGAAGCTTTTGTGGCGATTTCGACGCTGCATACGACTACGGCAGCCGCGCAACGGCTGGGATGCTCGCAGTCGGCGGTGAGTCGCCTGCTGAGCCAGTTGGAGGAGGATCTCGGCCTGAGCCTGTTTGTGCGCGAACAGGGCCGCCTGACGCCAACGCGTGAGGGCGACGCGCTGGTGCAGGAAGTGGAGACGATCGTCGAAGCGGCGCGGTGCCTCGAACGGCATGCCCAGCAACTGCGACTGGCCGGCACGCAGCGCAAGCTCGTGCGCATCATGGTTCCGAATACCTTTGCCCAGTTCCTGCTGCCCGCTGTGATGCAGCATTTCTACGAAACGCATCGCGACGCGGTATTGGAAGTGTTTTCGGGTACTTACGACGCTTCAGAACGCGCATTGCTGAGCCGGGAGGTCGATCTGGCGTTCGTTCGACTACCGACGCGCCTGTCCGGCTTTTTAGTCAAATGGCGGTTCAACAGTGAATCGGTGTGCGTGATACCACGCTCGCATCCGCTCGCCCGGAACGCGACCGTCACCGCGCGCGATCTGGACGGCGTACCGCTCGTGCTGCTATGGCGTCAGAGCGCGCTTCGTCACGAAGTGGACGCGGCGTTCCGCAGCGCGCGGGTCACGCCCAATGTGGTCGCAGAGGTGCATTCGGTGAGCGTGGCGTGCGCGATGGCGGCACGTGGGGTCGGTGCGGCGATCGTCAACCGGTTGATCGCACAATGCTGCGACACGGAACAGTTCGTGATGAGGCCATTCGTGCCGACGATCAGCTTCGAGACAGGGATAGCATCTCTCGAATCCGATCCGATCAGCGGAACTTGCCATGCATTTGCCGCGTGCCTCGCCGAAGCGTTGGACAATCTCCATGCCCTGCGCGAGGCTGACTAGTTTTACTGCGCGCCGCTATCACTTGAGGCTTCAATCCCTTTGGTGGGACCCGGTTTTTCCATTGCCTCATGTGCATCGCCCACACACGGCATGTTCGACGCAGTTCGTTGAACTGGCCGAGCGAAGGACAATCTTCCGCTAGAATGGCATTTATCTGAATAAACTTCCGAGAATGCCATGACCACCCGAAATCGCCCACTGGACAACCAGGATCGGAAGATCATGCGCGAGTTGCAGAAGAACGCGCGCCTGAGCAACGCCGAACTCGCTGAACTGGTCGGCATGTCGACCACGGCCTGCTGGAATCGCACGCGTCAGTTGGAGACGGAGGGATACATCCGCGGCTACGTCGCGTTGCTCGATCAGCAGAAGCTCGGTTTCGCCGACGTGGTGCTGCTCGAAGTCACGCTCGACCGTCACGACGACGACGCCCTCGCCCGCTTCGGCGCCGAACTGGCAACGTTGAGCGAAGTGCTGGAGGCGTATCTGGTGTCAGGCGATTACGACTACCTGGTCAAAGTCGCAGTCGACGGGACGGCGGGCTACGAGCGGTTTCTGCGCGAGAAGCTCTATAAAATCGCGGGCATCCGCCATAGCCGCTCGATGTTTGCCCTGCGCTGCATGAAGAGCATTCCGTCGATTGCGATCTAGTAGACGTCACGTTGCGCCATTCAGTGCTTATGGTGCAGCCAGTCCTTGATCGGATGCGCGTGCAGCCAGCGGGCAACCGGCTGGTCGTTGTGTTCCCGCCTGTAACGTATCGCGGTAAATATCACGATGCATAACACCACCGCGATTCCCACTACAAAACTGGTCATCGACTCGGTCATGGCAACCTCCTTTGAGGTCAGAACCATGCCTGTATTTTAGGTGACCAGAGAAATAGCGACTGCCGTTCTCATTCATCTGCGGAGACCGCAACTCGTTGCAGCACGGTCATCGGACCGAGCCTCTTGATGACGTTCATCTGGGCGGCGTCCCGCACGAAGAGCGATCCCGCGAAACCCAGTGCATTCACCGAAATTCCCTCGACACGTTCCGAAGACCGTGGCACGAGCAGCATCCATCGAGGCGCGACAAGCAGGTTGTATGGCGCCGACGGGTGCAGTTCGCCGTTCACTTCGATCGCTAGCAGGCCAACCGCTTCGAGCAACGCGTGGTAGCAATCGAGCGCGGCGTGTGCGGCGTGCGCTGAGGCGGCAGGCGCCAGTTCCAGACGGGCGAACGCGTGCTTGAAAGGCAGACCGTCTACCGTGCCAACAATCGCATCGTCCATACACGCGGACTCGAGAACGGACTCAATAGGGACCGGCGGACCTGATTCTCCAAACGGCAGCGGCACGATCTGCAGATGCTTGTGAAGTTGACTCGCGCCGGCCTCCACGCCGCCGTTGTAGAAACCCAGACCATCGAACTCAGTCATGCACGCGACCAATGCAGCAAAGTCCGTCAGGTCGAGCAGCGTGTCCTGCGATTTGAAGCTGCGCGTGACGATCAGGAGATGATGGTCGATGACGTTGAACTTGTTGAGCAACGCAACGTGAGTGTCCGAGATATCGGCCACAAAAAGGTCTGGGTCATAAGGAAGGAACGGATTGAACGTCCCGGCGTTGAGCTTAGGCGCTTGTCGAGCTTCCTCCTTGCGCGTGAGGCTTGAGACCTGGCGGACAAGGAAGCTCACGCCACCTTCTTCGATCAGCGCCTGGTTTGTCTCGATCGGTCGTAACGCGCCAGAACGCAGCGCATGCTCAGTCTGGCGCAGGATGGCCGGCCACAGGGTGCCGGGCTGGAGATGTAGAGGCTCCATGGATCAGGCCGACCGGCGTGCATCTCGCGAACGCGCACGCCGCGGAATAAGCGTAACCACACCTACGCTTTGTAACCAATCGCACGTAACAGATCCTTGCGCCATTGAACGTCCTCCTCGTTTTCCACACCGAGCGGTGGGAACCCGTCGACCACACCCAGGATACCGCGCCCCTGGTCTGTCTCGGCAACCAGAATCTGCGTGGGATTCGCCGTCGCACAGAATATCCGGCATACCTCCGGCACAGCCTTTATTGCGTTCAGAACATTGACCGGGAAAAAGCCATCGCCCAAAAAGACCAGGAAGCTGTGGCCTGCCGCGATAGCCATGGCATTCCGGCACGCCAACTCGATCAGTTCGGCGTCGGTGCCGGACCGGCGCACGAGGCGCTTGCCCGATGCTTCACAAAAGGCCAAACCAAACTTGATGCCCGGAACTGTACCGACCAGTGCCTCGTGCAGATCCTCGACAGACTTGATGAAGTGGCTTTGCCCCAGGATGAAGTTCGTCGCCTCGGGTTTGTCGATTGTTACCGTAAGCATTTGCATATCGGACCTCGCTGTGTGGCGCCAGAAACACCAGGGGAAGGTTGCTTTCGTCAGCAAATGTCAGCTCATCAAATTTCGCGAGCCGGCGACTGCCTTCCACGATCAAGCCTAGTACGAACCCGTCGTCAGCGGAAGCGTGAGGCGCGGGTGGCCTCGTCATCACCAGCGCGCACTGGCTACGATGAGACGCATGACTGCGCATTTGCTGCACTAGAATTAATTTTCAGACTACCAGAAAGCGCTGGCGAGCCGTAGCTGGTCAACGCAGTTGGGAATCGTGTTGGAGAAGCGCAATGCCGACGTACCAATATCGTTGCGAGAAATGTGGCGAGTTGTTCGAACACGCTGAACATCTCGCGGAACATGAGGTCGCCCATCCGCGATGCCCGAAATGCGGAAGCGAGACGTGTCAGCACGTACCGACACCATTTGTCGCCAAGACGTCGAGAAAGAGCTGAGACCTGCTCCTTGAGCCCCCGTCAACGCTGGATGATTTTCGTTGCGAGCACAGGCGGCGCGCTCGAGGTATTCGATTACGCCGTCTATGGATTTTTCGCACAAAGCATTGGCCGCGAATTCTTCCCGGCACGAATAGGCCTGCCCGCAGAAACACTGTCGTTCGCGGTCCTGGCAGCCGGTTCCATGTCGAGGCTCGTGGGCGGCATCTTCCTCGGCCGGCTAGGCGACAAGTACGGCCGGCGCATTGTGTTCACCTCGTCGGCAATGGTCGCTGCTGTGTCGACCTTGCTCATCGCAATACTTCCTTCATACGAATCACTGGGCGTTGGCGCGCCAATGCTCCTGGTTCTGCTGCGAATCACACAAGGTTTGTGCCTGGGCGGCGAATTGCCGGGTGCAGTGATCTATGCCGTTGAAACAGCACACGCGAAACCCGGGATCTTATGCGGCATGGTGTTTCTCGCTGTCAATATTGCGCTCATGCTTGCCATCAGCATCAATCTCGGCGTGCAGATGATTCTCACGTCGGATCAGGTCCGCGCATTCGGTTGGCGGATCGGCTTTCTGGTTGGCGGTATTCTAGGTCTGCTGAGTTTCGTCGTACGGCGCACGTTGGCGGAAACCGACGAATATGCGCGGGGAGTGAGCGCCCGGCACCGCGAGCCGCTCGCTGTTCTGTTCCGTAAGCATGCCGCGTCCGTGCTGACGGGCGTCGCTGCGGCGTCACTGGTGGGGGCGTCCAGTGGTCTCTTCGTGGCGCACATGCCGGCCTATCTCCAGACGCTGCACTATGCCCCGCGGAAGATTGCGAGCGCTCAGTTCCTGTATGTGGCCGCCATCTCGGGCTGCATCCTCGTCACAGCGTACTTCGGCGAGCTGCTGTCGCGACGTTATGTCTTCATGTCGGGGGCCGTACTGTCAGCGCTGTTCGCTCCTTTCTTTTACGTTGCGGTGACTCGGCATCAGGTCAGCTTGCCGCTGCTGTTTCTGATGGCCGGTGTCGTCGCTTCGTTTGCAAATGGAACCTACGCGTGCGCGATTGCGGAGATGTTTCCCGTCGACGTGCGATTCAGCGGCCTCGCCACCGCCATGAATGTCGGTCTCGCCGCGCCGATGGCAATAGCGCCGCTCGCCGCAAGCATTCTTGCATCCACAACAAACTGGACATTTTCACCTGCGCTTGTCGTGGTGCTTTGCGCGACATTCGCATTCGTTGCGTCGTTCCGAATGAAGCGTCACCGCGAGGAGGCTGTAAGCGTCAAAATGGGCAACGAGTCGCTGTTCCAGGAGCGCAAATGAATCCTCAGGAGTTCGTCAGGATCGGAGACACCGAACTCGATATCCAGCGCTACGAATTGCGTCGGGCTGGACAGCAGATTCCTCTTGAGCGCCTGCCGATGGAGTTGCTGATCCTGATGGCGTCCCGCGATGGACAACTCGTAACGCGCGCAGACATCGTCAGGGCGCTATGGGGCGGTAACGCTTTCCGCGAAACGGACAACAGCATTAACACAGCAATTAGAAAAATCCGGATCGCACTAGATGAAAATCCCGACCACCCATTGCATCTGACTACAGTCAAGGGGAAGGGGTATCGTCTAAACGGCACGAGGACGTTCTCCGAGGAGCCTTTGCAAATTCCCGCGGAAGCGGTTCGCGTGCTGGTTTTGCCCTTCGAAAACAACACCGGCGACTCAAGCGAGGACAGTCTCTGCGACGCGCTTGCGGACGAGACCTCCGCGAACATCGGGGTACTCAATCCCGAGCGGATTCTCGTTATTGCCAGGACAACGGCCGCCCGCTACCGGCGGGTGAATAAGAGCATCGCGGAGATAGCGCACGAACTGTCAGTCGACTATGTGCTCGAAGGTTCGCTAACACGGGACGGAGGAAGGGTTCGCATCCTGGCGCATCTGATCCGCTGTGTCGATCAGGTGCAGATCTGGAGCCGTGCACATGAGCCGATGACACGCGGTGCACTGGATATCCAGAAAGAGGTTGGAACGGCCCTTGCGCAGGAAGTCTCGCCGGCGCTTGCGCAACAGCAGCAACACATGCTCGCAAGACGTCTGCCGGTCGATCCGATGGCGCACGATGCCTACCTGCGTGGCCGATACTACTGGACTCGGCGCGTTCATTTCGATGCGGGATTCGCCGCACATCATGCGTTAAATGACGAGGACTTCATTCGCGCGCGGAGCTACTTCGAAAGTGCTGTCGATCGCGACCCGACTTACGCGCTCGGCTACGTCGGCTTGTCGAATATCTTCGGATCGACCGCCACGCATGGGTTCTACGCGCCGTCGCACGGCTACCCCAAAGCGCGCGAATCGGCACTTCGTGCCCTCGCGCTCGATGCGAGTCTTCCAGAGGCTCACCAGGCGCTTGCCGGTGTGCACTACTTCTACGACTGGGATTGGCAACGCGCGGAAGCCGAGTTTCTGAAGGCGTTGCGGCTCAACCCGAGCCATGCGGAAACCAGCCGCCTGTACGGACGTCTTCTACTGGTGCTCGGGCGAGAAGCGGAGGGACGAGCGCAGTTCGAGCTCGCCGAAAGTGTGGACCCACTGGGATTCGAAGGTTCGCGCGTATTCGGGCTCATACAGTCGGGCAGATACGAGGAGGTGATCCGCGAGTATCTCAACAGCGGGCACGGGAATAGATCGCCGTTGATCTACCAGTTGCTGGCTACTGCATTCGAAGTCCAGGGGCTATACGAAGAGGCGATCGAAGCGACCGTCGATGCATTGACACGGTGCAACGAGTTTGCCCGCGCGGCGTCCATTCGAGCGATCTGGGACTCGGGTGGCTATCAGAAGGTTCTGCAGTGGTATCTGCAGGATCTACAGACAAGGAGCCGAAAGCGCTATACATCGCCGCTCCTGTTTGCGGAATTGTACGCACGCCTCGCACAAGCAGACGAGATGTTTCACTGGCTCGAGGTCGCGGTTGCCGAGCGCTCGCCACGGTTATGTGAACTGCGCACTAACCCATGGTTCCAGCACTATCGGTCAACAGGACGGTTCCGGAAAGTCGAAAAGCAAGTTGGTTACTGATTAGGCGGTCGGGGCAAAGCCCGGAGGTAATCAATGCAGTGGCTTGTCGACTGGGTCCCGTTGAGCCTCCACACGCACCGTCATACGTTGCGCGTATTAAGTCCTTTCGACGTGAAGGCCGACTCGGGATGCAGGGCACCGGTTCGTCATTTGCCGCGGTAGAACTCGCTCCGCAAGCGGCTTTGTTCTCCGCTTTGCTGTGCACGAATGAGATCCTGGTAAACCTGTTGCCGCGAGAGCATCGCTGTGGATCCGGATTCGCCTGTCGACGCGCTGACTGTGCCGCCGACGTCCTGAGCGGCAGGTGGTGTTGCAGACTGCACCGGGTTGTCTTGCGCCCACACTTGTCCAAAAGAGAGGGAGGCGGCGCATATCGCCACGAGTCGAAGTGTTTTCATGTTGACTGACTCCAGCAAGGTAATGCGAACACGGTCAACACATGAACAGACGGTTGGCCGCAATGGCGTTTCGAACGACGTCGCACTTGGCGTCTCGTTCGTAGCGCTTGCCTCATGTTGCGGTCGGACTGCAGAAATCACTATCGAGGCAATATGAAGAAATCGTTAACTTGCACGGGCCCACGCACACGCGTGGCGGTAGGAGCAAAGCGTGCCGGCGAAGCGCAGTCGTAAGCATGTGCTGAGGACATAGTAAACTGCGTCAATCAGGAAGTGATCCTTGTCCGGCACAGCTGACCGCGCCGGATACCGTATGTGTACGCAACAACACAAGGACCTCATGAGTCGTCTCGTCGTCGTTTCAAATCGCACTGCCGACCCTCGCAAGCCTGCAGCCGGCGGACTCGCCGTCGCTGTACGCGAAAGCCTGCAACAAACTGGCGGCCTCTGGTTCGGCTGGAGCGGCAAGATCCGCGAAGCCGCGGATGGCACGCAATCCGGCCAGGGGGAAGTTCATGTCCAAACGGCCGGCAACGTCACGCTCGCGACGCTCGATCTGAGCCGCGAGGATCACGACACGTACTACCTCGGTTACTCCAACGATGTCTTGTGGCCGGTATTCCACTACCGGCTGGATCTGGCCAATTTCGACACGCGATTCGCCGCGGGCTATCGCAGGGTCAACCAGTTATTCGCGCAGAAGCTGCTGCCGCTCCTCAAACCGGACGACCTCATCTGGGTTCACGATTACCAGTTGATCCCGCTCGCGGCCGAGTTGCGCGCCATGGGATGCACCAACCGCATTGGCTTCTTCCTGCATATTCCGATGCCGCCACCGCTGATCATGGCCGCGATTCCGGAACACGAATGGCTGATGCGCTCGCTCTTTGCATACGATCTGGTGGGCTTCCAGAGCGAAGCTGACCTGAGGCATTTTTCTCACTACGTCGAATCGGAAGCGCACGCGGAACGCTTGAGTCCGGATCGCCTTCGCGCATTCAATCGAACGCTGCGGGTCGGCGCCTATCCGATCGGTATCGACGTCGACGATTTCAAGCGTCTTGCCGATTCGAAGGAAGGGCGCGACATGTTCGTCCGGATGCGCGACGAGTATTCGCGGCGGCGTTTGCTGGTAGGCGTCGACCGGCTGGACTATTCAAAGGGACTGCCGCAACGCGTGCATGCGTTCCGCGAACTGCTGACCTACTACCCGGAAAACCGCGATAGCGCGACGCTGATCCAGATCGCGTCGCCTAGCCGCGAGGACGTCGGTGCCTACGACAATCTGCGGCGTCAAATGGATAGCCTGTGCGGCGCGATCAATGGCGACTTTGGCGAACTCGACTGGATGCCGGTGCGCTACATACATCGGAACGTGGCCCGTAAGCGGCTGCCAGGTCTTTTTCGCGCGAGTCGAGTGGCGCTCGTCACACCGTTGCGGGACGGCATGAATCTGGTCGCAAAGGAATTCATCGCCGCACAGGACGCTGCGGACCCGGGCATGCTGGTGCTCTCGCGTTTTGCCGGAGCCGCCGAGCAATTGAAGGAAGCGCTGCTGGTCAATCCCTACGACACGCAAGGAACGGCGCAGGCCATTCAACGGGCGCTAACCATGTCGCTTGACGAGCGGATCAACCGGCACGAAGCGCTGCTTAACCGCATCCGCAAGTTCGATGTGCACTGGTGGAGTTCGACGTTTCTGCAAGCGTTGGAAGACTGCGAGCCGAATGAAGCGGCGGCGAGCGGCACCAGCTGAACATCTGGCTGAACGGCATCAACCTCGAGACGCCAGGCGTCGCGCCTGGCGTCTATCACCACCGCCTGTCAGGCAGCAGGATCCGCTCGTCCACCTGACGGACGTCAGTGTGGCCGCAAAAGGCCATGGTGATGTCCAGTTCCTTCTGGATGATCTGCAGGCACTTGGTGACACCCTCCTCGCCCATTGCGCCCAGCCCATAGAGAAAGCTGCGGCCGATCAGCGTGCCTTTCGCACCGAGCGCAACGGCCTTCAGCACATCCTGTCCGCTGCGGATGCCGCCATCCATCCACACTTCAATGCGCGAACCGACCTCGCGTGCGATCTCGGGGAGCGCGGAGATCGAAGAAGGCGCGCCATCGAGTTGCCGGCCACCATGGTTGGAGACGATCAACGCGTCAGCGCCGCTGTCGGCGGCAAGGCGCGCATCTTCTGCATCCATGATGCCTTTGAGAATGAGTTTGCCGCCCCACATCTTCTTGACCCACTCGACGTCTGCCCAGCTCAGCGCCGGATCGAACTGCTCGGCGGTCCACGAGCTCAGCGACGACAGATCGCCCACGCCCTTCGCATGACCGACGATGTTGCCGAAAGTACGCCGCTTGGTGCCGAGCATGCCGAGGCACCAGCGCGGTTTGGTCGCGAGGTTGATGAGGTTCGCCGGGGTCAATTTGGGCGGCGCCGACAACCCGTTCTTGATGTCCTTGTGGCGTTGGCCGAGGATCTGCAGGTCCAACGTCAGCATCAAGGCGCTGCACCGTGCCGCTCGAGCGCGCTCGATCAGCCGCATGATGAAATCGCGGTCACGCATCATGTAAAGCTGGAACCAGAACGGTTGAGTGGTCTGGGCGGCCACGTCCTCGATCGAGCAGATGCTCATCGTCGACAAAGTGAACGGCACGCCAAACTTCTCCGCCGCGCGCGCCGCCAGGATTTCACCGTCGGCATGCTGCATGCCGGTCAACCCCGTCGGTGCGAGCGCCACGGGCATGGCGGCCGTCTGACCGATCATTTCCGTGCGCGTGCTGCGGCCCGCCATGTTCACCGCCACACGCTGGCGCAACTTCAGGCGTTGGAAGTCGCTTTCATTGGCACGGTAGGTACTTTCGGTCCACGAGCCGCTGTCGGCGTAGTCGTAGAACATGCGCGGCACACGCCGCTCGGCAAGCACGCGTAAATCTTCTATGCAGGTGATGACAGGCACGGTTTCTCTCAGCGCAGGGAACAAGCGATGAGTGTACGTGCTTAAGACAGTCGTCCGGTACTCCGGGAATACCTGGGGATCATTCAGTCAGGCTCTGCGTAACGGCTTCTGGCAAGCCGCCAGCACCGCGCCGGCTGCGAGCAGCAAGGCGGAATAGACCAGCCCACGTGCGAGACCCGCGCCGTCCGAGACCCAGCCGATGATCATCGGCCCGACGATCTGTCCGAACGCGAACACGATCGTGAATGCGCTAATGCCCTTGCCCCAGTGGCTCGCCGGCAGATTGTGGCGCACGAAAGCCGTGGTCGATGCAACGGCCGAGAGAAACGTCGCGCCGAACAGCACGCCGGAGACAAACGCGACCCACGGTTGCGTGAACAACGCGGGCAACAGCGTCGCCACGGCGAGCAACGCGTTGAGTATGGCGAGCGCGTGACCGCCGCGCATGCGGTCGAGCAGACTGGACCACAAGCGTGCCGACACGACCGTCGCCACACCGAGCAACAGGTAGAAGCCCGTCACCACCGCCGCGCTCATGCCCGCGTTGCGCAGCAGTGCGACGATGAACGTCATGTAGCCGATATAGCCTACGCCGAACAGTCCATAGCCCGCCAGTGCGGGGCTGAAACGCGGCCAGGGTGGCGCGTCGGCGGTATCGGAAGCATCCGCGGTCGAGGACCGAGTTGTGTGCACGCTTTCAATTTTTCTAGCGGCGCCGATGGCAATCGCGGAGAACGCCGCGCACGCGACGGCCAGTGCGAACCAGGCAAACTGCCAGCCATGCACGACGTTGAAAATCGTCAATGGCACCAGCACCGACGAAGCGACGATGCCCCACCCCGTCCCGCCGTAATACAGGCCGAGCACAAGCCCTGCATCGTGCGGTCTCGCCGACGCCAGCCGCGCCGCCAGCACGCCGCCGCTGACGAAAACCGCCGCACTGCTCACGCCGGTGATCACGCGCAGCACGAGTAGCGAATGCGTGTCGTCCAGCAAACCGCTGATGGCCATCAGCAGCGCAGTGGCCACGCAGCCCGCGCCGAACAATACGCCGGCCGACCAGCGGCGTGCGAGCCGCGGATAAGCTAGCGCGCCCAGCAGATAGCCCAGCGCGTTGGCGGTATTCATCGCGCCGGCTTGAGCAAAGCTCCAGCCGAGGTCGAGTTTCATCGACGGCAACAGCAACGCGTAAGCGAAGCGCGCGAGGCCCAGCGCGATCGCGCTGCCTAGCGACAGGCCGGCTGCCAGCATCAAGGTGGGGAGGCGCTGCGCCGCTTCGGTGGGCGTGGCGGTCGATGCGGCGTCGAGAGATTTTGTTGGCATTGGCTAGCGTGAGTAGACAAGGATGCGGCAGGCTTGCTGCGGCATTTCGCCATCATATCTGGGGGCGCTCCGTTCGGCTGACGGTTAGTTGCGGATCAGACGCCCAACGCTTGGCTGCAAGGCCTTCTGGCCGGGCGCAGCCAGTACCAAGCCTCGGTTCAAAGCCCTGTCCAATTCATTTTCTAAATGCGAATGATTTGCATTTACGATGAAATTGGCCCATCATTCAGTCCATGCCATCAGACGAATGCCGAAATCATGATCACAGCCGACCTCAGCCGCCCCGAAACCGAAAGCAAACGCGCAGCCGCCGCGACGCCTGACACCGCCGCTGGGTCGAAGGCAGCGGCCGCGCTTGAAGTGCTGCTGTCGCGCCAGTCCCACTGGCCGCTCACCGAGCCGGCCCCGGCCGACGCCGAGCTCGATCTGATCTTCGATGCCGCCTTGCGCGCGCCCGATCACGGCAATTTGCGGCCGTGGCGCTTCGTCACGATCCGCGGCGACGCACGCGGCCCGCTCGGCGACGTGCTGGTCGACCTCGCCTGTGCCCGTTCGTCGGGCGAGCCGCGCTCCGCGCATGCGCATCGGCGGCAGAAGGCCTACGCGGCGCCGATCGTGATCGCGCTCGGCGCGGCAGTTTCGTCCCAATCGACCGTGCCCGAGACCGAGCAATTGCTGGCGGTCGGCGCGGCGGCGATGAACATGCTGAATGCGATCCACGCGCTGGGCTACGGCGGCTTCTGGGCCACGGGCGCCGACAGCTATGAAGCGCAATTGCACGACGCGCTGGGTTTCGCGCCGAATGAGCGATTGCTCGGCTTCCTCTTTGTCGGCACGCCGAAAAACCCCGGGCAAGCAACAGCACGCCCAGCACGCAGCGAACACGTGCGTGAATGGCTGCCGCCGCAGCCGGCTAAAAATTGAAGCAAGCATCCGGCGCAAGCACTGCGTCACCGCCTATCCGTCGCGAGCGACAAGCGCTGGCCTGCGACGTGGCCTCCTCCGATCAGGCCGGCGCGACTCATTGGACCGTGTCCATTCAGGAGCCTCGATGAACTTCCGCTCTCAATACAGCAGCCGTCCCGAACTGGTCGACGATCACGTCACGGATTCCACCGACGCGCCCGATCGCACGGTTCTCAGCGCAGTGCGCACCTGGCTGCGGCCGGCGTGTGAAACCGTGCGCGGCGGGGTGCACTGGCGCGACATCCTGATCGGCGTGGGCTTGCGGCAAGACGGTATCGAACATTTCGATCTGCTGATGCGTTCGCTGATGCACGTGTCCTATCGTCCGCTCGACATGCGATGCCGCTGCGCCAGCGATCTCGGCAAGGACGAAGCCGTGATCCTGCAAACCATCGCGCTGCTGCAAAAGACGCACAGCGGCGCTGCGTTGCGCATGCTGAGCGAATGGCTGCCGGCGCCGGCCGTGAGTGGCGTGTTGAAGCTGATCCGCTGGTTCGCCATCGATCTGCTCGACGCCGGTGTCGAACTCGACGTGCAAGCGCGCCGCGTCACCTATATGCATTGAGGACCCGAGCGTATGCCGTCGGAACTCGCTTATCTCGCGCCCTCGCGTGTACGTGACAGCATCGACTCGCAGGCGACGAATAGCGCTAATGCGTTGCAAGCCGATCACCCTGCTTCACCGGTTCAACCTGCTCGAACCGCACACGCGATCGTCAGCGCGGCCGCGCCGCAATTCGTCTCGCATCCGCTAACGCGCCACTATCCGCAGCGCGTCGCCGCGCTACGCGCGGGTGAATTGCATCTGTGGCGATTCCGCTGCGAATGGCTGCCGGTACCGGTGCAGGAAGGCGAAACGTGGATTTCGAAGGGAGAGCGCGAACGCGCAAAGCTTCACCCGAACTCGGCGCTACGCAAACGCTTTATCAGCGCACGCGTGGTAACGCGCTGGATCGTCGCGAATCTGTTCGACTGCGAGCCGCATGAGGTTGATCTGCAAGACGACGGGAACGAGAAACTGCGCGCGCGAAATCCGCACGACGGTCGGGGCATCACGATTGATATCGCTTACGCCGGTATCTGGATCGTGATCGGCATTGCGTCGACAACACTAGGTCTTAGCGTCGTCGTCCCTTCGCCTGGCGCTGCGCTTGACGAGGCTCAGGAAAACTCACGTCAACGGGCGCGTTACGGCAGCTTGTGCAATGCGTTGCGCTATGCGCCTGTCGATGTCGATCTGGATCTGCTCTCGAGCAACACCGCATCCTGTGCGTTCGATCTTGCCGAACATGGCCGCTGGCATGTGCTCGATCTGCCGATGTCGGGCAAGATTCGCGCAGCGGTTGCAATCGCCCAGCCGGTCACGCAGGTGCATGCGGTTGGATGGCCGAAGGCGTTGGTGTTTGGCGAACGAAAAGTTTAGCGAGTGAATGTTTTCGTCGACCACGCCACACATGCTGCGTAGGCTTCAGGCGCTGCGATCCAGCACGCGGCGATCTCGCGCATGTCATCCGGAATCTCATTGCGTAGCGTCACCTCGGCGCTGTCACGCGGCAGCACTGTCAGATGCTGCAAGCCACGCGTGATGCCCACGCCCGTCGTTTTGACGAGCGATTCTTTGGCGACCCATGCGTCGTAAAACGCGGCGTGCTGCTCTTCCACGTCGAGGTTGTCGATCCACGCCGCTTCGCTCGCGTCGAGCGTCAATGTCACGATCGAATGCCAATCGAAGCTGTCGCTGCGATGTTCGATATCAACACCGACACGCCGCTTAGGCGACATCGCGATGAGCCCATGCGAGCCTGCATGCGATACGTTGAAATCGAGTGTGTTGGAATCGGCTAGATGCGGGCGATGGTTTTCGTCTAGCGTGAATCGGACAGCGTGTGCCGCAATGCCGAGATGCCGCGCGAGTTGCTCTCGCAGCGCCACACGCACGGAAGCGAAACGCAGCGCATCTTCATGGCGATGAAATTTGCCGGCTCTCGCGCGTTCGTTGTCGCTGAGTGCGGCGAAGGCGGCATCCTCCAACGATGCGTCGAAAGCGAAATCGACCCGCCACAACAAAACGTCAGACGGGCCGTCATGCGGCAAGGGAACAGGTTCGATTGAAGACATCGCGAAGGTTCGAACGCAAGTGATAAGGTCGCAAGGAAATATTCGCGACTCTACCCGATATGACGATCGAATCGGCTCTATCTCCTGCCCCGTCGGTGTGTATAGTCAATTTTTTACAAGCGCGTTCTGATGGAATGGATCAGAGTATTGGTCACATTGCGCTAAGAAGCTCGGCTGGGACACGCCGGTTTGCGGGCGCTCTTCACTAAACCAGTCTGGAGGTTGCAAGACATGAAGGCCGCACACTATGCCTCAAAAGGCTCCGCTAGAGACGTTCTGGTGGTTGACGAGCAGCCTGATCCGGCCCCTGAAGCGGGCGAAGTCCTGGTGCGTATCGCGCACTCAGGCGTGAACCCTTCAGACGTCAAATCGCGCTCGGGCCTCACCAGCCCCGCAATGGATTTTCAGCGCGTTATTCCTCACAGCGATGGCGCCGGCGTCGTCGAGGCAGTTGGGGAAGGCGTGTCGAAACAGTGGATCGGACAGCGAGTCTGGACGATCAACGGCCAGTGGCAGCGGCCATTCGGTACCGCATCCGAATTGATCGCGTTGCCCGAAAGCCAGGTTGCGCGGCTCCCCGACAATGTGTCGACCGAGACGGGCGCCTCACTCGGGATTCCGCTTTTGACGGCCTGGTACGCGGTGCATGTTTGCGGAGAACTTCTCGGCAAGACGGTTCTTGTCTACGGCGCCACGGGCGCGGTAGGCGGCTACGCCGTGCAATTGGCCGCGCTCTCGGGCGCCAGAGTGATTGGCGTGGCCGGCAGCCGGGAGAAGTGCGAGCTCGCTTCTCGCCTGGGCGCCGAGTGGGTCATCAATCGCAACGAGCAGGACGTGGTGGCTTCGGTACGTGAGATCACCGCGGGCAAAGGTGTGGACGCCATCATCGAAGTCGACGCAGCAGCCAATGCCGGCAAATATGGCGAGCTGCTGAAGTTTGGCGGTGACGTGATCATCTATGGTTCGGGGGCTGCATTGATCGAGGTCCCCTTCAGATCGATGATTGTTGGCTTCGCGAATCTGCGATTCTTTATCGTGTATAAATTGCCCGTTGAGGTAAGGAAAGCCGCCATCGATGTGCTCACCCCGTTGCTGGAACGCGGGGCGCTGCAACATCCTCAGGTCGAGGTTTTTCCTTTGTCGGAAATCGCGAAGGCCCACGAACGCGTCGAGTCGGGCGCGACTGCCAAGATCCTCGTCGATACGCGCAGATAGGCGAACACCGCAGGAGGCCCTGATGAAGGATCGCGTCGAGTACAAACGCAGCAAGGAGATTCCAGGTCTCGTGCTGAGCGAGGCGCGCTTCTCCGAATTCCGCTTCGATCGTCACTACCATCTGGACTACCACATCGCGCTGGTAACCGAGGGGGTTCAGCGGCAGGGATTCCATGGCGAAACGCTGCTACTGACACCGGGCAGCATCCAGTTAATGCCACCCGGCGAAGTACATGACGGCAACAGCGCTGGGGACGAGTCGTACACACTCAAGACATTTCGCCTCTCACCCGAGTTACTGAACGGACTCGGTGAGGAGATCTCGGCGCAGAATCGTTTCCCTGCACTGGGCGGCGCGGTCCTTCAGGATTCGTCGCTTGCCGGCCATCTGTCGCGATTGCACGATGCACTGCGAGCGGCTCGGGCGGGTTCCGAGCCCCTGGCAGAACAGTCTGAATGGCTGACGCTACTTGACCGCCTGTTCGTCCAGACACGCATGGTCAAACCGCAGTTTGTCAAAGGCACACTCACCTCGGTGCAGTGGCGGCGCATCAAAGAGTATTGCGATGTCCACCTCGCCGAAAAAATCACGCTCGAAGAGCTTGCGGCCCTCTGCAACCTCGAGCGCTTCCATTTCCTCAAGCTTTTCAAGCAAACAGTCGGCATGACGCCACACGCCTGGGTCGTACGACTGAGGCTGGAACGCGCGTGCTCTTTGCTGAGTCACACTGACCACGGTCTGTCGCGGGTGGCTAACGAAGTCGGCTTTTACGATCATAGCCACTTCAGTCGTGCGTTCCGGCAAGCCTTTGGTGTATCGCCGTCGAAGTATTGACAGACCCGATCGCGGCAGACCGCGCAGCCCAAGCGCCGCACCCTCCATCACTCCCGCACCACTCGGACGAAGCTGCGTCAACACAACATTGACGCGCCACTAACGTCACGCTGCGCGTCCCGCGGACGACTGAACCCCACAAGCGAAAACCCTCAACTTTTTACAAGCGGGGCAGGTGCACGTCCTTTAACTTTGAGTCATGCGGAAAGTACGTTGTCTTTCCTGATGGCCGCACTGTACGAATCGCCCTGGAACACGAAATGACGAAACTCAGATACTACGACAGCGACGAACTGACGATGAACGCGCAGGTACTCGACTGCTCGCCCGCCGACGATGGCAAGTTCCGTGTGACGCTGGCCGAGACCCTGTTCCATCCGCAAGGTGGAGGTCAGCTCTCAGACCAAGGGACTATCGCTGGCGTAAGAATCGAGCGCGTGATTCACGAGGGCGACAAGGTGATTCACATCGCCGACCAGGAAGTCGCCATCGGCGATGCGCTGATTGAAGTATCGCCTGAGATCCGCATGCTGCACGCACGGCTCCACTCTGCCGGCCACCTGATTTCCGGCGTCGTGGAGCAGATGGGTTGGTACGCGAGCAAAGGTCACCACTGGCCCGGTGAAGGACGAGTCGTTTTTGAGCCACGCGACAACCCGCAGCCGCTGACTGTCGAGGGCGTGGAGCAGACCGTCAACCAACTCATCGCAGATGATGTACCGCGCCATCTTGCCGAAAAGGATGGCATCAGGTCGGTGTGCTTCGGTGACCAGCCGATGCATGGCTGTGGCGGCACTCATGTCAGCTCCGCTGGACAGATCGGCCGTATCAGGATCCTGAAGATCAAAGAGAAGAAAGGACAGCTCTCGATCCAGTACGACATCGAATCCTGATTCCCCAAATTTCACTTGTGCCGTGTGCGTCACGCGCCGGCACCTATTTCATACTCAAGGAGATCTCATGAACCGCGCTGAACTGGATGCCCGTCTCGCAGAACTCGGCATCGAACTGCAACCGCCGAAGGCGGCGATCGCCAACTATGTACCCACCGTTCTGGCAGATAGCTTCCTGCACATTTCCGGACAGGTCGCCTTCAAGGACGGCAAGCCGTTTGCGCTCGGCCAGGTCGGCCAAGAAGTGAGTATCGAGCAGGCGAAAGAAGCCGCACGGTTGAGCGGCATGGCGATTTTGTCGCAACTTCGTTCGCAACTGACGGACGACCTGAGCGTAATCCGCGTCTGCTCGGTGACAGGCTACGTGCACGCAGCCACGGAATTTACCGAGCACCCGGAAGTCATCAATGGCGCCTCGGAGGTTCTCGTTGAAGTCCTCGGTGAAAAGGGAAGGCACAGCCGCGCCGCCGTAGGCGTATCGAGCCTGCCGTTTCGTTGCCCGGTTGAGGTTTCCGCTGTCATCCAGCTCGGCAAACGATAACGCCTTTCACAGACGAAGTCCTGCTATGACACTGCATATCGAAACACCGCTAATCAAGTCGCGCGCGCTCTCACTCAAGACCGGCAAAACCGTTCTCCTGAAGCTTGAAGGGCTGCAACCGAGTGGTTCATTCAAGCTGCGAGGCGTTGGTTTCGCCTGCGAAGAACACAAACGCCGCGGTGCGCTCCGCTTCGTCGCTGCGTCAGGCGGTAACGCGGGGTACGCGGTTGCCTATGCGGGCCGGGAGCTTGGCGTTCCAGTGACGGTCGTCGTGCCGCAGACGACATCTGAGCGAGCCAAGGCGCTTATTCGTGGTGAAGAAGCAGAGGTCGTGGTTCATGGGGCATCGTTCGCTGAATCCAACGCCTATGCGCTTTCGATTCTGGGCGATGGCGACGCGTACCTCCATGCGTTCGACGACCCGCTGCTGTGGGAAGGCCACGCGACGATGATCGAGGAGATCGCCCGGCAAACCGAACGCCCCGACCTGCTGGTTTGCTCGGTCGGCGGTGGCGGTCTGCTGGCAGGCGTCGTTGAAGGACTGCAGCGAATCGGCTGGGGCGACATTCCGGTGTTGGCCGTCGAGACCGACGGCGCGAGTTCCTTCCATGCGGCGCTCAAGGCGGGTGCGCCAGTCGCATTGCCGAAGATTCAGTCCGTGGCGACCTCGCTGGGCGCCAACAAGGTCGCCGCACGCATCGTAGCGCTCGCCAAGGAACATCCGATCCGGAACTGCCTCGTGACTGACGCGGAAGCGATTCAAGGCAGCGTGACCCTGCTCGAAGAACTTCGCCTTCTGACCGAGCCGGCCTGCGGTGCATCGGTGGCCGCACTTGCCCACGTTCCCGAGTATTTCCCGGACGCGCAGCGCATCGTGGTCATCGCCTGCGGTGGCGTAGGCACGACAAGCCAGCAGTTGCTGGAGTGGTCCGATTTTTACAGGCTGGAGGGCGAGCAGGTCGCCGCCAGTCATTCCGATGAGGTGCATTCGTCCGAGAGCCCGCAACGATGAACGACGCGCTGATCCATTCGCTTGGCGACGAGCTGTACACCGCAGCAAAAGACTGTCGCGCGCTCGACCCGCTCACCACCCGCCACACCGATCTGACGATCGACGACGCGTACCGCATCCAGCAACGTGTGAACGCCCGCCGCACTGAAGCGGGGGAACGCATCATCGGCAAGAAGATCGGCGTGACCTCGCAGGTCGTGATGGACATGCTCGGAGTCTATCAACCCGATTTCGGCATGCTCACCGACGCGATGCTTTACGAGGCAGGCGACGCGATTCCGATCGCTTCCCTGATCCAGCCCAAAGCCGAGGGAGAAATTGCCTTTGTGCTCAAGCACGATCTGCGGGGACCTGGCGTGACTGCGGTGGATGTCCTCGCCGCCACCGCAGGCGTGATGGCTTGCTTTGAGATCGTCGATTCGCGCATCCGCGACTGGAAAATCCGCATCGAAGACACGGTGGCCGACAACGCGTCGTGCGGTGTCTTCGTGCTGGGCAAGCGCGTTGTCGATCCGCGCGAGGTCGACCTGGTCGGATGCGCGATGAAGCTGGAGAAGAACGGTGAGGTGGTCACTACCGGCTCAGGTGCCGCTGCGCTTGGTAACCCGCTTGAAGCAGTGGCGTGGCTGGCCAACACATTGGGCGAACTGGACGAGTCATTGAAGGCCGGTGAAGTCGTGCTGTCCGGCTCGCTGGCGGCGATGGTTCCCGTCGCAGCCGGCGACAGCCTCAATGCTTCCATTGACGGCATCGGCAGTTGCTCGGTGCGATTCGTTTGACCCGAAGGAGGAGACATGGCGAAGAACAAGGTGAAATGCGCATTGATCGGACCTGGCAACATCGGCACGGATCTGTTGGCAAAGCTGCAACGCAGTGACGTGCTCGAACCCGTGTGGATGGTGGGCATCGACCCCGAGTCCGATGGCCTGAAAAAGGCGCGAGAGTTTGGCCTGAAAACCACGTCGGAAGGTGTAGACGGCTTGCTGCCTCATGTAAAAGCTGACGACATCCAGATCGCATTCGACGCGACGAGTGCATACGTGCATGCGGAAAACTCGCGCAAGCTCAATGAACTGGGTGTGATGATGATCGATCTCACGCCGGCGGCCATTGGTCCGTATTGCGTGCCGCCCGTCAATCTGCAACAGCACGTCGGCCACGGCGAGATGAACGTCAACATGGTGACTTGCGGCGGCCAGGCGACGATCCCCATGGTGTATGCGGTGTCGCGCGTGCAGCCCGTGCGCTACGCCGAAATCGTCGCAACCGTGTCCAGCCGATCGGCCGGTCCAGGAACGCGCAAGAACATCGACGAGTTCACGCGAACGACAGCCGGTGCAATCTCGAAGGTAGGCGGCGCAAAGGAAGGCAAGGCGATCATCATCATCAACCCCGCCGATCCGCCACTCATGATGCGCGACACCGTGCATTGCCTCGTAGAAGGCACGCCCGATACCGCCGCGATCGAGAAGTCCGTACACGACATGATCGAACAGGTACGCAAATACGTGCCCGGCTACAGGCTCGCCAATGGCCCCGTGTTCGACGGCGATCGAGTCTCGATCTACCTGGAGGTCGAAGGCCTGGGCGACTATCTGCCGAAATATGCCGGCAACCTCGACATCATGACGGCCGCCGCCGCGCGCACCGCCGAGATGTTCGCCGAACAGATCCTGAGCGGCTCGCTCAAGCTCGAACCCGCCGCTCATTAAGGAGGAATCGGACATGAACTTCAAAGGCAAGAAGGTCGTGGTGCATGACATGACGCTGCGCGACGGCATGCATCCGAAACGTCACCAGATGACGCTGGACCAGATGAAGGAGATCGCGCAAGGTCTGGACGAAGCGGGCGTGCCGCTGATCGAAGTCACGCACGGCGATGGCCTGGGCGGCAGCTCCGTGAACTACGGCTTTCCCGCCCACACTGACGAGGCCTACCTCTCCGTCGTCATCCCCCTCATGAAGCAGGCGCGCGTCTCGGCGTTGCTGATTCCGGGCATTGGCACGGTGGACCATCTGAAAATGGCACACGAGCTTGGTGTGAACACGATCCGCGTGGCCACGCACTGCACGGAAGCCGACGTCTCTGAACAGCACATCACGCTCGCGCGCAAGCTCGGTATGGATACCGTCGGCTTTCTGATGATGGCGCACATGAATACGCCCGAGGGTCTCGTGAAGCAGGCGAGGCTAATGGAAAGCTATGGTGCGAACTGCGTCTACGTGACCGACTCCGCCGGATATATGCTGCCCGAGGACGTCAAGGCCCGTCTTGCCGCTGTCCGGGCGGCGCTGGAACCGGAGACCGAACTCGGCTTCCATGGTCACCATAACCTCGCCATGGGAGTTGCGAACTCCATCGCCGCCATCGAGGTTGGCGCCACCCGAATCGATGCAGCCGCCGCGGGTTTGGGCGCGGGCGCCGGTAACACGCCGATGGAAGTACTCGTCGCGGTGTGCGATCGCATGGGCATTCAGACGGGCGTCGACGTCTGGAAGATTCAGGACGTGGCCGAGGACCTGGTCGTGCCGATCATGGACTTTCCGATACGCGTCGATCGCGATGCGCTCACGCTTGGTTATGCAGGCGTGTACGGTTCCTTCCTCCTGTTTGCAAAGCGCGCAGGACAAAAGTACGGCGTACCGGCTCGTGATATCCTGGTCGAACTGGGGCGCCGTGGCATGGTAGGCGGCCAGGAGGACATGATCGAGGACACTGCGCTCACCCTGGCCAAGGAGAGATGATGCGACTAAGTGATTTTTTGGATGTCCACCCGGAAGTCGCTGCGGCGTTGGACGCAGAGCGACCGGTTGTGGCACTGGAGTCGTCGATCATCTCGCATGGCGCCCCTTGGCCAAAGAACGCCGAAACTGCGCTTGTGCTCGAAGCCGAAGTCCGTGCCCACGGCGCGATACCTGCCGCCTGCGCGATTCTGGACGGCCGTATCAAGGTCGGACTCACACGTGAGGAGATTGAGCGCCTCGCTCGCGGCGGCCGCGATGTGGCCAAGGTCAGCCGACGCGATATTCCGATTCTGGTTGCGTGTGGCGCAGATGGCGCGACGACGATCTCGGCGACGATGATCATCGCCGACCTGGTGAAGATCCGTGTATTCGCCGCTGGCGGTCTCGGCGGCGTACATCGGGGCGCGCAGGAAAGCTTCGACATCTCAGCTGATCTGCAGGAGCTCGCCCGCACGCCGGTCGCATTGGTGTGTGCCGGCATCAAATCGATCCTCGACGTCCAGCTCACGCTGGAATACCTGGAGACGCATGGCGTACCGGTGATCGGCTACGGCACCGACAGTCTTCCCGGGTTCTTTACGCGCGATAGCGAGTTCGGTGTCGATGTGCGCCTCGACAATCCTCAACAGATAGCGCGTGTCATGAAAGCCAACTGGGCGCTAGGCCTGAACAACGGCCTTGTGGTTGCCAATCCGATTCCCGAGCCATTCGCCTTACCACGTGAGGACATCGATCTCGCAATTGAGCAGGCACTGGCGGAAGCAGATGCGGAAGGTATCACCGGCAAGGGCGTGACACCGTTCCTTATTTCCCGTGTAAATGCATTGACCGACGGCGCGAGCGCGGAATGCAGCGTTCAGATCGGTCTCAACAACGCCAAGCTGGCGGCTGCGATAGCTGTCGCTTATGCGGCGCTTTAGAGCGGTACCGATCCAGACATCATCAACGCGTGTTTGATCAGCGGCCCGCACACGTCTTAGATCCGCTTCGTTTCCTTCGGTACGCCAATCAGCAACGCCACGCCGCTGACGAACAGCAGCGCGGTCAGCAAATATAACGCATTGTCCATGCTGCCCGTGTGCGTCTTGATCAGACCGATCACCCACGGGCTGACAATCCCGCTCGTAATACCGATGCTGCTGATGAGTGCAATTCCGGCCGCCACCGCAGTGCCCGATAGATAGCCCGACGGCACGGTCCAGAAAATCGGCAACGCCGCGAAGATCAGCACGGCCGCCACCGAGAGAATCGCAAGCATCGCTGGGAAGCTGCTCAGATGCAGCGTCAGCAGAGACAGTGCGATGCCGCCGCCGATCGTGCAAACCGCAAAGTGCCTGCGCCGTTCGCCACGACGATCCGAGTGCCGCGCAATCAGAATCAGGCCCACTGCGCCGACCGCATTCGGAATCACGGTGTACAGGCTGATCGCAAGCACATCGTGAACGCCGAAGTCGCGAATCATTAGCGGCATCCAGAAGCTCAGCGTCAGCGACGCGCAGGTCAGCGAAAAATAGATGAACGCGAACAGATACACCCGCGGGTTACGCAACGCTTGCATGACAGAGCGCGATGAATGCGCGTCCGATGAAACGCGGCGGTCTTCATCGCGCTGCGCGATCAGTTGTGCCTTCTCAGCGTCGTTGAGCCACGTTGCATGCTGCGGACCGTCAACCAGATAAAACGCGGCAAGCAGGCCAAGTACGATGGCCGGCGCACCTTCGATCACGAACATCCACTGCCAGCCGAACAGCCCCATCACGCCGCCCATATCGCGCATGATCCAGCCGGACACCAGGCCGCCGAGTACACCCGCCACTGCGACGCCTGCGAAGAAAATCGACAGCACGGCTGCGCGCCGCCGGGCCGGATACCAGTAGGTCAGATACAGCACGATGCCGGGAAAGAACCCCGCTTCGAACACGCCGAGCATGAAACGCAGCACGTAAAAGTGCGTGGGTTTCGACACCAGCATCATGCCGACCGATGCGATACCCCACAGCAGCATGATCCGCGTGAACGTGCGGCGCGCGCCGAAGCGCGCGAGCAGCATGTTGCTCGGCACTTCACACAACACGTAGCCGATATAGAAGACCGCCGCGCCCAAACCATACATGGCGTCGCTGAAACCAAGGTCGTGCTTCATCTGCAATTGCGCGAAGCCGATATTAATGCGGTCGAGAAACGACACCACGTAACACAGAAAAAGAAACGGAATGATCCGCATCGAAACCTTGCGATACAACAGGTCGTCGTGCGCAACGGCGGACGCGCCCAGCGCGGGGGCGAGGGATTGGCTCATCGGTTATCTCCAAACGTGAGGGTCCAGCGGACCCGCTGGGTCCGGCGTCTTGATGCGCCGCGTTTCGGTTTTCTACTGGGACGGCATGCGGCGGTATCGATGCGCCGCGCGCCGTGGTGAATTGCACGCGGCTCGAACGGCCACGCGCGTGCAGCGTTATATCGTTACCGCTTGTCGTGATTCATGTTCAGGCAACCAGCGAATGGGTCTGTGCACCTTGCCCCGAAACATCGGTCACACCTTCACGTGCGTGCCGCATCGCTTCGAGTAACGTCGCGTGATCGCCGATATGGTTGGCTAGCAACAAGATCAGTTGCGCGTTGGCTGACTGACTCTGCGCATCGTCCAGATCGCGATGCATGTCGATCAGCGCCTCGTAGAAATCGTCGGGGCGGGCGAGATTGGGTTGCGTGTTCAATGCCATCACTGTCTCCTGCTATTTTCTTTTGCCGATGTGCCGCGTTTGCCCTGCCTTCAGGCCGTACCCTCAACGCACAACGCTCGCTTCAACGCATCTTCCACAAAGCTCGCGTCGAGTTGCCGACGACGCGCACACACATGCTGGTCCGGCCGGATCAAATAGAACGTGCCCGGTTTGCCGTCGTAACGAGCGGCGGCAAGACCGTCGACGTCGTGCACCACCTTTGCACCCGAAGGCACAGCGACCTGGACATTTTTACTCGTCACCACAACGACGAGCTTCAGCGGAATCGGCCCACTTTGCAATGCATCCAGCGCAGCTTGCGTCGCCTGATCGATACCTTCCGAGCCGCAGAACAACACGCCTGTGAACTGCTGACCGAGTTGCTGTAACAACCATGCGGATTCCCCGGCGACATGAACCGGCGCATCGACGCACGATGCCCCCGGCACCATCAGACCTTCAAAGCTGTCGCTGTCCGCCGTATTCAACGGGGAATCACGCAACACCGCCGGCACCGACAAGCGGCCGCTATTCGTCAACTGCCGCGCAAACGGGTGATGCCGCGCGAGCTTCAACACAGCATCGCGGAATACGCGGCTAACCGGGCTCTTCGGCGTGATGAAATCGGTCGAACGCGTGGAGTTGCGGATGTTTTCATCAGCGGCGAATTCGCGCTCGCTTGCATACGTATCGAGCAAGGCATCGGACGCTTTACCTTCGAGCACCATCGCCAGTTTCCATGCGAGGTTTTCCGCGTCCTGCATGCCGCTATTCGCGCCACGTGCGCCGAACGGCGACACGCCATGCGCGGAATCGCCCGCGAACAACACGTTGCCGTGCCGGAAACGATCCATGCGCAAACACGAAAACGTATAGACGCTGACCCATTCCAGCTCGAACTTTGCATCCGGTCCGAGCAACGCACGCACGCGCGGGATCACGCGTTCCGGCGTTTTTTCCAGCACCGGGTCAGCGTCCCAGCCCAACTGAAAATCGATCCGCCACACGTTATCCGGCTGACGATGCAACAGCACCGATTGATTCGGATGGAACGGCGGATCGAACCAGAACCAACGCTCGGTTGGAAACTCCGCTTCCATCTTCACGTCCGCGATCAGGAAGCGATCTTTGAACGTCACGCCGTGGCTGTCGAGTCCCATCAGATTGCGCATCGGGCTGCGTGAGCCATCGGCGGCCACCACATAGCGGCCGCGTAACAGGTACTGACCGTTCGGTGTATCGACCGTCAGCGTCACACTGGCTTGAGCACTACCAGCCGTGCCGTTCTGCTGCACGCCGACCACTTTGCTCTTCCAGCGGATCTGGAGATTCGGCATCTCCTGCGCGCGTTCGAGCAGAAAGCCTTCGACGTAGTACTGCTGCAGGTTGATGAACGCGGGCCGATTGTGGCCCGCTTCCGGTTGCAGATTGAACGTGTACACCAGTTCATCTTTCAGGAACACCTTGCCGACATTCCAGCTGATGCCCTTGTCTACCATGCGCTGCCCGCAGCCGAGCCGGTCGAAAATATCGAGCGAGCGCTTTGAGAAGCAGATCGCCCGCGAACCGGTGGACAGCGAACAGTCGTCGTCGACCAATACGACCGGCACGCCCTGTTGCGCGATATCGATCGCGGTAGCGAGGCCCACCGGCCCCGCGCCGACCACGATCACGGGATAGGCCACCTGTTCCGCGTCGCCCTGCTCCGCCTGCTCCCGGCACGGCTTATAGTCGAACGACAGCGTCTGGTAGTTGATGCTCATCTTGTGTCTCCGTCCTTCTCTGCTCTGCTTGACGCTTTCCGGCGTTTCTATGCTCTTATCAGGCTTGCAGCGCGTCCCACATTTCCTTGTCGCGTTGCGCGGTCCAGATGCGCGGATGCGTGATGCCGCTCGCTTCGTCGAAGGCACGCGAGACGTCGAACGGCAGGCAGTGTTCGTAGATGAATACGTGGCCGAACTTCGGATCCATTGCCTTGCGCGTGTGCGCCATCGCGGCCTTCAGGTCGAGCTTCTGTTCGACGGCTTCGCGGCCTTGCTGCAACAGCGTGGTGACGAAGTCTTTCGTGTAATCGAGGCCCTTGTTGACGTCTTCCGGCGTGGTCAATGCGGGACCGCGGCCCGGCACCAGCTTCTCGGCCTTCAACGCGCGCAGCGCTTCGAGCGTGGCCGGCCATTGTTCCAGTTGAGCATCGCCGCAATAGCAGGCTGCGTCGTATTCGACCAGGTCGCCGGAGAACAGTACCTTCTGCGAAGGCAGCCACACCACCGTATCGCCCTTCGTGTGGCCCGCGCCCAGATGCGCGATGCGCACTTCGAGCTTGCCTAGGAACAGCGTCATTTCTTTTTCGAACACGAGCGTGGGCCACGTCAGGCCCGGCACCGTTTCGACACCGGCGAAGAGACGCGGGAAGCGCTCGATTTCCGACTTCATGTCTGCTTCGCCGCGCTCGACAATCATCTCGTACGTGCCGCGGCTCGCGATCACCTGTTGTGCGCCTTCTTCGAAATACGCCGACGCACCGAGCACGCGCACCGCGTGGTAGTGCGACAGCACGACGTATTTGATCGGTTTATCGGTGACGCTGCGAATCTTCGCGATGAGGTCTTGCGCCATGGCCGGCGTGGCGGTGGTGTCGACGATCAGCACGCCGTCGTCACCGATGATCACGCCCGAGTTCGGATCGCCTTCAGCGGTGTACGCGTAGGCGTTCTCGGATAGCTTGGTCCACGTGACTTTCTTGACTTCCAGATCGGCCTGGGATGCGAATGCCTTTGCCATGCTTGTCTCCCTCAAAAGTTGGACGTGAGGCGAGACGGCCGGCTGCGCGTTCCGATTTCAGAGGCGCGGGCTGACGGTATTGGGGGTTGTCTCGCCCCGTTTTGACTCTGTGACTGCACCGGTATGTCGGGGTGAATGCATCTTATGGCCGGGCCAGTTTATTTGTCAATAGCGAAATGTATCGCTATACGCAAATAACAGAACGCCTAAGATAAGGGCAGGAAGGCGCGGCTTTCGCGCAGGGCTTCGGCTAACATGGACCCTTTTTACGGACGAGCGCAGGTGTGAGCAAAGCAGCGAAATCGGCCACCGACAAAGGCGCGGGCGGCAGCGAGACGGCGGATGGCGGCAAGACGCAGCGCGGGATTCAGAGCGTTGAAGTGGGCGGCCGCGTGTTGCTGGCGCTCGCGCAGGCGCGCAGCCCGCTGGCTTTGTCCGATCTCGCCACTGCCGCGCAGATCGCGCCGGGGCAAGCGCATGCCTATCTGGTGAGCTTGAGCCGCTTAGGTCTGATCAAACGTGACGAACTGTCGGGCCGTTATGAACCCGGTCCGCTGTCGTTGCGGCTTGGGTTAATGCATCTGGAGAATCAGCCGGCGTTTCGCGCCGCCGTGCCACGCGTCGCCGCTTTGGCCGAGGCGATCGGGTTCAGCGTCGCGATCTGTATCGCGGGGCCGCAAGGGCCGACCATCGTCCGCTATGAGCATGCGGGCTTTCCGTTGCATGTGAATCTGCACGTGGGCACGGTGATGTCGCTGCCGGCGACGTCGACGGGTCGCGTGTTTTGCGCTTATCTGCCACGCGAGGCGTTGGCGGGGATGTGGGCGAATCAGTCGGGCTCGCTGGATAGCGCGATGACGCCGGCTGATGAACGTGCCGCGTTCGAAGCAGCTTTAGATGCTATCCGTGCACGCACGTTGGAATGCAGCGTCGATGCGCCGAGCCCGGGCATCAGCAGTTTGAGTGCACCGGTGCTCGATGCGGACGGCCGCTTGTGCCTCGCGCTGACGGTGATCGGCTCGACGGGCGTGATCGACGTTGCCGCCGATGGTCCGACGGCTCGCGCGCTGCTTGCCGCGGCTCATGACATTAGCGCTGAACTTGCGGCAGCGCCTTCCTTGTTAGCTTCTTCCGCATCGTGACCGATTCTCTCGACCTCTCCTACGCTTCCGCCGCTTCCGCCGCTTCTGCCGATGCGAAGCCGCAGCGCGGTATCCAATCGCTCGACAGCACGGGCGAATTGCTCGGCGCGCTGGTTGCGGCTGCGCGGCCGTTGAGCTTGCGCGATCTTGCGGCCGCTGCGGGCATGCCGCCGGCCAAAGCGTTTCCGCATCTGGTGAGTCTGCTCAAGATCGGTTTGCTGAACCGCGATGCTGCAGGTTGTTTCGAAGCCGGGCCTTTAGCGCTTGAGCTTGGGCTGATCGGCTTGCAGCGTTTGTCGCCGACTCGGGAAGCTGAGCCGGAAGTGGTCGAACTGGCGGTATCGACGGGAATGAGTGTCGCGATGGCGGTGCTCGGGCCGCTCGGGCCGACCGTCGTGCGACTGGAAGAATCGGCGCGGCCGCTGCATGTGAGCTTGCGGGTCGGCACGGTGATGTCGCTCGTGAATACGGCGATTGGGCGGGTGTTTGCTGCTTATGTCGCGGACGATGTGCGTACTGGGCTGCTAGCGCAGGATCATTTGCGGTTGGCAGGGGCTGAGGCGGGGGAGATTTTTGCGGGGACGGCACCGTCACCGCAGCAGCTGACAAAAGCCTACGCGCAGCGGCTCGCGCAAATCCGCGCGGATGGTATCGATACCGCGTTGAGCAAGCCCGTGCCGGGTATCAATACCTTGGCCGCGCCGGTGCTGGACCATACCGGCAGCATCTGTTTGGTGCTCGCGGTGATGGGGCCGAGCGGTAGCTTTGATAGCGAGCTCACGGGCGGCCCCGCGCAGACTTTGCGCGCGGCGACGTTGAGGTTGTCGCGACGGTTTGGGTGGATGACGGTAGCGTCGTAAAGCGTCGGCAATTCAAAGCTTGAGCGCGCCGAAGTCATTTCAGCAAGACAAGGCGCCATCTCGTAATCGTTTTGCGAGAAAACAGGCCGTTTGTAATCGTTTTGCGAGCGAAGTAATCGAAACATTGAAAAAATGCCGCGCTGTAACTATTCGATTGACTCGGCCCCAAGGGCCAACTCCATGATGTGAGTGGTCAGCAAACGAAGAGGTGACTCATGCGTTGTTCCACTCCATTCTTAAGTGCTTCCGAAGCAGCGAGACAGCTCGGCGTCTCGACCAAGGCCCTGCGACTCTATGAACAGCGAGGCTTGGTGGCGCCGGCACGCACGGTCGCCGGGTATCGTACCTACGGTCCCGAGGAAATGAATCGTGCGGCGGAAATCGTGGCCTTGCGCGCGCTTGGCCTCAGCCTCGCCCAAGTGGCACAGGTGTTGAAAGGCGACCCGCAGAGTCTGGAACCCGCGTTGGCTGCCCACGAGGCGGCGCTTGAAGCTGGAATTCGGGAGCTCGTGGAAACGATAGCCAAGGTCCGAGGGCTTCGTGCTGATCTTGCCCGAGGTCAGGCGCCTGCCGATGGAGAGCTGGCACGCTTGCTCAAACCTTCCTCGGAATTCACCACAGCTTTTGATCTCCCGTGGCCATGGGGTGGAGAACGATTCGAACTTCGCGACATCCGGCCGCTGAACTACATCATCGGTCCGTTGGGGAGCGGCAAGACACGACTGGCGAAATGCCTGGCTGAGAACATACCGAATGCCGCATTCCTGGGTCTTGAACGGCTACAGGATGGAAATGCCGTGACCGTAGGCCGCCTTGAAGCGGATGCGGCTCTCAAATCGCGAGTGGATCAGACTCTGGCGTGGCTCATTGGAGAAGGCGCGGCAGAATCGGAAGCGTTAATTGCTCTGCTCGTCGAACTGGAATCCGAAGGCCCAGCCGCCCTCGTCGTCGACATGGTGGAGCAAGGCTTAGATCAGGCGACGCAGGAAGCATTGATCATCCATCTTCGCCAACGCGCCAAAGTGGGTGGACGTCCGCTGTTTCTGATGACGCGTTCGTCGGCGATCCTGGATCTGGCGGCAATCGGCCCTGACGAATCAATTATTCTGTGCCCGGCCAATCACAGCCCGCCCACGCTAGTCGCCCCCTATCCAGGCACGCCGGGATACGAGGCCGTTGCGACCTGCTTAGCCTCGCCGGAGGTTCGCGCACGGACGGCGGGCATGATCGCCTGGCGTCCTCAAGCAGCGTGACTGTTCGCGCGTTCGTCGCAGGGCTGAAGAAGCGGGCCATCCTTCCCCGTCAATCCCCCGCCGCTTCCGGCTCATGCGACGACAACCGCGCCTTCGCGTGCCGCATCTTTTCAAGCGTCTTGGGCCGCGCCTTCAACGCGACGCCGATCGCCAGCGCATCCATGATGCACAGATGCACGAGCCGGGACACACCTGGCGTATTCGGATCGATCGGACTTGGCACGCGCAGCAGCAGCGGAATATCGACCAACCACGCTAACCGCGAGCCGACATTCGTCAGCGCAATCGTAGTAGCGCCACGCTCCTTCGCGATCTGAATACTTTCATTCACTTCGACGCTGCGGCCCGAATGAGAAATCGCAAACGCCACATCCCCCGGTTCCATCAGCCCCGCGTAAAGCCGTTGCAAATGACCATCAGTAAACGCAGTAGCCGCAATATCCAGCCGCAAAAACCTCAAAGCCGCATCTTGCGCAACAAGCCCCGAACCCGACCCAACACCAAAGAAGAAAACCCGCCCCGCGCTCGACAACGCCGCAATCGCACTCTCAACCACCGCCGGATCCAACGCAGCACACGCATGCGTGATCCCATCGACTGCTGCCTCACCCACCTTGTCCATCAACGTCTGCACGTCATCGTCACGCGCAACCGCCGTCGACGCATACTGCACCCCGCCCGCCACGCTCTGCGCCAATTGCATCTTGAAGTCGCGCAGACCATGCGCGCCGATCGCGCGGCAAAAGCGCGTGACGGAAGGCTCGGACACGTCCGCACGCTGGGCGAGCTCGGTGATGCTCGCGCGCATCGCAAAGTCGACGTCGCTCAGCACCATCTCGGCAACCTTGCGCTCGGCGGGCCGCAGATTGGCCAGCGCGCCGCGGATGTGGGGAATCAAGTTCGGTGCGGACACCCGGTGTTCCTTAAGGGTTAATTGAATCCGCGTCGCATCGCAGCTTCAGTCAGCTTGAATCAGCCTCAAGCGGCAACACGCGGTTCAGACCAGCCTGCGTCCACTCTCCGTATCGAACAGATGAATATGCTCAGCCGGCAGACGCAGCGTGACGCGCTGACCGGGCTCGACTTTCGAGCGCTGGCGAGTTGTCACGCACCACGTGTTGCCGCCTATTTTCCCGTACAAATGGGTCTCGGCGCCAGTCGGCTCGACCACTTCGACTTCCATCGTGGTGTCCGGCTTGTCAGCCATCGTTTCAATGTGTTCGGGACGCACACCAAGCGTGATTTTTGCGCCGACCACCGCCGAGTCCGGCGTGCCTTCCAGCACGACCTCGCCACCGTCGGTGAGTTTTAACGCGAAACCCTGTCCATCCGTGCGATTGACCAACACGCCTTCCGCAAAATTCATCGACGGCGAGCCGAGGAAACTCGCGACGAACAAATTCGCCGGACGGTCGTACAAATCAAGCGGACGACCGACCTGCTCGATCCGCCCCGCATTCATCACGACGATGCGGTCGGCCATGGTCATCGCTTCGATCTGATCGTGCGTGACGTAGATCACCGTATTCTTCAGACGCTGATGCAGCGCCTTGATTTCCGTGCGCATCTGCACGCGCAGTTTGGCGTCGAGATTGGACAGCGGTTCGTCGAACAGAAACAGCGAAGGCTCGCGCACCACCGCGCGGCCCATTGCCACCCGCTGACGTTGCCCACCCGACAGCGCGCGCGGCAAACGATCCAGATAACTGCCGAGGTTCAGCATCTTCGCCGCAGCTTCGATTCTCGGCTTGAAACTCGCCGACGATTCCTTGCGAATCCGCGGTCCGAACGCGATGTTTTCGTAGACCGACAGATGCGGATAGAGCGCGTAGCTCTGGAACACCATCGAGATATTGCGCTGCTGCGGTGCGAGCGTATTCGCGCGCGTGCCGCCAATCATCAGATCGCCGCCGCTGATTTCCTCCAACCCGGCCACCATGCGCATCAGCGTGCTCTTGCCGCAACCCGACGGGCCGACCAGCACGACGAACTCGCCGTCGTCGATGTTGAGATCGATGCCGTGCACCACTTGCGTGTCGCCATAGCGTTTGAAGATGCCGCTTAGTTGCACTGCTGCCATGCTGTCCTCATCGTCGTGCTGTCATGCGAACGTGTTGCCTTGCTTCATCGAGCAAAGAACACGCCGCGCTATCGGGTCAAAGCAGTTCAAAGCGAATCCAATCCATTCAAAGCGATTCGAGCGTCAACTCTTCCGCCATCAAACGGTTGCCGGCCATCAGCCCACCGTCCACCGGCAACGCGACACCGGTAATCACGCGCGCCATCGGCGATGAGAGGAACAGCACCGCATCGGCGATGTCGTCCGGTGTCGCAAAGTCGCGCAACGGGTACCACTTTTTCAGATCCTCGAAGACCTGCGGATTCTTGTCGACGCGCGCCTGCCACGCCTGCGTCTTCACCGTGCCCGGACAGACGATGTTCGCGCGGATGCCATAGCGGCCCAGTTCGATCGCCAGCGCTTTTGTGTAGCTGATGAGACCCGCTTTCGCCGCGCTATACGCCGGATGCCCGAGCGCGGCCATGCCGTTTACCGAGCCGATCAGCACCAGCACGCCCTTCTGCCGTTCGATCATCGACGCGCGCACCGCTTCCACCGAGTGATACGTGCCGTTCAGATTCAGATGAATGTCGCGCTGCCAGCTGGCGGCATCCGTCGTGGCGAGCGTCAAACCTTTGGCGGCACCCGCGTTGGCGACCAGCACGTCCACCGGGCCGCGCGTTTTCACCGCTTCGGCAACCGCTTGCTGCACTGCGGCAGCGTCACCCAGGTCGACCGCGATCGGCGTGACATGCGCGGCGCCGAGTTGCGCAACCAATCCGTGCAGCGCGACCGCGTCGACATCGAGCGCCAGCACGGTGTCGCCCTGCTCCACGAAACGCTTGCACAACACGCTGCCGATCCCACCGCAAGCGCCCGTCACCAACACCACACGATTCATGTCTGCCCTCGCCCCTCAAGCTCGTTGCAGTGCCGGTTTAGCGTGTAAATTTCCTACAAAACCGGCATCGAACAGTTGTCTAGTCATCCCGAAGATTGGGTATCCGTGACTTCGCGTTACGCAGAATACCCCTGCTTTACAGCATCTTATGCACAAAACTGACTGAGAAAAAATATGGCAGACCCTACGTGACAAGCTATTTTGCGTCATGTAGGATTTTTTCAAACAATTTAACCCAAAGCGGCCGGCGACGGCAGCAGACCACCCCCCACCATCATCGGATGGGACCGGAGCAAGCGCCAAAACGCTAACTCCGATCGACACAGGAGAGAGAAATGTCGTTGCATGCCCGTGCTTCCCTCGCGCTAGGCAAAGTTGCCGTGGCGCTCGCGTTTGCAGGTATCGCCGTCGCGGCTCACGCCGACACGGTTCGCGTGACGGTCGCGCATTACAGCGATGCGACCGCACCGTACTTCGAAAAGATGGCCCGTAACTTCGAGAAGGCCAATCCCGGCACCACGATCAAGATCGAAGACGTGAACTGGGACACGCTGCAACAGAAACTGCAAACGGACATCTCCGGCGGCGCCAACGCCGACCTGGCGATTGTCGGCACGCGCTGGCTGCTCGACTTCGTGAAGGACGACGTCGCCGAACCGCTCGACGGCTACATGGACGCCAGCTTCAAGGGCCGCTTCATCGGCCCGTTCCTCGCACCGGGCGAGATCAACGGCAAGGTGTACGGCCTGCCGATCGCCGCTTCCGCACGCGCGCTCTACTACAACAAGGATCTGCTCGCGAAGGTCGGTTACCCCGACGGCCCGAAAACGTGGAATGACGTGATCGATGCGTCGAAGAAACTGAAGGCGCAGGGCATTGCCGGCTTCGGTCTGCAAGGCAAGGAAATCGAAACCGACGTCTACTATTACTACGCCCTGTGGACTAACGGCGGCGACGTCGTAGGCAAGGACGGCAAGGCGGCGTTCAATTCGCCGGCCGGCATCAAGGCGGCCACGCTGTACAAGACGATGATCGACGACGGCCTGACGCAGCCTGGCGTAACCGGCTACAGCCGCGAAGACGTACAGAACCTGTTCAAGCAGGGCCGTGTTGCGATGATGATCTCCGCACCGTTCCTCGCCAAGCAGATCAAGAAGGAAGCGCCGAACCTGAAGTACGGCATCGATCCGATCCCGATGGGCACGACGCACGCCACCTACGCGGTGACCGACTCGATCGTGATGTTCAAGAACTCGAAGGTGAAGAAGTCGGCCTGGAAGTTCCTGGACTATCTGTTCACGAAGGAACCGCGCGTCGAGTTCACGACGACCGAAGGCTTCCTGCCGACCACCAAGGCTGAGGCGACCGATCCGGCGTTCAACGATCCGGATACCAAAGCTTTCGTCGCGCTGCTGCCGACGGCTCATTTCGCGCCGACTGTGACCGGTTGGGAAGACACCGCGAAGGCCGTGACCGATGCAATGCAATCGATCTACCTGGGCAAGGCGAAGCCGGCGGACGCGTTGAATGCCGCAGCGACGCAAGCGAACAAGTCGCTCGGTAAGTAATCGCGTAGTCTCGTAGTGATTTGCTGAATACGGAACGCGCGCCGCCGTTGCGAAGGCGGCGCGCGTTTCGGCTGTTATGTCCGTAGTGCACTATCCGGCCCATCCCGTCGCGTCCGCTTTTTAATGTGAACGCGTCTTACGATCGAGCACGCATGAGCCGTTCCGCTTCTTCGCGCCTCCAGGCGCCCTGGTTGCTGATTGCGCCGAGTCTGGTGTTGGCGCTTTTCATCATCAGCTATCCGATTTTCAACATCGTGTGGCAATCGCTGCACGAGGTCTCGCGCTTCGGCGCGATCCGCGATTTCACCGGTCTGCAGAACTTCTATACGATTTTCACGGACCCCTCGTTTCTCGCCGCGGCTAAGCGGACGATTGTCTGGACCGTGTGCGTGGTGGGCGGCACGGTGCTGATTTCGGTGCCGGTCGCGCTGATCCTGAATCAGGATTTCTATGGACGCGGCGTGGCGCGCACGATTGTGATGCTGCCGTGGTCCGTCTCGCTGACGATGACCGCCGTGGTGTGGCGCTGGGCCTTCAACGATGACTACGGCATGGTCAACGTCACGTTGCAGCGGCTTGGCTTGATCAACGGCCCGATACATTGGCTCGCGACGCCGGAGCTCGCGTTTCCGGTGGAGATCGCCGTCGGTATTCTCGTGTCGATTCCATTTACGGTGACGATTCTGCTGGGCGGATTGTCGTCGGTGCCGGGTGACATTTATGAAGCGGCGCGGATGGATGGCGCCAGTGCGTGGCAGCAGTTTCGCAAGCTGACGATGCCACTCTTGCGGCCGTTCATCAACATGACGATTCTGTTGAACGTGATCTACGTGTTCAATTCTTTCCCGATCATCTGGGTGATGACGCAAGGCGGGCCGGATAACGGCACGCATATTCTCGTTACGTATCTCTATGAGCTTGGGTTCCGGCTGGGACGTCCCGGCGAAGCCGCGGCGGTGTCGCTGATCATGCTCGTCATGCTGTTCGTTTTCTCGATCGCCTATCTGCGCCTGCAGCCCGCGAAAGAAGGAGAGACATCATGAGTCTCAGCGTCAAGATGAAGCGCTCGCTGTGGTGCTGGTTGGCACTTTCGCCGCTGATTGTGGCCGTGCTGTTTCCGTTTGCTGTGATGTTGTTTACTGCGTTGAAGCCGGCTACGGAGATCTTTGTTTATCCGGCGCGGTGGTTGCCGGTGCATTGGCAGTGGAGCAACTTTTCGGATATGTGGGTTGCGGCTAACTTCGGCGTGGCGCTGAGGAATAGTTGTGTGATTAGCTTTTTGTCGACTGCGTTGGCGTTGGCAGTGAGCTTGCCGGCGGCTTATGCGTTGGCCAGATTTCCGTTTCGTGGGAAGGGGCTGTATTCGCAGTTTCTGCTGGTGACGCAGATGTTGTCGCCGATCTTGCTGGTTGTTGGGTTGTTCCGGCTCGCAGCGATGATTCCTTATGGGGATGGGAATCTGGTTGACTCCAAGATTGGCGTCATCGTTTCTTATGCTGCGTTCAATATCGCGTTTGCGGTTTGGATGTTGTCTTCTTACTTTCAGACGGTGCCGAGGGATCTGGAGGAGTCGGCCTGGTTGGAGGGGTGTGGGAGGACGAGGGCTGTTTTTAAGGTTTTCTTGCCGTTGGCTGTGCCTGCGATTGTTGTTACGGCGATCTTTACCTTCATTAATGCTTGGAATGAGTTTGCGGTGGTCTACACGTTGATTCGATCGCCGGAGAATAAGACTTTGACCGTGCAGGTTACGGATATGGTGGCTGGGAAGTATGTTGTGGAGTGGCATTTGGTGATGGCTGCTACTCTTTGTGCGACGCTGCCGGTTTCTATTGTGTTTGCTTGGTTGCAGCGGTTCTTGGTTAAGGGGTTGGCGTTGGGGGCGGTGAAGTAGCTCTTATGAGGCGTGGCGGATCCTATCCTGCCGCGCTTAGGCTTCTCCGGAGCACCTGCATTTCTGTCCCACGCCAGTTAGGCACCACTGACAGGACAGATGCCTCGGGTGATTTAAGTTTGACCAAAATATCCGTAAGAGCCTAGCTAGCCAGTCGGCCCCCGTGCCTTCGATAAATTCCACACGAGGTTCGCCAGCCCTTTCCAGTCCGTCGGAGATAACTCGCATAAAAGTCCAAGCCCCAGTCCTCCATCCCGCGATATGACGAGACGCGAAGTGTCCGGCCGAAAAGCTACGCCACAAGATGTTATTGAAGTGATCAAATTTTTAATTTTTATTCTGTACTTTCAAAAACTGACGCCTTTCTTCGTCGGAGAGATCAAAGATGCTCCGGTACTCTCTCGGTAAGATCTGACAAATCTCTTCTGCGTACTGATATCTACCCAATAATTCTTGCACAACGTCGGAGGCCACACGGTTAAATTTTGCCCTATTTGTTCCATCCACATAAATAAAATATTCCGGCGGAAATGACTTCACCAGCTTTGATACTTCATCAGTATCGAATGCAGTCCCGTCCCACTTATGAGCAAATTCATTTCTTATTCTTGCCAACACTTTGATAGCCTTGTATTCTCGCTCCCTCAGCAGGGAAAGCGCGAAGGCGACATTTGCCCTGTGCATTATTGTGCTCAAGCAACCGTCCAAGTCGCCGAGAAGTTTTTTGGAATGGCTCTTATTTGGAAAGTATGAAATCAATATATTAATTAGCAATTCGTCAATAAAAGATACAATCGTAAGGACTACCCCTCTAGGGGATTCACTTTCAACCTCATTAATGAATCGCCCTTGCCACGCTGCGTCTTCTTCACTTTTTGGAGCACTCATGAAGGCGAAACTTTCAGACCATTGCAATTTTTCTTTCAATTCATCCCCCGTTAAAATTGAATATCTTGACGTGCGTTTAGAGAATCGGTAGATCAATCGGGTAGGGTTCGACAGTCGTGCCGCGTCGACGGCCGATGATCAATTTTGAGCCACCGCTAGGCGAAAAAATCGCACTCAGCAACAAACTGATAAAATCGGGCCTCTCTCAGGAAGTACGATTGCGTTTTATATCTTGTACTATTGCTCGCTCGCGAGATAATTCCCCTAGACCCCAATTAAAATCCGAAAGGCTGAAACTGAAGAGGTCACCTTGCCTTTTGGCGTATTGAGAAAACCAGATACGATCATTTCGCGCAAAAGCTTGGTATCCTTTTTATTGCATAAATCGCGGTTTCTGCTCAAGCAGTTTGAAATGAGCATCGTTTCCAAAAATTCAATGTCACGATGTGAGCTTCCCGTCGGGCAGACAAGTCTTCCATTTGGCGTATATTTTGGAATTAGTGTCAGCAATGGAGTGCCCTTTCGTCCCGCAACGGAGTTGTTATAATGCAAAAGTTTGTGACTCGTAAAGCATTCCTTGCGAAACGACTGTTTCATAGCGAGGCCAACATACCATGGCAGCACGCCCTTTCCAGCCCTAATTGAAAAGATGTAACAGCCGATGGCACCCGAAAGCCCATTTTCAATCTCGTTGTCAACGTATTCCCAAAAATTGGCTTGAGATTGTTTGTCTGCAGCAATAAGTCCGTTCGGATTTCTAGGTATCTTAACGGAAATGTGAGGAAAGAAATTCAACGTGCCCCCGCCTTAGAATTTAACAAAATTTCTATCTGATCAAAAGGAGTGCAATGATGCCGATCTTAAGGCTCACCCTGAATCCCTGAACTATACCAAAAGCAAAATCTCTGAACTGACGGAGTTTTGCGAAATGATGTGGATGAGAAACCGGCGGACGGGATTTGCACCAAAGGCGGACACTTGACAGGACCGCAGGCGGGAAATATCGAGTGTGCCGGCGAACAGCCGCTTACAAGACTGATTGACATATCGCCGCGATCGCGAATGAAGGACGTACACATCAGCAGTTTTTTTTGTTGGGTCGGGCGGCCATGGATGCTACGAATGCCGACGTCGCTAAGGGCGCTGCAGCAGATAAAGCGCCCTTGCGCACAGTTGCACAGAGCGAGCGAAAAAATCGCCCGCTAAAGGGCGAGCTTAACGTCTTGCCCATGAACGATAAGTGATCTGAATTGAGGGGGGCCGATGAGTCTGCAAGCTCCACTAGAAGCCTGAAGTTCTAGCTGTAGGGGTCGTCGAATCTCGAGAGACGAACTGGCTGCCTGAACGTCTTTGTGTAATCGCTCGTCTCGAACATGGATATCTCGCCAACAACTTGACGCGAAAACACGTTCATCGGCCCCGGCGCGTAGTAGGCGACACCTACGTTCATGATAAGAATCGCATCCGCCCCTTCGTATTTCGGCCCGACGAGCTCAGCCGTAGCGCCCTTCATTACAACTTTCGGCATACCGTCCTGCGAAAGATCCACCTCGCTCACAACGTACCCTTGGTTGCGAAGCTCTGCTTCGATACCGTCAACGAAACGACGATAAAGGTGTGTGTCTCCAACCTTCGCCGTAACGAGATCGTTAAAGGTTGCGGCGTGTTTGTTAGTCGATGCGTTGATGCTCCCCGATACCGCCCCGCCTATCGCTGCCGCGAGTATTCCACCGCCGGGGATAATGAGCGGGCCGCTGCTCGTACCTACTGAGTACACCGTCTTGTGAGGCGCCGAAACAGCCACCGTTTTTATTCGCGCGAGCTTTTGCACATCGACATCAGCGTGTGGTGCGGCAGCACAGCCAGTCAGCAAGAAAGCCATGACGAGACAGCATGCGCTGCGATACTTCTGGAGCGGATTCGGCACCGTTTTCAGTTTCATTTTTTCAAATCTAAAGATGGGTTAATGGTTTATCGGCCACAAAATCGCATTCTTTAGATCCAATATACGAAATCGCAAATCACTCGGCAGCGGTAGTGTTGAAAATTGGCCCGATAGCGGCCCGGTTTCCAGTTGCCGCTCAGCAATCTATAAAATCCACCCGCGGCCACACCGGCAAACGATGAAGCAACCAAAACAAAGTGGACATCGTGGCTAAAGTCATCCGTAGAAAAGCCGATATCAAGTAATGGAAGCGAGCAGACGGTTGACGCGCGCGTGAAATAAGTGCGATTTGATGCTTATCGCTTAGCGCGAAACGTATCCGGGCGATATGACGGACTGCTGGGTGCATGAGGCATTTCCCCAAACCCCATGCCGATTGGCCCTGATGTTTAAGCGCCAGCCCGCTAAAGACTCATATTCCACAACAGAAAAAGGAGAAAAAAGAAATGCAATTGAAGAAATTGATTCCACTCGGTGTCTCGTTGCTGGTTATGGCAGGTTGCGCGTCCGTACCGATGGGCGATCCGCAGAAGGACGCTGCGCTGAAGACCTTCAATGCCCCGCAGAACAAAGCGGCGATCTATGTGTATCGGAACGAAAGCATGGGCGGTGCAGTGAAGATGCCGGTGACGATTGATGGCCAGGTTCTCGGCGAGACGATGGCCAAAACGTATCTGTATACCGAAGTCGAACCGGGTTCGCATGAACTAGTGTCTAAAGCTGAAAACGATTCAACGCTTAAAGTTGACACGGAAGCCGGCAAGAACTACTACGTCTGGCAAGAGGTCAAGATGGGTATCCTGTATGCGCGCAACAAGCTGCAATTGGTCGACGATAAAACTGGTCAGGATGGCGTGAAGGAATCGAAGTTGACAGTTGCGCCGACGGCTCAAGCCACCGCGGCCAAGTGATGCTGATTTGTTGAGTATCGCAGCGGATTCCGATTAGCAACGCCCACATATCTGTATGAGCTTGGGTTCCGGCTAGGGCGTCCCGGCGAATCATTGGCAGTGAGGCAATTTCTCGGATATGCGGGTTGCGGCTACCGTCTGGGCGACGTTGCCGGTTTCAATTGTGTTTGCGTGGTTGCAGCGCTCCCTAGTCAAGGGGTTGGTGTTGGGGGGCGGTGAAGTAGGTCTGGTGAGGCGCGGCAGAGGTCCCATCCTGCCGCGCTCAAGCTTCTCCGGAGCACCCGGATTTCTGTCAGCTAGCCGTTAGACATAGTTGCAAGGACAGTCATGCGGGTAGCTTCCGCGTGACAGAAACTCGAACTAAGCCGACATTCGTGTATCGACCCAGATATGCATGCTAAATACTACAGAACGGTCGCTGTTGACTTCAGCGAATGCGTACTTTCAACCCTGAAGATACGTTCGAACACTCCCAGAACGGTACGTTCGCGAATTTCCCATCTTGTGTCCCTTCGCAACCCTCATAGAGACTCGGTCACGCACTGAATGGTGACGCTTTGCCAAAAGTTTCTAGCACAGCGAAATCGGGAACAGTAGAATCGATACACGGCAAGAAATCGCCATAAATTGAACGTTTTTGTTACCTCCTATCTAGAAAAAGCAAAAATGAATGAACAACTTCGCGGCGTTGATGGCGCACTTGCGGCCATTGAAGAGCTTCGCATAGATTCAAAACTCGGAAAAAGCAAGCACTTTAATGCTAGCGAAAGGAAACTTCGATATCACTGGCTTTTTGGTGTACCGGTGATCGTTGCGAATCTTCTAGTTGGCGTCGTGCTCGTTGGCTTTCAGAAGATGTCGGCGGATCCTCGCCAAGCAATCGACGGCGCTGCATTAGCTTCCTCAGCGATAGCCGCCAAGGCGCCCCTAGCAGCCTCATATATAGGCGGAAGCTGGATCACTGTTGCCTCCATACTCTTGGCGTTCGGAGCCGCACTATTTAGCGCGATACAGACGCTGTTCAATTTTCATAAATCGTCGGAAGGACATCGCAGCATCGGCAATCGATATGTTCACGTCTCCCGCCAATGCAAAGAACTTCAGCAGCGACATCGCGATATTCCTTTTACGCCAGAAGAGCTTTGGGAAAAGTACCATGCGCTTGCTTCCCCAAGTTTGCCGCGCACACCGCCAAATCGCATGCGAGTTGACTCCACCCAGTCGGCCCCGTCGCCAGCGAAGTCAAACTACTTAGAATTTCTGCGATAACTGCTGTGTCGGTGAAAGCGACAGAGATGTCGTAGCTGGAAAAACCCGAGCTCAGCCAGTTGCAAGAACCAACTATTCCGACCCATCCCCCTTCATTGTTATCCGCTGCCAAAAGCTTCGCATGGGAATTAGTCGAAAAAGTGTGTAAGCGAACCCGCTCCACGACGTCCTCGTCGCGAATGGAGGCCCTGCATCGCTCAACTTGTTCCGCCACAACATTGGTCCTGTCTTTTGTATCGGATTTCCCCCAGAGAATATCAATCCGCACGCCTCGCCTCGCCGCAGCTTCGAACAGCGGATACAAATCTTTGAAACGATCTGCTTCTACGAACGTGGAGTGAATAATGACCCAGGACTTCGCATTTTTTAGGAGGCGTTCAATTGCCCGTCGGTGAGCGTTGCCGCCTTGCAGAAGCTGCTTCCCGTCGGGTGCAATTCGGAAAGAGCGCGAATGGCTCGACGGAGCGGGAAAGCTTGGCGGCTTGTCCAGCGAGTGACCGGCCGTCGACTGCTGCTTAGCAATGGAAAGTATCCTCGCGCTTAGATGGTTTGAAGCACCCGGCAACCCGTTGACCAGTTGCCAAGATCAGATAAAAAGAATCTTCTGTCTGCCCTGAATCCAACAAGGGGACTATTGTGTCTCGCGCGCCCGGGCAGCCCGCTATCCGGTGCAGATGCCTAATCTCTTGTCGCCATATTTCGCGTAAAGCCGTATCGACAGTTGAAGCGTCTCGCCGCCACTGTTTTACTACTACCCGGTCCCCCGTCTCAAGGCTTGACGCACCCACCATTTTCGGGCGCCCCGTCTTTGCATCGCCCCGCTGAATTACACGACTGTCCAGGCGAAACTGGCCAGCGAAGTTAAGTTTTCCAGTCTTTAGCGTTATACGCGTCATATTCTCAAGGGCTAAGAAGTCGGTGGCCCGTTTCGAGACGGACAGATCTCACCAAGGTGAAGGGCAGCAAGGTGAGAGTGGGCCTCGAGCCGATTTTTAATTTTTGCAAGGGGAATTATTTCCGAAACGCAGAATTTTTGCGACCGATTTATTCAAATCTTTGGTTGGGAATTCTGACTCGGCCCGCTGCCGGCACGTCAATCATATAGCCGGTTCAGCAACCGCGGCCCAAGCCCACCGATTCACTCATCCGGAAAATACGGTTTCTTGAGACTTTCTCAATGGTAACTATGCCAATCCGAGTACATCATTTCAGGGTTTACGCGCAACCGGAGGTTTCTGACTACCGCATCTAACTAGAACAATCAGATGCTGCCGCCGCATGCTCGTTCAGTAGCGCGATCCCTGCCCGCCGCGCTCATATCGCACGGCCAGCCTTGCGACCTTTGTTCAGCAGGCTCCAACGCTCATTAAATTTCTTTGGCCGATAAACGGGTCGGACCGACCATGCAAGGTAAGCGCGATGGCTAAGCGTTACCCAACCTCTCATATAGTAGAGTCTTGCCGATTGCGGCCCACAAAAGGCTGCTTGGTGACAGTGACTACTTCGCGAAGCTACGGGACTACCAAGAGGAGGACTGGCCTAACAACATCACAACACGCTAAACGCTCATGCTTGGCGCATGTTACGGTTGTCCTAGTTACTTTTGGTTGAAGGACAAAATCAGCGTGTTGATATTTCTGCGCAAGCAAGGCGACGACTGGAAGATCACCAATGTCGATGACACGCTGAACTACCAATAGGCCATCGGACACTGGACGGTAAGCCGCCGATTTGCCAAATGCAACTTCAAGGTGCACCCACCTCCGCAAGTTGCTCTATCTATGTCTATCGGCAACGGCTGAAACTGACTCGAGGCCGTCGACAAGGCGTCATCATCCGTCATCCGGACCCGAGCGCCCCGCCAAGTAATCGCAGGCAGGCTTCCATTCAGCCTACAAAGTTCGCAAGATGTGTCGATGCCCAAAGAAGCCTTATCCAATCAGCCAAACGCAAACACTTAGCCTACCTGGTTGACCGCTACGCTGCTGCCTTGATTTATAATCATCAAGCCGTCGGGAAACACCCGGCGGTCAGGTGTGGAAGCCTGTGATCGTAACCGCACCCCCGCTCAGGCGGGGCGTGCGTCTACCTCTGCACGTCTATATTTCTATGGGCGGGCTGTGGTGGGGGAGCCGCAAGGCTCGCCGGTTCGTTACGATCCCGGTCTTCCAAACCCGCCACGTGCCCGCTCACCCACTTCCCCAAGCGTGTGTCGGGCGATCCAGGAAGTACCAGGGAGGTCGCACCATGAGCAGCAAACCTACAAAACAATCTCAACCCGCTTCACGCCCGCCTGTCGACGCGCTCCAGTACGAAAAACTTGCGCTCTCCACCTTCGATCTATGCAACCGGCAGTTGAGCCAACTCAACACATTGATCACACTTGCGTCCTCAATGTGTAGGAATCCTGCCATCACGAGCGACGAAAGACGACGTCAACAGACCATGCTTGAATTGCTTGTCGACACAGCAGAGCAATATCAGCGAGAGCTCGAGTGTGACCGTGAGCTGTATCAGGTGATCGCGCTCGATGCGAAGGGCATCCCGCAAAGCCGCATCACCGCGAGCCGTGCAGCACGCCTTCTCGCAGAGGCATCACAAATAGCGACGAAGGAAACACCAGCAGCCACGAAGCCGAGCCCGAGCAAACAAACGTCAGCCGAATCCGCGACAGACGAAGAAGCAGACGCTTCCCAACAGCCGGCTCCGACGCAGCACTAACCATCAAGAAGGCGAGCGACTTCAGTCGTTCAGATTTGTAGGATGCCTGCCCTCAGTCACGAGCATGTGCGAGCACCACAAGCAAATGTGGGCAGGCGTCGTATAAACCTAAACACGTTCAGACGTTCAACATCGGTGCAAAGATCGCCGACAATCGATAGCACGCCTCGACGCCGCTGTTGGCACAAACAGCGTCCGAAAGAAACCGTCAATCCTTCCCTTACGGCATGGCGCACGAATATCTCGTCATTCAGGAGCCGCTGCCGAATCCATTTTTCTCGAACACGACGGGAGGCATCGCCGCTTCGTTGACATGCAGACGGAAGATATCCGGACGCGAGTAGTGACCCGCGACGTCAAAGTCATATTTCGCTCGGGCAAGGTCGTTGAGGTCGAGGTCGGCCACGAGCAACGCGTCTTGCTCAAAGATGGGACCGGTAATGAGCTGGCCAAGCGGGCCGACGATGCAGCTTCCACCGCTCATCAGCACAGTGGCCGGATCGTTACCCTGGATTGCGGCATAGTCGGTTGGACAATCCGATCGGCGCAGGTGCTGGCAGGCCGACAACACAAAACAGCGCCCCTCCAGGGCAACGTGCTGCATGGAGGAAGCCCATGTCGGTCGACTGTCAGCGGTGGGCGCACAGTAAATCTGAACACCCTTGGCGTACATCGCCATACGCATTAATGGCATGTAGTTTTCCCAGCAGATGACTGCGCCGAGCCTGCCGAACGGTGTGTCGAAAACCGGGAGCGTCGATCCATCGCCATAGCCCCAGATCAGCCTCTCGCCGGCAGTCGGCATCAGCTTGCGATGTTTGCCGAGCAGCGTACCGTCCGGACCAAGAAACAACGCAGTGCAATACAACGTGCCATGGTCCCGTTCGATTACGCCGATCACAACATATTGTTTGTGGTCGGCTGCAAGCTCACCCAACCGCTGAGCGCCGGGACCTGGTACCTCGACCGCGCTGTCGTAGTAACGCCGATAGTCTTCGCGCCCAGCAGCGGTTCTCCCGCCAATTGTCGAGCCGAAATCGAGCCCCTTAGGATAGGCTGAGACGAATGCTTCGGGAAATACGATGAGTTGAGTGCCTTGTCGCGCGGCGTCGGCGATGAACGTCGCGACTTTATCGATGGTTCTGTCCGCATCGAAGACGACGGATCCCGATTGCACAACCGCAGCACGTAATCTCTGTTGCATCAGAATGCTCCATTAGATGTAAGGGCTTGCAATCGAAACGCTTAGGTTCGCTCGCAGATAACGTGTGCCCACGGCCGTGGATTGCAAGCCGATCTCGCTCATCGCAAGCTCAATCGCAACTAATTCGAGCTGGAAAATTCGTTGATTGCGAACACGGTCGCCGAGGATCGCGGCCACTACGAGTATAGGTCGCCAGCCGGTAGAGCTTGCTGCCTGTTCGTCGGGATAGAGCGAAACGTTCGACGATTGGTTGTTCAGGCCCCAGCGGGAGTTCGCAGTCGCGAGGTTGAGCGGCCGCTTTATCGGCAGGGTTGGGACCTTCGGAGAAGCTCACTGAAGGGCGGCAAGCCGCGCACGAGGTCAAGGCACGGTAACCGTCGCATTACGGCTTACCAGTGTGCACCCGCAAGTTGCATGATGTCCGTGCAGGGCAGTCGGGGCTCCGCCAATCATGCTGTTCCCGTCACCTTCCGCTATGGTCTGTGTTCCGTGTTCCTTGCATTCAACCGTGTCACCCTTGCGGGCAACCGGCTTGCCGTCCACGGTGTCGGCGTTCGAACCAGTTGTAACAGAGCCGCCGTGCGGGGCCAGCGTATCGCCTACTACAATGACCTGACGAGCCATCCGTTCACTCCACGAAAAATACCCGGCTCATGATGCAATGCCGTTTCTGAAACCCGCTGGCGGTCATTCGATCAACCGCACGACCCTAAACATTGGACCGAAGATAGTGCGATAACGAAATACGCTAACCACGTACCGCCTGTCGCTGCGACAATAATCACGACTATGCTGACCACGCGCGGTATGCGTTTGCGTAGGAGCCAGCTTGCAGCGGCCACGCCGATAAACGGGAGGAGAAGAATGACCAGTTTGACGATCATCGGCGCCTCAAATGACGCGTGCCATCAGGCTGTCTACAAGACTATCTCGCGTATGCCGGGCATGCCAGTTTCCGCGTTCGGGCTGCCCAGATATGTCCATTGCAGGTCGTGGGCGGCGACGTCGATGAACTGCGCCCCGGGCTGCGGAAACGCGTGATCCTTCTCGACGAACGCCTGGCGGTCCCACCGGTTGTACAGCGTGGCCATCGGATGATCATCGGCTATACGACCTTCCCATATTCCGGTTTGCGGGCAACGCTGCTGGCCGTCGCACCGGACAGGCAAAGTCTGCTCAGGGACCTCGCGCAGAAACCCGGTATCGATCATCTGCTTCAGAAAATCGTACCGCTGCGGGGGCAAGGCATAGGCTTCGCCAAGGTAGTGCCATTGCACATGGTCGGCGGTGAGCCATTCGAATGACGGCGCCTCGAAGCGCTCGCCAGCCTGGTAGCGTTCAGGTGTGTTTCGCCGGGCGGGAGTCAGCTGGGTTTTTGCAGCAGATACCGGACCGTAGAGAGCAAGCCAATAGCCGTCACGCGGCACAATCTGGTTACCCATGATCGCCATCGTGCTTTGTTCCAGCGGTGGCACCGCGTACCCGTGCGAGACGAATTCACGTCCTTGAAGCGCCGCGCCCTGCTGCGCCTTGGGCGTCGCCGTGACGGCCTTTGCAGCGTCGATCAGCGCTTGCACATCGCCGTTCCATTTAGGTAGCGGCGCCGGGGGTAGCGGCAATACCTTGTCTAGGTTTGGCAGTTTCAGCCGCCCGTCATAGAGCTTCAGGACATCGGCAATCTTGCGGTATCGTTGGGCACGTGCCTTGTCGATATGACCAACCAGGTTGGTCCCGTTGTCGAGGTCCATGCCGTTAAACTCCGGAACCAGACTGCTGGCACACTTTGCACTTCCCAGCTTTACGCCCTCGTGCAAGATGTTCAGCGCTCGGAGTTTTGCCTCACCCGTGTTTGCGCGGGCGTAAATTAGGCCCAGCTTTTCGGCTGCGTCTCCATACCCCTGAGCAAAAGCACATTCGAGCATCTTGGTACCGACTGGTAGATTGCCCCAAAAACCTTCACTGGGGTTGTCGTAGGTTGCTGCCAGCTTGTAACCTAGAAAAGTCATTGCTGCTGGACTTCCCATATCCGCCGCGCGCTGGAAGAACGCGTAGGCACTCGTGGCGTCACCGCCCTTGACCAGCCTGTTGAGGTGATACACACCCATCCGATCGTAGGCATCGGGAATACCCAGCTTCATTGCTTTCTCGACCCACTGGATTGCGGCTTCCGGATCCTGCTCCGGCACCCCAGGGCGTTTGCTCAGGATCAGTGACGCGAGATTGAGCATCGCTTTCCAGTGGTTTCGATCAGCGGCCTGCAAATAGAGCTGATACATCTTTGCGTAGTCGATCCTGTCGATAGGGACGTTCGGATCATCCAGCGCCATTGCCTCCTGAAACCACATCTCGGCCTGCGGATCGAGGGACGGCACTTGTTGTGCCTCATATACGCAGGTGAAGTCCTTGCGATGCGGGTCGAAGAGCGGGAGTTTTTCGTAACGTGGCAGGTCAGACATGGCAGTGGTCAGCTTGTTACCCAGGGAGGTCAGGGCGCCTGCGTGAGCCGGGGCTACCAGCAGCAGCAAGGCAGAGGTGGCAATACGCAACGCATAGAGAAGTGCTTTCATGCGGGGCCCGATTAGGCAGGGACGGGATCGTTTGAGGACGGTACGGAGATTGAGCCGTACAGCGTGGTGGTCGAACGGTGATCTTCAAACGGGAGCAGGAAACCAGTCATCTGCTGCGTACCTGCCTGCTGGGCATCCTGATTCTTGTTCATTCGGCGGTTCCAACTGTCAAATGCATCGGGCAGATCTTTCGCATCACCACTGTATTTGATATCGCCACCGTAGTGCAGCGCAAATACGCGCTGACGCAGGTCAGCGGCGTACAGTGCTCCGGTCGCAGCAATATTGATCTCGCTGTCGGCCGACATACTGCGCTGATTCAGGTTGGCGCTGCCTACGGTAATGAATACGTCATCGATGATCATCAGCTTCGAGTGGATGTAGATTTCGCGATAAGCCATGTTGTGGTCTGCATCAGCGCCACTTGTGCGCAGGCGCGCGACACTCACCTCAAGGCCTAGAGTCCGTTCAAGCTCTTCCGCACTCGGACGGTCAAGCACCTCGCCGCGACCTCGGGTAGTTTTGCCATAGACGGAATCAAGCTTGCCGTTATCCGCCAGATCTCCTTGTTCAGCCATCGATGTACCGGCTCCGAGCAAGGTCAGCGCATCGTAGGTACGCGGCACCATTTCTCCGCGCTCCGGATGTGGAATCACAATGAACAGGTGCAGCTTCGGCATCTCGGTGACCGGTTTTTGTGACGTTTTCATCCAGTCGTTGCAATGCTTCTGTCGCGTCTTGATCAGATTCCGCGCAAACTCCGGGTAAAAGAAGTACTGGTTTTCGATGTAAATATAGTTGCGGGCGCTACTGGTTGCCTGGAAATAGACCTCCTTGATGGACTTCTCCCGCTCATGGGGCTGCGTGCGCAGGATCTGGACAAGATGCGCCGGATTTCCCGCCACCTTCGGCATCTTCGCCGGTGGCTCTGGTGGCGTCTGGAACGGAAGCGACTGACCGAGTGCCGCCGCCCATCCGTTCTCGAAGTTGAAGTGCAGTTGCGCAAGCGCCGGCCCTACCACCCGGCATGCGTAGTCCTGATAGGGACGACCATGCACATAGTGTTCGTGACCTTCCCCGTGTGGTGCTTCCTGTTTCGACACGCTGTTTTTCACGCCATGGTAAAGCCTGGTGGCCAGGTTGTCCTTGGTCGGCGCTTGCTGCGTTGATAGTTCACGGACCAACTCGTCGCTGATCTGTTTATCCGAGAGGACCTCACGTTTCGGGTCATCGATCGCATGAGCAGTCCGGTCCCAGTAGTCCGTCACCGAATTCAGGCCCATGACGTAGCCCACCGCCTTGCTGCCGCTGTCGTAGGCGTAGTCGATCAGGACCGGTTTCTGGTGGTGTGTTGCAAATTTTTCCAGCTGGCTTTTCTCGTCGGTTACGCTGAGCGTGCTGCTGACGGGCTGGTCCTCTTCAGCCGGTGCGACCGCCCGCAAGGCGGTCGCATCGGCTTGCGAGACACCACGAAGGACAACCTGCAACCGCGGATTCGTGCCGCTGCCACTCTTGCCGCCCGGTAAGTTCACGTTCCACCAGTCGATGCAGTATTGATTGCGCGTTGAATCCTTGTACGGTGGGTCCTGCTGCAACCCGTACCGCTGGATCGGGTGCCCCAGGCGGGAGACTGGGACGTCGGTCAATCCGGGCATGTTGTTCTGGACCTTGGATCCATCGTCGTCGTACCAGATCAGCAGGCGCACCGTGACCGGACTCTCCTTACGCTTCGTGATTTCGTCGAGCAGCTCGCCATAACGGATGCCGCGCGGCCAAGTGTCGCTGTCCCGCTCAAGCTCCATGCCTGGATCGAAACCCCAGCAGACGATGTCCGCCGACTGCTTGGCTTCCCGTAGGTCTTTGGCGATCTGCTTGAATCCATCTTCACCGCAGATCATGAAGCTCAGGGTGTTACCCCTGGTGATCGGGCTCGTACCGTCGCCCTGTCTCTCTTTGATGTCCCTGTGCTCAACGAGAAACTGAAGCGCACTCTTCGCCTGCCGGGTCTGCTCGTCGATGGCGACCTTTGCGTGCGTGTGAGTCTTGAGTGGAAACTGGGCCACGTCTACGTCCTCTTTGATAAATAGGGTGAGCGTCGCGCTCAGCTATACCGTTCGCCCATGTTGGTGCGCTGGTCAACGTGATCAGGATCAGATTCGAGCGCGTCTTTCACGTTCAAATCATATTCCGCGCCGTTGCTCAGTCGGGCCGTGTAGGCCGGTGTGCCGGCCTGGTGATCCTTCACGACAATCCGGCCAAACTCATCTGTCACACCTTCACCGATCTTTGCGCTGCCTTTGTACAGCTCGTACGGCTCGCTGACAATCTGATGCCCTTCGCCCTGCAGCGCCTGTAACGCGAAGTGCAGTTGCTCCTTCTCAGGCGGCAACGCAGGAATGGCCGGTGTGCTCACGCTGTCAGGTCCAACAAACGTCCGGTTTGCCGAGTGCACCTCGAAGCCGCCCGACGTACCGTGCTTGATCTGCCCAGAAGTCCAGCGGGTGTAGCTGCCGCCGCCGTTGACCTCGACCTCCTGCTGCGCGCTGATCGTGATCTTATTCGCAGTCACAGTCACGTTGAGCTTCGCCAGGAGATTGATGCTGTCCTTGAGCGCCTTGACATCGATGTCGCCTGCCGCAGCAACGAGCCGCATACCCGCCTCGGCGACGAACAGGCGAAATGCTTTTCGCGCGCTGGCGAAGAAGCCACCGCCCGTGCTGATCGATACGTGCTCGCCGGTCGTGACCGAGGTGGTCTTGCCGCTGCTCAGGTGAATCTGCTCCGACGTGCTGGTGGCGACACCAGCGGGACTCGCCAGCACGAGATGCGGCTGCTCGAACTGCTTCAGCGCACCGCCGCCCTGGATAGCTTTTGCTTGAGCTTTCAAGGTACTGGCGACTGCCTTCTGTTCGCCATCCTGTGCCCCTGCTGTCTGAGCCGACTGCGCGAGGCTCGCTGCCGTATCCTGGGCGCTCGCCAACTGGAGGTTTACCTCATCAACGCTGAACGCGTCTCCGGTTGCGCCCGAGCGCGGATGGGTTGTCAGCAGCAGCCCCCGCGCGCCACGCACGGCCGCATTCCCGTCGGTGCGCAGCTCCACACCTTCACCGCGCTTCTCGCCGCGACCGGACGGCTCACTTACCCGCGTGATATAGCCCGCGTGCAGGCCCGATTCGAGGTGATCGCTGCGTATCTGCGTTTGCACCTGCCCTGTGGTGTCGTCCTTCAACCAGACGTTGTTCTGGCTACCGCCGATTTCCTTGCTGACGAACCCCGACAGCATGTGCTGGTCGGGCAAGTTCCACTGCGGCCGGTTCGCGCCGTTGCCCACGCGCGCAGTGATGAGCGGCCGGTCTGGATCGCCGTCGAGAAACGATACGACCGCCTCGTCGCCAATTCTCGGCAGCTGGATACCGCCAAAGCCGCCGCTTGCCCACGGCTGCGCGACGCGCACCCAGCACGAACTCCGGTCATCGCGCTGGCCGATGCGGTCCCAGTGAAACTGCACTTTCACGCGGCCCAGTTCGTCCGTATAGACCTCCTGTCCGCCCGGTCCCACCACGGTCACCGTCTGCAACTGCATGACGGGCTTCTGATGTTCAAACGGACTGCGGAACGACACGGACTTACGCTGGACCTCTATCTCGACGCGGAAAAAACCACCCGAGCCGTCCGCGTGCGGCACGATGGAAGCCGGGCTGTCCTGGGCGCTTTCGCGCGCCTGGGCTAACCGGTTTTGCAGGCTGTGCGGGAAGTTCGCATGATGACTCGATGCCGGAATGTTGTTCTCAATCAGCCATACCGTTTCGATGATCGCGAACTGCCGCCTGTCGGCAGCGTCGGGGTCGTGCTCGGGATGCCCGGTGAGTTCGAACCAGCGACCGGCGTCGATGCCGCGCACACCGCCGACACCGTAAAACCGCTTCGCCTCCGACTCCCATTGCTCCATGCGAATCTTCGACAGGTGCTCGCCGCGTTCCTGTTTCAGATAACTATAGGGTCCTGTGTATTCGTAGACTTCCAGCTCGTCCGGCAATTCGTGCGACACGGTGGGGATGCTGGTGCCTTTCGGATTGGCGAGCGACGACGGGCTTTTATAGTCGGCTGTGCGGGTTGTCAGCACCGCGCTGTGCAGCGTACGTTCGCTCGACCAGTGAACCAGCGCGTCCAGTTCGCTGCTCGTACCGTAGCGGGAAAACTGCACCGTCTGCGGGGCGAGCGGTTCAAACGTGTCAAGCCGGTCCGTAATCGTCAGCGTATGAGACTTACCGTCCTCGCCCTGTGTCCAGAAGCCGAACAGTCCTTCCTCTTCGATCAGCCGATGAGCAAAATTCCAGTCGTCTTCATATTGCGTGCAATAAGACCTCGGCGGTAACGGTGTCGAGAGTTTGAACTGAAACTGGCCTTTCGCCTGGGGGTGGGCATTGAACACATCGGTCAGGATGACGTCGGCGGACTTATCCTGCCAGATGCGCTGGTCGCGGCGGAATTTGAGGAAATTCATCCACGAGGCAAAACGGATCGAATAGCTGGTTAATCCGCCATCTGATCCCAGTCTCCGCACGCCGAATACATAGCCGTGAAAGGGACGATAGGATTTATCCGCCTGCTGAAGCCACAGGGTCACCGGCTGGCCGATTAGTTTTTTAAGCTTGATATTGCCGTTTGTCGACTGGACGTCGAGCGTGAATTCGAAATGTCGCCCGATTCGCGACCAGCCCACCGCCCGCTGCGGTAACAGCACACTGCTTCCAAGCGGCGTATCCAGTTTCAGCAAACGGTCCTGCTGGATCAGCCCGCTCTGAGTGGCTCTAACAATATCCTGCGCATCCATTTCCACCCCAGATTACTTTTTACGTGCTTATTGTCGTGAGCGAGAGAAAACTTTTAGCGGCCCGGTAGTCGATCGATTGACCGGTAAAGCCTGCATTCCGACAGGAGATTCGATACCGCTAACACGCGCGGGCCGTGTCGTTGGCACTATAAAATGCGTAAGGACCATCCCTTAAACCAATCTGACGCGAAAGGGGGAGGGTTTCATCTGATCATATCAGGCCCGCATAATTTCAAGGCAGATTGGTGACATGAATTAACAGTTTTGATGCTAAATGGATCGATTCCACTCGCCTTGGCGAGCGTATCGTCCCGCTCGTGCGGAGTTGGAGATGCTTCCCTGTTACACGCGCCGTGGGTTTGCGGGCTTGGAGGGGCTCATTGCTCTATATCGCGACTATCGTCACGTCACGGATAGTTTGTTTGAGAAACTTCCAGTCGCCAAGGTTGCGATTGAGAACTCGGAGAGGGACTGGCCAGCCTATGAAAGGAGCATTCCGCAGGCTTTACGATTGTTGCCCTGTTGCGCCAGTTGATTGAGAAACGGTATCGATCAAGGATTGATGTCCGTGTGCTCCGATTTCCTTTTTCCGCTTCCGATTAGTTCCTATGCGCGAACGTCCATCGGCCAGACTATTGATCACCACCCCGGAGCGGCGAGTGCTCCTGTTTCGGTTCGTGCACAGGACGGGTGTGTTAGCGGGCAAAGTCTACTGGGCCACGCCGGGCGGAAGTGTTGAGCACGGAGAGACGTTTGCAGAAGCAGCTTTACGAGAGCTTCGTGAAGAAACTGGCATTTGCGAGGCGCAGATATCCGGGCCGGCCAGTCGGCGCGAAGTTGCTTTGCAGTTACCTGATGGCGAGCGCGTTCTCGCGGTTGAACAATATTTCGCCGTTCAAACGGACACGGAGTCCATTTCACATGAAGGTTGGACGGCGCAAGAGTGTGAAGTGATGGCCGATCACCGGTGGTGGAGCCGGGAGGAATTGTCCGCAACAACCGAGACTATCTATCCGGATAAGCTGATCGAGATGCTCGACGAGATAGGCGTTTTTGGCAATTGAGTGGCCGCTCTGGAGCGAACTGAGAGACCGCAACGCGTCGAAAGCTGTCGACCGCAACCTCGCGAGATTCGGGTGGCGACGCACGGTTCAGAGCCACGCCAAGCCCGCCCGGACCTGCGCGTGAGCGTTGTCCGTCAGCGGCTCGCCATGCGCCAGTACGACTTGCTCGAACGGCCAGGCGAGCAGCTGATCCACGCAGGCGCGAGCCCGCTTGCGGTCGCGATAGACCAGACGCAGGAGGGGATGCCAGCCGACGTGGCCGAGCACGCCACCCAGGCGCAAATAGTTGCGCGTTAGCCAATGCGGCGACGCTCGAAAGTTCTCAACCAGATCGCAGGTGATCAGTGTGCGCGTTGCCGGGTGATAGAACACCGTCTCGCCGAGCATGGAGCCTTCAATCGTCAGCAGTTCGAGATCGTCACGCCATTCGGGATGCGGCTGGTCCGTCAGCGTCGCGCCGAAACGCAGGTCCCGGCGCTTGCGTTGCAAGGCGGCTGGACCGTGCAGCAGTGCCTGTGGATACGTGGCCGCCGCTTCGGACGCGTACATGTGGTGAAACAGGTTTGGACAGACGATATGCGCGACTGGCCCGAGCGCGTCGATCTCACTGCGAAGCTGCTCCGGGAGCGCGACGGGCGAATGCAGCAGCAGCTTGCCCGATGACAGGCGAATCACAGTCATTCGCGTGCCAACGTGCAAACCGATGAAAGAATGATGAACCGAAGCGGTCCAAATATTCTTCGCCAATTCCTGAAGCACCGGGATCCTCCCGACAATGTGTAAATCTGAACATTCTCGACCGTTACTTTCGCTACCGTCAAACGAGTACTAACCCGAGTGATCAAGAGTCTGCACGCTACCATCACGGCGATTTGCTGCGTGCGCTGTTGGAGTCGGGCCTTCTGATCCCCGTCTGATGCGTTCTTTGCACCAGTGAGATTGCCCGCAGCCCTGTTCTTCGGGATCGGCTTAATGACGAGATAGATCCCCTGGTTTTCGTGATCGGCGCGTCACGACTTGAAAAGCCGACCACCAACATCTAACGTTCTTCGCAGGATCCCGAGGAGACAGCCATGGCAAGGATCGAAGCAAAGCTGGCGGAAATGGGATTGACGTTACCGCAGACGCTACAGATGCCTGCAAACGTAAACATGTCATTGCCCTTTGCATGGGTGCGCGTGAGCGGCACGCGGGCTTTTGTCTCAGGACACGTGCCGCTCAACCTCGACGGGACAATTGCGCAACCGGTCGGAAAAGTCGGCGCGGAGGTTTCGCCAGACGAAGGCTACGCAGCAGCACGCCTTGTGGCGCTTGCACAGTTGGCGAGTCTTCAGAAGGCGCTCGGGGACCTGGATCGCATTACGGCCTGGGTGCGCGTCTTTGCAATGGTCAACGTAGCGCCAGGGTTCGACCAGATGCCACGGATCGCAAATGGCTTCTCGGATTTGATCCTTGAACTATTCGGACCAGGCATTGGAATGCATGCGCGATCAGCCGTCGGCGTCGCGCTCCCTCTAAACGTACCCATCGAATGCGAAGCGGAGGTTGAGATTGACGGACGGCGCCTGTAATCCAGGATTGCCGCTGAGCCCAGACCCCATAAGCACGTGTAGGTGCCATCGTCTCGATGTGTGCAGACCTTTCCCATATTTAAGCGCCGAAACGTAGCCCCACGCGGCCAAAGCCGAATATTTTCAATGCTTGCATATACGGCCATGACTTCATTTGCGAGCTATGACCTATCCTCAACAAGAGCGTTCTTCACGCCCATTGTCTTCGCGCGGTGGCATGCGAAGCGGAGGAAGATATGTCGGAGCTTCGACTGGGCGCGAACGAGATTCTTCGTACTGTCGCCGATCTACCATGCCCGCAAGGTCTGCCCTTCCTGGGAAATCTGTTCCAGATGCCACCGGCGAAACTTCACCTGGTTTTGGAGCAGTGGGCGAAGCGATTTGGTTCGCCATTCAGGGTTCAGCTCGGCACGATTCCTGTCACAGTGTGGACCCAGGCGGAACTGTTCCAGACCGTCATGCGCGAACGTCCGCACCTCTATCGACGTTTTGCGCCAATTGAATCCGTTATGGCGGAGCTTGGCGGAAACGGTCTATTCGCTGCGGAAGGCTTGGCTTGGGAGCCGCAGCGTCGGCTCGTCATGCGGGCACTGTCTTTTTCCAACGTTAAAGCGTTTTATCCGACGCTTGCGGCCATTACTGGGCGTTTTCTCGCTCGCCTGCAAGAGGCGGCGAGGGAACATAGAACGCTCGAAATGACAGAAGAGCTTAAACGCTACACGGTTGACGTGACCAGTACGCTGGCCTTCGGCGAGGACCCGCATACGCTCGAGCACGAACGGGGGGTAATTCAGGAACAGCTTGGCCTGATACCGCCGGCACTGATGAGGCGCGTCACCGCCCTCTTTCCCTATTGGCATTACGTCACGCTTCCTCAGGACCGACGACTCGCGCAGGCAATGACGGAGGTCCATAGCTACATTCAGAAAATGATTGAACGGGCACGCGAGCGCATGAGCCAGTCGCCTGATGCACCTCCGCACAACCTGCTGGAAGCGATGCTCGCGGCGCGCAACGAACCCGACTCGATGGTTACCGACGAACAGATCTCGGCGAACGTCCTGACGCTTCTTGTCGCAGGTGAAGACACGACGGCCAACGCAATTGCCTGGGGGTTGATGTACGTCGCTATGGATTCGCATCTGCAAAACCGGGTATTCGAACAGTCGCGTGTGGCGCTCGGCGATTCGAGGGTGTGCCCAGACTACGACGCATTGAAGCACCTCGACCTATGCGAGGCGGTATGCAGTGAGGCACTGCGACTGCGGCCCGTTGCTGCAATACAGACGTTCGAGCCCTTGACCGACGTGTGCCTTGGAGGGGTAGCCATACCTGCAGGAACACGCATGTTGTTTCTCACGCGTCCAGGCATGCTGGACCCGCGGAATTTTGTGCGCCCGGAAACATTTGACCCTGACCGTTGGAGGCATCCGCGGGACCCATCGGAAGGTGCGCATGACCAGAAGGCATACCTGACATTCGGCGCGGGGCCGAGAGTGTGCCCGGGTCGTTACCTCGCAGCAGTCGAGATGAGGCTGGTTATATCGATGTTGATGAGGAGCTTCAAGATTGAACTGACAATCGACCCTTCTGAAATCGAAGAAGTTTCAGCATTCACGATGGTGCCGAACCAAATGCCTATACGACTTACGCCACGAGCATGATTTGCCGGCTTGCCAGCTGCCGCACTCATGGCGAACTCCGAGCGTGATGCTGGAGATCTACTCCAGGTATCTCGACCATATTGGCATGCCGCCGTGAACGATGATGCACGCGTCGATGTCGCGCGGCGTTAGAGCGTAGTACTCTTTACTTCGCAGTCTCAGGCGCAGGTAGCTGCTTTGACCCCGTGGTTTCAAGGCCGGTGGCGTGCTGGCTTGGCGTTGCTCCACCCGCATGGTTGTCCGCCCGGTTCTCGACATTCTTGGCGTTCATGGGGCTGACGACCAGTTTCTGGGCTGCGACTTCGCTGTCTGTCGGCGCAAAGACATTGACCTCTTCTTGCGAGTAGGCGTTCGCAAGCGTGCTATACATCAATGCCGCGGCCACTATCGGCAACACAATGACGAGTTGCATATCACCTCCACTCCACGTACATCGCCATAGCCTCAGTTGTTACATTGAGGCCACCAGTAGAAAAATAGCGCGGGAGTGAGTACCGGGCGATGCAGGACGGTGCGCAATAGATGCGCCGGCGACAAGGACGGTAGGTCTGTTATCCAGGATCGTGCTACAGCTATGTTATAGGTCTCCCGGTCGGCGATTGACAGCACAATCGCCAAGGATAGTCTGGCCGAATGTTCGGTGGCGTTCCGGTCTCTGGCACACGCCTGCTCCGCAAAAAAACATACCGCGGCTGCACAAGAGGGCTGTGCGGCAAATGGACATTTCAATGCTCAATTGTACGAAGTTTAGGCGCGTTGGATGGTCGATTTCGGGTTGACGAACGAGCAAGGCAATCATGGCGAGGATGTGAAGTAGCTTTACTTCTATCTCGACGGCACGTCGACGCATTCGTACATGAAGATTCTGTACAAGTATCCTCACGACGCGTACCCGTACCAGGATCTGATCGATGAAAATCTGCAGCGCGGCGCCGATCAGCCCGAATACGAAATTCTCGACACGGATTTATCGCTACAACTGAGACGAAAGATGAAGAAGCTATTGACCCTGGCCGTGTCGGTACTACTGCTGGTTGGCGGGTTGCTTTTCCAGCAAGGGGCGTTCGCGGATAGCACGACTCCTGACGCAAGCGCGAAAGCGTTTTACGCCTGGTATATCAAGCTGGAATCCAAAGAGACCTATCCTTTGCTGGACAAGGGCATCTATGCCTACGTGACCAAAGCAACGGTCGACAAACTCCGAAGTGCTTACCGCCATAACAGGCTGCCAGGAGACGCCGACTATTTCACGAAGGTCCAGGAATACGACGAACAGGACTGGTCGAACAACATCGCAACACACAACGCGATCATGCTCGACGACGTTGCGGTTGTTCCGGTTACCTTCGGCTCGAAAGACAAAATCAGTGTGCTGGTGTTTCTGCGCAAGCTGGGCGACAGCTGGAAGATCACCAAAGTTGATGACACGCTCGATTATCAATAGTCGAGTCTAATGTCGGCGGTTACGTTGTCGAACTGCTGACGCAGGTTCAAGCCCTAGCCGCGCCAGAGATCAGAATAACCATGCGCATCCTCTATGCACGCAACAAGCTGCAATTGGTCGACGATAAAACCGGTCAGGATGGCGTGAAGGGATCGAAGTTGACAGTTGCGCCGACGGCTCAAGCCACCGCGGCCAAGTGATTCTGATTTGCTGAGTATCGCAGCGGATTCCGATTAGCAACGCCCGCACAAGGCGGGCGTTGCTGCATCGAAGCCAACTGTTATGCCAGAGCCGCCCCTGCGCTCCATCTCAGACTATTACGGCGTGCGCGGAAACTCGAACGCCTCGAACAGATCGTCGATTGCAGGCGCATTAACCGGCACATACGGATGCGTCTGCAACTGGATCGGATTCGGCAGATTGTCGCGGCTTCTATGCGTGATCGGCTTCAGACGCCAGTTGCGATCGATGAACTTCACGATCGAAGCATGATCCCCGTACTGATGCACGACACGTCCACCGCGGGAGTACGGCGACACGACGATCATCGGAATGCGCGGGCCGTCGCCGAAATAATCGAGCGGCTGGATGTAGCCTGAGTCGTAGTAGCCGCCACCTTCGTCAGTCGTGACAAGAATCGCTGTCGAGGCCCACAAACTCGGGTCACGCTGTACCGTATCGACCAGCTTGTGCACGAACGATTCAAAGAGTCCGAACTTAGATGACTCCGGATGCCCGTCGAGCAGACCGCCCGGCTTCACGAAAGAAACCGCAGGCAGCGTGCCGTTCGCAATGTCCGCGTACAGATCGGTCGTGTCCTGCAGGTGCGCTTTGACGAGCGCGGGGTTCGTCATGATCGCGGTTTCATACAGGAACGGGTTGCAGATATTGCAGTAGACACTCGTGGCCGGCGTAGTCACAAAGGTATTCCAGCCTTCGCCGTAATACTTCCACGAGATGTTCTTCTCGATCAGCGTATCGGCGATCGTCCGCACCGGCGACGGCGGGATCGTGAACGTACTCGTATTGACCGTGCCGTCCCCGTTGTAGCCCGGGTTGTAGTTGTTCAGCAGGTAGTACGTGTTCGGCGCGCACTTCGCGTCCGGCTTGTACGGCAGGCGGTTCAGATACTGCCGCAGTGCGCCGGGCCCGGGCTGATGACCATCCGAGCAGTTGCTGTACGAACCGCCTGAATAGCCGTCCTGCGTGTACCAGTTGTTGGTGTTCGCCAGCGGCAGCGGATTTTCGATCTGATCAGCCGGCGGCTTCGCGGCATTGCCGTTGCCGTCTGTGTAGTAGAGCGCATCGGCGGTGCCTATCATGATGCTGTTTGCGCCCGTGCCGCCCATCACCGGCTGGTGATAGTTGTCGCTGATCGTGAATTCACGCGCGAGATGTGTGAAATACGGCATGTCGCCGGTATTCACGTTGTAATAGCCGAGCGCGGTCGCTCCTTCGCCGGTTGTCTCGTCGTTGAAGTTCGCGGGCCGCGGCTGGCCGTTCGAACCGGCGCCCACCGACGTCTCCACCCACGCGAACAGATCCATCTGACAACCGCTCGGATTATCGAGCGTGGCGTGATCGAGACTGCAATCGGCCTCTTGCCAGTTCTGGTAGAAGCGGTGAACCGGACTATTGATGTATTGGTCATAGTCGGGACCGACGCGCGAGATCTGATACGGCCCGTTCGGCAGGTTATACGTGTTCGAGCCGAAGCGCGTATCGACGCTATGCGTCGGCAAGCCGCTCGCACCGGTGGTCAAATGCACGACGTCCCAAGGCTCCATCATCGCGCCCTCGGTTGCCTGCGCCGCTGCGAGCGTAGCGAATGGCGGTGGACTGGTATCGCTCGGTGTGCTTGCCGTAGAGCCGGTATTGGGCGCCGGCAGCACTGTATATAGCTGCTTGCCGCCAGGCGCCATTTCGAAGCGGTTTGGGTCCGTCGCACTGGCCGTGTATTGCGCGGCCAGCGCGAAGTTCGGACCCGGGTGGCCGTCGGCCGTGATGATGCCCTTCGACAGCAGGTTCGCCACCGTCTGCCCCTGGCGTGGCGTGTACGCGCCGAATACGTGATCGAACGTGCGGTTCTCGCCGACCACTACGATGACATGCTTGATCGGCGACGCGGTGTTCACTGTCGCGACCGCTATCGCGGCCTGCTGCTGGCTTTGTGCGACGGTCGGCCAGATAGCCGCGGCAAGCGCGACGGAAACGGCGCCGCAAAGCAAGCCGCTTCTAAATATTGGGGTACTAATTACATTGGCAATTTTTTTCACGAACGCCTCCATGACGTTACTCGGACGAGCAAGCGGTAATGTGGCGTGTGGAAACGACGGGCAGCCCCTACGTGGGGATGCTGCCTCTATTACAAAGCGTTACGAAGGAAAGAAATTATCGGGAGGGAATGACAATACGGGGACGAAAAAAAGTCGATAGTGTGTGAATCTTCTAACGAATCACTTTCATCGCGATTCACTTTGCATAATTCGCTCGCAGATCCAGACTGGACAACGATGATGCGCTCACAGCAAAGGCCGCGCCGGGGTGCTGCCGAACATCGACGCAATGAGTACTGCCGCGTACATTCGCTGGCAGGGATGGGCCGTGTTGATCGCATACTTCCTGCTGCTTCGCTTAGTCACTCTGCGTTTTCAACCTGGTCTTCATTCTTTCGCGTTCGCCTTGCTGGTCGCGTTGTTGAGCCTTGCCCTTGTGGCCGTATGCTGATTGAAGGGAGAACCGCCATCGCTGGCGATGGGGCAATGACTAAGCCCATCAATTAGCTGCGGGCTCGATATCGCACGCGACACCCCAATGTCCGCATCGGCGGGTAGGCGCTCCGGCCGCTGCCGTTCACACCGCGGCGATTCGCGGAATCGTGCGATCGAATATCGTGGCGACAAACAGGCAGGCGCTCAACACACCCATCACGATGGCCAGGCTGTGCAGGCCGTGATCGCTCGCAGTTTTGCCATATAAGGCGCCAAGGAGGCTGGTCGCCGCGATTGCACCCAGATATCCAGCGGTGCGCTGGAGTCCCGCTGCAGTGCCGATCTCGTCGGCCGGCGCCTGCAGATAGACGGCAGTCTGGGTGGCTGTGGAAAACATGCCTTGCGGCACACCGAAGCACATAACCGCGGCAGCGATGATCCATGCGGACTTGCTGCTGTCGATAAAAAACAGGCAGATGCATCCGGCCAGCGCTGCGCCAATGCTGACGATAAACGGCCCTCGAATGCCTTTTGTGCGCCCGCCTGTCACAGAGGAGACGGCGGCGAGCAGCGACATCGGCATGGTGATGAGGCCCGCTTGACTAGTGGAGAAGCCGGCGCCACTTTCGAGCCACTGAGCGAATCCGTAGAGGATGCAATACACGATCATCAGGACCGCCCCTGCGCGTAGATAGGTTACCGTCAACGGTCGGTTGCGGGCCAACATCCGCACATCGATAAACGGCTGCTTGCGTCGCGCCGAGTGGAGCACGAGCGCAACACCGAGAACGGCGGCGATAGGCAGCATGCTCCAGACTGGGCGGTCGAGATTCATCAGGAAAATCATCAGGCCGAGCAAGAAGCCAGTGAACAGCAGGATGCCCACCACGTCGAGCTCTGCCATCAGACGCGCAAAGCTGCCGTCGCGCGGCTGATCCTTTGGCACCCACAAAAAAACCAGCAGCGCAGCGAGCAGCGCGAGCGGCGTGTTCACGGCAAAGATCGAGTGCCAGCCGAAAGCGCCTGTCAGCACGCCACCCAGCAAGGGGCCGATGGCCAGGGTGGAGACCCCCGCCAGCGAGAGAATGCTCATGGCGACGCGTGGCGGCGCCGCACCGAGCCGATCTGCCTGGACGCGGAAGATGCGCATGGCCGACGGATAGGCGCCAGCGGTGCCGATTCCTAGTGCCACCCGCACCGCGATCAAGACGCCGAGCGTGGGAGCAAACCGGCCGACCAGCGCGGATATCGCGACGATGAAGAGAGAGATCAGGTAAATCCGGCGTGGGCCGAATAGATCCGCCAGTCGCCCCATGGTCGGCTGGGCCACGGCGCTTGCCAGGTAGAGCCCGGCAATAAGCCATCCAGCCTCCGCGACGCTTGCATGGAAGTCGGTCGCAATTGGCACCAACGCGGTAGAGATCATGGTCGAATTGATCGGATTCAGTACGGCGCCGAGCGCTAGCGGTGCAATGAAACGGAAGCCGAAACCCGCCTGTTGTTCGTTCGGGCGAGCGGGATCGGCGCCGGTTGTCAGCGGATTGCTTTGCATTTTGCGTGGCTCAGTTCTTCAGATCGATGTCATCAGACTTCACCACGCGTGCAAGTAGCGGAAAGATGTTGTCGACTGCAAACGCGTGCATGTCATGAGACAGCCCCGTCGTCGCATCTTCGGCGATCACGACGTCGTAGCCATGCTCGTAGGCCTGGCGCGCGGTGGATTCGACGCCCATATTGGTGGCGATGCCGGCGAGCACCACCGTTTTGACGTTCCGGCGCCGCAACTGCACATCGAGATCGGTGCCGTAGAACGCGCCCCATTGATGTTTCGTCACGAGGATGTCGGACGCGTGAGCGAGTTCTTCGACGAGCTGGCTGAAGTTCGCCGGAAAGCCCCCTTCCGGACGCGGAAAAGGACGGTCCACGGGCTGTTTCAGCACATCACCGAAGTCCGCCGCGAAGGCGACGTTGACCAGTACGACCGGTGCCCCGGCAGTCCGGAAACGCGCTGCTAGCCGGCCACCGGTTACTGCCACCTGAACGCCGGGGCGAGGTGCCAGAGCGGGGATCGACACGATGCCTTGCTGGAGATCGACGAGAATGAGTGCGGTTGTAGTCGCGGGAAGAGCGAGCATGATGGGAGCCTTACGGTAGATTCGAGGAGGTAACTGACACCCAAGCATAACTCTATTTGAGTATTTGCTCAAATAGAGTTATGTGGCCGAGGGCCACCGTAACTGGCAAACTGACGGCATGTCTTCGACTCCCGCCAAAACTAAAACTCAATCTGCTGCTCCGCGGCCCAATCGTGAACGGTCAGCGCTTGCGCCGCAGCGTGGTGTCGGCCGTGAGCGCGTCGCCACGTTGATGGCCGCTGCGTCGAAGGTTATTCAGGAGCGTGGTTTTGATGCCGCAACCATGGCCGAGATCGCGGCGCGCGCGGACACAAAAATCGGTTCGCTCTATCGTTTCTTTCCGAACAAGGAAGTGCTGGCCGATGCACTGATGCAGCGCTACAGCGAGTTGCGTGATGCCCAATGGGACGAAATCGATGCCCGTGCCCGAGTGGTGTCGATAGACGAGTTGGCCGATTTGCTGGTCGACTCCATTGCGGAGATCCACGACGAGAGCAAGGCGCTCGTCGCTTTGCTGGATGCCCGTTCCGAATGGTCGGGCAAGCGACTCGAGTATCGCGAGAAGGCGCTCAAGCGGATTGTTGGCACGCTGCGGCTCAGGGCGCCGACATTGCCGGGAGAGACCGCCGAAGACATGGCGGTGGTATTGCTCAACAACATGAAGACGATGGTGGCGATGACGCTCGACAGGTCGGCTCCGACCAGCCCGGGCGGCCCCGCCGAGTTGCGTCTAATGAACCGGCTGTATCTCGCCAGCAAGCTCGCTGGCCACGAACTGCCCGCGGCTCAGGCCGGGGCGCCACCATCAATCCGGTAGCGGCCGTTCCAACAAGTCACCGCTTTCGTCGCAGCACTGGTTCGTGCCGGTCAGTTACGGCTGGGCTCAGGGGTTGGCGAACACCGGCTGGTTCCGGACGCTCTGACGCTCCAACATTCTCGCGTACCAGGCGTGAAGTGCCTTACAGTCCTCAGGCACCGGCAGCTTCACAAGCATCGCAAAGATCAAACCACCGATGACAGTGATGTCGGCCATCGAGAAAGTTTCGCCCGCGACATACGGTTGCCTTTGCAGAACTGCATCAAAGTAGCGCATACCCCTCATCGCTTTGTCGCGTTGACGGAACCCCCACTCCGGGTTTTGATACGTCTCGACGTCGGGGCCAAGTCCCGGTGTGCCGTGATGGAAGTAGACGCTGATGGCGTCGAGCAGTTCCAACTCGGCGCGCTTGCTCATCATGTGGATGATGCCTTTTTCGCGCGGTGTACTACCCGTGAGCGTGGGTACGCCATCGAGCGCGTCGAGGTATTCGGTAATGGCGGTGCACTCGGCAATACAGGTTCCATCATTGAGTTCCAGCACCGGCAGCGTACCCGAATAATTCTTGCCAGCGATGAACTCGGGCTTTTTATGCTCGCCTTTGTAAAGATCGACCATCACGAACTGGACGCGCGATTCCAGCCCTTTTTCAGCCAGAGCGATGCGGACGCGTGTCGGATAGGGCCCTGTCGGGAAGTCGTAGACCTTCATCACAGGCAGTTGCGCTGCGTCGAAATTGACGGTATTGGAAGTCATTGCGGGGACGCTCCGTAGTCGGTTGCATTGGATCGGGCGACGTGAAAACACGTCGCCCACGTAATCTACCTAACGTTTGTTAGGTTAACCATATAAGGTACAATCCGAGGTGTCAACACCCATTTCCTTTTTGCGGAGGCTGAAGCGGTGAGGAATGACGCGAGCTCAAATTCGAGAGAGAGAATTTTGATAGCCGCCACGAGGCTCGCGCAGACGCACGGCTACGGTGGGTTGAATTATCGTGATCTCGCGGACGAGGTTGGTATCAAGGCCGCGAGCATCTACCACCACTTCGAAAGCAAAGCCGATCTCGGTGCTGCGGTAGCAAGGCGTTATTGGGAAGATTCAGCGGCGGCTCTGGATGACATGCTGGCCCGATCGCACGATCCGCTGTACTGCCTGCGTCACTATCCGGATACATTCCGCAAGGCGCTTGAGACCGGCAATCGCATATGCCTTTGCAGCTTCATGGCCGCCGAAACCGACGACCTGCCGGAAGTCGTGATGAAAGAAGTCCTGACCTTCGCTGATGTGAATGTGGCGTGGCTGAGCAAGGTTCTGTCCGCAGCCGCAGTGGTCGGCTCTCGTGAAAGCAAACACCGGGCTCGCGCAATCTTCGCCGCCATCGCCGGCGCTCAGCTCATCGCGCGGAGCCGTTCCGATCTCTCCCTCTATGACGCACTAATCGAAAATTACCGTAAAGCGGGCCTTTTGCCCGCATAGCGGTGTAACGGTCAGTGAAACGCCCATTGGAAGGGATGCACTAGGCGCGCGACCCGCACGACAAATCAGGTGAGACGACCGTTTGATCCCGGTAACCAGTCGTTCGCTGCGCGTAACGACGACCGCCCACTCCGGGTCGACTCCGGTCCCACGTCTCGCTCGGAAGTTGACATTCGCTGAATGCTGAAACGACGGATCTCAGATGACTGCAATGGATGATAACGCCGTGAATGAGACTGATGCGATAAACGACTTCGGCGTATAGGGCCTAAAATTAAAAATAGCGCCAGTCCCTTTGTGTGGGGCGGCTCGCCCTATTCTCTTCTGTCCACGGCAGGCGGCGATGAACACTCACAATGCGCATTTTGTTCGCCCGGTGCTGGCTGCTCTTTGCGCGGCTTCGCTCGCCACACTCGCCGCGTGCGGCGGAAGCGCCTGCTTCAGCTTCGACGGCTGTAGCGGCGGAAACGGGACACCGAACGTCGCCGTATCCGGCACGGCAGCCACCGGCAAGGCGCTCGCCAGCGCGACGGTTAACCTCAGTTGTGCGTCGGGTTCGGGCTCCACCTTGTCAGACGGCGGTGGACACTACAGCACGACCCTCAACGCCACGCTTCCCTGCATCCTCACCGTGACCGCCGGCGGCACGACCCTGCATTCGCTGGCATTTGCCGGTGGCACTTTCAATACGACGCCTGAGACCGAACTGATGCTCGTCTATCTCGCTTCGCAACTTGGCACAAACGAAACCAATCTGATTGCGAACTTCCAGAACAATTCACAGTTCCAGCGGGTGCTGGAAAATCAGACCGATGTACTGGCTGCGCAAACGGCAGTTGTCGCGAATCTGCAGCAGCAATATGCGGTCACGCTGACGGCACCGGCGTTTCTGACGACGTCGTTTGTCGTCGGGCAAGCAGGGGTGGACAGCGATCTCGGCGCGCTGGCGACAGCAGGCGCCATCGACGTCAATGGCATGCCCAATCCGGCTGCCGTCTCGCTGCTGTCCGCGGCGGGTCTCGCCCATCCGCTCACAACGACGTCCACACCTTGATCAGGCACTGGCGGAACAGGAAACGCCCGCGGCGGCAGGAGATCCGCTAGATGATTTTCAATCCTGCACGCATCAAATTCCGATCTCGAGACCGGATGCGACACTATCGCCTTGCCCGAGGGCTCCCACTCACCAGGCGTACAATCCTCTGACCATATCGGGTGCCACGTCCATTTTTGGGAGAGTCGTCAATGGCGGCTGACGATGCACGCCCTGAGAACCGCCAACCCATAGGCCCGGCGATTTCGTGGCCGGCAGCGGAGAACGAGCCACATGCCCGCTCAGATAACGCCCAATCAACTCGTTCAATTGATCATCCCAGGTATCACGGCCGTCTTTTCGCTCGGTTTTGCCTGTGCATGGCTCTACGATAGACGACTGCACTATCTGCGCTTTCTCTCCGCTTCATTTGTCGCTTTCGCACTCGGCTCGGCAGTGCAGATCTGTCACCTGCCGGATGAATGGCGATTGAACGCGCTTATATCGGCAACGTTTTACGTGTTAAGCATTCAACTGTTGGCGGAAGGTGTTTTGCGCAGAGCAGGGCTTCACTTGCGGCTCGCGACGCATGCGTCGATGTTCGCGCTCGTGCTGGGCGGCATGTATTACTTCTCCTTCGTGACGTCAAACCTGCTCGTGCGCGTCTACATTCTGAATCTCAGCGCCGGGCTGTTGATGGTGTTTACCGCGATCCGTTTCAGGAAACGCTGCAATGGCCGCACCGTCAACCACGTTCTTCTCTGGGTGCTGCTGATCTTCGGCGCCAGTTTTTTCATCAGGACGCCGCTCACTACGATCCAACCCTTGCCGCATAGCACTGCGCCGTTCGCGGGAACCATTTTCTGGGTCTTGCTGCAGTTGTCGCTCGCCCTGATGGGCGCTGTGTTGGGGCTCGTGCTGCTGGCCGCCGCGATGTCGGACGTGATCGACCGGCTGACTCTCGAACGCGATCTCGACTCGCTCACCGAAACGTTGAACCGGCGCGCGTTTGAACGCATGGCGGGCCGCCGCGTCGCGGACAAGCGAAGCTATCCGCTCGCGCTGATCGCTTTCGACATCGACAACTTCAAATCCATCAACGACCGTTATGGGCATGCGGCCGGCGACGCGGTGCTGCGCCAGTTCGCCGCAATCCTGCGCGCCGCGGTGCGCGAGAAAGACGTGGTGGCGCGCATCGGCGGCGAGGAGTTCGTGCTTCTGCTGCCGGGCGCTGACGACAAATTCGCGTATCAGATCGCCGAGCGCTTGCGCACCGTGCTGGAGTCTTCACGCTTCAATGACATCGAGGCTACGCTGTGCGTTACGACGAGTGCCGGCATTGCCCGGTATCGGCCTGGCGAGGCGGTCGGAGCGTTGCTGGCGCGCGCCGATCACCTGCTCTATGCGGCGAAGCGCGCGGGGAGGAACCGGGTGGTCACGGAGCCATTAGGTCAGACGTGGAGTGCCCCCGAGCTTGATATCGTGTGATCGCCCGAAGGCCGGCAAGCACTCATCGGGACCAGTAGAAATCCACGGGGATAAGCTCGACGACCCATCCACCTTCTTCGCCCAGCGTGGCCGCCGGGTGCATGGAGGCGATGCGCAACGCCTCGTCATGGGTATCCGCCTCGATGATGAACAGGCCGCCCACGACTTCCTTCGACTCGGTATAGGGCCCATCGGTGACGTGCGTCTTGCCACTGCGCGGGCGGAGCGTCCTCCAGTTGTCCAGATCGCCAAGCGATGCGGAAATAAGTACCTTGTCGGTAGCCCGCATCTTGTCATCCAATGGGGGACATTGGCTCACCAATTTCTTGACGTCGTCTGGCGCCATCGCGGCGAATTTATCGGGGGTGAAGTAGGCCAAGCCGAGGTATTTCATGGGAGATCCTTTGGGTGTGAATAACCTGACGACGAAGCTGATGATCGAAAATCGACAATCTTCTGAAAAAGTTTGTAGCGGGCCTCGCCAGACTGTCCGCTTTTGGGGGCGCGCGGTGCCGACCGCCGGGCTCGTGCTGCACATGCGGATCGCGTGAGGCAGAGGTCGGCCATGAAGAGGCATTCGACATCGATGCGGAGATCGTCGACAATTGGTACCTGCCCTTATCCTTGCGTCTCGATCAGAAACTCGTGCGATGCACTTTACAGAAACGGCGCGCTGCGACGCGCCGCGAGTTGTCGCGCGTAAGCAATGCCATGTCGTATTACTGCTTCGAGCCGGAGAACTTTGAATTCTTCGCTCGAGCTAGTGTGGGATCTTCTGCCCCTAGCGCCCTAGCTGTCCATCTTTAGTATCCAAGCCAAAGCACCATGGCTTACCTGATTAGTTATTCCACACCGCTTCACTCTGAAAGCCGTTGCGCCAGCATCGTGTTATGTTCTCGCACGCCTCCGGAGATGCAGAATACGTCGACAAAGAGCCACCCGTATAGCGCCAGCAACAGGAACACGCCGATGTAGGCGAATGCCGTGGTCCAACCGAAGATGAACAGCAGCAATTGAAGGACAGCAGTACCGGTGAAGCCGAGATAAAACCGGTGCGCGCCAAGGCTACCGAGAAAGAGCCAAAGCAGAAAGGCCACCACGCCACTCTTTTTCTGAGCTTCGTACATCATCATGCTGCGTGTCGAGTCGTTCATTTTCAGGATTTCCGAAAGGTTTTGGGGAGGCGAGCGGGCAATGACCTCGGAGTGCGACGCGGGCCGTGTTCTACAGCCGGCCAGACGAGGACCAACTGCGTCGAGCTGTCAACGATCGAAGCGCAACCGCCAGGGGATAGCAGTCCCTGTAGCACCCATGTCGATTTCATAGATTTCCCCGTTTTGTTGTGCTTGCCTCGGATGGGCCGTCCCTTCGCTGTCAAGGAGCGATTTGTTACGCTGCGATTGGTTGGCCTTTGATTCCGTCTTCGCTGAGTTGCCGTGCGGAGCACACATGCACTAAACATGCCATCACCTTCAAGTCGCTGTCGCCATTGGCCGACAGGCTGGATAGGTTTTGGGGAGTGCAGATGCCGTGCCGAAGTGATTCAGGTTTGAACGGCGATCCTTGATAACGAAACGATTTCCTCGTTCGTCCCGCCCGCGCAGTCTTTTCTTGTTGTCCCGTTCTTGCAGAACGTAACAGCGCTGTGGCGCCGCTTATGTGGAAGTCCCCGCTGCGCGTCGAGGGATTTGTGGGGTGTCGTCGGACGAGTACTTGCGCCAATTCAGCCAATACAGGCTTTCTTATCGGTCCGGTTTGTCACAAAACTGAATACCATCTCCCCACGGCGGGAAGCTGCGGTGCGCCCATACGCGAAGTCAGGACGCGCCGGTCTGCTGGCTCAGTTGATGTAATACGCCGTCAACACCATATGAGCTCCCATATCGAGTGGGAGCTTCGCCTCGTCGGTTCGGTCGCCCACGCCTTAGGCGCGAATTACCTGCTCGTGCAATCCGCAAACAGGCGGCGAAAAAGATGCCGCCGCACGTGACATGCAGCGGCATTCACAAGCCGCAAGTAACGGGAATCACCGTCGCTTACTACGTCGATAACGGCAGCGGCGGCGAAAGCCTGAACCCTCCTGAACCCTACAAAGACAATCTGTTCGCGAAGAAGTCGTTTGCTTCTCGGTAAATGTCAGCTTCGGGCCATCAATCGGGCCGAGCCCAATCTGCGCGCATCAAGGAGCGTAGTAGTTCAATTCATCGATCCGCGCACGGATCGCGTCCACATTGAGTGCCTCGATGTCGGCGCTCGCCATCGACCGCCGGTCGTTTCGCCATGGACCGTTATCGGCTTGACGCTGCGCGTCGCGATAGGCCAGCCATTGACGTTGAGCGTTGCGGATCAGCATGCGCGATTGCGGATCGGCGTTGCGCATGGTCCGTTGATACACGTCGTTCATGCGTCTGTCATACGCAAGGTAGGCCTTGTGTGAACAGTCGGTCATGCCCGCCGTCGTCTGCCCCGCCGGCGTGCCGAGACATGCCTCGACCTGGGCCTCGATCGGATCGACTTTCTTTTGTGCCGATGCGATGGGCGCAGCAAGGACCATCAGGATCAAGGGATCTAGAAGAAATCTCCGGCCCGAACCACCGCATGGCGCTCCAATCGTTCGCCATACCAGCATCCCGACAAAACTGACTTTTTGCTCAGCCCGACGCATGACCGGCAAAGCATGAAAGTTGCTGAACGGTAAGAACGCTGACAAACCGTAATTGCGCAGACAGTCGGGTGCAATTCGAACGCCCCCAGGCTTGTCCAAGCAATGTGGCCCTGCTATCGAGGCGCCGGCATGGCCGGGACGAATACCGCAGTTCATGCATGGGCCGCTCTTTCCTAGGGAGGAATCGTGCAAAAGAAAATCGTCATTCGAGCCATCGCGGGAGGCGTCTGCCTGATGGCGCTGTCCGGCGCTGCGTTCGCTCAATCGCCGGCGTATACGAATCAGCCCGTGGACGTTTATGCGGGTCCGTCCGGGGATTATCCGGTGGTCGCACAAGTGCCGCCGAGCGCGCAGCTTACGGTGTACGGCTGCGTTTCCGATTACAGCTGGTGCGACGTCGAAGCGCCCGGACTGCGCGGCTGGGTCTACGGCGAATATCTCGACTATCCGTACCAGGGTACCGAGGTGCCGATCATGACTTACGGCTTGCAGATCGGACTGCCGGTCGTGGTGTTCTCGTTCGGAACTTACTGGGATCACTACTATCGCGGCCAGCCTTGGTATCACGACCGGGACCGATGGGCGAATCGTCCGCCGCCGATGCGAGGCGATCCGCCGCCGCATGGTGGCCAGCCGGCGGCGGGCGGTCCGGCTATGAACCCGAGGCCGGTCGTGCACGGCGGCCCGCAGCCGCAGCCTCAGCCTCAGCCCCAGCAGGGGTACGCTCATGGGTCGATGCAGCCGCAGCCGGGATATCCGCGCGGGCCTGCGCAACCGCCTGGGCAAATGACGGGCGGTCATCAGGGGCAGCCTGCCGTGCACCCGGGTGGTCAGTCCGGTGAACACGGCGGCGAGGCGCGCGGCGGCAATGAAGACCGCAATCATCCGCAGGATAACCATTAGCGATTGAACGCTTTTCCCCCGCCACCGCTTCGCGATCGCATGGCAACGCGCCTCGCGCCCATGCCACTCAATTCGACGGATGATCGTCGGCGTGATCGTGAAGCGGGTCCGGGCTCTTTTGCGTCGAGCGCAACACGCCTGCGTCGTCGAAATAGAAGTAAGTGGATCTGTCGCGTCAGGAAAAAACGCTCAGGATTGGATAAATAATCGGCAGTACAAAGGACGTCAGAATGCCGTTCAGGCCCATCCCGAGGCCTGCAAATGCACCGGCTTCTTCACTCATCTGCAACGCACGAGCAGTGCCGATTCCATGGGACGCCACACCCAGTGCGAAGCCACCCAGGTCATGCCTCGACACGTGAATCAACTTCAAAAGTCCACTGCCAATCACCGCGCCAGTGATGCCGGTCATGATCACAATGACGGCCGTCAGCGACGGCAACCCGCCGATTTTCTCGGAGATACGGATAGCAATTCCTGCCGTCACGCTCTTCGGAGCAATCGTGGCAAGTATTTGACCCGTGGCCCCCAGGAGCCTTGGGATCAAAATGGCTGATGAGATGCCCGTCGCACAGCCCGCCACAAGTGCGCCAGCCAACTGCAGGGCTAGCCGGCGCAATTTAGGCAATTGTCGGTGCATCGGTATAGCGAGCGCGACGATAGCAGGTCCAAGCAAAAAATGAATGGGCTGGGCGCTTTGCATGTAAGTGACATACGACGTGTTCGATTCACGCAAGGCAAATATCAAAAGCGCCACTGCAATTAATACGGGATTCGCGAGCGCACTTTTTCCTAGCGAACCGTGAACGACCTGCGCGATTGCGTAGGCGAGGAACGTGAGGGTCAGCCAAAGAAGCGGTGTTGTTCCGAGAAATGCCCACGCGGACGCGATGTTCTGATGAACGTTCACGGTGTATCAACCTTCTCAATGTTGACAGCCGCGGGCGCGGTGTTTCCGTCGGCATGGAGCGGCGATGCAAACGGTGTTGTCGGGGCTGCGAGCGATGCAGCGCGCGCGGGCCATAAAGCGCACAAGCCTTGGCCAACAAGCGCGGTAACGACGATTGTCAGCGCCGTACACACAACAACGGACACAGCTATCGGGAGCAGGTCATGAGCCACGCGGCCGGCGAAGGCCATGATGCCAACTCCTGCTGGAACGAACAAAAGAGGCAGAAACCTAAGCAGGGCAAGAGCGTCGCTCTCAATGGCGGATGCAAGGCCGGGGCGGAGACTCAGTGAGGCTAACAACAGGATCATCCCTATAACCGCGCCGGGAATCGGCAGGTTCCCGGCGTAGGCTATTAATTCGCCAAGGCACTGGTAGGCCAGAAGGACCGTGAACGTCTTGATCATCGGGTCACCTTCGATTCGGACGCGCACACGTTGAGCCACCAGCAGAGCACGACAACGTGGGTTAAAGCCGTCATGCCAGATCTTATTCACCCGTTCGCAACAGTCATCATTGCGGTGAGCAAAAAGCGTCGCGCATCCCGTGCATCCGCTCACTGCCCGCCGTAGAGCGCGTTCAAGCGATCCATCGTGCCGTCCTGCTGGGCGCGCTGCAATTCCTGTTTGACCTCCGCGCGAGTCTTGCCATGGAGGGCACCGCTATCGCTACTGCCCATGGACATACCGCCGACAGCGTCCGTCGTCATCGCTGCATTGCTGTCGGTGGCCGTCCTAGACGTGTCAGTGTTGTCAGCCGCATAGGCGAGCGTGGTGCACAACGTCAATGCGGCAATAGGGATCAAAGTCAGAGCTTTCATCATATTCTCCAGCATGGTGCATGACATGCCCGACGCCAATCGAATCACGCGGTTTGCGCCGGGATTTCGTGCCGCTTCGAAAAGCATCAAAGGTTCTCGCAAGGACTCGGCACGCTCTTGCAATACCCGGGAAGAATTTCCTTTATTCCCGCGTCATCTTCCTTATTTGTGTCGCGACCGCTCCAGGATAGGACCGGGCACCCAGCCTGGATCTATTTTCATCACCTGCCACTTGGCGGCGATCCTCGTGGAGTTGCTGGGTTTGAACTGCCCACCCCGTCCACGGGTTGCGGCATGCCGGCAGGTACCACTGCACTGTATGCGCTGACCCCATGCGCATGAATAAGGCACTTTTCCTAAACGAAGCTAGGGGATTGCCTTATTCAGTGACTGGGCGTCGCTCTATTGGCTCTCGATCCACTGAATTGCAAAGCGCATCAGCTCGTTGCCGCTCCGGATATTCAACTTTTCTTTGATGTTGGCCCGGTGTGCCTCGATGGTCTTGACGCTCCGATTCAGTTTCGTGGCGATTTCGCGGGTACCGAAGCCGAGTCCGATCAGATGCAGGACCTCGAATTCCCGTACCGAAAGGCTCGCAATTGGCCCTGCCGGCGTTTTTCTGGGACCCGCAAGGGCTCGCGCCAGGTTTTCATGCATGGCGGCACTCAAATAAATATTGCCTGCCAGCACTTCGCGGATGGCGCTCACGACATGCTCTGTGGCCTCGAGTTTCATCAGATATCCGTTTGCCCCGGCCCGTAGTGCGCGTTCGGCAAACAGGCCTTCGTCGTGCATGCTGAGGACAAGGATTGCCAATTTTGGGTAGCGGTGGCGGAGGGTCTTGACAAGATCCAAGCCAGAGTCCGATTGCAGACTGATGTCCACAATGGCCATGTCGGGCAGGCAGGCCATTTCCGCCAGGGCTTCTTCGGCGCTGCCGGCCGCGCAGCAGACGTGCAGATCCTCTTGCAGATTCAGCAAGTGTGTCATCCCCTCCCGGATGATGGGGTGGTCATCCACGATCAGGATTTGAGTCGCGCGGCCTGGGCTAGACGGCTTCCCGTGCATGGTCTGGGCGCTCCGGTATCGGATAGCTGATGGCGACCGTAGTGCCACCCAAAGCATTGCGGGTCACGGTGCAAGCGCCGCCCAGAAGACTCGCCCGGTGACGCAGGTTTTGGAGTCCCAGTCCTGAGGCACGCTCCATTTGTTCCGGGCCGACGCCCACCCCGTCGTCACTGATTGAGAGCGTCTGGAAACCGCCTACGCGGTCCAGGTCGATCCAGATGTGGCGGCCTTCGCTATATTTCAGCGCGTTGTTGACTGCTTCCTGTGCCGCACGATACAGGTTGATCTGAGTAGGCTGATCCAGTAAGTCTACATCTGGCTGGATCCGGAGCATGCAGTCTATGCCATCAAGCGTACGAGCCGTTTCCGCGAGCGCATGTAGTGCGGCTGCAAGGCCACCATATTCAATGGCGACCGGGTCCAGGCCATGAGCAATCCTGCGGGTCATCAAGGACGACTGCTTCACCAATCCGACGATCGTAGCGGCGTCGGCGGCGGCTGGATGGCCCTGCGTCTGCAGTTTCTGATTCAAGGCGGCGCAGTACAGACCCAGGCTGGTCAGGTGTTGCCCAAGTCCATCATGCAGTTCCCGGCCGAAGAGTCTTTGCTGCTGATCGCCGATCTGGATCAGTTCTTCTTCCAACAGACGGCGTTGCGCGATCTCCTCCTTGAGTTCGCTGTTTGTCTTCTCCAGGTCTTCGGTTCGCTCCTCTACGCGCCGTTCCAATTCGATGTAGGAGGACTGCAGCAGGCGATGAACGCGCTGCTCCTGAGCACGTGCCGCCACCAGCAGCAGTCCGGTTATCGCCACGACGTTCGCGAAGGTGCACCATCTCACGAGGCTATCCACCGGAGAATTGGCGGCGAAGGGGCCCGTGCCGTGGGTGGTACACCAGATAGCCACGACTGAAACCATCAAGGTCGCGAGACTGGTGCCCAGGTGATCGAAGCGCAGAGCCGCCCAGATGATGAACGGAAAGATCGCCAAGGCTGCAGGATAGTAGCCGTGTCCGGCAAGTTGCGGAGCGCCGAAGATGAGGTAGCTCACCCAGACGGTCGCAATGGTCAGTCCGCACGCCTCCACGGCCTGCTCCACCGAGCGGATGGGATTCGGATACACGAGCAGGCTGAGCAGGGGCGGAGCCACCACGAGCACGCCCATCATGTCGCCGAGCCACCATTTCAGAAAGGCTGCGCCGTACTCGGCGGCCGGCATCAAGCCCCCTCCGAATACGGCGGTCGCACCGATCAGCGCACTCACTGCCGTGCTGAGCACCGCAGCGAGAGCAATGAGGGCTAACACGTCCTTGATGCGGTCGAGGGTGATCTGGAATCGGGCTACGCGGTTCAACAGTATTGCCGCCGTCAAGGCTGCAACTATCGCGCCAACACTGATCACAGCGGCCACTGGCAAGGGCACGCCCACCGACACGTTGGCGAGGAAAGAGCCAATGACGATTCCGGGGGCAACTTCGAAGCCTAGAGCGAGCAGTGCAACAAGGGCGATGCCACTGGAGGGCCACACCAGAGACACTGCGCCGCCCACTATCGCATAAGCAAGCCCTACTTTTGCGCCTGCGTAGTAAGCCAATGCCACAAGCCCGGTGAGCAGGAAGAGCCTGAACCTGGAATCGCACCGAATAATGGCCATGGTTCGCTTCACCCCTCATGCGAGCGATGCCCCACACGTCCCGGCTCAGCCCGCAAACAGCATGCGACATGGGGCCGTAACACGTTAGCACACAGGACTACCGTTCGATATTGATGGGTGCGCGCTCGCATCGCCCGCCAAAACACAGGTTCCAACTGGCGGAACTCCGTTCGGCCTCCGGCCGGGGTCTATGCTTGAATGGCGCATTCGCACTATATGACCAAGGAGGCGTGTCATGAAACCCGCGCTATGTGTCGCCGTCGTCAGTATGCTGTTCGGGGTCCAACTGGCGCACGCCGCCTGCCCCACCGACGCCGTCTTCCTCATTCTCGGTGATCAGATTCGCGGTTACTCCTTGCGCGCCAACGGAGCCACCGAGCCCTGCCAGGTGCTGCAAGGGTCGCTCACCACTCTCATGACAGCTGGAGCGACAGTGATCGACAAGAAGGACTCCTTTCACGTCGCGCAGTTTCTTACCAACAGCACCGTCGACATCTTTCCGCGGAAGGCCGAAGGAAATGAGGCACCCGGTCGGTCGTTCATGTTGACGATGACAAATGACCTGCTCAGCATCGCGGTGGATTCCCACCTCAACGACTTCGTCCTGACCGTTCGCCCCGCGGAAGCGGGAGTGCTGGTCGCTCCCGCCAACAGCTCCGGGCCTGTAACCAATCCGATTCACATCACCGATCCGAATATCGTCCAGTACGTGAGCATTGCGATCGACAGCGACGACAATCTGCTGATTGCGGGTTATGACGTACGGGGGGCAGCGATCATCGACACGTTTGGCACGCGTCGGAGCATGACCTCGCCGCCGCTCCTGCGCAGCCTCACGGGTAGCAAAACCGGCCTGCTGCCGGGGGCCGGACTTTTTGCAAGGAACAACATGACGATCGCTGTCGATCCGCGTACGGACGAGCTATTCGTCTACAACCAAACCGCGGACGTGATGCAGATCCAGGTGAGCGTTTTCGCCGCCAAGGCGAACGGCGACGTGCCGCCGCTACGGACAATCAGCGGTCCCGCCACGGGAATCACTGGCTCCGGCTTGCCGGGAAACAAGATCGCCGTCTCCTCGGACGGGCGGCTCTTTGATGCCGAGCCGAACCTGCGCATTCTCGCGTTCGCGCCGGGGGCAAGGGGCAATGTGGCGCCGTCTCAGATCATCGAGGACTCCACCCCCGGTCCGGTCACCCTGGGCGGGATCGCGGTCCGGTCGAGAGGAGGCCGGCAACATGATGGAAATGACGATGCCCAATGAAACGGACGACATTGGAAAATCCGTTAATCAGCTAACTAACGGGACGGTCGGGGATGTCGGCTATCGTCGTTCGCTGCAGGTGCCAACGCCAGCGCCAGCCTTGCCCCCACCTCGGCATTGTGTTTCACGAGCGCGATGTTTGTTGCCAGGCTGCGTCCGCTCGTCAGTGCCTTGATGCGAGCTAGCAGGAAGGGGGTCACGGCCTTGCCGGTGATTCCCTTCGCAGTGGCCTCGGCGAGCGCCTGCTGAGTCAGCGCGTCGATCTCTTCGAAGCTCATCGCTGCCGCTTCCGGCACCGGCGTGCTCAACACCACGCCGCCCACGAGGCCCAAGTCCCACTTGGTGCGGATGAAGCGTGCCTGCTGTGCCGCGTCGTCCAGCCTGAAGTCCGCGCGAAAACCGCTGTCGCGCGTGTAAAACGCAGCGAAATTGTCTTGCTCGCAACTGAGCACCGGCACGCCGTGTGTTTCCAGGTATTCCAGCGTGAGCCCGATGTCCAGGATGGATTTCGCACCGGCACAGACCACCACCACCGAGGTCTTTGCCAATTCCTGCAGGTCGGCCGAAATGTCGAAGGTTTCGGGCGCGCCCCGGTGCACACCGCCAATGCCTCCGGTAACGAAGACCTCGATGCCGGCGAGAGCGGCACATATCATCGTGCCAGCCACTGTCGTGGCGCCAAGCCCGCCGTCGGCCAGCACTGCCGGCAAGTCGCGGCGGCTGACCTTGTGTACCTGGTCCGAGCGGCCGAGCAGTTCCAGTTCGTCGTCCGAAAGGCCGATGCGGATTCGCCCGCCGATCAGTGCAATAGTCGCGGGTTCGGCGCCCAGGTCACGGATCAAGGCCTCCACTTCACGCGCAGTGCGAACGTTCTCTGGATAGGGCATGCCGTGAGCGATGATGGTCGATTCCAGCGCCACAAGCGGGCGGCCGGCGGCCTGTGCAGCGGCCACGGGTGCGCTGCATGTCAACCACGAGTGTGCAAGGTCCGCAACCATGTCGATGTATCCGGTGATGTCATTCACTTAAGTATGCAACACAAGACTACTCCACGAGTCGCCTGCTGCAGCGCGATGACGCCTATCATTAACGCACCGCAGAGAGGATGTTAAGCGCCTGATGTGCATCGCACACACGGCGCTCGTGATGGAAAGGAAACGACATTCACGCCCTGAGCGCGTTGGATGGTCGATTTCAGGTTGGGAGGGTCCATGCCACCGCTACGCGCAATCAATCTGCTCCAGTCGAAGGAAGGTGCCCGTCTCCATGGTCCGGAACTCGACCGCTGGCGCCGCTGGGGGCCTTATCTAAGCGACCGGCAATGGGGCACCGTTCGCGAAGACTACAGCGAATACGGCACCGCATGGGACTACTTTCCGCACGACCATGCGCGCAGCCGCATGTACCGCTGGGGTGAGGACGGCATTGCCGGATTCGGCAACGATCCGCTCGACTGGTGCGTATCGCTCGCGCTCTGGAACGGGCACGATCCGATCATCAAGGAACGGCTCTTCGGGTTGACGAACGAGCAAGGCAATCACGGCGAGGACGTGAAGGAGCTTTACTTCTATCTCGACGGCACGCCGACGCATTCGTACATGAAGATGCTGTACAAGTATCCTCACGACGCGTACCCGTACCAGGATCTGATCGATGAAAATCTGCGGCGCGGCGCCGATCAGCCCGAATATGAAATTCTCGATACGGGCGTGTTCGACGATAACCGCTACTTCGACGTCTGCGTCGAGTATGCGAAGCACACGCCGGACGATATCGTGATGCGCGTTAGCGTCGAAAACCGCGCTGATCAGCGCGCGGCGCTTCACCTGTTGCCGCAATTCTGGGCGCGCAACCGGTGGGCGTGGTCGGGCAAGCCCGGCAAGCCGTCGCTCACGCTCGAACCGGATACTGAGGAAGGCGCCCGCGTCGTCGCGCACAATCCCGCGCTCGGCACGATGATCGTGACGGCGTCGGCGCAACAGCCGGTCGAGTGGCTCTTCTGTGAAAACGAAACGAATGTGCGCCGCATTTTCGGCTTCGAAGGAACGGGGCCGTTCAAAGACGGCTTCAATGACTACCTCGTTGACGGCGACGAGCAGGCAATTCGGCGCGACAAGGGCACCCGCGCCGCCGCGCATGTGTATCTACAGTTCGCGCCTCATGAGCGCTCGGTGCTGTATCTGCGCTGGCGTCCAGAATCGTCCCCGGCTGCAGCTTCGGATGCCGTGACGCTCGACATGGAAGAACTCTTCACGCGCCGGCAAGCGGAGGCCGACGAATTCTATGCGGCGCTTCAGCACGACATCCCTGACGCCGATGCACGGCTCGTGCAGCGTCAGGCGCTCGCCGGCATGCTGTGGTCGAAGCAGTACTACCAGTTCGACGTGACGCGCTGGCACGACGGCGACCCCGGCCAACCGACGCCACCGAGAGCACGGAGGCGCGGCCGCAACGCGGACTGGCGGCACATGTGCAATGGCGACGTCGTGTCGATGCCCGACAAGTGGGAGTATCCGTGGTACGCATCGTGGGACCTCGCGTTTCATGCGGTCGCATTCGCCATGATCGATCCCGACTTCGCGAAGAAGCAATTGCTGCTGCTCGTGAAGGAGCGCTATATGCATCCGAACGGGCAATTGCCTGCCTACGAGTGGGCGTTCGGCGATGCGAATCCGCCCGTTCATGCGTGGGCAACATGGCGTGTGTATGAACTCGACCGCGAGGTGACGGGCATAGGCGATCATCAGTTTCTCGAAGTCATGTTCCACAAGCTGCTGCTCAATTTCTCGTGGTGGGTAAACAGGAAGGACGCCGATGACCGCAACATCTTTCAGGGCGGCTTTCTTGGACTCGACAATGTTGGCATCTTCGACCGGTCTTCGCCGCTGCCGACCGGCGGCCGCATCGATCAGGCCGATGGCACTGCATGGATGGCCTCGTACGCGCTTGACTTGATGCAGATCGGCCTCGAACTGGCGATGACGAACAACGCGTATGTCGAAATCGCCGTGAAGTTCTTCGAGCACTTTCTGTATATCGCGGAAGCGGTCAGTTGCAGCGAAGGCTGCAGAACAGGGTTATGGGACGGACAAGACGAATTCTTCTACGACGTACTGCACCTTCCGGACGGAACCCGTGTGCCAATGCGCATTCGTTCAATCGTCGGACTGATTCCGCTGTTCGCCGTTCACGTGCTCGAGGATCGGGTGTACGGTCATCTGCCGGGATTGCGCGAACGGCTGGCGTGGTTTCTCGATCATCGGCCCAATCTGGCAAAGCTGGTGTCGCGCTGGACCGAACCCGGCACGGGTAACACCACGCTGCTGTCGTTGTTGCGCGGACAGCGGATGACAGCGCTGTTGCGCCGCGCGCTCGATGAAAACGAATTTCTCTCCGAGCACGGCGTGCGGGCGCTTTCCCGTGTGCATCGGGATGCACCGTACGTCTTCGACCATGATGGCGTGAGCCTCCGCGTTCAATACCAGCCAGCCGAATCGGACTCGCGTGTTTTTGGCGGCAATTCGAACTGGCGCGGGCCGATCTGGATACCCGTCAACTACTTGCTGATCGAATCGCTGTATGAGTTCTATCGCTACTACGGTGATGAGTTTCGCATCGAATATCCGACGGGATCGGGCAACCGTGCTTCGCTGAGCGGGATTGCCGACGACCTCGCACGGCGGCTCACCACGCTCTTTCTCAAAGATGCACAAGGCGTGCGGCCCGTGATGGCCGCTTATCCGATGCTGCAAGCCGACCCGCGCTCGCAGGATCTCGTACTGTTCCATGAGTACTTTCACGGCGACAATGGACGCGGGGTCGGCGCTTCGCATCAGACCGGCTGGAGCGGGCTCGTCGCGCTGCTGCTCCAGCCACGCATGATGAAGCTGGCCCATGTAGCGCCCGAGGCAGCGCCTGATGTTGCGTCGGTGGCCGAGGACACCGCACCAGCCATGGCCCGGTAGCGTTTCGCTGCCGAAAGGCCAATGACGCACAAGGCTGGCAGAACGTGTCGCCGGCTCTCACGCGTGGCGCGAAGCGTGACGTTGCCTGGGCGGAATGCGTCCCGCACTTCGTGTATAAAGGAGGAAGCCTGAACTACGTGAGCCCGCCGTGCCCGAAATCCCGCCGTCAACCACGAACTCAAGCGCTGAAGGTCCGAACACGTCCTTGCCGCGAATCATCAAGCCATGGGCCATCGGCGGCGCAATTGTGCTGTTGCTCGGCATTTTGCTGCTGATCTTCAACCCGTTCCACAAGAGCCCGGACGAACGGGCGCTGAGCGAACTGGGATTCCTCAAAGGCACCTGCAACGACAGCCACGCGTCGACAGCCACACCCGACTCGGAATGCCTGGCGTTGCGGGCGAAACCGACAATGACGGCATCTCAGCTCGCGGCCGCTTTGCCACATCTAAAGAATTCCGACCGCAAGATTGAACTGAATCTGGCAGGCACCCAGATCGATAACCTCGATTCGCTGAAGGAACTGGACGATCTGGAATCGCTTGACCTGACAGACACGCCCGTCTGGAACATCGACGCCCTGAAGGACGTGCATTCGCTGAAAAGGCTCGTGCTCCATCGCACCGAAGTCGAAAACATCGCCGCGCTAAAAGGGCTGACCGGTCTGCAATCGCTGAACCTCTGGGATACCCGCGTCTCGAATCTCGACGCGCTCAAGAACCTGCGCGATCTGCGAGAACTCGACCTGCGGGATACACAGGTTCGCGATCTCAATCCGCTCGAAGATTTGCCTCATCTGGCAACGCTCAAACTCGGGGGTGCGAGGAACGTCCGGAACGTCGACGCGCTCAGCCAGCTCGCCTCCTTGCAGACGCTCGACCTCAACGAAACCCAGGTCGACAGCATCAGTGAGTTGAAAAAGCTCTCCGGTCTTCAAGCGCTCTATCTAGCGAACACGCCGCTGCGAGACATCGACGCACTAAAAGGAATGTCCTCGCTCAGGACGCTCGTGCTGGACGGCGCGAAGGTCGATGATATCGACGCGGCGCAAGGCATGCTTCAGCTGAACACGCTGGTGCTCGCTCGCACGCAAGTGACGAACATCGATGCATTGAAGGGGCTCACCGGCCTGCAAAGGCTCAATCTCGCCGACACCCGGGTCGAGAACATCGAGGCGCTGACAGACCTGAAAAGCCTGCGAATGCTCAATCTCTTTCGCACCAGGGTTCGAAACATCGATCCACTGCGAGGTTTGACCGGTTTGCAGGAACTCTATCTTGCGAACACCCCTGTCGAAGACGTCGACGCGCTGAAAGGGCTCACTGGCCTGCGAGAGCTCGTTCTGTATGGCACCCAGGCCAGGAACGTCGACGATCTCAAAGCGGCGCTTCCAAAAACGCGAATCGTGTGGTGATCATTCGACAGTTTTTCAACAGGTAAGCGAGGCTGGCGTCAGCCATCGTGGCTCCCGTGCCGCATCAAACCAGTAAGGCAAGGGAAGCAAATCGACATCGATATCGTCGCCATCTTCCTTGCGTATAGCGTTTCTTCTACGGTTAAATAAACCCACCTTAGCGCGTTGATTTCAATGCGCTGAGGCACAGTGCATTTCTTCCAAAAAGGCAACCGGAGGCCCGCTCTAACCAGCGGGCTTTTGGCTTTCTTACGCCCGCTAAAAGTAGTCACACGTATTCGATATCTGATTCGGCTGGGTGCTAAATCCTTACCAAATTTCAGAGGTCACATTCGACAGAACAGATCGCAAATAGCACGGACGTACGCATAGAATCAGCACTGCCTATTCAGCAAAGGCAGCAAAAACAGTAAAGACAGAGGAGATAAGATGAAGCAGATAAAGGCATTCGGCGTGGCTGCCGCATTGTTAGTGAGTACGGCCGTCCACGCGCAGAGCGCCGGCGATATCGTTGCAGGCTTCGGCTGGTTTCATCTCGCGCCGCAGGACTCGAGCAAACCGCTGACGGTCAACGCGCTTGGCACGAGCGTAACGGAGACCGGCACGGGCGCGACAGTCGATGATTCGGATACCTTCGGTCTGACAGCCACCTATTTCATCACCGATCACATTGCCACGACCGCCGTGCTCGGCATACCGCCGAAGTTCCATCTAACCGGCACCGGGTCGCTCTCCGCGCTTGGCCAGATCGGCTCCGCTTACGAATGGAGCCCGACGCTGCTCCTGAAGTACTACTTCAACGATGCAAAGAGTAACTTCCGTCCTTACGTTGGCGCGGGCGCATCGTACGTGTGGTATAGCGGCATTAAATTGAGCTCAGCAGTATCGAGCGGCAGTTTCTTGTATTCGCAAACCTATGGCACCGCGCTAGAAGGGGCGACAACCGCGAAGTTGAGCAACTCGTTTGCGCCGGTCATCAATGCCGGCTTTGCCTATAACATTGACAAGCACTGGTCGGTCGATGTCTCGCTGTCGTATATGCAGTTGTCGACGCGTGCCACGCTGACTACCAAGTCCCAGGTAGGAACGGTGACCAGTAGCACAAAGCTCAAGCTGAACCCGATCATTTCTTATGTTTCTATCGGGTATCGTTTCTAACCGAGCTCCGCATTGCGCCGATGCAATGCGGAACCCAGCGTGATAAGTGCCTTCAACCAGCCGTTAGTCAATGACGTTCACTTCAACGGCTTTTGGATCGGTCAGTTCGAATGTACGAATCCGGCCGGCGCGGACGTCGAGTACCAGCCGGTCTATCGATTCGATTTCGAGCATTTCCCTTTCGACGTTGTCGTCCGCGGCGGTCGCAATCTTTCCCTGCCAGCCACGGCGGTGATATAGCAACATAATCACGGCGCTGCCGCGCCGCATAAAGAACCGTTCCATTCCCCGCGTCCGTGAGTCTTGAATGTCCGTTTCTCATTTCCGGACAGACCATAGCACGCGGGTATCGCCGACTGCGGGGCCGCAAAGAACGTGAAAGAAAGTCGATGCTTGAGCGGAGGCGGCCTCCGCACCGCCTCCGCTCGGCGTAGTGACGCCGTTGTCTCTTGACGTGAAACGCGCGTAAATCAGCGCTCTACCTTCGACATAACCGCCGTCGTCGGGTCATACCGATAGCCCTTCTGCGAAAGCCGCTCAGCCATCGTCGCCCCGATCAGCTTTTGCTGCGTGTCCCGGGAGACCAACTCACTATCAGGCTTAAGCCGCTCAAGTTCAGACGAGAGCTTGCGGATGAGCGCCACTTCTCCTGTGCTGCGTGAGTCGACGAACAGAAGCTTCTCGTTTGCAGAAGCGAGACGTTCCTTCAGGTCCTTGGCATGCTCCACCCATTGTTCAGCAATCGTGCGAAGCTCGTTAAAGGCCTTCTCATGCGCTCTGGCCTGAGCCGATATCTGCCGCTGCAACTCGGCAACTTCTTCCGCCTTCGCAGAGTCGCCCGCTTGAAGGGCAAGTTGATGGCTACGTCGCGCTTCTTCCGCGCGAGCCTTCTCGGCATCCCCAAGGCGCTGCGCCAATGTCGCCGCATGCTGTTCGGCGGCCTCTGCCCGCTCCTTCGCGGACGACGCATCCTGCGAAACCTGAGCCAGTTCAGCGATCGCGGCCGCTTTCGCCTCAGTCATTGCGGTGACCTGCTCCCGCGCCGCCTCGAGTTCTCGGGTGACGCTTTCCAGTTGCTCGTGCTGAATCGACGCTGCCCCGCTCCGCTCTGCGTTTGTCTGCCGCTCTGCTTCGAGTGCGATCCGAGCGTCTTCAAGTTCTCGGGTGACGCGTTGTAGTTCGTTGAGCTGGCCCGATGCTTCCTCGCCACGGGCTGCGCTTGTCTGGCGCTCAGCAGCAAGCGCAGTGTGCGCCTCATTGAGTTCAGCCTCGATCGCAGCAATCCGCGTGAGGCTCTCGCTCACCTGTGCCGTAGCAGCTTCTGCGCGTGATGAAGCCGCACTGGATTCCTGCGACCATCGTTCCGCTTCAGCGGACTTCGCCTGTTCAACTTCTGCAAGACGCTGCTGCAACGTCACCGCATGCTGCTCCGCGAACTCTGCCCGCTCCTTCACGGCAGACGCGTCGTGCGAAACCTGGAGCAATTCAGCGGTTGCGGCCGCGTTCGCTTCAGTCATGGCGCTGACCTGCTGTCGCGCCGCCTCGAGTTCCTGAGTGACGCGCTGCAGATCGTTGAACTGACCCGACGCTTCCTCGCTCCGCGCTGCGCTCGCCTGACGCTCCGCAGCAAGCGCGGCATGCGCCTCATCCCGTTCAGCCTCCAGCGCGGCGACCCGCGCGAGGCTCTCATTCGCCTGCGCCGTAGCGGCTTCTGCACGCGCCGAATGCGCGCTAGATTCCTGCGCCCATCGCTCAGCTTCGGACGACTTCGCCTGCTCGACTTCCTCGAGGCGCTGCTGCAATGTCGCTGCATGCTGCTCGGCGAACTCTGCCCGCTCCTTCGCGGCAGACGCGTCCTGCGAGACCCGAGCCAGTTCATCCCGCGTGACAGACGCATCGTGCGAAACCTGAGCCAGCTCAGCGCTCACAGCCGCCTGCGTCGCACTCATCGCGCTAACCTGCTCCCGCGCCGCCTCCAGTTCCCGTCCGACGCGCTGCAATTCATCGAACTGAATCAATGCTTCTTCGCTCCGCGCCGCGCTTGTCTGGCGCTCTGCTTCGAGCGCAAAGCGCGCCTCATCCCGCTCAGCCTCCAGTCCAGCGACCCGCGCGAGACCCTCGTTCATCTGCGCCGTGGCAGCTTCTGCGCGCGCCGAAGCATCGCTGGCCTCCTCCAACGCTCGATCCGCTTCGGCCGACTTCGCCTGACAGTCGTAGCCCATCGCGGTCACCTCCTGCCGCGCCTCGTCGACCTCCTGCTTCATCTGTGCGATCTGATCGTTGTGGCTGGCAGCAGCAGCGGCCAACTCCCCACGCGCGTGACGCTCCTGGTCGAGTTCTGCCCTCGTGTGTTCCAGCGCGGCCTCTTCCACCGACACACGCTGCGCCAGCTCTTCGGCCCGAGCCTCGGCGGCCTCAGCGCGCCCCGTCGCGGCTGCGAGTTCTGCCGCGAGACGCGTGGACGTATCTTCGGCGATGCTCAGCGCGCTCGTCAGCGCACTATGCCGCTCACGCCCGGCTTCGACTTCCGCCGTCGTCCTCTGATACTCGGCAAGCGCCTCGTCCCGTTCCGAGCGGGCGGCGTCGAGGTGCTGGTGCACGGCACTCAGGTGCTGACTGACCGCCCGGTCAGCTTCGCCTTGGGCGGCCATCCAGAGCCGCTCAGCGGCACTCGTCATGGTCTCGGCAATGTGCTCCGGCAACCCGGCCTGGACCTGCACATGCGGGGTGAAAGGCTGTCGCGCTTCGCGCCAGCGCTGCAAAGCTGCCGCAATGGCAACGATCGAACCGCCGGGAATCTCCGGCCAAATGGTCACCGGGGACACCTTCCGGCCCTCTTCGACCATGCGATCCGCGATTCCGGCGACGAGTTCGTCCGTGATTGTGTCTGCGTCCGTAGACATAAGCGCCTCAAAGCTCATTTTGGCCTGACGAAAAATTGAGTCCCCAATACGTTACTCCAACCCAGCAATAATCCCGATGAAAGGAATGCCGGTTGGCTCATACCGCGCGATTCGCCGTTCACTGAAAAAGCGGCGACGCGGTGACCGACGTCATCCGCGCGGTAAAGCGCGAGATCGATATTATGGGCGATATCGTGGCAGCTTCGGACGAGCTGACGCGTGGGGTCAAACTGGCCAATGTTTAAGGCGATCTGTTCGACGTTTTTCCTATTTCTTATTCGCCGAGATGCAGCGCGGCGTATTCCAGCTTCCGGTTGCCCGAATGTTCGGCTCGACGAGACCTGGATGATGTACAACGCCGCATTCGAAAAAATCGGCTGAGTGTCAGCCGTAGGCGATCACACGCCGGACAGCAACGCCCCCGCACCAGGCACGATCGGCTCGAGCTTAAGATGATCCAGCATGCGCCGAACAGTGCATACCGCAGTCGAAACGGTGCGGATTCCCAGCATGTCTTCAATGCGCTGAATCGCCGGCAACGAAGGCATCTGGACGCAAGCGGACGCCACCACAACGTCCGCGCCTTCCGTGTTCAGGTCGCGCACGTCGTTCACAAGTTGCATCGGGTCACGCAGACCAACTTCAAGGTTGTCGGGAATCTCGAAGCAGAGGGAATCGATGACCTCAATGCCTTCGTTCTCGATATAAGCGACGACAAGGTCAGTCAAGGGCCGCATGTACGGCGCCATCAGCGAAATCCGCCGAGCGCCCATGATCTTCAGGCCTTCTACCAACGCGCCCGCGGAAGTCATAACGTGCGCCAGGCAATGATTGGCGCGCGCAACTTCCAACAGTTCACGTTCGGTTTGCCGATGATATCCGGGCCCCATCGCCATGATCGCGACCAGGCACGCCGTGCTCATGACATCGACACGCGCGTCGGCGAGTTCCGCCGCACAGCGCAGGCCTTCCTTGTTCATTGCGACCAGTTCTTCCTTCGTGACCTTGTGCATTCTCATCCGGCTCGAATGGAATGTGAACCGCTCGGGGCGGATCGCTTCACGGGCACGCAGCATGGCGGGAATTTCCGTTTCCATGGTTGTATTCGAGCTTGGAACGATCTGTCCAATACGAAAATTTTGAGGCATCTTTCTCTCCAAAATAGAATTAGGCATCCAAAGTTATTAACCGACTCAATCCGGCATGCCTGTGCCACGCGTTTCCGGCAAAAACCACGGAACCACAATACCGAGCAGATACACAGAACCGAGTGCCAACGCAGCTTGAGACACACCACCGAATGATTTGATCATGCTGCCCGCAATGATCGGAAACACCCACGCGATCAGACGCGCTGCATTGAACACGAAGCTAATCGCGGTGGAACGCACGCTGGAGCCAAAGAGTTCGCATGGATAGATCGCCATCCAGACATAGGCACAGCCCAGTGTGAAGAAGCCATTGATCGGCGCCACGACCATCATCGCTTCGACGCTTGTCGTCAGCTTGTACGTGACGATCGTCGTGAGCAGCGCACCGACGAAAGTAAGTGACAGGAACGCTCGCCGGCCGATTGCATCCACCACGAAGCCCGCGACCATGTAGGCCACAATCGCGCCGATGGTGTACACGATCGATACCTTCGAGCCCCACGACAAGGCATCGGGGATGCCTTCGGCTTTAGCGAGCGCTACGGTAAAGGTCGGCAGCCAACTGGAAATGGCCCACCAGCCAACGGTCGTAACGATCGACAGCACGAGCAGAAGCAGCGTGCGGCGTAGCGCTTCAGGTTCGCTGAACAGTTGCGTGAGCGTGAAAGGACGCTTGTCGGAGGCAGGCGCGTCTCCCGCAACCGGCTGCGTACTCGTCGCGCTCCAGCGTTTTTCGCGCACCGCGCGTTGCCATTTCTCCGACTCGTTGACCCCGCGGCGGATGTACAGCACAAAAAGCGCGGGCACTGCGCCAAGCACGAACATCAACCGCCAGGTTTCGGCGCCGAGTGGATGCGCCGTCGACAGCGCGTACCACACAACTGCCGCGATCAACGTGCCCCAACCGAAGCCCGATTGCAGAAAACCCGCTCCTTTCGCACGCGCCCGCTCAGGCCAGGTTTCCGACAGCAGCGCGACGCCCGTGCTCCATTCGCTGCCCATGGCGAGGCCCGTCAGAAAACGCAGCCCGCACAATACCCAGAAGGTTTGCGAGAACGCGGTCAACCCCGAAAACACCGCATAGAGGAACACGGACCAGAGCATCATCCGCTTGCGTCCGACATAGTCGGCGAGAATCCCGCCGATCAGACCGCCCGCCCCCCAGCCAAGCAACGTAATGCCGATGACCAGACCCGCGTATGTCGTGGGCGACGCGGCTTGTGCCGGCGAGAGCACCGAATGCAGCATCGGCCCAAGCACGACGACGAGCGCCAGTGCCTCATAACCGTCGAAAATCCAGCCGAGAAAGCTGGCCTTCAGGACACGCCAGTGCATGGCCGTGAGCCCCTCGTACCAGCGCGTTCGCGCGCTCAGGGCAAGGTGTTTGTGTTCCATCTTTTCGTCTCCTTCATGTTTTCAACCGATTTTTCCTGCGTGCCGGCCGTCCGCCGGCTTGTGCTTCTGAAAAGGCTGATGGGCCGGCGTCCAGGACAACCGCGCCGCCGCGACATAGAATCGCGAGGCACAGTGCCCGGTCTCGCGCCTCGACCGATCGTCCTGCGAGGATTGAGCCCTATGGAACATAGGATGCCGGTCACGAGGCGGATTGAAAACTTCTCAATGTTCAATAGAGGCATCGCCAACCGCGATGGGTGCGAGGCGCCCGGATAGCCAACCCGAAGGAGTAAGGATGCGTGTTTCAGCAGATCGGCCGTTGCGCCTCGACATGGAGTCCCTGCGCATTTTTGTGGCCGTCATCGAGGAGGGCAGCATTGCCGCGGCGGCGGCCCGCACGCATATCGTGGCGTCGGCCGTCAGTAAGCGCGTATCGGATCTCGAAGAGGACGCCGGCACGCCGCTGCTATATCGGCACAGTCGCGGCGTGCAACCCACGCCGGCCGGCGAAGCGCTCTATCACCACGCGAAGCGGCTGAGTGAGCACCTGCAGCAAATTTCGGACGAATTGTCTGAGTATTCGGCGGGGTTGAGGGGCCATACCCGGATTTATGTGAACTTTACGGCCATGGTCCAGTATCTGCCGGGTGTGCTGCGCACCTTCCTGCGCACCAACCCGAAGGTGCGGATCGATATGGCCGAGAAGTCGAGCGATGAAGTCGTGCAGGCAATCGCAAGCGGTGTCGCCGATCTCGGCATCTGCGCGGCTACCAGGGACACCCTCGGCGATCTGCAGTGGCGTCCATACAGCGTCGATAAGCTGGTCGTGATCGTGCCGTCGGATCATCGGCTCGCCGAGCGCGCGAGCGTGACCTTCGCGGAAGTTCTGGAGGACGACTTCGTCAGCATGCCGTATGGCACGTCCATTTCGAAGTTGTGTCGCGCCGCCGCTGAGCGTGCCGGCATGCGGCTTCGCGTGCGTATCGAGGTGACCAGTTTCGAGGGCGTGCGCAACATGGTCAGCGCGGGTCTCGGCATTGGCGTGCTCCCCAAGGGAAGCGTGACGCCTTATATGCAGTCGGTGCCGTTTCGCGTCGTTGAGCTTGATGAACCGTGGTCGCAGCGGCCTCTGGTGATCATCGCCCGCAACTTTGAGACGCTGCCGCTGCCTGCGCGCATGCTGGTCGACCACCTCAACAAGCACCGGGACAACGAGTCATGAGGATGGTGAGCCATCGCGGCTCGCGATGGGTGGCGTCGTTACATATTGATTTACGTGACGAGCCGGGATTCTTAGCATTCGGTTAGCAGCAACCGTATATAACTCATGGAGCGCGCAACATGAACCCCAAACTCCCGATCAAGGTCGCCGTCCTCGACGACTATCAGAACGTCGCGCTGAGCGTGGCGGACTGGTCGCCCCTTAAGGACCTGGCAGACGTGACGGTGTTCAACGATCACGTCGCTGATATCGGGAGCCTGATTCAACGCCTGCAACCATTCGACGTCGTATGCGTGATGCGGGAACGCACACCGCTGTCCCGCGTGGTTATCGAGAGCCTGCCGAACTTGAAGCTGATTGCTTCGACCGGCCCGGGGAATGTGTCGATCGATCAGGAGGCGGCTGCGGAACGCGGCATCGAAATTCGTCATACGGGCTATTCGTCCACGCCGACGATCGAGATGACGTGGGCGCTGATTCTCGCGATGGCCCGCAATATTCCGCTCGAGACTCAGTCAGTGCGTGAGGGAGGCTGGCAGCTTTCGCTAGGCGAGCAACTCGCGGGCAAGACGCTCGGCGTGCTTGGTCTTGGCCATATCGGTTCGGCTGTCGGCGTCATCGGGCGGGCATTCAGAATGAACGTCATCGCGTGGAGTGAGAACCTTACCGAGGAACGCGCTGCGGAGAAAGGCGTGCAGCGAGTCAGCAAGGATGTGCTGTTCTCCACTTCCGATTTCCTGTCGATTCACTTGCGGTTTAGCGAGCGAACCCGAGGTTTGGTCGGCGCGACAGAACTCGCGCAGATGAAATCCACGAGCCGGCTGATCAATACGTCGCGTGGAGCGATCGTCGACAATGCCGCCCTGCTTCGGGCACTCACGACCGGTCAGATTGCCGGCGCGGCACTGGACGTGTACGAGGTCGAACCGCTCGAGAATCCGCACCCGCTGCGCCAATTGCCTAACGTGCTCGCGACGCCTCATATCGGCTATGTGTCGAAGGAGTTGTATCGCACCTTCTATGGCGATACGGTGCAGAACATCGTTAAGTGGCTTGAGGAAACCGGACGTTCTGCGTAAGGGTAGCGGTCACGACGGACGTGTGTCTGCCACGGTGTGCTCGTGCTCGTCCGCACGTGCAATATCGAGCGTCTCCTGGTGGAACGCCGCAAGCGACCCGCGGTGCGTGACACTGACAATCGCCGCTTTCGGCAATCGCTCGATCAACAGGCCATACAGATACGCTTCGTTCTCGGTATCGACCGCACTCGTTGCTTCGTCGAGAAACACATAGTCAGGCTCGTGCATCAGCACACGCGCGACTGCCAGCCGCTGTTGCTCGCCGGGAGAAAGAATGCTCCACCAGTGCAGAGATTCGTGCAATCGGTCGACGTAGCCCTCAAGCCGGCACAGACGTAGCGCCTCGCAACATTCCTCGTCGCTGAAATTGGTGGCAGCCGTGGGATAAGCGAGCCCAGTCTTCAAGGTGCCAACCGGCAGGTAGCTCTGCTGCGGGACGAACATCATGCGCGCATTCACAGGTGCATCGATCGAGCCGTTTCCGAACGGCCAGAGACCCGCCAGCGCGCGCAACAGCGTGCTTTTTCCCGAGCCGGAAGGTCCACGCACGAGCCAGCGCGAACCTGGCTTGACGGCAATGTCGCGCACACTCGCGAGCGTCTCGCCGTTGGGCAGCGCAAGCGTGAGCTTGTGCGTGGTGAGCTGGTTCTCGTCGACGTAGTGCAGATTGATGCCGCCATGCTCGGTGGCGGGCGACACCGACTCCTTCAGATGAGGTAGATGCATGACGCGTTTGAACTCGCGCAGACGGTTAACGGTTGCGCGCCATTGGACGAGCGTGTCGTAATTGTTGATGAACCACGAAAGCGAATCGCTAACCGAACTGAATGCGTCGCCGATTTGCATCAGTGTCCCGAAGCTCATCAACCCTGCGAAGTAACGCGGCGACGCTACGACGATCGGGAATATCTCGGCAATCTGAGCGTAGAAATTGAGCACGAAGCTATAGCGCCGCGTGTACTTCATCACGCGCCACCAGTTTTCGCGAATCCGGCCGAACAGGTCTTGGGCCGTCGACTCCTCGACACGCATCCCATCATAGAACGCAATCTGTTCGGCGTTTTCGCGCAGGCGGATCAGCCCAAACCGGAAATCCGCCTCGACGCGCTGCATCTGGTAGTTGATCGACACCAGCGGATGACCGACCTTGTTGGTCAGGAGTGAGCCAACAATCGCATAGACAATGGCCGCCCACAGCATGTAGCCCGGAATCTGGACGGGCGTGCCGCCAAGCTCGATTGCCAGCACGCCCGCCGTGCTCCATAGAACGGTCGAGAACCACACGAGTGTTTCGAGTGTCGAGAGCAGATCGAGCGTGAGCGAAAGTGTGGTGTTGGCGAATGATGCAAGATCGACAGCGACCCGTTGGTCAGGGTTGTCGGCGAGGCGGTCGCGCTCGATGCGATAGAAGGTGCCGTCGCCCAGCCATTCCTGCAGATAGTGTGTGGTCAGCCACTGGCGCCATCGGAAGCCAAGCATCTGCCTCAGATAGCGGTTATAGACGGAGATCCCGACGAACGCGAACGCAAGCGCGCTGAAAAGCAGCATCAGCTGCGGGAATTCATGGACCTTCCTGCCTTCCAGTGCGTTGTAGAAATCACGGTTCCACGTATTCAAGCGGGCGTTGATGCCGACCAGAACCAGGTCCATGACGATGATCGTGATCAGCAGACCCCACGCGGTCTTGCGTTCCTCAGAGACCCAGTACGGTCTGATCAGGCTCCAGGCTGAGACACGGTCCGCTTGCCCGGACGCAAGGCCGGAAGATTGGTCGCTCATGAACGCCCCTTAACGCGCAGTGAATACGGACCGAGTGCACGGGGGTGATTGTAGGGTGTGACCTGTCCTGCCGTCGACGCGACTTTAATCTTCGCCAGTCATGGCTTAGATATGATCGATTTCGACATCCGTGACGAAGACCAGTACCCGGCGGGCGCTAGTGCGGGCCCGGTTCGCCGACAAGTCATGGTTACTCGACGAAGCAATGATAAGTCCGGTGTTGATGCTACTGGCCAAGGCACGGCGTGGCACGCCGATTTCGAGCACGATTTGGCGACCGGAGTGTTCGGCGTCAGCTCCGTTTAGTTCGGTTGCGTTATATGGCCGTAGAGCCGGACCGGGGTCCGGCAGCCACGATAGCGCCCTCCTCTCAACCCTTGGCGAACTCGAGCACCACGCGCGATGGGACATCGCCGTGCGCGAGGCGATGGAACACGCTGTTGATCGCCGAGAGCGGCTGCAACTCGATATCGGCCTTGACCTTGCCGTCAGCGGCGAAGGCAAGCGCTTCGGCCATGTCCCGGCGATTGCCGACAAACGAGCCGCGAATCGTGATGCAGTTCGCCACGACGTCGAACAGGGGGGTCGGAAACTCGCCCGGCGGCAGCCCAACCAGCACACAGGTCCCGCATTTGCGCGTCATGCCCACACCTTGCTTGAATGCGCCCAACGACGGCGCTGTAATCAGCACGCCATGCGCACCGCCCCCCGTAGCCTTTCTGACGGCAGCAACCGCATCGCCGTCCTTTGCGTTCACCATGGCATCGGCGCCAAGGCGTTTGGCATGCGCGAGCTTGCCGTCATCGATATCCACTGCGCACACATGCAGGCCCATTGCCTTGGCGTACTGAATGCCAAGGTGTCCGAGGCCACCGACGCCAGAGACCACGACCCATTCACCCGGGCGTGCCTGGGTCTCCTTGATGCCTTTGTACGAGGTGATCCCGGCACAGATGAGGGGCGCCGCGTCGCGGGCCGCCAGATGGGCTGGGATATGGGCCACATAGTTCGGATCGGCGACGATGTATTCGGCGAACCCACCGTTCTTCGTATAACCGCCGAACTGCGCTTCGGCACATACGGGCTCGCGTGCCGCGAGGCAAAACTCGCAGTGTCCGCAAGCGGAGTAGAGCCACGGTACGCCGACCCGGTCGCCTTCCTTCACGGCCGTTACACCCGCACCAAGGGCGGCGACGATACCGATGCCTTCATGGCCCGGTATGAATGGCAACGTGGGCTTTAACGGCCAGTCCCCGCTCGCGGCATGCAAATCGGTGTGGCATACGCCGCACGCTTCGGTCTTCACCAGGATCTGGCCTGGACCGGGCTCGGGAATATCCAGTTCCTTTAGCACCAGTGGCTTGCCGAACTGTTCGACGACGGCAGCTTGCATTTTCGATGTCATGGCTTGTTCCTCGGTTGCGATGAATTCAGCGCGCTAGGCAACAGCGGGCAATCCAAGCCCTCTGACCGCTTCACTCATCTTGATGAGCACGGTCTGGGCGTCGCCATAGACCATGTTGCAGTTGTCTGCGTAAAAGAGTTCATTGACGATGCCGGCGTAGCCCTTGCCTTCCCCGCGCTTGATCACAAACACCTGCTTGGCGTGATCGGCGTTGAGAATCGGCATGCCGTAAATGGCCGACGATTTGTCGGTGCGCGCGGCCGGGTTGACCACGTCGTTGGCGCCGATCACTAGCGCAACATCCGTCGTGGCGAACTGGTCGTTGATGTCCTCGAGTTGGAAGATCACGTCGTAGGGGACGCCAGCTTCGGCCAGCAGCACGTCCATCTGGCCCGGCATGCGGCCAGCCACAGGGTGCACCGCAAACTTCACCGACACGCCGCCCGCCTGAAGCAGCTTGACGAATTCGTACAGCTTGCCTTGCCCCTGCGAGACCGCGAGACCGTAACCCGGGACGATAATCACCGAGGCCGCATAGCGCATCGCGATGCCGGCGTCGCCTGGCTGCGTCGGCTTCAGGCTGCCCTTGATCTTCCCCTGCTTGCGCGTGGCGACCTCACCAAAGTTGGTGAAGATCACATTGCTCACGGAACGGTTCATGGCCTTGGCCATCAGCAGCGTCAGCAACATGCCGGCTGCACCGACCACCATACCGGCGATCATCAGTGCGGGGTTCTGCAACACGTAGCCTTCAATGCCGACCGCGAGGCCGGTAAAGGCGTTAAAGATCGAAATCACCACCGGCATATCGGCGCCACCGATCGGCAGCGTCATCAGGATGCCGAGCGCCAGCGCACAACCGAAGAACAGATAGATCCAGGTCGGCATCGTCAATATCAGCGCAGCGTTATCCGCGCTTGCGACGACGATGTAGCCGCCAACCACGAAGGTAGCCAGCAGCACCAGTCCATTGAACACCTGCTGCCCTTTCACTCGTACGGGCTTGTTGATGACCCCATCGAGCTTGGCCCAGGCGATCAGCGAACCCGACAGCGACACCGCGCCGATCAGCGCGCCCAGCAAGGTCATGATGAGCGCGGTCGCGCCCTGCGCCTTGTTGCCGAACAGTTCCACCGCGGCAATCGCACCGGCCGCTCCGCCACCCATGCCGTTGTAAATCGCCACCATCTGCGGCATGGCGGTCATCGCCACCTTGCGGCCGCCCCACCAGGCCAACCCGCCGCCCAGCGCCAAAGCAACGACGGCAAGCCCCAGGTTGACCGGCAGGTTGGGCCGGGCCGCCGCGCTAACGTCGAAGGCGTAGAGGAAGCTCGCGAGCACGGCCACGGCCATGCCGAAACCGGCGACGAAAATGCCCGAAGGTGCCGTAACAGGCGAAGACATGCGGTGCAGGCCGTAGAGAAAGAGAAAGGCAGCGGCGAGATCGACCACGCCGATGCCGAGTTGGGGGATCAGGGTCAACATGGCGGCGTCCTCAATGCTTCTTTGCGTGGATGGACTTCACGGTGCCGGACTTGCTATGCGCACCGTGCGTGCCGTGCGCCGCGGGATGAACGGTGGTCTTGAACATGGCGAGCATGCGATCGGTGACGGCATAACCCCCTGCGGCATTGCCCGCGCCGAGCAACACAGCCACGAAGCCGATGACTTGCTCCTGGACCGTACTCGCGTTCAGGAGCGCATAGATGCCGCCCACCACGACAATGCCGTGTACGAAATTCGAGCCCGACATCAACGGGGTATGCAGAATGGCCGGCACGTGTCCGATGATCACCCAGCCAGCGAAAGCGGCCAGCATGAAGATGTAAATCGCGACGAAGCCGGAAATGCTGATCTGGAAGTCCATCACTTGGTCCTTGGTCAGAGCGTGTTTGTGCCGGTGTTGATACAGGCGCTGATACCCGCGCTCATGCCGGCGTAACAGGTTCGGCTTTCGCGGGGGGCTTCTTCGCGGCGGCAACAGGCTTGGCCGCCGCGTCGCTCGCCTCAGCCTTGTTCTCGCCTGCGTGGGTGAGCACCGTTTTGGCGAGCACTTCGTCGCTCCAGTCGATCTCGATGACGTTGTTTTTCATGATCAACGCGAGCAGGTTGTACTGATTCTTCGCGTACAGTTCGCTCGCGTCCTCGCCGAGCAGCGAGGGCACATTCAGCGGCGCGACGATCGTCACGTTGCCGATCCGCGTGGTCTCGCCAGGCCGCGTGTCTTCGCAGTTGCCGCCGCCCTCAGCCGACAGATCGACGATCACCGAGCCCGCCTTCATGCCGGCCACCTGTGCGTGGCTGATGAGCTTAGGCGAGGCCTTACCGGGAATCGCGGCGGTTGTGATGATCAGATCGGCGCTCTCAATGTGCTTCGTCAGCACGTCCGCGACCCGGGTCTTTTCCTCGGCGCTCAGCTCACGGGCATAGCCGCCTTTACCACGCGCATCGATACCGGTATCGACAAAGGTGGCGCCCAGCGAGAGCGCCTGCTCCCGAGTTTCCGGCCGCACGTCATAGCCCTCGACGACGGCCCCAAGGCGGTGCGCCGTCGCGATCGCCTCCAGCCCTGCCACACCGAGCCCCATCACCAGAACGTGAGCCGGTCCGATCGAGCCTGCCGCGCTGGTAATCTTGGGCACCACGCGAGCGAGATGGGTCGAGCCCAGTTGCACCGCGTAGTAGCCTGCAAGCGCGGACTGGCTCGATAACGCGTCCATGGACTGGGCACGCGTAATGCGTGGCACCCGCTCCATTGCGAAGCAGGTGATCTTCTTGTCGAGCAGGCGCTTCACCAGCGCGGGCTCGTTGTGCGCATAGATGAACGAAACGAGGATCGCGCCCTCCTTCATCGCGTTGACCACCTCGAGCGCGGGAGGCTGAACGGCAAGCACGACATCGGCGTCTTTCACCAGCGCCGTGCGATCCGCTATAAAGGCGACGTTCTCGAACGCGGCGTCATCCAGATGAATCGCCGCGCCCGCCCCCGGCTGCATATGCAGCCGGGCACCCAGTTTGACCAGTTTCTGGACCACGGACGGCACGAGCGCCACACGGCGTTCATGGGCCCGGGTCTCCGTCAGAACGGCAACGTTGACATACATGGCGGGCTTTCCTTGTGGAGATCAGGCCGGTGCATCGAGGCGGGCGGTACGGACCAGCTTCGTATTGACGAACTCCTGGATGCCCATGTTGCCGAGCTCACGGCCGTAGCCGGAATCCTTGATGCCGCCAAACGGCAGTTCCGCATCGGACCAGTCGATGTTGTTGATGAACATCATCCCGGTCTCGACCCCGCTCGCCACGCGCTTGCCGCGCGCTTCGTCTTTCGTGAAGACCGAACCACCGAGGCCGAAGTCCGAATCGTTGGCTAGCGCGATGGCCGCGGCTTCGTCCTTGACGCGGAAGAACGACACCACCGGACCGAAGAATTCGTCGCGGAAAGCCGGATTGTCCGGTTTGATATCCGTGAGGATCGTCGTTTCCATGAACGAGCCGGGTCGGTCAATGCGTTTGCCGCCCATCACCAGCGTGGCGCCATGTGCCACTGCATCGTCGACCTGCTTGAGCAGTTGAACCAACGCCCCCTCGGTGGACAAGGGGCCGTGCGTCGTCTTCTCGTCCATCGGATCGCCTGCCTTCAATTCGGAGAGCGCGGTCTTGAACTTCGCAAGAAATTTGTCGGCAATCGAATCGAGAACGATGAATCGCTTCGCCGCGCAACAGGTCTGGCCGGCGTTATACATCCGCCCCCATACAGCCCACGGAACGGTCTTTTCCAGGTCGGCATCATCGAGCACGATGAACGCATCGCTGCCACCCAGCTCCATCGAAGTCTTCTTGAGGTTCTGCCCCGCTCGCGCCGCAATACTTCTGCCGGCCTCGACGCTGCCCGTCAATGCCACACCCTTGATGCGCGGGTCGTCGATGATTCGCTCGGACTGCTCGTGCGAGATCAACAAATTGGTGTAGGCCCCCTTAGGTGCGCCGGCGTCGAGCAGGAGTTTCTCGAAGGCAATCGCGCATTGCGGTACGCAGCCTGCATGCTTGACCACCAGTACGTTACCCGCCATCAGTTGCGGGCCCGCGACGCGTGCAAGTTGGTAGTACGGGAAATTCCACGGCTCCACGCAGAAGAGCACACCGAATGGACTATTTTCCATATGCGCCTCACCGACTTTCGGATTCAGTTTGGTCGGTGCCAGGAAAGTTTTCGCGTGCTCAGCGTAATAAGCAAGAATGTCGGCGCTGAACCTGACTTCGCCACGCGCTTCGTCGATGCGCTTGCCCATTTCAAGAGTCGCCAGTTTGGCAAATTCATCGACGTTCTTACGCATCAGTGTTGCGGCCTTATCCACGATTTCGGCACGCTGGGCGTAGGTCGTGTGCTTCCACGTCTGGAAACAGGTCTCGGCGGCAGCGATCGACTTTTCAAGTTGCTCATCGGTCAGTTTTTCGAAGCTCTTCAGGACCTTGCCGGTGTTAGGGTTGACACTTTGATAAGCCATGATTTGTGTTCTCTTTAAATGGAGGTTGGCTTGAGTCCCGGGGCGGAACGTCAAGCACGTGTCGAACACCAGTACGTCTTGTGTTCGACATCCTAAATATTAGATTTCGAATGATCGTAATTCGGACGCCACTTGCGTGCCTGACCTCAGGCGCCTTGCTTCTTCATTGCGGCCTTCGACTCTTTCACGTCCTGCTCAGTCCTTGGACCGAAATCACGCAAAATGATCTGTCTTGCCGCGCCATTGCATAGCAGCGACTGCCTCCGCCATGAGCGCGGCGGAAAGAAATAGTGTTTTCGGATTGTGAGCATGATGGCCACTCCTTGCTGGAGGGGGCGGCCCGGGCGAGCGATTGAAGAAAATCATACTGCGCGAGGGTGTTTCGAGCGCCTTTGGATGAAAGACACAAGGCACGTGTAACCACGGTGCGCTTAACCTCGGTGGAGGTCGGTACGGTGCCGTACAAGTGCGGACCCGGCCCCAATGAGCACGAAACGAAGTCTCGATGTCCGTCGCAGTACCGTTCAGGACGGTTCGCCTGCTCCAGACCCTCCGGGTGCTGTTGCCGGCGCAGTCAGGTCTTCGTCTGAGTGCCGGTATGCCGTCCCCTTGCCACCCGGCAACCCACTTGATTCGGCGATTTCAACCCGCAGGCTGCCTTGATTGTTCCAATACGCCCAGGTGGCGTCGTTGGCAAAGCAATACAGGTAACCCGAGTAAGGCGCCTTGATCTCCATCTCTCTGCCGATTCTGAAGTAAAAGGGTTGAGGTGATACGCCTGCTTCGCTCGGTTCCCCTGGGTATGAGATCGCACCGCAGAGCTCGAACCAGTTCGCTCCTCTAACCCGCTTGGACCATGCAAACAGGCGCTGCATCCAGTTACCAGGCGTGCCCTCCGCGCCCGATACGCTGTCCCCATCCAGCCATGTTTGACCTTCAAGCACCTTGAACCGGTAGCTCACCCCCTCCTTCATGAAAATGCCGGTCCAGTTCCACAACGTGCTGGCGAAGACCCGCACCTGCACCCCCTTCCCTGGATCGATGTTCGGTCGATAGGGAGCCTGAAAGATTGGCGGACTGGCCTGCCGTGCCAATGCTAGATCCGATATCGATTCGGAGCATATGCGTGAATCCTTCGCCAGATACGGAAAGGACCGGGGACGAAATCCGATCCTCCTGTAAAAGCCTGTGAGTGAGTTGTGCAGGACGCCATGTACCGCGGATGGCGACAACTGGCCCGCATCGGCTATCTGGTCCAACATCTTCGGTTCAAACACCGCACCGCACTGCGCGGCCTCGGCAATCATCCATTTGAGCGTGGCGTCAGAAAGCCCGGTCTCCTTGTAGCCGCCCCCAACGTCCGCGTGCACACCAGGGAACCACACTTGCGTCACGCGTGCCGGGTCGCAACCATCGGCATCTGTCCACAACGTTGGAAAGAAAGTGTTCCGCTGCTCGTCAATGGCAAGGGCTTGTACCGCGCGTTCAACTTCTGGCGAAAGCCTCGTGTCATGGAATTCGAGGCGCTGTCTCCCTAAGCCGAATAGATTCGCAATTTCAGGAATACCGAGAGCGCCCACCGTCTCCCACACGCCCAGGAAGCGAATGGGAGGCGGTTTGCCATTCTCGATGCAGAACCGTTCCTGCAGGCTGGTGTTTTCCGGTGTTGCTGGATCGAGCCGGTACAGGTTCCATGCCTGTTTGACTAGCGCCCAGCTTGCCTCGCCAGGAAGTCCACAACGGTGGAGCATGCCCACCAGGCTTCGCGCCGTGAACGCGCCACGCGAAAAGCCAATGATGAAGATTTCAGAACCTTCCTCGTAGTGGTCGGACAGCCACTTGTACGCAGTTCGAATGTCTCGCGAGAGACCCAATCCCAACGCACCGTCTACGAGGCGACGAACCCGGCCTTCATTAGCGCCAATGCCGACGTGGTAGTAGCGGAGTTGTTCGACGCCATCTTCGCCGTGTTCACTCAACGCGTTGAAAAAGCGAACGACATTGGTCGGAACGGGCACCCCCTGAAACTCGTCGCTATCCGAGTTCCATGTGCCGTCGCAGCAAACGAAAAGTCTCTTCATGTTTGCGGGTTCTACCTTATAGGTCCTACCTCATATTTCGACGCGCGAGCCCAGCTCGATCACCCGGTTTGAGCTCAGTTTGAAATAAGCCGCAGGGTTGCCGATATTGTGCGCCATCACGCTGAACAATCGTTCGCGCCACACCGGCATGCCCTTGCCTCCGGTCGCCACTACGGTGGCATGACTGAGGAAATAGGAGACCTTCGCCGGATCGACCACCAGGCCCTTCGGCTCGCAGTCGCGCAGCGCTTGCGGCAAACTGGCCACGTCCTTGAAGCCGTATGTCACGAGGATGCTGTGGCAGTTGTGGCCCAGCGGCGTGATCGCCACGCGCTGCTCGCGCGGCACATAGGGCACATCCAGGTTGGTCACGTGCACGAACAGCACACGCTCGTGCAGCACGTGGTTATGCGCCAGGTTGTTGACCAGCGCGTGCGGCACGGTGCTGGGGTCGATGGTCAGGAACGCGGCCGTGCCGGGCACGCGTATCGTTTCCTGCGCGAACAGGCTGTCGAGGTACCTGGCCAGCGGCAGCGCGCCGGCATGGATGCTGGCCTCTTCGATCATCAGCGCACGGCCGCGGTGCCAGGTGGACATCACGGTGAACATGATGGCGCCCAAGAGCAGCGGGAACCATCCGCCATCCACGAACTTGAGCAGGTTGGCCGAGAAGAACGCCAGATCGATGACGAAGAAGAACCCGGTGGCCAGCACGCACAGCAACCAGTTGTAGTGCCAGGCGTAGCGCACCACGTAGAACGTGAGGAAGGTGGTGATCATCATCGTGCCCGTTACCGCGATACCGTAGGCCGAACCCAGCGCCGTAGAGGAACCGAAGCCCAGCACCGCCCCCACCACCGCGATCAGCAGCAGCCAGTTGATGGCAGGCACATAGATCTGGCCGACTTCGCGTTCGGACGTATAGACGATGCCCATGCGCGGCATGAAGCCGAGTTGCATGGCCTGCTTGGTCATCGAAAACGCGCCGCTGATCACTGCCTGCGACGCGATCACAGTCGCCACCGTGGCCAGCACCACCATCGGGAACAACGCCACCGACGGGAAGAGGTGGAAGAAGGGGTTATCCACGGCCTTGGGATCCGACAATAGCAGCGCGCCCTGGCCCAGGTAGTTGAGCGCCAGCGCGGGTAGCACGAGTGCGAACCACGACAGGCGGATCGGCGGCGCGCCGAAGTGGCCCATGTCGGCATAAAGCGCCTCAGCGCCGGTCAGCGCCAACACCACCGCGCCGAGCGAGACGAAGGCCCGCCAGCCGTTGCGCATCAGGAATTCGAGGCCCACGAACGGGTTGAAAGCGACCAGGATGGCCGGCGCGCGGCCGATGCTGAGCAGTCCCGACACCGCAATCACGACAAACCACAGCACCATCACCGGCCCGAACACAGCGCCGATGCCGGCCGTGCCGCGCCGCTGCACGAGGAACAAAGCGATCAGCACGACGAGTGCGATCGACACCACGAAGGGCTTGAGCTGCGGTTCCGCCACTTCCAGTCCTTCCACCGCGCTGAGCACCGAGATGGCCGGCGTGATGACGCCGTCGCCATAGAACAGCGCCGCGCCGAATACACCGGCGAGTAGCAGCCCGTTGCGCAGGCGGGGCCGGTCCATTACAGAACTGGAAGCCAGCGCCAGCAGCGCCATGATGCCGCCCTCACCGTGGTTGTGGGCGCGCATGATCAGCGTCACGTACTTCAGCGTCACCACAATGATCAGCGACCAGATGATGAGCGACACCACGCCCAGCACATTGAAGCGATCGAGCACCAGCCCGTGACCCGAGTCGAATACCGTGCTCATGGTGTAGAGCGGACTGGTGCCGATGTCGCCGAACACGATGCCGATGGCGGCCAGCGCCAGCTTGGGCATCGACCCGTGGCGGGTTTCCTCGACGTGGCCGGCAGGGGCGCCCGGTTGTTGGCCTGAAGACGATTCCATGAATGGCTCCTTCTCAGTGGGTGGGGCCCCCGGCCAACGAACGGTGCGCCGGCGCTCAAGCGCCTGGCGGCCCGTCTGGTCACGCTGATTTTGCTGCAATGGACTGATCAGCGGACGGCCTGTCGGTGACAGCCTACAGAAGAAAGGGCGCGGTTCAAAGCCAGGCATCTCCTTAGGATCACCCAGCAGAACCGGTTCGCCTCAGTTGGTCTCCGGGTCTTCATCCATGATGAGCAGAAAGAGTGTCGCTTGAGAGGAGATGTTCAGCTTCTTGTAAAGATTGCGTCGGTGAACTTTGGCGGTAGCGGGTGACACGCCGAGCAGCCTTGCCATATTCTTGGTCGAATGACCGGCAAGAATCATCAGCGCGATTTCAATTTCGCGGTTGGTCAACGATGTGTTGGAGCGCTTGCGCAACGCCTGTTCGAAGTGAAGGCGTCGATCACCTCCGGCGGGTGAACTTACCGGCGGCGGGAGCACGGCTGTTTGTGCTACCAAGGCGTGGCACATCAACGGAAGCAACCATGCGCCGTAAAGACAGAGGGTTCCGATTTCAGTCGAGCTAAAGCGGCGTTCACTGCCCATCGATACGGACAGCGTTCCGCCCGCAGGCAGCGGGGCCAGCAACTGCACCTCATCTTCCAGCACGTTGACCGAAAAATAGCGGCGAAAATATTCGGTTTCCCGGAAGTGATCGGGCGCGACTTCGTCCAGACAATACACACCCGGACTGATCTCGCCCAGGCTGAATTGATAGAAAGGGTCCAGCAAATAGACGCTGTTCAAATACCCCTTGAACAGTTCGTCGTTCGGCGTGCGCGACTGGATCTCCGCAATCAACTGGGGTTTCCCGTTGGGCCAGAAGATCACCACCACCCAGTTGTCAAAGTGGACCACTTTGCGCAACAGGTCGATCAGCGCATGCCAGAACTGTTTGTCGTCGAGCTTCTCGACCAGACGTCCAAGCCGCTGATGAAAGGCAACGTCCGATACATCAAGCTGCATGTCAGTTTCCCCCACTACCCCTTAAAGGGTAGGTCGTCCCATCGTTCTAGCCCTTCGGCCTGATTTTCACGCGTCGTTCCCCACCCTACCATCTCTGTACCCCGTCGCATGCGCGTCGGCAGGCTTGCTCGCAGCGAGCAATACAGGAGAAAAGTATGGGTATCAGAGACATCGGTGTTCGAGTTGGCCACGGCACGCCCGGTCCGTTTAACAGCATCACCGACGTGCAAGGCGTAAGAGTCGGTCATCGTACCCTGGTCGAAAACCGCGCAGAAGCTTCGATTCGAACCGGCGTGACGATCATCGAACCGCGCGCCGGCATGGCACGGCTCGACCCATGTTTTGCTGGCTGTCACGTGCTCAACGGAAACGGCGATGCCACCGGCCTGGAATGGATACGCGAATCAGGATTGCTCACTACGCCTATCGCCTACACCAACACGCACAGCGTCGGCGTGGTTCGCGATGCTCTGGTCGCCGCCGAACGCGCGTGGGTCGGCAATAGCCAGTACTGGTGCATGCCGGTGGTGCTGGAAACGTTTGATGGATTGCTGAACGACATCTGGGGGCAGCATGTCACCGCCGCGCACGTTCACGAAGCGCTGGCCGACGCTCGCAGTGGACCGGTGGCCGAGGGCTCGGTTGGCGGTGGTACCGGCATGATTTGTCATGAGTTCAAAGGCGGCATTGGAACAGCCTCACGCAGGCTCGCGGCAGCGGACGGTGGCTGGACCGTCGGCGCGCTAGTCCAGGCGAACTACGGCCGTCGCGACGCGCTGCGCGTGGCCGGTTATCCGGTGGGCGAAGTGCTGCGAGGTCTGCCGTCGCCATTCGACCGACGTCGTGCGGGTGTCCCCGGAATGGGATCGATCGTGGTGACGCTTGCGACCGACGCGCCGCTTCTTCCGCATCAGTGCGAGCAGATTGCACGGCGCGCGAGCATTGGATTAGCCCGCGTGGGCGGTGGCACCGAATACTCCAGTGGCGACATCTTCATTGCCTTCTCGGTGGGTAACCGCGGCATACCGCCGGCGGATTACGGCAAGGCGATCGAGCCTGTCATCAGCGTGCGCTGCGTCATTCACGATTTCATTTCTCCGCTATTCGTCGCGGCTGCGGAAGCGGTCGAAGAAGCCATTCTCAACGCCCTCGTTGCTGCCGAAGATATGGACGGCCAAGGCGTTCATGTCCACGCGCTCGGCGCCGCCCGTCTGCTGAAAGCACTGGAACAAGTTGGTTGGCGCCGCGACCGCCCGATTGCTGACTGACGCTTCTTCCCCTTCGCACGAGTTCCTTCATTAACACGGAAATGCCGCTATGACACCCCGCCATCTCATCACTGTCGTCACGGGACTCCTCGCAGTTGCGGGGACGTTGGTTGCGACCGCAAATCATGCTCAAGCCGAAGAGCTGAATGTCTACAACTGGTCGGACAATATCGCCGACGACACCGTCTCTGGCTTCGAAAGGGAAACCGGCATTCACACGCGATACGACGTGTATGACGGCGACGACACCTTGCAGGCAAAGTTGCTAAGCGGGTCATCGGGCTATGACGTTGTCGTGCCGTCATCCAGTTATGCCGGCAAGCAGATTGAAGCAGGGGTTTATCGGAAGCTCGACAAGAGCAAGATTCCAAACCTGGCCAATCTGGATCCCGTGCTCATGAAGATGCTTGCGTCAGCCGATCCGGGCAATCAATACACCGTGCCATGGTCATGGGGAACAGATGGCATCGGTTACAACGTCACGAAGGTAATGCAGATATTAGGCAAGGATGCCCCCTACGATAGTTGGGATTTGCTGTTCGATCCGCAATACGTTTCGAAGCTGAAAACCTGCGGCGTTTCCGTGCTCGACTCCGCGGAGGACGCATTCTCGGTTGGGTTGATCTACCTGCATAAGGATCCCAACAGTAAGAACCCCGCCGATTATCAGGACGTGTTCAAGCTGCTCAAAACGATTCGCCCGTACATCACCCAGTTCAATTCTTCCGGCTACATCAACGATCTCGCCAACAACGATGTCTGCATCGCGCTAGCGTGGTCGGGCGACGTCGGAATCGCAAAGCGGCGTGCAGAAGAGGCCCATCGCTCGTACGAGATTCGCTACGTCATTCCTAAGGGCGATGGAGTGTTGTGGTTCGATCTGATGGGCGTTCCTAAAGATGCGCCACACCCGGAAGCTGCAATGCAATGGATCAATTACATCCTTCAGCCGAAGGTGAGCGCGGCGATCACCAATCAGGTTTTCTATCCGAACGCTAACGCTTCGGCGCGTGCCTTTGTGAAGCCGGCGATCCTCGAGAATGAAGCGGTTTATCCTCGCGGTGAAAAGATGAAATCGCTCACGCTGTCATTGCCTTTGCCGGCCGATATCCTGCGCCTTGAAAACAGGCTGTGGACACAGCTTAAGGCCGGGCGCTGAGGTTGAGGCGGATCGACGTATTGCGTCAGCGTTGGATTGGCCGGCCGGCATCGGGATCATCCTGTTAGTTCTTTTCATAGGATGACGTCACCACTTCAACAGAACGGGAAATGGTCAGATAGTCGCAGTGACAATCACGGAGGTTTCACTATGCGTATCTTTCTGACGGGCGCGACAGGCTTCATCGGTGCGGCCATCGTTCCCGAACTCATCAACGCGGGTCATCATGTGATCGGTATGACGCGTTCGGACGCGGGAGCGCAAGCGCTTATCGATGCAGGTGCGGAAGTGCATCGCGGAACCCTGGAGGATCCGGAGAGCCTGCGCAGCGGCGCCGCAAAAGCAGATGCCGTCATTCACACAGCGTTCGATCACGATTTCTCAAGATTCGTGGAGAACTGCGAAAAAGACAAGCGTGCGATCGCAGCACTCGGTTCCGTGCTCGCCGGCTCCGACCGTCCTCTGATCATCACCTCGGGAACCGGCATGGGTAGTGGTGAGCACGGTCAACTGGCGACTGAAGATGTCTTTAATGTCAGCCATCCCAATCCGCGGATCGCATCCGAGGTTGCTGGGAATGCTCTCCTGGAGGCGGGAATCAACGTGTCGGTGGTGCGCTTGCCTCAGGTTCACAACCCGTTCAAGCAGGGTCTCATCTCGCCGCTCGTTGCTATCGCTCGGGAGAAAGGCGTCAGCGCCTTCGTCGGCGAGGGTCGTAACCGCTGGCCGGCCGGCCATCTCTCCGATGTGGCGCGTCTCTATCGGCTCGCCGTAGAAAAGCGCCAACAGGAGGCTCGATATCATGCGGTCGGCGAAGAAGGGATCAGTAGCCGCGAAATCGCAGAGGCGCTTGGCCGGGGTCTGAACTTGCCCGTCGTTTCGATCAGCCCGGACGAAGCGGCGTCGCATTTTGGATGGATGGCAATGTTCGTCGGCCTGGATATGCCGGCCTCCAGTGTTCAGACCCAAGCTCGGCTGGACTGGCATCCAACAGGTCCGACGCTCATCGCCGATCTCAACGAAGCGCGGTATGTCTAGTCACTTTTGTTGATCAGCCCGCGGCGGAGCGGAATCAATCTACGCCGCGGCATCAATGCGGCTCCACCGAAGTCAAAACAAAATAATTTGTAAAGTACGCTACATACGTGTAGTTTACTTTACATGAATGCTCTAACCACCTGGTCTGTCCTCGTTCTGACGTTCCCCACCGTGAACGCCACCGCGCGCATGCGGGCGTGGCGGGCGCTGAAGGCGAAGGGGTGCGCTGTCCTGCGCGACGGCATCTACCTGTTACCCCAAACCGCGGAGCGCGAGGACATGCTGCGCGAACTTGCCGGCAGCATTGACGAAGCCGGCGGCACCGCCCATCTGCTACGGGCGCAAAGCCTGGACGCGTCGCAAGAAGAGGACTTCCGCGCACTGTTCGATCGGAACGACGACTACGCAACCTTTGTCGCGGCACTGGGCGCGGCGCGCAAAACGCTGGGCGGTATGCTGCCGGCTGACGTCACCCGTTTGCTGCGTCGCTTGCGCAAGGACTACGACGCGATCCGGACGATCGACTACTTTCCGGGCGCCGCATCGACCGATGCCGAAGTTGCCTTGGAAGATTTTCTGGCGCTCGCGGATACGGTTGTGTCACCGGGCGAACCGCATGCGGCTGAACGAGCTATCCGGCCCCTGCGGCGCGACGACTATCTCGCCCGAACGTGGGCGACCCGGCAACGGCTATGGGTCGACCGCGTCGCAAGCGCATGGTTGATCCGTCGCTTCATCGATCCGCAGGCACGCTTTCTTTGGCTCGTGTCGCCGGAAGACTGCCCTACGGACGCCCTTGGCTTCGACTTCGACGGCGCCGCCTTTACGCACGTGGGCGAGCGCGTGACGTTTGAGGTGCTGGTTGTGAGTTTCGGCCTCGACGAAGACTCAGCGCTTCTGCGGCTCGGTGAAATGGTGCACACGCTCGACGTCGGCGGCGCACCTGTGCCAGAAGCGATCGGCTTCGAGGCGGTGATGGCCGGCGCGCGGCAACGCGCGTTGGACGACGATCAACTGCTCGACGAGATGGGTCGGGTGCTCGATTCGATTTACGCGCACTTCGCAACGAACAAGAAAAATGACAGTGCGGAAGGCCGTTCATGAACACCACGACGGCGATCTCGCCCGGCTACACGCTCGGCCAGATGATCCTCTACATGCTGCGGCTCGGCACCTTTGGGTTTGGCGGTCCGGTGGCGTTGGTCGGCTACATGCACCGCGACCTCGTCGAGCGCCGGCGTTGGATCAGCGAGCAGGACTACAAGGAAGGACTGGCGCTGGCTCAAATGATGCCAGGTCCTCTCGCCGCACAACTCGGCATTTATCTCGGCTACGTTCATTACCGCGTCGTCGGTGCAACGGCGGCCGGTATCGCTTTTGTCCTGCCGTCGTTCCTGATGGTTGTGGCGCTCGGCTGGGCCTACGCGCAGTTTGGCGGCCTCTCCTGGATGCAGGCAGTCTTCTATGGCGTAGGCGCCGCGGTGGTCGGAATCATCGCGATGAGCGCGTACAAACTGACCAGAAAGACCGTCGGCAAAGACAAACTACTGTGGGCGATATTCCTGGTGCTCGCGGTCGTCACCGTGGTCACTGAATCCGAGATCGCGTGGCTGTTTATCGGAGGCGGTCTGCTCAACTGGTTCTGGCGCGCGCCCCCGAAATGGCTTGGCAAGGGCGGATTGAATGCACTTGCCGTGGCGCAGGCGCCGGGTGTGAGCGGTGTCCTCAGTGGCCTTGACTTGCCGCTGCTCGGCCAGATCGGTCTGTTCTTCGCCAAGGCCGGTGCGTTCGTGTTCGGCTCGGGACTCGCAATCGTGCCCTTCCTCTACGGCGGTGTCGTGACCGAACATCACTGGCTCAACGACAAACAGTTTGTCGATGCGGTGGCCGTCGCGATGATCACTCCGGGGCCGGTCGTCATTACGGTCGGCTTCATCGGCTATCTCGTTGCGGGATTTTCGGGCGCCTGCGTCGCCGCGCTCGGGACGTTTCTTCCCTGCTACCTGTTCACCGTGCTGCCGGCACCGTACTTCAAGAAATACGGCAAGCTCCCCGCCGTCAAGGCGTTCGTTGATGGCATTACTGCGGCGGCCGTGGGCGCGATCACGGGCTCAGTCATCGTTATCGCGAGGCGCTCGATCGTCGACTGGCCGACTGTCGTGCTTGCTCTTGTGACGGTCGTGTTGCTCTGGCGATTCAAGAAGCTGCAGGAGCCGGTGATTGTCGTTGCGGCTGCCCTATTTGGTCTAACTGTCTATCCACTTATCCATTCGCACGCCATCTGAAGGCACGCGTGCGCGTGCATTCTACGAGGATCGTATTCATGGCTACACGTCGTACCTTCCTGCAAGACACCGCTGCTATCGGTGCTGGAATCATGCTGGCTCAGGCACAAACGGCACGTGCCGCAGAAGAGTCCGGTTACACCGACAAGCTCACAGACGCGGACGGCAAATATGCCGCTGGACCGCTGCCGTTTGCCTACGACGCGCTTGAACCCGTTATCGATGCGCGCACCGTCGAACTGCACTATAACTTTCACCACAAGCCCGCGGTGGCTGCCGCGAACAAGGCTGAAGATGGCCTCGCGAAAGCCCGGGACTCAAACGACTTTGCGCTAGTGAAGTTCTACGAGAAAGAACTCGCGTTCCAGCTATCGAGCCACATCCTGCACACCATTTACTGGACCAGCATCTCCGGCAAAGGCGGTGAACCGAAGGGCGAACTGGCAAAAGCGATCGACAGGAATTTCGGTTCCTATGCGAAGTTCAAGGCGCAACTGCTTGCCGCGACGATTGCTGTGGAAGCATCCGGCTGGGGAGTCGTTGGCTACCACCCTGCGACGGGTAAGCTCATGATCCTGCAATGCGAGAACCATCAGAAGCTGACCGCCTGGGGCATCCAGCCCATCCTCATCCTCGACGTTTTTGAGCACGCTTACTACCTGAAGTATCAGAACAGGCGCAACGAATACGTCAACCAGATTTTTAGCCTTATCAACTGGGACAACGCCGCCATGCGGATGCAGGCAGCGTTGCCTGCGCGGAGGATGACGTGAACCGGATGATCGATGTTCAAAGCCGACGCCGGCATCGTGTCGAAGATCGGCGACGGCCGCATCGACTCTAACTGTTCGGACGATTTGCGTCCTGAGCGATCGTGAGTGCTTGTGGCCGCACGTAGTCCATTGAACTCATTGTGCCGACACTCACTGAAACGATTAACCCCCGGCGCGCTTCGCGCTGTGGCCGTACTTCTTGAGCGCTTCGATGACCCGCTCGCAATGGTCACCCTGCACTTCAATCACGCCATCCTTGACCGTTCCACCAGAACCGCAGGCCGTGCGCAATTGCTTGCCTAACACGGCCAACGCAAGAGGATCGAGCGCCAACCCCTTAACGATCGTCACGCTTTTCCCGCCTCGGCCCTTGGTCTCGCGTGACACTCGCACGACGCCATCGCCTACCGGTAATGCCCTGGCAACTGTCTTGCAGATACATTCCGCGAGCGCCTTTCTGCATTCGGGACACATCCGTCCGCCGTCGGTGGAATAGACGAGGCCGCCTTTTGAACTATCTTTCATGATTGGTTTACTCAAAGACACTACTTGGCTGCGAAACGCTGGCTCGAGCATGCAGGCATTACCTGCGTCGCTCGACGCCCCGCATCCGCAAACATCTCACGCAGCCGTTGTCGTTCATCGTCAGTGAGATGTGAAGCCGCAGCCGGCATCGCGAGCACCAATTGCAGCGTCAGGTCGCCGCGAAAGCCGTTGCGGTCCGTGAGTCCATGTCCGCGTAGACGAATCGTGCTGCCCTGTTGCGCGTTCGGCGGAATCGTCATCTGATGCGCACGGCCCAGGATCTGCGCTTCGAAGTTACCTCCGAGCGTAGCTGTCACGAAGTCAACCTGAATCTCGCTTGCGAGATTCAGGCCGTCACGACGAAAGGCCGCGCTGCACACAATCGCGACCGAGAAGATCGCGTCACCAGACGGACCGCCATTCGTCCCGGGATGACCACCACCTTCGACGACAAGACGCTGGCCATCCCACACACCCGCTGGAACCTTCACAGTCTCGAACTTCCGCCAGGTTCTGATACCTGTGCCGAGACACGCTTGACACCGGTCACTCGCCGGCGGCCGACCAGTTCCTCCACAGGCGACGCAGTGCATGCCCGAGACCGACAGACCGCTGCCGTTGCAGCTCGCGCACTGGGCACCGCGTTCTTGACATGGGTGACACGGTCCCCTCACCGCATAGCTCGCTTCGACCTCGCCGCCATGAATCGCGGCTTCGAGCGGAACGAAAAGTTCGACCAGGCAGTTCGCGCCGCGCATCGGAGGCGAGCTGCGGTGTTCGCGTGAGTGGGCTGGCTTGTCACGGCGCTCAGTCGATGCCGCCGCCTGACTGAGTACGGGCGGTTGACGCTCGCCTGTCAAAATCTCAAACGCCTCCTGAATGCGCTTGAACACCGGCTCGACTGTCGATTCGCGCCCCTTGTTGCGATCGGGGTGGTACTTCGCTCTTAGCCGTCGGTACGCGCGCTTGACGTCTGCCGGCGACGCAGTGTCCGGCAACTTCAGCCGCCTATAGTATTCGTCAAGACTCACGCATTTCCCCCGCATCTCTTTCCGTACGCGCAAGTCTATCAAGACGCGATGAACGGACTGCCAGTTGTCGAAACGTCATCTCATCTGCAGCGCTCAGTCGCTGGACCTTCGGCATTCGTCTTCGCTCCAAACCTTACAAAGTAATAACTTGGAAGCATAAAAATACGATAAATTTGCGCGTAAACGATAATTGGTATGAAGAATAGATTGTGCCTGCCGTTAACTGAATACATGGAGCACTTGCCGCACCCCTGGGACGGCATTGCCGACTATCCGGCGACGCGCGAGCGTCGTTGGATCTATTTCTTTGTTCCAATTTTTTCACGTTGACGAAGCAAGCTATGAATATCGGCAATATGAAGCTCGGCGCCAAACTAATCAGCGCCTTTATCCTCGTATCAGTCATCAGTGCCATCGTCAGTGTGATCGGTGTCCGCAGCATGGGACAGATCAGCGACAACGCGGACACGACCTATCGAATGGATCTCGTGGGGCTTAACCAGATCCAGCAAGCGAACGCCGATGTGCTGAGAGTCGGTACCTATCTACGCAACGCCATTCTGGCTTCCACTGCCGAGCAGCGGACTGCCTCGCTAGGCCAAGCCGAAAAAGCCCTGGCCTCGGCGCGCGAGCACCTCAATCAAGCCGAGCCCCTCGTCTACACCGACAAAGGGAAGGCGACCTTCGCCGATCTCGATCAGGGCTGGCACGACTACATACAGGCCTTCGATGAAATGAAAGGCCGGATTAACGCCGCTGGACTACAGGATCAAGCTGCCCTGACTGCCTATCTGTTGGGCGAATACCATGAGAAGGGGTTCAAGACCCTGGTCCTGATGGGCACGCTGGTTAATGTGAAACAGAGCGACGCCCAAGCGACGGCCGGATCTAACGACAAGGTCTACGAGAACGGCCGCAATCTGATGCTCGTTCTGGTGGTCTTGTCTGTATTGATCGGTTGGGGCATCGGCGTCTGGATGGCCCGCAATCTGACACGGCAACTGGGCACTGAGCCGGCGACAGCCGCCAACCTCGCCAGAAGCGTGGCGGCGGGCGATCTCAGCGTAAGCATCGACCTCCGGCCCGGCGATACGACCAGCCTCATGGCATCGCTGAAAGCAATGCGCGATGCGCTCGCGCAGGTCGTGGCGGAAGTCCGCGAGAACGCCGAAGGCGTGGCGACGGCAAGTGCGCAGATCGCACAAGGGAATCTGGATCTGTCGAGCCGCACAGAGGAGCAGGCAGCATCGCTCGAAGAAACCGCCTCGAGCATCGAAGAACTGACCGCTGCGGTCCGTCACAACACGGATAACGCGAAGCAGGCAGCAACGCTCGCCGGTACGGCCTCCGGCATCGCACAGCAAGGCGGCGACGTCGTCGGGCAGGTGGTCGAAACGATGCGCGATATCTCCGCCAGTTCGACCAAAATGTCCGAGATCATCAGTGTGATCGAGGGTATTGCCTTCCAGACCAACATCCTCGCGCTCAACGCGGCGGTCGAGGCGGCTCGTGCCGGCGAGCAGGGTCGCGGCTTCGCCGTCGTTGCCGGCGAAGTGCGCGCGCTTGCGCAGCGTAGTGCCAGCGCCGCAAAGGAAATCAAGGATTTGATCGCCGATTCGGTCAATCGGGTAGAGGTGGGCTCGAATCTTGTCGAGCAGGCGGGCGGCACGATCAATGAGATCGTCGCGTCGGTGAAGCGTGTCACCGATATCGTGGGCGAAATCTCGTCGGCGTCGCAAGAACAGAGCACCGGCATCGAGCAGGTCAATCAGGCAGTCAACCAGATGGACCAGGTCACCCAGCAGAACGCCGCGCTGGTGGAAGAAGCTTCGGCGGCGGCCCAGTCGATGGCGCAGCAGGCCCAGGGTCTGCGTGCAGCGGTGGCGTTCTTCAAGATCGACGTCAGGCGCGTATCTATGTCACCTGTGAACGCAGCTCGGAAGGAACCGCATCGCAAGCCGCAGGTGGCATCCCCGGCAAAGTTGGCAAAGCCCGCGGCGACGCCACGTTTAACAAGCAGTGCAAGCACCGCGGCCGCAGCCGCGACCAGTGCAAATGAAGCTGCCGACTGGCAGACATTCTGAACGGGGCAACGCGTTCAAGCTGAACGTCTACCTGTAGTCGAACGGACCGAGGTTCGCGATTCTCGCGCGCCGCATGGTCGATAACACCTCGCAGCGCTCGCCTCCATTGAGGCAGTGCATGCGAGCGACGTCGTAGTCGAGAAAGAGTACTCACGGATGGAGACACGGGTCCGTTTCAGGCGGGCTCGATGCAGCAGCACGGGACGCGATTGCAGCCGGTGTGCAACGCGTTCAGGGCCGTCTCGCTGTCTCCACATACCGGCGTTGTGCCGCCGGCTTCGTCACGTTGCTCTTTCGAGGGCCACGCGCGACGTCCGGATGAGGGATAGCGAGATCCGATTATTGGTTTCTACTCGGATCGTACTCAAAAAATATGGAATCACACGCTCCTCTCAATGTATCGACAACGGTCGTGAAGTCGTTGGAAGTCGCGAAAATCGACCACGTCTTCCTCGTGCCGGGGAAGATGATCTACCCACTGCTGGATGCAATCGACAAATCGCCATCGATCCGCGGCATTGTTTGCGCGCATGAGACCAGCAGTGCTTTCATGGCCGATGGTTATGCGCGGGCCAGCCGAAAATTCGGCGTGTGCGTGGGGATTTCCGGACCGGGCACCATGAATTTCGTGCCCGGTATGGCGGCCGCTCACGCAGACCGGATTCCCATGCTCTATATCGCCGGAGGGGTTTCGTCGCGTGCGGAAGGCAAAGGTGCGTTCCAGGATGCTACGCAGAGCGGCATTTTTGAAAGCGGCGTGGTAAGGAGCCTGGTCGAAAATGTTGTTGAACTGAAGAACAAAGACAATCTTCAGGCCGAGATGCGCCGCGCGACAGATGGGTTGAACTGGATGCGTCGAGCGCAGTCTTTCGTGAGCATCCCTGTCGACGTTCAGCGGCAGGAAGTGCTGCCCGGCCACAATGCATCACGGCAACCATACGATCATGACGAGTTCAACGCCTGCGAGGTCCCCGCGAACCGCGCTGCGTTGGAGGCCTTGTGCAACCGGTATCTGCTCAAATCGAAGAGAGTCGCTTTTCTGATCGGCAGTCGCGGCAATGACCCGGAAACCGCGAAGGTCCTGCTCGACGTAGCCGAAAAATTTTGCATTCCGGTTGCGACCACGCTATCGGGAAAGGGCGCGTTTCCTGAGGACCATATCCTTTCGCTCGGCGTGTACGGATTCTCGGGCCACTCGCGGGCCGTCCGCGTCATCAACTCGGACGAGCTTGACGTCCTCGTCGTATTCGGCAGCGACCTGAATCAGCGCGACAGCATGAACTGGACGGAGAAGCTCTCCGCCTGGAAGGAACTGATCATCTTCGACGACAGCTTCGACGCACCCGCGACGGGGCATGTCGCGCGCGGCAGAGTTTTCTCCGGGATTGGCGCCACATTCCGCTTGCTGTCCCAGATGGACACGGACCGCAGCGCCGACTTTCACACGGTGTTGGAAAGAAGAAAAGCATGGGTCGCCGAGGTCAACGAAACTCCTTTGTACGACTATAAGTTCGAGCAACCCGGCGTGCGGGGTTCAGATGGCGATCAAGCGCTCTATACAGGAGACGTCGTCAAGCAACTGTGTCAACTCCTGCCCAAGGATGCAAACGTTGTCGTGGATTCCGGCGCCCACCGGATATTCATGGCTCACTACTGGCTCTCGTCGGGCATTGGCAACTATTTCTCATCCAGCTCCCTCGCGCCGATGGGTTGGGCAGTCGCCGCTGGGATCGGCGTCAAGCTTGCGGCTCCGGAGCGCCCGTGTGTCGTCGTGACCGGAGACGGATGCATGCTTATGCACGGCATGGAGATCCAGACCGCAGCCCGATACGGCGTAAAGGTGCTTTATGTCGTGTTGAACAATGCTGCGCATGGCGCGGTCCATATCGACGCAATCAGCAATGGCTCTATTCCGGCGCAGTTCAGCGAGTTGCCGAGTCATGACTGGGCTGCTTTTGCCGCTTCGCTCGGTGTCGCGTCGCGCAGAGTTGAGCACCTCGATGATCTGGCAGATGCGCTGAGCGATGCGTCACAGCTTAACGGTCCATTCCTGATCGAGGTGATGACCGGCGTTTTTCCGGCACCGAACCGGTACTACGCGGAATGCGCGGCTTGAACAGCAGCTATCAAGGTGCAGCGGTCGTTTGCGCAGTCAGGTCGGCTGTCTAGCGACAGCAGCCGCAGCCACCTTGATGCCTGAAGCCATAAGCCCCTTCTTCCGCCGGCATGGTCTCGCCGCGTTGCGCCAGCAACACCGTCGCACCGCTGGCGATGCGCGGCGACAGCAGGCCGCACTCCGGGCACGGCGTTCGCTCATCACGCCTCGCGACCGGGCGGATGGAATCGAACGTCCCGCATGCGTCGCAGGCATATTCATAGATTGGCATGACGCTCTACCAGTGACCGCCCAGTTCGCCGCGCGTGACAAACTGTCCCTGACCGGTCCGTCCGACCCAGTCGCCGTTGTCAATCAGCAACTCACCCCGTAGCAGCACTTTCTTCACCCGGCCCGTAACTGCGTGGCCTTCGAACAACGTAAAGTCGCAATCGCCGTGCTGCGTGTCCGCGCTGATCGTATGCGACTCGTTCGGATCGAAAAGGACGATGTCGGCGTCGCTGCCGATCGCTAACGTTCCCTTCTTCGGGAACAGGCCGAAGAGCTTGGCAGGCGCAGTCGACATCAATTCGACGAAGCGATTCAGCGAAATGCGGCCGCCGCGTACGCCACCGTCGTAGACCACCGTCATGCGCGTTTCAACGCCAGGCACGCCATTCGGAATCTTCGAAAAATCGTCGCGTCCAAGCGGCTTCTGGTTGACGTTGCCGCGATGCCCCTCCTTCATGCAATACGGACAGTGATCGGTCGAGATCAGTTGCAGATCGTCGGTCTTGAGCGCGGTCCAGAGCGCGTTCTGCGCTTCCTTCGAGCGCAGTGGCGGACTCATCACGTAACGCGCGAGCTCGAAGCTGTCGTCTGCGTATGCAGATTCATCGAAGAACAGATAGTGTGGACAGGTCTCCGCAAACACCGGAATGCCCAGGTCGCGCGCTTCGATCACATGCTTCAGTGCCTCTTTCGCCGAAAGGTGCACGAAGTAAACCGGCGCTTCAGCGAGTTCGGCAAGCTTGATGCCGCGATGCGTCGCTTCGCCCTCCATGATCGCGGGCCGCGTCAGCGCGTGATAACGCGGCGCGGTATGGCCTTGCGCGAGCGCCTCGCGAATCAGCAGGTCGATGACCGTACCGTTCTCGGCATGCAACGCGATCATGCCGCCGTGCTGGCCGACCATTCGCATTGCCTGAAAAATCGCGGCGTCGTCCGACATGACCGTGCCGGGATAGGCCATGAACATCTTGAAGCTCGAGACACCTTCGTGACGAATCGCGTATTGCATGTCGCCGAGCACGCGCTCGTCCACCTGCGTCACGATCACATGAAACCCGTAATCGATGCTCGCGGCCGATGCGGCTTTCGATTGCGCCCTCGAGATCGCATCGAGCGGACTCGTGCCGGCGGTTTGCAACGCGAAGTCGATGATCGTCGTCGTTCCGCCGAAGGCGGCCGAGCGTGTGCCCGACGCAAAGTTGTCGCAGGTCACCGAGGCCCCGAAGGTGTTCTCCATATGCGTGTGGCAATCGACGCCACCAGGAAACACCAGCAGTCCTGCCGCGTCGATCACCCGTGCATCCGGTCCTCCGTCGAGATTCAGTCCGATACTGACGATGCGCTCGCCTTCCACGAGGATGTCGGCGACGTAGTCGTCAACGGCCGTAATGATGCGGCCGCCTTTGATGAGGGTTGGGGTCGAACTCATAAACCACTCCGTTGAGTGTCGGTTGCGATGGCGAGCGCGTCTTCGAGACGCATCAGCTCTGCATGGGAAAGCGGTGGGATCGGCGGGCGCATCGACGGATGCGGAAAATGGCCCAGCAAGTGCAGGCAGGCTTTCAGGCGCGCATTGGCGTACGAGCCCGGCGCGGTTCCGTAGATAGCCTTCGCAAGCGGATAGATGCGCTCGTGAAGCTGCTGCGCGCGGCCGAGATCACCGTGTTCGATAGCGCGATACAGTGCCACGACCAGTTCGGGCACAACAGCCGCAAGGCTGACGAGGCTGCCTTCGGTGCCGATCGCAAAACAGGTGAACAGGTGTTCGTCGCCGGATGCCATCACGGCCACATGCGGCGCGATCGATTTAACGAGCCGGCGGTTTGCTTCGTACGCGGCCGTCTCCCAACTGCCTTCCTTGATGGCTACGACCTCGGGCAAGCCGACGAGCGCGGCAAGCATCTGCGGCGTGTAGGCCATGCCGCCCGTGGCAACGCCGGCCTGGTAAAGCATCATGGGCAGGCGGGCCTCGGCGTTGGCAATGCGGTGATGCGTCAGAACGGTGTCGAGATCGGTCGACAGCGCCCAGGAGAACGGCGGAAACAGTAGCATGGCGTCGGCGCCGGCCTGTCTTGCGTCGTTTGCGTGGGCCTGCGCTTCGTAACTGTCTTCGGCATTCACGCCGGCTACGATGATCGAGCGATCGCCGCAGACGGCATGCGCAATTTCCACGACACGCCGCTTGTCCGCCGCCGAGAGCGTGAAGTTCTCGCCGGCGTGGCCGTTCACCAGCAGCCCGACAATGCCGTCGACGCTCGCCACCGCTTCGATATGCCGCTCGAGCGCCGCTTCGTCCAAGTGTCGACCATCCGCGTCGAGGGGGCACAGCGTAGCGGCATAGACGCCGTTGAATGGGTCGGCATGCGTAGGGATCATTCTGTCTTTTCCCGATGAAGTTGGGCGGGCACATCGTCATGAACGACAAGCCGCGCCGGATCGAACAAGGGCAGCTCGGGTTCTTCGCCGAGCATGGCCTGGGCAAGCAGCTTGCCCATGTAGGGACCGCTGGTGTAACCGGAATGCACGCAACCGATTACCCACGCATCGGGGGAACCGGGGAGCGCACCGATCATCGGCATGGCGTCGGCGGTTTCGGCTTCGAGGCCGAGCCAGATGCGGGCCACGCGCGCTTTGGCTAGCGCGGGGATCACATGCTGCGCGAGCCGGAGATTGCCGATCAGGTTGTCCGGCACGGTCTCCACGCCGCCCCGCTCGCGATCGCCGATGCCTTGCCAGCCACCGCCTATCAGGACACTGCCGTTGGCGAACTGCTTCATCGACAGCAGCCCGTTTGCGATGCTCAGCACCGACTTCATCACGGGCGGCATGCGTTCAGTGACGATCAACTGATTGACGAGCGTCTTGACGGGGATGCGGATGCCGAGCATCGCGAGCAGGGGCTCCAGCCACACGCCGCCCGCCATCACCAGACGCGTCGCGTCGATACGGATAGCGTCGTTCGGGCCGTACACCTGATACATTCCCGCGACGCGCTCGATGCGCGTGACAGGTGTCTGCTCGAAAATGTGTACACCCGCTTCGCGCAATGCCGCATGGAAAGCACGGCCAGTAAGATAGGCGCTCGCGAAGCCATCGGTTGCGCAGTACGCGGCTTGCAGCATTGCGGGATTCAGGCCTGGCTCGACGGCGAGCGCGGCATCCCGGTCGAGCAGATCGATCTGCGCGCCGTACTCGCGCCTCGCCGCCGCGCGTTGCTGCAGCAGCACTTTCTCGGATTCGGTGAAGGCGAGCGAAAGGCCGGGCGCCGACGTCGCAAGCACGCCGTGGCCTAGCCACGTGTCGGTGTTCATCCACATTTTCCACGCGCGAATCGCGTAGGGAACGAGCGCGGCACGCGTCATATGCAGCGTCAGCGTGCCGGCGTTGACGCCCGACGCGCCACGGCACAGCGCATCGCGCTCGATCACCGCCACTCGCATGCCGGCCCGCGCCAGAAATAGTGCGGTCGTGCAGCCCATCACGCCGCCGCCAAGCACGGCGACGTCGAACGCTGTTGTCGTCGGCTGGCTCATAGCGGCGCAGCCTTCGGGATCGGAATGTCGTCGTAGCTGAACTCGCCAGTCAGCGCTTCCACCGTCACGGGCCGCAACGGCGGGCGGGCGGAAAAACAGCCCACGCGTTCGCGCGAGCCGCCGCATGCGCGTGCGGCAAGCAGTTCCGCCGCCACGTCCCCGCATGTGCGGCCCTGGCACGGTCCCATGCCGCAGCGCGTCCAGGCCTTGAGCTGGTTCACGTCGTGCGCGCCGGCGTCGCAGGCGGCATCGATCTCGGCGCGCGTCACGTCTTCGCATCGGCAGACGATGGTTTGCGGCCCAATGCCGTCGGGATGGCCGGCTCGTAGCGCCATCAATTGCGCCATCGAGCGACCGAAGCGCGCCGCCTTGAGATGCGCCCGACGCACGGATGACAGTCGCGACCGGAGCCCGGCAATGTCCGGGCCGCCAAGTTCGATGGCGCAGGCGAGTCCCGCGAGCGTGCCATGATGGCCCGCGGCGGCCGCGCCGGCGATGCCTGCGCCGTCGCCCGCCACGTAGAGCCGCGGGCGCGAGGTGCGGCAGTTCTCGTCGGTGACGGCGATCCATCCGCCCGCCTGCCGCGAGTACCGATGCTCCGCCCGCAGGAGACGCGTGATTTCGGTTGACGGGGTCAGCCCATGACCGACCGCGATGCAGTCCGCGACCACGCTGCGGTGTTCTCCGGAGACGGGCCGCCCCGCTGCATCACACGGCGCCAGAATCGCACGCAGCCGATCGCCGGCGGGCTCGACTTTGACTATCGTGTGCCGCGAATGAATCGGCACGCCTGCGCGGCGAATCTCGCGCCACCAGTGGAAGCCGTCGCGCATCAGATCCGGGCGCGACACCATGGCGGGGAGCGCGCGGGCCCAGTCACCAACGCCCGCGATATCCGCAATTGCTTCGACCTTGCCGCCGCTTTCTATCGTCTTCGCGGCAACGGCCGCAAGCAGCGGCCCGCAGCCTGCGACTAATGTCGAGCGGCCCGGCAGGATGGCTTGCGATTTGAGGAGGATCGTTGCGGCGGCCAGCCCGATGACGCCGGGCGTGGTCCACCCGTCGAAGGGAACGACACGTTCCGTGGTTCCCGCTGCGACGATCAGCGCACGCCCAATGCAATGCACGGGGCCGGCCGGACCCACGGCATCGACGCGATAGTCGGCGGTGACCGCCCAGACCACGTGATCGAAGCAGGTGGTGACCTTACTTCCGGCGAGTTCGCGCCGTAGCGCGTCGCCCGCTTGCTGGTCCGCACTCGATGGAACAGCGGCGCTGACCGGTGCGCGGTAGACCTGCCCACCGGCCGCCGGGTTCTCATCGAACAGCGCGACCTTGAGACCTGCTGCCGACGCAGCCAGCGCCGCGTTCACGCCGGCAGGGCCGCCGCCGAGTACAAGGACATCGAACTCAGATATCAAGGCCGATCTCCGGTACTTTGTCGACGCGCATTCCTTCAATGACCGTTGTCCGGCATGCAAGCGCGCGGCGACCATCGACTACGACCAGACACTCCTGACAAGACCCCATCAAACAGAACATGCCGCGTGGTGCGCCATTGCGCGGACTCGCCCGCAAGGTCTTCGTACCCGAGGCGAACAACGCCGCCGCCACGCTTTCGCCCTGGCGCGCCCGCACCGGCCGGCCGTCGAAGAGAAACCTCACTGTAGCCGCGCCGCCTGCCTTCTCGATGCGCATGGTCTTCTCATCCAGCATGGGGCATGGCTCCCTTGACAACTAATTTCGTCGATGTTTTTATCTTATCGTATACGTTTCGTATACGCAAAATGGCCAAAATAAAGGCGGTCCTGGAGACGCCCGAACCACGCGCCAGAAAGGTCAGCATTCGCCCCCGAACCTATTACGGAGTTGCAGCATGAAATCCTTTACCCTCCTCACCCGCATGCTCGCCGCGGGTGTTGCCGCCTGCGCGTTGCTCGGCTCGTTGGACGTCAGCGCCCGCACGCTCGACGAAATCATCGCGTCGAAGAAGATCGTGTTCGGCATCAACCCGAACCTGCCACCCCTCGGCATTTACGATGCGAAAAACAACATCGACGGCTTCGATGTCAGTATTGCTAAGAAGATTGCCGACTCGCTCGGCGTGAAGCTGGAAATCGTTCCGGTGGGCTCGAACGATCGCGTGCCGTTTCTGATGACCGACAAGATCGACGCGGTGATGGGCGGCATGACGCGCAACGCGGACCGCCTGAAGGTGATCGACTTCACCGACCCGGTCAACACCGAAGTGCTAGGTGTCCTGACGACACAGGCAACGTCCTATTCAGACTGGACCCAGCTGAACGATCCGGCGGTACGCCTCGTTCAGGTACGCGGCACGACGCCTATCCAGCTGATTCATGACAAACTGCCCAAGGCGCAGCTTCTGATTCTCGACAACTATCCGGATGCGGTTCGCGCGATCGCTCAGGGCCGCGCCGACGCATTGATCGACGTGCTCGACTTCATGCTGAGCTACACAAAGAACTATCCGACGAAATGGCGTGTGGTGGATGCGCCGATCGAAGTGGACTACGACTGCATCGGCGTGCAAAAGGGTAATGTGGCACTGACGCAGCGTCTGAACAAGGAAATCGGCGCGTTGCAGAAGAACGGCTTTGTCGCCGCAAGCTGGAAGAAGTGGTTCGGCAGCGCCATGCTGCACGATCCGACCGCCTCACCTACACCTGTTGCAGCCGCGCAGTAAGGGAAACTGGCGACAGCGCTCGTCGCCGTAACGGACGAGCACTTCGCATCCGGCGGGAGCCACTATTCGATGACCCTACATTTCGAACCCATCCTCCAGCAGTGGCCTTATCTGCTTGCCGGCGCATGGCTCAGCCTGCAGATCGCCGTGCTCGCGTTTGGGTTCGGCATGATCATCGGCCTCATCTGTGCTTCGGTGTTGCGCTACGGGCCGGCGCTTCTGCGCAAAGCGGTGATGGCTTATGTGGTGTTCGCGACCAATACGCCGCAACTCGTGCAGATCTTTTTCCTGTTCTTCGCACTGCCTGAGATCGGCGTGACCCTGTCGCCGTTTACAGCGGTGCTGATCGGGGCGACGTTCAATGCGGGCGCGTATCTGTGCGAGATCCAGCGCGCAGGGTTCAATTCGGTCCGGCTGATGGAAATCGAGGCTGCCGAAGTACTCGGCTTCTCCACGCCGCAGATCGTGCGGCATGTGATCTTTCCACACGTACTGAAGGTGATGTTCCCGCCGCTGTCGAATCAGTTCATCGTCATGACGCTCGGCACGTCGATGGCGTCGATCTTCGGCGTCGAGGAACTGACGGGGCGCACGTACAACCTCAGTTCACAAACCTACCTTTCGGTCGAAGCGTTCAGCGTGGCCGCCGTTCTGTATGTCGCCGTCACATTGATCGCTACGTTCGCGCTGGCGATGATCGGGCGTCATGTCTGCCGCGCCAAAATCAAGGTGTTCTGATGTTCGCTTCCTCACACGCCGAAATCGCACAACTGTTTTCTTTCTACAACCTGCTGTTGCTAGTGGAAGGGTTCGCCGCAACCTTCGTGCTATCGGCTGCCGGCTGCTTTACGGGCTTTCTCGCGGGCTTTGTCATAGCGATTGTCCGCGTCACGCATTCCCGCACGATGGCGCCTTTGCGCGCCCTCGCCTTTGTCTATTGCTTCCTGTTTCGCCGCATCCCGTTTCTGGTCACGCTGATGCTCGTGTTCTTCGCGAGCCAAACGTCGAAAGCGAATCTCTCGACGTTCGCCGTCGCGTCGCTGAGCGTCTGCCTGATCGCGTCCGCGTACCTTGGCGAGATCATTCGAAGCGGACTCGAATCGGTCCATAAAAATCAGTGGGAAGCCGCGCAAACGCTGAATTTCTCGTACTTCGAATCGCTGCGCTTCGTCATCGTGCCGCAAGCGTGGCGCGTGATCGTGCCGCCCACGTTCGGGTTCTTCGTCATGTTCATCAAGGACACGGCGCTCGCCTCGCAGATCGGCGTGATGGAACTGACGTCCGCCGGCAAGGTGCTCACCAACAAGGGGTTTTCCTCGTGGCTCGTGTATGGAACGGTGTTGGTGCTTTATTTTGTAATGTCGTACCCGTTGTCGCGCTTGGGTAAGCGCCTGGAGAAGAAACTTGCCGCAACTCGAAATCGTTGATCTGAAGGCGTCGTATGGGCCGCACACGGTCCTCGAACGCATCAACCTGTCGGTCGAGAAAGGTGAAATCGTCAGCCTGATCGGGCCGTCCGGATCGGGCAAGAGCACGTTGCTACGCGTTCTGCTGGGGCTGTTGCCCCCGGAGCACGGCAGCGTCCGGCTTAACGGTGATCTCGTGAACTATGCGGACAAGGCGGCCGTGCGGTCGTTGCGCTCGGAAATCGCGATCGTTTTCCAGCAATACAACCTGTTCCAGAACATGACTGTGCTGGACAACGTGATGATCACGCCTACCCGGATCAAGGGGTGGCCGCGCAAGCAGGTGGAAGACGATGCCATCCGGTTGCTCACGCGCGTGGGCCTCGAACACAGGCTGAAAGCGTATCCGGACGAGTTGTCGGGCGGTCAGCAGCAACGTGTGGCGATCGCTCGCGCGCTGGCGTTAAAGCCAAACGTGCTCTTTCTTGATGAAGTCACCGCCGCGCTCGACCCCGAACTCGTCACCGAGGTGCTCGATACGATTCGCGCTCTGGCGCTGGAGGGCATCACCATGTTCATCGTGTCGCACGAGATGAGCTTCGTGCGCGAGGTGTCGTCGAAAGTCGTGTTCATGGCCGGTGGCCATGTGATCGAAACAGGCTCGCCGCAGCAGATTTTCGATGCCCCGCAGGAAGCGCGCACGCGTGAATTCGTCGGCAAGATCCTGCGCCACTGATGGAGTCGCTGGGGCCGCTAGCCGCTAGTCGCTAGCGGGTCAATCCGGCTCAGGGACCGCTGCCTCCACTCAGACGGTTAAGCACGAAACTGCGCAGATTCTGTAAGTGCGTGCGAACGGCAGCGCGTGCAGCTTCCGCGTCGTCGGCAGCATACGCTTCGAGGATCGCAAGGTGTTCGGCGCGATCCTCCTCGATTCGATTGAAAGGTGTCGTGAGTTCAAACAACCGGCTGTTCGTGCGCACCACTTCGATCGTCCGCGCGAGCACGTCGTTGCCGCTCGCATGCGCCATCATCGTATGAACCTGGTCGTCGATCTGCCAGTGTTCCTGCTCCTGCTGACCACTGCGCAGAGCCTTGATTTTCTTTACTAGTTGCTGGATCTGCTTCTTGTCGATCTTGCCGATGGCAAGGCCGACGGCCTCCGCTTCGAGAAGCTCGCGCACCTTCATCGCCTGCAAATATTCCTGCGCGCTGACGAAGCGCACCGAATAAGAGCGGGCCCCGGCGCGCGTCAACAGCCCCTCGCCCTCAAGCCGCAGCAACGCTTCGCGCATGGGCGTGCGGGAAATGTTGAGTTCCTCGGCCAGCCGCCCTTCAACGACGGCGCCGCCGCTGCGTAATGCCTTGTCGAGGATCATTCGCCGCAAAGTCTGATAGGCCAGTTCCCCCAGTTTTTCCGGGGTTGTCAGGGAAGATGCTGTCACGTCGTCTCGCTCAATTCGGATGCACGGTATACGTATTGTATGCGATCGAATGTCCACATTGATACGCCGTCGAACGACTGAGACTGGCCGTCATGCCAGCCGCGATACTACAAATCGCGTCAGTAACACTCAACGATCTTCCGAACCCCTGCGGGGGAAAATTCCAGCTGTTGCAGTCTCCCCGTCGCCGCATCCACATCGCCCCGTTCAAGCAGCGTGGCGACCGACAGCAATTCGCCGAGTACGCCACCGCCGTTAAGGATCGCCAGCCGGATGGAATCGGAAACGGGTAGCTCGTCGACGAAGCTGCGTAGTTCCATGTGGTACGCGACATGCAGAAGCGACAGCATGCCCGTCAGATAGCCTGCAGACGCCAGCGAGCGCGAGCCGTCCGGCATCGCGTCGATCGCTTCTTCCATGAAATGTGCGCGTCGCTGTGCAAGCAGTACAAGCGGATCATCCTCGATGGGAAGTCCGTCGCGGCCGACGTAAAGCAGAAGTCCGCACCAATGCAAAAGTCTGCGGCTTCCGGCGATCGAGAGCGCCTGTTTGAGCGACGAAATGCGCTCGGATTTGCCGTTAGGCTGCTCGCTGCTGTTTGCAAGCCGTAAGAGTTGGGCAACCAGCATTGGCGTTTCTTTTAGCGCTCGCGCAATACTGCCCAACGGCGCATCGCTTCCGACCAGGTCGAACACGTGAAGAATCGCCTTGACTGGCGGCATCGCGCGCTTGCCTGACAAAATTTGCGGTTTGGCGAAATAGTAGCCCTGCAGCAGATCGCAACCCAGTTGCCGGGCGTGCTCCGCGTCCTCCGCAGTTTCGATTTTCTCGGCGAGTACGACCTTTCCCGCCCGTTTGAACTGGCTGACCAGTTCCGGTAACTCCTCACGTTCAACAAACGGCCAGTCGATCTTGACGATGTCGACGGAAGGAAGAAACCATCGGACCTCGTCAGTCATGCTCCTGACGTCGTCCAGTGCTATCTGGAAGCCCGCGCCTCGCAACTCGCTGCACCGTCGCGAGAGATCCGCTGTCAGCTCGACAGACTCCAGAATCTCCAGAACGAAACGTGACGCCGGCAGCACATACGGGTAGTCCGAAAACAAAAAATCACGTGGGCAGTTCAGGAAGCACGCTTTGCTCCCCGCAAGCCGTTCGAGACCGATCGAGCCCACTGCGCGTTCAATCACCGCCGTGGTGCAGCGCAGTTCGTCGCCGATCCGCGCTCCTCCGGTGGGACCGTCTCTGAAAAGAAGCTCGTATGCGACAACGCGACCAGCCCGATCCATGACTGGTTGACGTGCCACAAACACGTCCGCATCGCTCGGCGCGACGGCCTCAATTGAAACGCTGTTCACGACTACCCCTGGCTTAAAGGCTTAACAATATGCAAAATGGTTATGCATCGCCTTTCGTCACACGCCTTCGACGAGAACGGCGCGATAGCGCGCACCCTTGAACCGGTGCTGCGCGACCTCCTGATATGCCGGGCTGTCGTACCACGCGCGCGCGGCCGCCGTCGTCGGAAACTCCACGATCACGACGCCCTCTGGCGCGTCGCCCTCGAGGACCTGCTGAGGTCCGTAAGCAGCGAGAATTTTGACGGGATGACCTTTAAAGGTCGCGCCAACCGTGCTTTGGTAGATGTCGAGCTCCCCCTGATCCTGCGTGCTTTCCTTTGTGAAAACAATGTAAGTCGCCATGGTGTGCGTTCCCGCGGTGGTGTGAAGGTGCACACGATAATGCCATGAAACCGCGTTGGACCTCATCACCTGTACGGCGCCAGGACGCCTGACTCAAACCTCATACAGGCGGGCGGGGCTGCCTGCGCACGCCCCGCAGACTGATGCGATAAAAATTGTCAGCGCGTCTGCCCATCGATCTGCTGCCGTAGACGCTTTTCCTGCTCCTGAAGCTCAGGAGTAAAGGCCTCACCAAAATCCGCAGGCTCAAAGAAAGGCCGAATCTCGATCTCCGAATCACTCACCATCGGATTCGGGCAGCGCTTGACCCATTCAATCGCTTCGTCCATCGATTGAACTTGCCAGAGCCAGTATCCGGCGATCAATTCCTTGGTCTCTGCAAACGGGCCGTCAACGACGGTTCGATCCTTCCCTGAAAACCTCACACGTACGCCTGCCGAACTCGGCTTCAGCCCGTCGCCGCCTTGCATGATCCCAGCCTTCACCAGTTCCTCGTTATATTTGCCCATCGCCGCGATGAGCTCCATGCTTGGCATCTGCCCGGCTTCGGATTCGGGCGTTGCCTTAACCATGACCATTACACGCATTTGGGTTTCTCCTTTGAAGACGATAGTGTTCGGAGGCAAAAGCGCCTCCTGTGAATACGACGAATGATCGCGGGAGAAATCGACAAGCGCAAGACACGGCTTTGCGGTTTTTTCAGAGCGCGGCGAGGCGCTAATTGGACGCGACGAAAACGATTCGAGTCGCCGCGCCCGCATTGCGAAGTTCAACCGACCACGAGGGTCGATTTCAGAACGACAGCGTTCGCCAGATTGTAGACGTTGGGGGAAGTTGCCATTACCGCATCATGGACTTCAGCGAATTGCTGGCTGGTCCCGCTGCCCTTGATACGAACGGTGTAACGCAGGCTCTCATAGCCGTTTGCCACTTTCGGGTCGATCCCAAGAAAACCCCTGAGGTCGATTTCACCCTCGGTCTCAATCTGCAGGGACTCGAGCGTAATCCCGCGGACGGCGCATTGCGCCACGTAACCCACCGCTATACAAGCATTTAGCGCGGCGATCAGATGCTCCTGAGGATTGGCAAACTGATTCGAGCCACCGAGTTCGCAGGGTTCATCGATATCGATCGTGAACCGGCGCGACACATTCTGGCCGCCGATCGAGAACCCCTCTACCTCGGCGCGAGTTCGAGTCTGGCCCTGCCAGCTCGTCGCTACGCGCCAGTTGGTGGTGGCTTTCGAAGCATCGCCCTTGACGCCCTCAATCAGGGCGAAAAGGTCGTCGACGTTAAGACCGTTAACAATGTTGGGTTCGTTGACCTGTGCGTTCGCATTCATGTTCCATCTCCTTCAACATACGTGGATTGTCCAGCTTCGGTAAATCTCATTGCAGTGTGGCGAGCGCAGCATGGATGCGCTTGCGCTGGTCTTCGGAAATGAGGCTATAAAGCACTTCGCCGAAATGGGGATGACGCACACCCGAGTGGATGTATTGCCACCGGTAAGCCTCGAGGAAATTCGCTTCGATCGACTGGGCTTCCGTCTCGTCGACTGCGCGGCCGCAGTTCGCCTTGAAATAACGCGCGTCGGATGCTGCCTGTGCCTGCAGAATGCCGTCGATTGCGGCGACCAATTCGATGAATTCGTCAACAGCCTTGTTGCGATCACTATCCGTCATGGTGGCGTCGTGACGGACCCATTCGAGCTCGTCCAGGATGGCGTGCTGGCTCTCTTCCTTCCAGTGGTAGAGGAACACGCTCTTGAATAGCTCCGATAGCTGATCGTCTGGCGCGATACTCTGGCGGTAGTGGAGTTGGCTGAACAGTTCGATATGCAGCGTCAGCGCCAATACGGCCCACGTGCTTTTCCCGAGAACTGCAGAGGCAACGACATTCGGGTCGACGTCGAAGCGATAGCCCGCGGGAAGGGTCTCACTGATCATCTCGTCGATGCGACGAAATAACGCCTGATGCTTGAGCTCTTCTTCGCTGAATCGGACCAGCGCCTCAAGCGCAATCTGGTCGCCGAGCCAATGATCACGGCTGACTTCCAGCACCTTGGCGTTGATGAAGCGCTCTACCAGCCCGAACACGTTGGCATACGTGCGTCCTTGAATCTGGCTGACGAAACGCTTTTCGTGCTCGGAGAGCGTGAAGAAATTCGGAGCCAGTGAGAGCCCATCGGGAAGATATTTCTGCGACGTGTCAAAGGTGCGGCCTCCAATCACGTCACGTTCGATATCCCAACTGACCATCTTTGAAGCGCGAATGCAACGGGCGTAACGATCGCGGTTGGAGAGTCGCGATACTGCGTTCATAGCATTTCTCCCAATATGAACCGACATGCGGTCGAGCTGTGAATGCTCATCTACCGGTCAGAACCAGATGGTTGATCTGGCATCCGGTACGCTCGAATGTACGATTGGGAGACGCGAGGTTCTATGGCCGGGCCACCGGGAGATATGGCCGAAACGCCGGGTCAGCTTTGACGCGTGCGAGTGAATGTTGCTTCGGGTATGGCAGTCGACGTCACTGATCTAGTGGTGGCGTGATGCCAGTGGCAGCGGGCGCGGCCTGCGCAGATTCGGCAGCGCCGTTCATCTTTCCTTTGCTCTTGCGCCAGCCTGCCGGCGGCATTCCAAATTCCCGCCTGAAGGCCCGACTGAATGCCGCCTCAGACTCATAACCAATCTGCTCCGCTACAGCGGCGAGGGACTTTCTGCCGACGAGAAGTTCCTGTGCCGCGATCTGCATCCGCCATCGCGCCAGGTACTGCATGGGCGGTTGTCCAAGGAGATCGGTGAAGCGTTGCGCCAACGCGGAGCGCGATAGCCCTACCTTGCGCGCAAGCTCGTCGACAGTCCAGGGGTGGACTGCTTGAGCGTGGAGCAACGAAAGCGCACGTCCCACGTAACGATCGCGCACGCCGGCCAGCCACCCGGTCTCATGGGCAGGAAGCGCTTCAATACAGCTACGCACCGCCTCGACAAACAGTAGTTCGGACAGTCTGGCGAGGACAATCGTACCGCCCGCCCGCGAACTCGCAGCTTCGCTGGCTGCAAACTTGAGAGAGGACTCAAGCCATGCTGCTCGCGGATCATGCCGCATATCAACCTTGAAGAGTCGCGGCAGCGATGAAAGCAGTGGATTGCTCAGGGTATCGTCGCAGGCCAGAAAACCGCAGACGATGCGAGTCGTAGGTCCTCCGCCTCCGTAAGACACCGTCATCACCTCACCTGGTTCTACCGCCATCTGGCCGGCCAATAGCACTTCGGTTGGCGTGGGCGCAAGATCCACAGCACTACCTATCAAATGCGTTTCGCCTTGCGGCACCACCAGCAGTTCGCCGGCATTGAGATGAATAGCGGAAGCGGGGTCGTCTGCCAGTTGAGCCCAGCAGTTGCCTTCTATGATCAGATGATATGAGACGACACGCTCGGATTGCGGCAGATAGGCCGCGCAGAGCGCAGCATCCGTGCGGCCTATCACGCACCACGGTGCCGTGAAGGTCCCAGTCAGATACACCGCGCCGCTTAGGCGCACAGCGCGCAGGACGTCAGAAACTGCATCCATGAAGAGCTCGCGTGATATGCGATTTCCCGGGTAAGAAACCGGGGAGGCCGGTCATTCTTCAAATTGACCGAGGGGTTCATGTTATACCCGCCGCCGCGGAAGATGACAAATGGCTTACCGATTTTCGGTGCGCTCGATGCATCGCTGCGTAACTTAAACGCGTGCAACAAACTCGCCTTTTCGCAGGAGGGACGGACAATCCATCTGGACGTTCTGCAATGGTCAGGAGAACCATCGGCAAGACTTGGACGATGGAGCAAAAAACATCGACGCACGGGCAGGACGGCAACAGGTTGCGAGCGGCAAAGTTGATCGCAGGACGGGACGTGACAGATCAGTGTCATCCGTACTTCGCAGCCAAACCTTCCACGGATTCCGGAAGCCTGGCACGCCACGAAACTTGCGCAGATCGGTTCACGCACAGTGACTTACCGGTTCGGGCAAACGAAACCGCGTGAGACGCCGATGAAACGCCTGATAAACCGCGCGATGTACCACCCGCTCATCGCGTTAGCCATGTTCTATTTAATCGACCTGATGTTCAACGTCGACTACAGCGTCTCTGGCGCGCTGCTCGTTCTGGCAGCGAAATCTATGTCTCGTGTTGTGAGCCTGTTCAATAAGGGGTAGTGGTGTAGGTTGGTGGGTGGGTCGGCGATCGCTATTCAACGTGCACCCTGCTCCAACAACTGCCCCCAAAGACGCTGCGCAATGGGACCGTGCGCGGCATCGCGAAGCCGCGCCGCGTAGTGTTTGAGCGTCGCGCCTTGCAAGTGCCGCCCCTCCAGTGACACGAGCCGCTTTTTCTCGAGGTCGCCCGCAACCAAGTGATAAGGCATGTGCCCCCACGCAAGCCCCTGCACGATCAACTCGCGCTTCATCAACTGGTCGGGCACGGTGCAGGTTGGCGCACCGTCGATCAGATAGTAGTTGGCGTCCGACGACTGCTTGCTCGTATCGCGGATGATGCACTGAACATAGTGCCTCAAATCGGTTGGCGTGAGCGATTCGACTGACAGTGGCTTGATATACCCAGGGGCCGCGACCGGAACCAGCCTGACCTCGAACAACTCAACCGATTCGATCGCCGGCGACGGTTTGTCGAGGTGATGAAATATCAGGTCACACTCGCCGCTCCGCAGCCGTTCCCAAGGGCCGCTAATCGCCTCGAACAGAAGCGTAAGACGCGTGCCGCTGCTCGTCTCGAAGAACCGTTTGAGCGTGCGGAGGGTTTCGGGCAATGGACACAGGTCGCCGACTACGACGCGCAACTCTGCCTCCTGGCCAGCAGCAAGCTGAGCCGCTTCGCGCTGCAAATTTTCATATTGACGAAGAAACTGCATCACGCGCTCGTGATACGCCGTGCCTTCTGCAGTCAGCGTGACACGGTATCCGGCCCGGTCCAGCAGAGCCATTCCCACTTGAGCTTCAAGCGCCCTCACCGCTGCATGGACCGTTGGATGCGTTCGGTTTAACCGTGCAGCGGCCGCGGCAAAGCTACCTTCGGCAACCAGTGCTTCAAAGCACTGCAACTGTAAAAGTGTGGGCTCGTTCATTGTAGAGATGGCCTTCAGTCTTTGTCGAAAGAGAGTAATTTCTCTCGACGAAGATCGATCCTACCATTCAGTCTCCCAATGAGGAGATCGACATGAAAGCAATCGTGAGAAACAGGTTTGGTGGTCCTGATGTGCTTCAAATCGTTGAGAGGCCACGTCCCGTCCTCAAACCCGGCTGTGTCCTGATTCGCGTTCGGGCGTTTGGTCTGAACCGCGCCGAACTCTATATGCGGCGAGGATTATGGGGAGAGGCGGCGGAAGTAAGCGGCATCGAATGTGTTGGGTCTGTGGTATCGGATGCAGCCGGGATACTGCATGAGGGCCAGACGGTCGTTGCGCTGATGGGCGGAATGGGGCGAACGATCGACGGCAGCTATGCAGAATACGTCGTTGTACCCGCCACCAATGTTGTGGCCGTTGAAACGACCCTCGACTGGGCAGAACTCGCCACGCTGCCGGAAGCTTACGCAGTCGCCTGGACGTGTCTTCACAGAAACCTCGAAGTAAAGTCCGGGCAGCGACTCGTCGTGCGAGGGGGGACGTCGAGCCTTGGGCTGGCTGCGATCGATATCGCCGTCCAACTCGGTGCGGAGGTGATTGCGACCACACGTCGGCCGGATTGCGAAGTCATGTTGCGCGCGCGGGGAGCCGCACATGTGGTGACGAGCGCTGGTGAGTTATGTGCAGCGCCGGGATGGCCGGGCGATAAGGCCGATGCAGTGCTTGATCTGATCGGAAACAGCACCGTCCTCGACTCGCTGCGCGCGGCACGTCGTGGCGGCCGTGTGTGCCTGGCCGGATTTCTGGGTGGGCTCACGCCGCTCGCCGAGTTCGATCCGCTCGGCCAGATGGCAAGCGGTGTTCATCTGAGTTTCTTCGGGAGTTTCGTGTTTGGGACTCCGGATTTCCTGCTGTCGGATGTACCAATGCAGAAAATTGTAGAGCTGGCCGCAGGCGGTTTTTATCAATGTCGACCCGCGCGTATCTTCGGCCTGTCCGAAGTACCGGTTGCTCATGAATTGATGGAGCGTAATGAGGCCGTGGGGAAGTTTGTCGTCGTAGTTTAGGTTGGCAGTAGGAACGGCGAACGTCGGCGACGGGCATTATTCGACTTATCCCGCCGCAACGCGTCGCCTCACTCGCCCTGCTGAACCCATTGACTCCTCCAACCCGGCGCCTTGAAAGGATCCGAAAAATACTGGGTCTCGTGAACAACCTTGCCGTTGCGGAACTCCATAATGCTTACCGTGTAAGCCGCTCGCCCCTGATAGTTGATGGAGTATTCCGTGACCCAGAGATTACCTTCTCCCTGAATTCGCCTGACCTCGAAGCCTGATGGTTTGCCTGGATGATGCCCTCGCAGCGCCTGCAAATTAGCTCGCCCGAGGATTCGTTCACCTGACTGGGGATACTCACAGATGGCGTCGTCATCGTAAATATCGTGTTCTGCGTTGAGATCGCCGGCGGCCGACGCGCGCCAGTGGGCATTCAGTGCGTCACGTAACTGTTCTTCATGCATGGCTTGCCTCCGGATACCGTTCACGTCGATCTATTGACCGCCTCCATGATTGAGCACCAACTTTTTGCTCCGGAAATCGGAAGACTCAATCACAGCGACACCTCCGCGCTATTTCATGCCCTACGACGACGGGTCGGCGCTCAGGCTTGCAATTGTGGTGCCAGGTGTATGAACAGAAAATGTCACCGCACTCGAGTCGCTACTCGGCAGCCGCCATCAGGGGCAAACCGAGCACCAATCAGGTTTGCTCCTTGATCGAGTGTAGCAAGTAAATTACTGGGCGGCGGCGGAGGGTTTCTGAAAGGTTCAACCTAGCGCGGGGTTAATCTCTTTGCGCGTGTGGCCCGCGACTCGTCGAAGTCGGAGATCCAGAGAGAAGTTTTTTGCCTCGGTACAATCAAGCGCAATATTGCATATCAAGGGCGATGGCCTAATGGAAAATGCAGCAAATCATCCAGACGAAGGACTAACCACCGAACGCGTGATACTGCGAGCCGTCAGCGAGAACGACGCGAACGCGCTGCAGACGTACTACGCAGCCAATCGAAAGCATCTTCAGCCTTGGGAGCCTGCGCGACAGGAAAGTTTCTTTAACCTGGATGGCATCGCTGAAAGGCTACGCGCAATGGCTCATCAAACCGCAACAGGAAACGCTCTTCATCTCGCGCTGTTTGAACGCGAAGGCGGTCAGTTAATCGGAGAGTGCAACTTCACCAATATCGTTAGGGGACCATTCCAAGCATGTCACCTTGGATTCTCTCTTGCGAAAGTGGTCGAAGGAAAAGGGCTAATGCGAGAGAGTCTAAAGGTGGCCATCCGGCATGTGTTCAGAGATATCGGCTTGCATCGCATCATGGCCAACTATCGCCCGGAGAACACCCGCAGCGCTCACCTACTGGCTAGCCTTGGTTTCGAGAAGGAAGGCCTGGCTCGGTCGTACTTGAAGATCAACGGTTCCTGGGCCGATCACGTACTTACATCGTTGCTCAATCCAGACGATCTTGCCGATCCCGCATCCAACTCACGTATGCTGTGAATGGAACAACAATGCGGTCTTCATTCAGAATGCGCGATCAGAAATCAACGCGAGCAACGCCCTTAACCTGCTCCACTAACAGGCTTTGGAAACTGTTGCGTAGATTCGCGGCCCCAATTTGCGCATTCGCCTGCACACTCCTAACCGCAATTCCAGCGTATTCCGGTGAACTCCTGCAAGTCCCAGTACGAGGACAACAAACCCAGGCCATCTTCATCGAACAGCCAGCAAGCGCGCCGCCGTGGGTCATCGTATTGTTTGCCGGAGATGACGGTGCAATCGCCCTCGGCGAAACTGGCCCAACGACAATGAGGGCAAATTTCCTCCTCCGGACCGCCGGCTACTGGACTTCTGCGGGCGATGCGATCGCTATCGTCGATGCGCCATCGGATCAATCATCCGGCATGAATGACGCATTCCGTTTGAGCGAAACTCACGCTCAAGACTTGCACGTCATCGTCGCGGCGCTGAGGCAACGCTTTCCAGCCGCAAAAATCGCCCTCGTGGGTACCAGCCGGGGCACGATTTCGGTTGGCAATGTGCTCCAACGGGAACCACGGCTGGCCGACGCGTATGTACTGACTTCGCCCGTCACGATCGGTATGCGTGGCGAGGCCGGGCTTTCGGGCATGCACTGGGACGTCAGCACGACTCCAGTGCTGGTAGTGTCGAACGAAAATGACGGATGTCGAGTTTCACCGTTTAGCGCGGCCCACACGCTCGCGAAGGACAACCGGTTCCAGTTCCTGGCGGTGTCAAGCAGCGAGCGCGGCGGGAACGGCGCGAGTGAATGCGGGGCGAAATCGCCACATGGCTTTCTTGGCATCGAGACACAGGTGCTGTCGGCGGTCTCACGATGGCTGGAAGAACCGGGAACCGTGCCGCGCTAGCAGCTTGTCTCGATGCGGCTGCACGCGGCAGGCAGAACCCGGCCCGATTGAGCGCTCAGGCAACGGCAATCACCAGGCGCGGGTCCTGCGTTCTATCGGAACTGCAGCGGTATAAACAAGCTTATGCCAGGTGCCGACTCCGGAGCATAGACCACGGGTGGCGGCGCATACACATAGTCCTGGTTGTCGTAATAGTCGCCGCGACGGTGGTCATTGCCGGGATGTTGATAGGCGTGCCGGTTGCCATGGTCCGACTGATGCCCTTGGTTATGCTGATAGTTGTTATTCGCGCCATGCTGCTCCTGGCCCTCGTGATTACCGTTTCCGTTTCCGTTGCCGTAGCCTTCGCCAAAAGCGGGCGCCATGGACATGCCGCCAATGGCCAACGCCAGACCAACTGCAATCGTGATTCCGGTCTTCACCGAGCCCCTGCAAGCGGCTCTCACTCTTTGGATCTTCATGATGTACTCCTGTCTGCGATCCGGGACCTTACTGAGGTACCAGTCCGCTTCCCGTTGCGGGTGTCTTGAGATCACCCTTTCTTTGCGGCGTGGTGGTGGTCAGTCTGGAAAATCAGATCAGCGTTCTTCTTCTGAACGTCCGACATGCTGTCGTAGAGTGCCTGAAACGCCGGAGTGAGCTTTCTGATGCCGTCCGCATGGGCATCGGCAATCTGGCCATAGGACTTGAGATCGTCGACAGCGCTCATGCTGTTGGCCTGACTGGTTCGTGCCTGTCTGAGCGAGTCCATCGTTCCCGCATTGTCACGCATGACCTGTGCGACTTTTTGCCAAAGTTCTTCCTGCGCCGCGGTGATCTGAAGCCTCGTGTGGAGTCCACTGATACGCGTATCGATCTGGCTGTGGGCCGCAACGGTCATCACGCTTGCACGTGGTTGAGTCTGGGTGGGAGTGGCAGCGCTCGCCGGATTGGCGAATGCCGTTATCGCGAGAAAAACCGCTATCGCGAACGCCGGCGCGGGTCGCCGTTGGAATGGGGTGGCAACGAGTCTCATGATCGGTCTCCAAAGGAGTTCGATGGACTCGCGAAGGGATTATCGTCAGTGCGGCGAATTCGATCGAACAGATCATTTGTGCGCTGACTCCCGACGGGCGTCTGTCCGGTGCCGTACCGACTCCTTCCTCCATTGAGGTCATGCTGTCGCGATGGAAGCAGCGCTCAAGGAGCGAGGTGATGAACAAAGACCAGATGCAGGGATGGATAAGAGAGATCACAGGCAAGCTGCGTACCGGCCTCGGCAAGACTATCGGAAACCGGAGGGTCGCGTGGAGGGGGCGCGTCGAGCAGGTCGTCGGCAAGACGCAGGCATCGTATGGCGATGCCAAGGCGCGCTTCAGGAAACGCTAATAGTCGACCGATGCGCCGCATGTTGCAGTACGTTAGCGCCCCGCTCCTCAACCCCGCTTAAAGCCTGGCGACGTCAACGATGGCATCGGCAAATGCCTTCGGCGCTTCCTGCGGCAGGTTATGTCCGATGCCGCCGTCGATCGTCCGGTGCTGATACTTGCCGGTGAATTTCTTCGCGTAGGCTGCCGGCTCGGGATGCGGTGCGCCGTTGGCGTCGCCCTCCATCGTGATGGTCGGAACCGAAATGGTCGGCCCTTTCGCGAGCCGCGCTTCGAGTTCGTCGTATTGCGGCTCGCCCTTGACCAGACCCAGACGCCAGCGATAGTTGTGAATCACCACCGCGACGTGATCGGGATTCTTGAAGGACTCAGCCGAGCGGTCGTACGTCGCATCGTCGAAATTCCATTTCGGCGACGCGAGACGCCAGATCAGCTTGTTGAAGTCGTGGCGGTTCGCTTCGTAACCTGCACGGCCACGCTCCGTGGCGAAATAGAATTGATACCACCAGGCCAGCTCAGCCTTCGGCGGCAGCGGCGCCCGGTTGGCTTCCTGACTGCCGATCAGATAACCGCTGCCCGACACCATCGCCTGGCATCGCTGCGGCCACAGCGCAGCGATAATATTCGCCGTACGCGCGCCCCAATCGAAAGCGCCAAAGATGGCTTTGTCGATCTTCAATGCATCCATCAACGCGATGATGTCGACGGCAACCACCGCTTGCTGACCGTTGCGCAGCGTATCCGCGGATAAAAACCGTGTCGACCCATAGCCCCGCAGATACGGCACGATGACGCGGTAGCCAGCGGCTGCCAGCAACGGTGTGACTTCGGCGAAGCTGTAGATATCGTAGGGCCAGCCGTGCAGCAGGATCACCACCGGTCCATTCTGCGGACCCGCTTCTGCATAACCCACGTTGAGGGTTCCGGCGTTGACCTGGCGAATGTTGTCGAACGAAACGACACGCGTTGCAGGGTTCGTACTGGTCGACTGCGCCTTGGCGAGTCCGCTCAAACCTAACTCCATCAAGCTGATACCAGCAACTGTCGTCCCAAGCAGACGACGACGTCGAGTATTGATCTGATCCGGCATCGCGGATTCTCCTCAAAGGTTAGCTACAGAAGCGCAGGACATGTCGAGCCTGCGAAGCCAGACTATCTGGCCTGGAATCATTAAAGCCCGTGGACGTATCTGGCGTGTGTCTGCGAAAAGCGCCAGTGAAACGCTATGTATTTACCGACGGTGCAGATACGTTGAGATACAGAGACGGGGGGCAGAAGTCAAAGCTCATCGACGAAAAAGTACGGCATACAACGCGATCGGCGAGCGATCGGAATCTAGCCGACGCCTTTCAACACAAGCGTGGCTTCAAGGCCGCCATCGGGCCGGTTCTGCAACGACAATGTCGCGTCCATCGCCAAAGCGAGTTGCCGCGCAATCGCGAGGCCCAAGCCGGTACCGCCGGTTCCGCGGTTGCGCGATCCTTCCAGCCGATAGAACGGCTCGAACACTGCTTCGAGCGACTCGTCCGGAATGCCCGGCCCACGATCGAGCACGGAGACCCTCACGCGCCCGTCCTGAGAGGCAACCCTGATCTCGGCAGCACCACCGAACTTCAGCGCGTTATCGACGAGATTGCCCACGATCCGGCGCAACGCCTGAGGACGCGTCACCAGTGCAGCGTCGATTCGACCGTGCAGCGAAACGTCCTTGCCGGCATCCATGTAGTCGAGCACCAGGCTGTCGAATAGCGCGTCGGGATCGATACGCAGGGGCGCCTCGCTGGCGCCGTGCATGGTGCGCGCATACGTGACGCCTTCCTTGACCATGGTTTCCATTTCCTGCAGGTCCTGCTGCAGCTTGGCGCCCTCTGGGCTCTCGTCCATCACATCGACACGCAAACGCATGCGGGTAATCGGCGTTTGCAGGTCGTGCGAAATCGCCGCGAGGATCTGCAAACGCTCGGTCATGTACAGCCTGATGCGGTCCTGCATGGCGTTGAACGCTTTCGCCGCCCGCGCCACTTCGTCCGGGCCGTCTTCGGGCAGGCGCTCCACCTTCAGATCGGGGCCCAACGCATCGGCCACTCGCGCCAGGTGGCTCAACGGGCGCGTTGCCAACCGTACCGCCAGCCAGCAACACGCGGCCAACACCACCAGTTGCAGCACCAGCAACCACGACAACCACGGCGACAGCGGCGCGCCCGGCATGGGGCGATAGTCGATCGTCAACGGCGTGCCGTCACTCAACTGTAGATGGACCTGCAGGCGGTCCGGATCGCCGGGGACGGCGTTGGCCGTGAGCGCATAGCGCTTGCCGATGCCGTCGGCGATAGATTGAGCCACTCTCGCTGAGAGCTTCGCATCCGGCGGTGCGCCGGCGACGCCGGGCCCGAGATTGAAGGTATAGGTCCGCCGCGCCAGCCTCGGCAGCCATTCGGCGCGCTCGTTAGCGGGCAAATGATCGAGTAACGCGACGGAGCTGGTGACCTCGCGTTCGATGTAACCCATCATCACGTTCGTCATGGTCTGGTCCCGCTCCGTCATGGTGAGCCAGACCGACAGCGTTTGCACCAGCGCAAGGCTGACAAAGAGAATCAGGGCAAGCCGCGCGAACAGCGTGCGCGGCCAACGCAGCAATGTATTCAGCTTCATGACGTGCCTTCGATCATCGTCACAGCCGCCGAAAACACATAACCCTCGCTACGCAGCGTCTTGATGTAACGGGGCTCACGCGCAGTGTCCTGCAAGCGCTGCCGCAAACGGCTAACCAGCAGATCGATCGAGCGGTCGAACGCGTCGGCCTGGCGACCTTGAGTCAGATTGAGCAACTGATCCCGTGTGAGCACGCGCTGGGGATGATCGAGGAACACGCGCAGCAAGCGATACTCCGCGCCGCTCAGGGCAACCATGGTGCCTTCAGCGTCGAGCAAATGACGCGCCGTGGTGTCGAGACGCCAGTCGCCGAAAGCGATCATCGGTGCAGTTTCCGTCACCTGCATGCCGGGCGGCAGCATCCGCGCGCGGCGCAGCACGGAGCGGATACGCGCCAGCAGTTCACGCACCGCAAACGGTTTGGAGAGGTAATCGTCCGCGCCCATTTCCAACCCGACGATGCGATCCGTCTCCTCGCTGCGGGCGGTCAGCATCAAGACCGGCACCGCGCGAAACTTGCCGGCGCGCAATTCCCGGCACAGCACGAGACCGTCTTCGCCAGGCATCATCAGATCGAGCACGATCAGATCAGGCGCGCCCTGCTCGAGGACCGTGCGCATCTGCCGGCCGTTGGCGGCCAGTGAAACACGCATGCCGTTCTTCTCGAGATACGTGGCGAGTAATTCGCGGATGCCGCGATCGTCGTCGACGATCAGGACGTGGTCGGTGGTTTCCATCAACGGATCAATCCTTTCGACGATTGACGCGCACCCGGTTCACGTTGATCAGCGAACAGTGCACGGGGTGCGCCAGTTCCGCCGCCAATCCGCCCGCGAGGAAAGCGAGAATTGTCATGAGTTTTCTCATGCATCCTCCACGACGGACAGGCTGGCGCCATTGGCTACGCTCGCCTCCAGCGTATACGGGTCGACACCCTCCAGGCAACCGATGTTGACCCGCCACAGCTGCGGATCTCTACGCGTCTGATGGAATGGATAAATACCGCAGTGCTTGCAGAAATAGTGCTTCGCCGTGCGCGTATTGAACTGATAAAGCGTCAGCGCTTCCTCACCCTTCAGGATTTTCAGTTCACCCGCGGCAAACGGCGGTGTCATCAGCGCGCCCTTGCGCCGGCACAGGCTGCAATTGCAACGCCCAGCAGGCTGGACATCGGTACGGACTTCAAATTTCACGGTCCCGCAATGACAGGATCCTTGCAGCAGTTCGGTACTCATGTGGCTTCTCCACGGTAGGAATGGCTGCTTTATAGCCTGGTACGCGCGACGCTTTGTATCCCAATGTATCTGGGCGTTCCCCTGACACAAAACATTGCACCCACACCGCTCCGGCGACACAAGCCAGATACGAACGGGCGTTCAAATGCACCCATGCCAACCACTGGAATGCCTGAGGCGGCGTACGGGCCCATGCCCGGATCGCCGCTCTGCTCTCCACTCTGAAAAGGACGCTGACATGCTCTCCCGACTCAAAACCACCGCTACCGTCGCCCTATTCGCCGCCACCGTGGCAGCCGGCGCCGCCGCAATCGCAACGCTCGTTGCAAGTCCCACGGCCAGCGCTGCTGCCGGTCCTGTTGCAAACCAGCTCGACAACAACGCTGCCGCGCCGGAATTTACCGGCATCGATAAATGGCTCAATAGCGATCCCCTGACCTTGCAACAGTTGCGGGGCAAGGTTGTGCTGGTCGACTTCTGGACCTACACCTGCATCAACTGCATTCATGTGCTGCCCTACGTCAAGACCTGGAATCAGAAATACAAGGACCAGGGCCTGGCGGTGGTCGGCGTCCACACACCCGAGTATCCATTCGAGCGCAGCACGGACAACGTCAAATCGGCGATCAAGCGCTTCGGCATTACGTTCCCGGTCGCGCAGGACAATAACTACGCAACATGGCGCGCCTACGACAACCAGTATTGGCCCGCGTTCTATCTGGTCGACAAAAAAGGGCACGTGGCCTACACGCACTTCGGCGAAGGCGACTACGAACAGACCGAAGCGAAGATCAAGGCCTTGCTCGCGGAAAACCCGTGATTCGCATCGCAATGTGCCTGGGCTGATCAATCAGTCACGTCCGCCCGGCACGATCTCGCGGCTGAACGCATCCACCGCGCGAATCAGGCTCTGGGCGGCCAGCTTCACTAGCGCGCCGCCCTTCTCCTGAGATGCCTGAGCTGGATCCGAGCCCATCCGTCCATCGGGATAGCGCGCGCGGAAATCGAGTGCCTCGCGAATCGGCCCGGACGGTGCGATCTGCGGGGCGTAGCGAGCTGTTTTGATCGTCTCGGGAAGCGCCCACTGAGTGATGGCAATCTCGGAGGGCGTCGCGTGCACGCCATGCCCTTCGGGAAACTGCTCGCGCGCCAACTCGTCGACGCCTTCGAGATCCCACCAGTTGCATAGCTTCAGTGCGAACCCCAAGCGGCGCCGCGCGAAACTCGCTTCGGCATAAATCTCGGAGAAAGCAGCTTCAATCGACGCGATGTTGCCGCCGTGACCGTTCAGAAACAGGATTTTCTCGAAGCCATGAACCACAAGCGAGCGCGTCCAGTCGCCAATGGCCGCAATGAAAGTTGATGGCCGCAACGAGATGGTTCCCGGAAAGCCCAGGTGATGTTGCGCCATGCCGATATTGAAGGTCGGCGCAATCAGGATGTCCGCGCTCTTCTCGGCTTCATGCGCAATGATTTCCGGGCACAGCCAGTCGGTGCCCAGAAGACCGGTGGGGCCATGCTGCTCGTTCGAGCCGATAGGAACGACGATCGAACGGCTTCGCTCCAGGTATTGCCCCACTTCGGCCCATGTCGACAGGTGTAAAAGCATTTGAAGTCCTCTGCTTCGCCGTGTCCCGCAGGAACGCGGCTCATTGGGTTGACTGCTGCTCCTCGACGACGCCTGCGGGTGTCTATGGAAGAGCGTCCCTATCCGGATCCGGGCGTGCCCAGATCGCTATTCTGACGGTAATCTGTTCGCGACGAGCAGCGCGGAGCCGCATAGCGCCAGGCCGGCAATTATCAGGAGTCCAAGATGCAAGTTGCCAGTTGCCGTCTTCGCCCAACCGATGATGGCGGGCCCCCAGAATCCACCGGACAAACCGATCGTATTGATCAAGGCAATACCGCCCGCTGCCGCATCGCCCTTGATGTATTCAGAGGGGATGGCCCAAAACACCGTGTACGCCATCCACAACATCGTCGTGGTAAGCGTCAACAGGACGAGCGTCGCGACGAGGTTACCGTCCATCAAAACCGACAGGGACAGCAAGACCGCGGCGAGCAGCGCCGGCACCGAGCTGTGATAGCGCCGTTCGCCACGTGTGTCCGATCTGCGGCCGATGAAATACATGCCGAAGGCGGCCCCAACGTACGGAATCGCCGAGTACCAGCCAAGCCGGATCGTATCGTTGACGCCTTGCGACTTCACGATGGTCGGCAGCCAGAAGCTCATGGCATAGATCGACGCGATGATGCAGAAGTACGCGCACGCCAGCAGATAGACCTTAGGGTTGCGCAAGACAGCCTTGAACGAGTGATCTCCAGCCGGTGTCGCCACGAGCTCGGCCTCGAGCAGGCGCTTCTCGTCATCGCTCAGCCAGTTGGCCTGCGCGGGCCGATCTGACAGAACAAACAGCGTCAGCACGCCCAGCACAATGCACGGCAAGCCTTCGGCGAGAAACATCCACTGCCAGCCGGCGAGACCCGCTGTACCGGCGAAGGTAGTCATCAGCCAGGCCGAGACGGGGCCGCCGACAATACCGCCGATTGGCCCGGCGAGAAAAACGATCGCGATGGCCCGAGCCATACGCGAGGGACCGTACCAGCGCGACAGGTAAAAGATCATGCCCGGTGCGAAACCCGCTTCGAAGATGCCGAGCAGAAAGCGCATTCCGTAGAACATATGCAAGTTGCGCACGAACAGCATGCAAGCCGATGTGATGCCCCACAACACCAGGATGCGGCAAAAGGTTTTCCGTGCGCCGACTCTCGGCAGCATGAGGTTGCTCGGCAGCTCGAACAGCACGTAGCCCAGAAAGAAGATACCGGCGCCCACACCGTAAGCGGCATCGGAAAAACCAAGATCGCTTTGCATCTGCAGCTTGGCGAAACCGACGTTGACTCGATCCAGATAAGCGAACAGATAACAGATCAGAAGAAACGGCAATAGCCGCCAGTTCAGCCTGTCATAGAGCGCGGAAACATCGTCCCCGTCGATGGTGGTTTGAATTGCTGCCATGCCTGTCTCCCTGTTCACCGTTCTGTTCGGCTCGCCTTCCGGATGAATAGTGGCGACGCCCAGCCGAACTAGCAACAGCAACTAAGTTCACGTATCGTTGCTCACAGGGCAACGACAGCCATGAAAGGACAGCCGACATGCGAGAAATCAACCAGCAACGCCTCCGGTATTTCCATGAAGTGCTGGCGCACGGCACGATCCGTGGCGCCGCGGATAGCCTCAACACGTCCCCCTCCGTTATTACGCGGCAGATCAAGCTGCTGGAAGACGAACTCGGCGTGATGCTGTTCGAGCGCCAGGCCCGCGGCGTCAAGCCCACTGAGTCGGCGGCGCATCTGCTCGAGTTCTGGAGAGGGTACCGGTCACAGCAGGAGAAACTGGAAGACCAGCTTCATGCTTTGCAGGGCCTCCAGCAAGGCCATGTTCAACTGGCCATCAGTGAGGGCTATGTCGATGCGCTGGTCGACGAAGTGCTCACCCCGTTTTGTGCGCGCTATCCCAAGCTGGACATCGGCGTGGAGATCCTGGCGGTCGACGATGTGCTGAATGAAGTGGCCGAAAGCCGCGCGCATATCGGTCTTGCCTATAATCCGCCGCCGCATTCGCGCATCGAATATCGCGCAAGTTCAGCGCAACCTGTCGTTCTGCTGGTTCGCCCGGAGCATCCGCTGGCCGTGAGAGGCGGCCCGGCAAGCATCGAAGACGTGCTCGCCTACCCGCTTGCGTTGATGCCGGCCACCTTCGGAATCGGCCACGCGGCAAAGATGTTGGCGTTCACCGAGAACATCGAGATTCGTGCGACGCTCACTACGAATTCGCTAAGCGCGCTCAAGCGCTTCGTCGCGTCAGAAGACTTCGTGACGCTCGTTGGCGAATTCGCCGCGTATCGGGAGATTGCGGCGGGCGAATTGACCGTCGTGCCGATCGACCATCCCCTGTTCCGCGGTATCAAGGCGCGGCTGCTCGTCAAATCCGGCAGGCCGCTCGCGGCCGCCCCGCAGGAGATGCTCGAATGGATCCTGCGCCACATGACCATGTTCGCGGAGCCGGATAACGTCTAGCGCGTCGACGCATTCGCATCTGGCCCTGCTCGCGGAAAACCCGTGATTCGTATCGCAATGTATCTGGGCCTCCAGGTGATACAGAACATTGCAATTTCCCCGGTTTCTCGACACAAGTCAGATACGTCGGGACGTTCTAATGCATCAACGCCGGATGCAAGACACAAGCAAATCGCAGATGACTGATCGAATTGCTGCCCTTGCTGCTGACATCGCGGCGCCTTCCTTTTAATTGATTGGTTCACGGAGAATGATATGAAAACCTCAATGATCGCTTTGGCATTCGCTGCATTCGCTACCGCTGGCTTCGCTCACGCATCCGAAGCTCCTGCAACAACCAGTGCTCAATCGGCCGCCCCGCAAGTGCAGCAATGGAACCCGAGCCAAACTGGCGCAACGCAGAAGACCCGCGCAGAGGTCCGCCACGAACTGGTGCAAGCCCAGCAGGATGGTCAGCTCGCGCAGCTCAGCAGCTTGTATCGCGGCAGCTGATTATCTGAGCGCCGTCGGATTGAACTATGCTTCCAATACGGTAAGCAATCCTCTTGGTTCAAGATCCTTCGTACGATCCACAACGCCCACACTGAGCACGCTCGGCGTGGGCGTATCGCGTTCAATCGCTCGTAGGACCACGCTGCCATTGATCGGGAACCTCGCTTTGTCGCCCATCGGAAATGCCATGTCAGACACCATCCTTCCCCAATCGCCGTCTCGCCGTCGTTTTGTTAGTGTGGCAGCGGCGGCCGTTGCCGCGGGCTCGCTGAGTCAGCTCGCTTTTGCAGAAACGAATCAAGCGATTACTGAAATTGCCAAGCCGGCCGGCGGCGACAAGACCGCTATTCGTCCACTTCGCGTGCATGTGCCGGAATCGCAACTGATCGACTTGCGCAGGCGCATCAAAGCCACAAGGTGGCCTGACCGCGAAACCGTTACGGATGACTCGCAAGGCGTGCCGCTCGCGATGATTCAGGAATTCGCGCGCCATTGGGCGACCGATTACGATTGGCGCAAGTGCGAGGCGAAGCTGAATTCGCTGCCGAATTTCGTGACCGAGATCGACGGACTGGACATTCATTTCATCCACGTTCGCTCGAAACATGAAAATGCGATGCCGCTCATCGTCACGCACGGATGGCCCGGCTCGATCATCGAGATGTTGAAGGTTATCGATCCGCTGACCAATCCCACCGCATACGGCGCGAGCGCGTCGGATGCTTTTCATCTGGTCATTCCGTCTTTGCCGGGCTACGGATTTTCCGGAAAACCCAGCACGACCGGCTGGGGTCCTGAGCGCACCGCCCGTGCCTGGGTCGTACTCATGAAGCGCCTTGGATACGAGAAATTTGCGGCGCAAGGCGGCGATCTGGGTGGCGTCGTCGCGAATGTGATGGGTAAGCAGGCGCCGCCGGAATTGCTGGGCATCCACGTCAACTTCCCTGCGACCGTTCCGCCCGAGATTGCAAAGGCGCTCGCCGCCGGCGATCCGCCGCCATCCGGTCTCTCGGACGATGAAAAGCACGCTTACGAGCAGCTAAGCAGCGCGGCCAAGAAACGGCGTGCCTATGCGTTGGAGATGGGAACACGCCCACAAACGCTCTACGGACTGGCGGACTCGCCGGTTGGACTGGCAAGCTGGCTGCTCGATCACGGCGACGGGTATGTTCAGCCGGCGGCGGCGCTGACTTCGGCCGTGTTCGGGCGACCCGTCAATGGAGAATCCGCAGGCGATCTGACACGGAACGATCTCCTCGACGACATCACGCTCTACTGGCTGACGAACACGGGGATTTCCGCGGCGCGCTTCTATTGGGAGTCCCACTTCAACTTCCTCGCCGCCGCCGATGTATCCGTGCCGGCAGCCGTGAGCGTCTTTCCCCGCGAGAACTATCAGGCCCCGCGAAGCTGGACGGAGCGGGCGTATCACAACCTTATCTATTACAACAGGCTCGATAAAGGCGGACACTTTGCGGCATGGGAACAGCCGCAATTATTTGCCGAAGAGGTTCGTGCCGGTTTGAGAACGCTGCGCAACTAGCGGATCATTCCCCGCTTTGGACCGACTTGATCCGGTTGTTGCGCAGCGTGACGATCGCCTCAGTGCGGGCCCTCGCCGGCTTCCGGTTGCGATCCTCGGTCTTCCGTACGCATCAATACCGAACACTGCTTGCGGTGACCAGGGGCAACGCTTGCGTCGGCTGTCCGTCGACCGTGGCGCCGGCAAAGATAAAACTCGGCGAAAGATGAGCATTGATATCCGCGGGGAAGTTGAGCGCGGGCTTCGACACTTCGTCGAGCATCGCGATCTGCGCAGCACTGAGCTCGAGGTCCAGCGCAGTCAAGTTGGTCCGCAGTTGATCGATACGTCGTGCGCCGACGATCGTCGAGGTCACGCCGCGCCGTTGGTGAACCCATGCGAGCGCGACCGCAGCGGGGCTCACCTGAAGTTCAGCGGCGACCGCCACAAGCACGTCGATCACCGGAAACTCCTTGTCACCCGGCACACCGACAAGCGCCGAGCGTTCCGACTTCACGGCTTGGGTGTTTTCGCGCGTGTATTTGCCCGACAACCAGCCGTTCTTCAGCGGACTCCACGGCATGACGCCAATGCCGAGTTCTTCGGCCATCGGTATCAGTTCGCCTTCGGCCGTCCTCTCCAGCAGCGAATACTCGACCTGCATCGCAATGATCCGGTTCCAGCCGCGAAACTGCGCCATAGTCTGCGCTTGCGCGACCTTCCAGGCCGGTGTGTCTGAGATTCCGATGTAACGAATCTTTCCGGAGACAACCAGATCGTCGAGTGCGCGCATCGTCTCGTCGATCGGCGTGGTCCTGTCCCAGTTGTGAATCCAGTAGAGGTCGATGTAATCCGTCTGCAGGCGGCGCAACGACGCTTCGCATTGTTCGACCATCGCCTTGCGTCTGGCGCCTCCACCGTTCGGATCGCCAACGTGCAGGTTGCCGACAAACTTCGTCGCAATGACGCTGCGATGGCGACGGTCCTTGCGTGCCGCAAAGAAGTCTCCGATGATTTTTTCCGAGTGGCCCAACGTATAGATGTTGGCCGTATCGATGAAATTCCCACCGCGCTCCAGGTACTCCGAAAGTATGGCTTCGGATTCGGCGGGGCTCGTACCCCAACCCCAATCTTCACCGAAGGTCATCGTCCCAAGACAAAAGGGACTCACGCGCAGACCCGAGGATCCGAGCGTGACGTATGAATCGAGCGACATAAAGTTTCTCCTGGAAAATGAGCCGACTGGCTAGCTCCAATGAGACCATCGCACGAGTGCGGCACGGTAGACCGAAACGCGCAAGCTCTTGCACAATCCTCTCAGATTGGATCGATTCGGGCAGATCCGCTTGCGCTTTCATCGCTCGCCAGGATACGTTTGAGTTATGGATACGCTCGCTGAACTTCGCACCCTGATTGGCCGCCATGCTGTCGACGACGTGACGGCAACAAGCCTGCCCGGGGTCATCGTGTCGGTGTCGACCGCACAAACGCATTCGGTTCATCGCATCTACGAGCCAGTCTTCGCTCTGGTCGCCCAGGGCGCAAAGCGCGCGACCCTCGGCGATCAGATCCTCGAATATCACGCGGGACAATGTCTGGTCGTGACCGTCGATCTCCCGATGTCCGGACACGTGATCGAAGCGAGCGCGAAAAAGCCGTTTCTGGCAGTGGGCCTGAAGTTGAAACCCGCGATTATCGCTTCATTGCTGCTCGACACCGCTTCGGACGCACCTGTGATGATGAACCCGTTCGGCGCAGCTGTCGCCGAAGCGACGCCCGAACTGCTTGATCCATTTGTTCGGCTGCTGCGGTTGCTTGAGCATCCGGAAGACGTGCCCGTTCTCGCGCCGATGATCGAGCGCGAAATCTTGTGGCGGATACTCACAGGAAGCCAGGGTGCGCTGCTGCGGCAGGTCGGCCTTGCCGACAGCCGCCTGTCGCACGTCGGGCGCGCGATTCGCTGGATCCGCATGCACTACGCGGAGATGCTTCACACTGAAGAGCTCGCGGAGCTGGCGGCGATGAGCGTGTCCTCATTCCATCGGCACTTTCGCGCCGTCACCGCCATGAGCCCGCTGCAGTATCAGAAGCAGATCAGGCTTCAGGAAGCCCGCACACAACTGCTGACCACGTCGAAGGACATCGCCAGCGTGGGGATGAGCGTTGGTTATGACAGCGCCTCCCAATTCAGCCGTGAGTACAGCCGGCTGTTCGGAAGACCTCCGGGACGGGATGCGGAGCGGCTGCGATCATCGGCCATGCAGGGAGGTGGTGCAACTGCGTGATCGTGAGTGACTTCAACGTCGATTTCTAATAATCATCACTTTTTGGTCGGTTAACCGCGAAAATTCAACGTAAACGGCAAAAATTTGCCTGTTAACTGCGACTTGCCTTGCCGCACTGAACATCAACCGGTAAAATATCACCGTTTATCGGTGAATTTAAAGGATAACCGGCGAAATGTTGCTCTTTGATCTCGCTACCGCAGATGAAATTGCGCTTGAGCTGGGTCACCGGCTACGCGCGCAGCGCCTCGCCCAGAATCTGCAGCAGAGTGAACTGGCCTCCCGTGCAGGGGTGTCGGAACGCGTGGTACGTAACCTCGAGCGTACCGGGAAGGCAACGCTTGAGAGTCTTCTCCGGGTAGCTATGGCGCTTGGGCTGACCGGCTCGCTGTCGCCTCTATTCGAATACAAACCGAACTCCATTCGCGCGATGGAGCAGGCGAGCGCCACGCGCGAACGAGCTTCCCGGAGGTGACGATGAAAAAACTGAGCGTCGTCTACGCCGGCTGGAGCGAGCGCTTCGAACTGGGCAAGCTCGGGGACGACGGAACAAACCTGATATTCGAGTACTCTTCCGAAGCGCTGCAACGCGGTCTCGAGCTTTCGCCCTTGCATCTGGCATTGCGTCAGCAGGCCTACGATAGTTTCCCGGACTACCAGTTCCGCTTGCCAGGGCTCGTTTCTGATGCCCTGCCCGACGGCTGGGGCATGCTACTAATGGACCGTCTCTTTCGGCAGCGGGGTTGGGAGCCTGCGCGGATGTCCCCGCTCGACCGTCTTGCGTTCATTGGCGAGAAGGCAATGGGTGCTCTTGTTTTTGAGCCGACTCAGGGAGACGATCTTCAACCTTCAGATGTGCAACTGATCGAGCTTGCCCGGGAGGTCCGGGAAGTGATGACGGACGGCAGTACCGAGTTGCTGCGTGAACTCGTCCTGATGGGCGGTTCACCTCACGGCGCCCACCCTAAAGTGCTGGTCAACTTCGACCCGCACAGTGGCCGCATGTCGAATTCGGAGCAGAGTGCCGGCACGCCCTGGCTGGTCAAATTTCCTGCCCAGTACGACCACAAGGAAGTGTGCGCAGTCGAGGCGCTGTATGCCGTGCTTGCGCAAGCGTGTGAAATTCCGGTGCCGGCAACAAGGTACTTTGACCTCGGCCCCCGTCTTTCAGCATTCGGCATCGAGCGTTTCGACCGGTCTGGCGCTCAGCGCGTGCCAATGCACACCGCTGCCGGCGCGCTGAACGCCAACTTCCGATATCCATCGATTGACTATGGTTCGCTTCTGAAATTGACTCGCTTCATTACGCGGGACGAGCGTGAAGTGTTGCGGGCCTTTGAACGCTGTGTGTTTAATGTGGTGTTCAACAATCGGGACGACCACACAAAAAACTTTTCGTTCCGCCTGTCTGCGCAGGGGCAGTGGCAATTCTCACCGGCTTACGACTTGACCTTCAACGAAGGGCCGGGTGGCGAGCATCAAATGGACGTGTGCGGCGAGAGCCGTGAGCCGGCACGTAAGCATCTATTGCAGCTTGCCAACCTGACGGGTGTACCGGCCCGTGCCGCGGAGGCGGTCATTGAACGCACTGCGGATGTGGCCAGCCGGTTTCGGGATCAAGCGAAGAGTTTTTCCATTCGGCGCGCAACGGTAAGCCTGATCGCAGGCAAGATAGAAACGAACCGCTCGCGCATGCTGTGAGGCGAGATCGATGATCAAGCACACTGACAGCACTCGCACTCGCCGCACACATCGGACCCGACATGGAAATCAAGTGGATTGAGGACTTCATCGCGCTCTCCCAGTATCAGAGCTTCTCGCGGGCGGCGGAATTTCGGAATGTCACCCAGTCGGGCTTCAGCAGGCGCATTCAGTCGCTTGAGCAGTGGGTGGGCGCGGACCTCATCGACCGAAGCAGCTTCCCTCCCACGCTGACGCCTGCCGGACAACTGTTTCGCGAGGCAGCGGTAGATATTCTTGGGAAGCTATTCGATACGCGAGCCATCATTCGCATCGACCAACGTATGGCGGGCAAAGGCTTGCAGATTGCAGCAGGCCACACGATCGCGCTAAGTTTCCTGCCTGCCTGGTTAAAAGCGCTCACTGCCCGTTTCGGCGAGGTACGTGCCCGGGTAATACCCACCAATGTCCACGACTCCATCCTGATGCTCGTGAACGGCAACTGCGAATTGATGTTTGCCTATCATCACCCGGAACTGCCTCTCCATCTCGACCCGATCAGGTACGAGCATCTCACCGTAGGTGTCGACGTACTGATGCCGGTCTGCCGGCCGAATCCGCGTGGCGCGCCGATATTCCGGTTGCCGGGCACGGCCGCGCGTCCCTTGCCGTTGATTACGTACACGGAAACCAGCTATTTCGGCCGCTGCCTCGCACTCCTCCTCGGCCGGGTCGACGCAACCCCAGCTTTGCGGCCTCACTACGAATCCGACATGGCCGAGGTCCTCAAGAAACTGGTCCTCGAAGGCGAAGGCGTTGCCTGGCTGCCAAAAAGCTCGATCGGCGCCGAGCTCGAGGCGGGCGAACTCGTCCCTGCCGGCCGGGATACGTGGCATCTCGAGGTTGAACTTCGCGTCTACCGGGATGCCTCGAATCGCAGTGAGTTTCTGGACACGCTCTGGCGGCACCTTCGCGCCGAATCGCAGGCTGTCGATTAAGGGTAATCCCGCGTTATGCGAGTCTCGCATATCCCCATGCAGGACCCGCATTGAGTCTTTTTTGATCATCTCTATCATCCGTCCATACACAGAAACGTCGCTCCTCTAGCGGCGTTTTTGCCTCCTGCCAGCGTACGGTGGTCGCGTCAGACCGTTGTGCGCCTTCTCGGACTGATGGAAATGAAAAACCGCCTAACGTTCTATATTGTGGTCGGCATGGTGCTCGGCGTGATTGTCGGTTACGTGTGCCATCGGACCGTAGCCGATGCTGCGGAAGCCAAGACAATCTCCGGCTACTTCTCAATCATTACCGACATCTTCTTGCGCCTCGTGAAGATGATTATCGCGCCGCTCGTCTTCGCTACGTTGGTGTCCGGACTCGCCGGAATGGAAGGGACGAGCGACGTGCGCAGAATTGGCTTCAGGTCGGTGGGATGGTTCGTGTGCGCGTCGCTCTTCTCGCTCGCGCTTGGCCTCGTCCTGGCGAACGCGCTGCAGCCCGGCGCCGGCTTGCATATGACGCAGACCAGTTCCGATGTCGCCACCGGCCTCAACACCGCGGGGCTGAACTTCAAGGACTTCGTCACGCACGCGTTCCCTTCCAGCATCATCGATGCGATGGCTCGGAATGACATTCTTCAAATCCTCGTCTTTTCCGTGCTGTTTGGTGTGGTGCTGAGTGCCATCAAAACGGACCCGCGCGTCACGCCGTTGATCGCCGGCATCGATGCACTCGTCCCCGCGATGCTGAAACTGACCGACTATGTGATGCGGCTCGCTCCGATTGGTGTCTTCGGCGCGCTTGCCTCCGCGATTACGGTGCACGGCCTGGACGTGCTGACCACCTACGGCAAGCTCGTCGGAAGCTTCTATCTCGGTCTCGTCCTGCTGTGGGCTGTGCTCATCCTCGTTGGTCATGTTTTTCTGGGCAAATCGATCTGGAAGTTGTTGAAAGCGGTCCGGGAACCCGCGATGCTCGCCTTCTCTACTGCAAGCAGTGAAGCTGCTTATCCGCGTCTGACCGAGAAGCTTGAACAGTTCGGTATCGACAAGAAGGTCGTCGGCTTCACCTTGCCACTCGGCTACGCGTTCAACCTCGACGGATCGATGATGTACCAGGCGTTTGCCGCGATCTTTATCGCGCAAGCCTTCGGCATCGACATGCCGCTCAGCGCTCAAATCATGATGTTGCTGGTGCTTATGTTGAGCAGCAAGGGAATGGCCGGTGTCGCAAGAGGTTCCGTGGTGGTGGTTGCGGCCGTTGCCCCGATGTTTCATCTGCCGCCGTCCGGCGTGGTGTTGATCCTCGCCATCGATCAGATTCTCGATATGGGGCGAACCGCCACGAACGTGATCGGTAACAGCATCGCGACGGCCGTGATTGCGAAGTGGGAGGCCAAGCGGGTTGCCAGGCAGAACGACGCAGAGAACAACGTTGTCCTGGGCCAACTGCAAGGCGAAGCAAAATGATCAGCGCAAACGTGCTGAGCGGGAAAAAGTTCGGTGTGGTGGGCGGCCTGGGTCCACTGGCGAGCGCGGATGTCTTTTTCAAGCTCGTCAAATCGACGCCCGCCTCGAGCGATGCCGAACACGTCGATGTCATTTTCGAGCAGCATCCCTTCCGAAGCGCGGCCATAGGCAGTGAAGCGACGACTCAACGAAAACTGTACATTTTCGACATGATTAGCGGTTTCGAGAAGAGGGGTGTGACGACCGTCGTACTGCCCTGCTTTCTCAGCCACACGTTTATCGACGAGTTGAAGGCTAACTCGCCCTTGCAGATTGTCGATATGGTGGAAGCCGTCCGCAGCCATGTCCGAAGAAAATTTCCCGCCGCACGACGAATCGGCGTGCTGACCTCGGACTACACCCATCGAAAGGGGTTATTCGAGAAGTATTTCGCGGAGCCGGAATTTGAAGTCATTCATCCCCGCCCGCGCGACAGTGTCGACCTCATCACCGAAGCCGTCTACGGCGCGAACGGCATCAAGAGCGGAAATCTGTCTGGCCGGCCCGTCGCGCTTCTGCGCGAGGCGTGCGAGGACCTCATCGCGCAAGGCGCACAAATCATCGTGCCGGGTCTGACGGAGATTGCGCTCGTGGCGGAGGAAATGGGCTCATTTCGAGTACCGCTGATCGATTCGAATCTTGCGTATGCGCAGTATGTGATCGCGGGTGAATACAGTTTGCCCGAATCCATTTTCAAAGTGGGCGTGGTCGGTGGAGTTGGGCCTGCAGCGACTGTGGACTTCATGCAGAAGATCGTACGCAATACGCCGGCGAATCGGGATCAGGACCATATCAGGCTTCTGATCGAACAGAATCCGCAGATTCCAGACCGCACAGAAAACCTGATCGGTGACGGGCCCGACCCGACTATTTCGCTTTACGCGACCTGCAAGAAGCTCGAGTCGGGCGACGCGGACCTCATCGCGATTCCGTGTAACACCGCTCACGCATTTGTCGAACGTATTCAACCGTATCTGGGCATACCGATCGTCAACATGCTGACGGTGACGGTCCGCCATCTGCGCGAAACGTTTCCGTTGCTGCGCTCCGTTGGCGTGCTGGCCACCTCCGGCACTATCGCGAGCGGCGTCTATGAAAAAGCCCTCGAATCGCAGGGTTTGCGGCAAATCGTTCCGACTGCGGAATTGCAGGCCCGCGTGATGGATGCGATCTACGGCAAGGAAGGGGTAAAAGCCGGATTCACTACCGGGCAATGCCTCGATGACATTGCCGCTGCCATTGATGGGCTTATAGCGGAAGGCGTCGAGGTCATCGTCCTGGGATGTACAGAGTTGCCGCTTTTATTGCCACAGACGAGTTTCGTGGGCATGACTGGCGCACGCGTGAGTCTTGTCGATCCAACCGATGTCCTTGCACAGCAATGCGTAGCCCTGGCGACGGCGGCTGCGGAACGCCCTGTTTCTTTGCGCTGTTAAATCCTTGTAGGAGACCACCCTATTGCCGATGGAGCAAACGGCATCACTAACCCAGGCAAGGTTCAGCAGGCCTTTTCGGCTACCTTTTGACCGGGGCCCGGCACGTTCTGATTAGCTACGCGGCGAGCGCAGCGTCCACCGCAGGCAGATAGCTATCGAAGCCGGCTTCCACGAGGGCTGCACGCACACGCTCTAGTTCGTGCTGTATTTCTTCACCGGCGTGGTCTTGCTGCGCGCGAGCGAGAACACGGCCGCGCGCCACAAACAGGTCCGCCCACGGCAGCGGTTCGGCGCGCGTATAGCCTTCGAGGGCTGCGACATAGCGCAGTGCGCCAGCCGAGTCGCCGGCGGACAGCATCGCTTCGATGGCGTCACGATAGAACCACAGATGATTGTGACCCACCGCGCCGCGCTCCAACATGTCGGCACCTTCGGCGAGCAGACGCGCGCGTTCGCCGTCGTCCTCGACGGCACGGCTCAGTGCGCCCACCGCCTTGGGCGCACTGAACTGCGTGCCCACCTCGCGGCACAGCGCCAGCGCTTCACGCAACAACGCCGTGGCCTCACGCCGATGGTCGGTCGCTAGTAGCACGCGTGCCCGCATTTCCATATTTTGTGCCTCGAAGCGGCGAGCGCCCAGTTGACGGATGATCAGCGTCTCGCGCTCGAGATGGGCGAGCGTAGCCTGCATGTCGCCCAATTCGTAGCTTGCAAAGACACCCAGCGTTTCGCACAGCATCTGTGCACGTGGCTGCCCGACCAGCGCGGCGGTGCGTGCAGCGCCGCTGACGTCCTCGTGCGCCAGACGTGCCTCGTTAAGATAGATCCTGCTAAAGCCCGCCATCGAACGATTCGCGACCTCGATGCGGCCGAAGCCGTGTTCGCGGCTTAGCGCAACGCACCGGCTGAAGTGCTCGAAAGCAGTGCGCATGCGCCCTTGCGCGTAGGCCGCATCCGCAAGGCCGCCAAGCGCGCGCGCCTCCGCTTCCGGCGCGCCGAGGCGCTGGGCATAGGCGAGCCCGCGCTCATGTTCGGTACGACAATCGTCGATCCTGCCGAGCGGAAAGAAGATGTTGCCGCGCAGGTGATGCAGGCGCGCGAGTTCAGGTACCTGATCCAGGCGTTGCGCCACTTGCTGGGCCGCATCGAGCAGTGCGAGGGCTTCGGCGAGGCCTTCGCTCACCCGCAGACCTTCGGCGAGCCCAAGCTGGGACTGGCAGAGACTCGCTTCGTCTGGAGCGGCAGCCACCGCCGCACGGTACGTCGCGATCGATGCGGCGATGTCGCCGAGATCTCGCTGGAGTTCGCCCCTGAAACAGATCAGTGCATGGCGATCCTTATCCGCTTGCGCGATTTGCAGACCGCGCTCGACGAGCCGCAATGCCGCGTCGGCAAAGTAGGCCGCGCGTTGTGCGATCGCGGCGTCGAGGTAGGCCCGCGGTGCACGCTCGTCCTCGGCCCGGTCGAGATGCTGGGCGCGCAGTACGGGGTCCGTCGCCGCAAACCAGTCAGCGGCGAGGCGATGCAACTCGCGCCGGCGCGCCCGCAGCAGTGTCGAGTACGCGCTCTCCTGGATGAGCGCGTGAGCAAACAGAAAATCTTCGCCCTCAGGTAAGACGAGCGCGTTGGCGACAAGCCCGTGACAGACGTACTCCGGTGCGTCGATCAGCTGCCGCAGCAACGCGAGGCCAAAGCGCTGCCCGATGACCGCGGCAGCCTGGAAGGCCTCGCGGTCGCGCGCAGTCAACCGGTCCATGCGCGCCAGCACGAGGCTCTGGATCGTCGCGGGGACCGCCTCCTCACTCCCTTCTTCGGCGTTATGCAGGAGCTGTTCGAGGAACAGCGGATTGCCGCCGGCTCGCTCGATGCAGGCACGCGCGATACGTTCGGTCGCATCGATAAAGCTGCCGGCAAGATTCAGCGCCTCGTCGCGGCGCAATGGGCCAAGGTCGATCGTGGCGAAGGGCGTGCCGCGGCAACCTGCCCGCCATGCCGCGTCGAGCGGATCGCCGTCCACGCGCGAAGTCATCACCAGCAGGCCCGGGCCGTTCGCGATCGCTACGGCGAAGGCGGCCAGGTAAGCGAGCACCTGCGGGTCCGCCCAATGAAGGTCTTCCACGACAATCATGGTCGGCCCGCGCCGGCAGGCATCCTGCGCGATCGCCGCGGCAACCGTGCGCTTGCCGCGCGTCCGGGCGGTGTTGTCCATCGCGTTGTACAGCGTGCGCCATTCGCCGGTTTGCGCAAGATCGAGGAGGTCGTGGAGGAACATCAACTGATCGGGACCGACGGCGCCGGACGCGGCAAACCGCTCGGCTGCCGCGCGCCGCTCGTCGGAGCCGGCCGCGGGCGGCAAGCCCAGCAGACTGCCGACAATGGTGCGAATCGGGTCCTGGCCTTTGCCTACGCCGAAATCCAGCACGAGGCCGCGGTGGCCGCCAAAGCCCAGCGTTTCGACGAAACAGCGCATTTCGTCGACGAGCCGCGTCTTGCCGATGCCCGCCTCACCGCGCACATAAACAACGTGGCCGGCTCGCTGCTCGAGACATGTGCGGGCAACGCCCTTGAACTGCTCGAGTTCAGCCTTGCGGCCGACAAACACGCTGCGGCTCGCCATGACGGGTTCAAAGGAGAGACCGCGCAGACGCCACACCTGCACCGGCGAGTCGATCCCCTTGAAACGCATTGCGCCGACGGCGTCGCTCATCACGCCATCGCCCAGCGCGCGATGCACGCTATCGGAGAGCAGCGTTTCACCGGGGCCGGCGGCGGCAACGAGCCGGGCGGCGAGATTCACGGAGTCGCCGAGCACCGTGTAGTCCTGAACATCCGCGCGCTCGAGCGGCCCCGCGACCACCTCGCCGCTGGCGATGCCCACATGCGCCCTCAACGGAGGCGCGCCCTGCTCGCCCAGTCCGTTAAGTGCCTCATGAATCTCCAGCGCGGCACGCGCCGCGCGCAGCGGATCAGTATCGTGTGCGCGCGGTGCACCGAAGATAGCCATCACGGCATCGCCGATGTGCTTGTCGATCGTGCCGCCGTAACCGAGGACGATCCCATCGACGAGCGCGGTGTAACGACCTGTCAACTCGCGCAATTCTTCAGGATCGAGCGTCTGCGACAGCGCAGTGAAACCACACAGATCGGCGAAGAGGATGCTGACTTGCCGGCGCTCGCTGGCGGGTGCATTCACGGCGGGCGGCGCTGTGCACAATGCAGCGCCGCGCTGCTCGGCAATCGCCGCCAGCAGGCGCTTGCGGTGGCCGAGCGAGAGGACGCCGAGCTCTTTCAGGTCCGCGTCGTCGAGCTGTGCCAGCATCGCGAGATCGATGTCGTTCCCGGCAAATGCGGGTGCGTATTGCTCAAGCCCCAATGCATGCAGCCACTGATCGATATCCATCACCGCCGCCCAATCCGGTGCGTGTGCGAACACGCATGCTGCGTCGCAACTCATTGCGGTGCGGGTCGTCGAACCGTATGCCCGAACCGGGCCGCGTGGCACGAACAATCATACGAATCGGCGCACCCCCTGGTGCCGCGCTGCGACTGGCGCAACGTACTCCGTGTTCAAGTCCTTCCCGCCTAAAATACAGTGTACGTCCAGCGTGAAGCAAACGGCTACCGGGCGAGATTCCATCCGCCCTCACCGGGAGGCACCGTGAAGCCAGCTACCACAGGTTCCTCGCCTGTTGCCCGCTCCGCGCCACGCATCACGGGCCTGGTCGGAGACCTGTCGGCCGGCATGGTGTCGACCTTGGTCATGCTCTGCTACGCAATGAGCCTGGGCACCCTGATCTTCAGCGCGGATCTCGCCCGTTACGCCGAGCTTGGCGTACCCACCGCCTTCATCAGTTGCGTCGTGACCGCGCTGGTGATCGCCTTGACGAGTTCGATGCGCATGAATATCGCCGGACCCGACGGCAACGCGACGGCGTTTCTTGCCGGTGTGGCGGCCGGCGTCGCGAGCAGCGTGCGCGCTAATGGCGGTACGCCGCAGACAATTCTGCTGACGGTGCTGATCGCCATCGCGCTGTGTTCCGTGGTGACAGGCGTCATTCTGTATGCGGTCGGTTCGTCGAAGCGCAGCCGTTCCCTGCAATTCCTGCCTTATCCGGTCGTAGGCGGCTTCCTGGCCGGCACGGGCTTTCTCCTGCTAGCCGGCGCGTTTCGGGTCGTGACCGGCGAGCCCTTGAACTGGCACACATTGGCGCTGGTGACGCATCTGAACTGGCTGGCATGGGCACCCGCTGTGGTGGTGTGCGCGTTAGCCACGCTCCTGTCGCGCACATGGAAACACGCTGCGGCGCTGCCTATCACGCTTGCATTCGGCGTCGCACTGTTTTACGTGCTCCTGCTTGCAGAAGGCTTGTCGATCGACGACGCTCGCAACACGGGATTATTGCTTCCGCGCGCGGCGCTGCACGCGATGCGGATTCCAGAGCTGCATCTGCCGGCATCGCTGGCGCACGGGAGCGTCGACTGGTCGGCCATCGCTGCGCACTTGCCGGAGACACTCATGGTCACGTCGATCTCGGCAATCACGATCCTGATGAATTCGACGGCGATTGGCGCGGCCACGGGCGAAGACATCGATCTGAACCGCGAAATGCGGGCGGCCGGCATCGCCAACATCGCGAGCGGGATGTTAGGCGGAATGGTCGGCTATCAGTCGTACAACCGATCGATGCTCAACGCACGCGCGGGTGCGACAAGCCGTATGGCGGGCGTATTCGCCTCCCTCGCGTGTCTGTTCGTACTGGCCGTCTCGCCGGACCTGGTGGCGCTATTTCCGGTGCCGGTGCTGGTCGGGCTGCAGCTCTTCATGGGACTACGCCTGTTGATCCAGTGGCTAGTGGGCGCATATCGCCAGCTCAACTGGTATGAGTATCTGCTTGTACCGCTGATTCTGGGCGCCATTGCGTTCTACGGTGTGGTCCCGGGCGTGGTGGCCGGCGTCATCGCCGCCTGTGTGATGTTCGCCCTGCTGTACGGCCGTATCAGTTGCGTCCGGATGGAGTTCGATGGCAGTACGCGCACATCGAATGTCGAGCGCAGTATCGAGGCAACCGGACGGCTTCACGAACTAGGCGCACAGGTGTGCGGAACGTGTTTGCAGGGCTTCCTCTTCTTCGGCACCGCCAATTCGATCTTGCAGCGCGTGCGCGAACGGCTAACCCAGCACGGGCCGGTACCCGTCCGCTTTGTCGTGCTCGACTTCGCTTCGACCAACGGGTTGGACGCGTCGGTATCGGTCAGCTTCGTCAAGCTTAGGCAACTGTGCGCAACGCTTGACGCAGACCTGGTGTTGACGGGGCTGCCGGCACGCTCGCGTGACCTGCTCCTGAAGACCGGCACGCTGAACCTCCGGATTCACGAGTTCGCTACGCTGGACGCCGGGCTGGAATGGGTTGAAGACACAGTTCTCGCGTCGGACTCACGCGCGCTGCCGCGCGGCGAAGAGGATTTCCAGGCGATGCTCGCGCCGCATTTCACGTCGTGCGCGCTTGAAAGGCTGCTGGCCCTTCTGGAAGTGCGCGAGCTTGGCGCGGGGCAGCCGGTGTTCCGTCACGGCGAACCAGGGGACGCCATGTACTTCGTCGAGCGCGGGCGTGTCACCGTCTTACTGCCGCTCGCGGACGGCAGGTCCTTCAGATTACGTTCGTTTGGGCCTGGTACCATCGTCGGTGAAATGGCGGTGTACACGCGACAAGTGCGCAGCGCGGACGTGCTTGCTGAGGGTCCCGCGCGTGTCCGGCGTTTGACGCTCGAGTCGTTACGTGCGCTTGAACAGGACGATCCCGAGACCGCGCAGCAAGTTCATCGATTTGTCGTCAAGGTCATGGCGTCACGGCTAGCTCTCGCTGACGAGGCGTTGCGCGCGGCGCATTGAGATTGCCATTGGAAGTAAAGCAACCATCCGCACAGCAGCCCTAGCTAGCGTCCGTATATTCAAGCCGCGCGCGCAACCAGGCTATGAACTCGTTGAGGTCCTTCGGCGAGGTTCGCCCTGCGGCAGGCAAGGCCATCAATCCAAACGGAAGCTGAACAAATCCCCAAGGCGCCACCAGAAGCCCTTCGTCCAGCTCCCGTCTTACAAGCCGTTTCTCGATGAGCGCCACGCCCAGACCGGACAGTGCCGCCTCGATGCAAAGGTGTGTATGGGGAAACGTGATCCGGCCACCGGTTCCAATTCTGGTGCCCGTCTGTGCCTCCCAATGCGTCCACGCACTCGATGTGAAGTCGTGCGCGATACGCGTCCCCTTTGCTGCCGAGCGCCTGTTGCCCGGTGTACATACAGGCCCGAAAGCGACAGGTGCCAGCGGAATTGCACGGGCACGGTCCGCCTCGGGATACGAAGTGAGATCCCACGCAATGACAAGATCAGCGCCTTCCGTCCTGATCTCTCGAGCCGAAGTCATGGACAGGCGGATCCGGATGTCCGGACGCGCGCGATAGAAATCGGCAAGGTTCGGCACCAGCCAACGCATCGCAAACGTCGCGCTGCATGCCACATGCAAGCCTGAGCCCTGCACCTGAGCCTGCAGCCTGGCATAGCCGTGCTCGAGTTGCTCGAACACTGAGCTGACGAGCACATAGAGGTCCTGCCCGTGCTGATTCAGCTTCAACCCTGTGCCTTCCTTGTCGAAAAGCGCTGAGCCGACGTGCTCCTGAAGCAGCTTCAACTGACGGCTGACCGCACCGTGGGTTCGAAACAGCTCTTCGGCCGCCTTGGTCACGGAACCGTTTCTGGCCGTTGCTTCGAACGCGCGCAACAAAGATAGCGGGGGAAGTGTACGCACCGGAAAGATCCCTTCGTTAAAAAAACTGACCAACTTCGCAATAAAACTCGGTTTTCGAATGCTACACGAGTGCGTATCTTCACGTTCATTGGAAGTTGGTCGGACAGTTTTTCTATCGTAGAGGAGGTCAAAAAATGAGCCGGATCGCGCAGGTCGTGGGTTACGAAGTCCTGGACAGCCGAGGCAATCCCACGGTTGAAGTCGAGATCACGTTGGACGATGGTTCGAAAGGCCGGGCAACGGTGCCGTCTGGCGCTTCAACTGGAGAACGCGAGGCCGTCGAGTTGCGCGACAACGACCCAGGCCGGTATCTGGGTAAAGGCGTCAGCGTGGCAGTCAATGCGGTCAACACCGATCTGCAGGACACGCTGATTGGCATGGACGCCACGGCCCAACGTGACATCGATCAAGCCATGATCGAACTCGACGGCACCGAAAACAAGCAACATCTCGGCGCGAACGCGATTCTCGGTTGCTCGATGGCCGCAGCGAACGCCGCGGCCGCGTTCAGCCGGACCTCGCTGTTTCGTTATCTTGGCGGGGTGCAGGCGTCTGTGCTGCCGGTTCCGATGATCAACATCATCAATGGCGGCGCACATGCCGACAATCCGCTCGATTTCCAGGAATTCATGATCTTGCCGACAGGCGCAACATCGTTTGCCGACAGTGTGCGCATGGGGGCCGAGGTCTTTCATACGCTTCGTGGCGCGCTCAAGCGTGGGGGGTTCAATACGAATGTTGGAGATGAAGGCGGCTTCGCCCCTCCGTTGCGCACCGCTGAGGAAGCGCTCGATCTGATCGTCGCCGCAGTCGAGGAGGCGGGGTATAGACTCGGCGTCGATATCGCGCTGGCGATAGACCCGGCGTCCAGCGAGTTCTTCAGGGACGGACGCTATGTCTATCGTGGCGAAGGCACTGAGCGCAGCATCGAAGAACAAGTCGACTATCTGGCCCGACTGGTGGCCGCGTACCCCATCGTTTCTATCGAAGACGGTGTCGCCGAGAACGATTACGCCGGCTGGAAATTGCTGACGTCCCGGCTCGGCAGCCAATGCCAGCTCGTTGGCGACGACATCTTCTGCACCAACGAACGGCTGCTTCAGGATGGTATCGACGCATCCATGGGGAACTCGATACTCGTCAAGATGAATCAGATCGGCACGCTCAGCGAAACGCTGGCTACTATCAGAGCGGCCCATCGCGCCTCTTACAGCGCGGTGATTTCACATCGTTCGGGAGAAACCGAAGACGTTAGCATTGCGGATATCGCCGTCGCGACCAACTGCGGCCAGATCAAGACAGGCTCGCTTTCTCGCACGGACCGGACCGCAAAGTACAATCAGTTGATCCGTATCGAGCGCGAATTGGGTTCGCAGGCAACGTTTGCTGGCGCGACACCGTTCGCGGCTCGCTCGCTGCGCGGCACGCAAGTCGCATGACGTGCCGCGCAACATGCCAGTAACAACCTGAGCCACGCCCTACAACGTAGCAGTCACGCCGCCATCCACGTAAAGGATATGGCCGTTCACGAAGTTCGACGCGTCGCTCGCCAGAAACACGGCAGCACCGACGAGATCTTCCACATCGCCCCAGCGTCGCGATGGCGTGCGTCCAATCAGCCAGTTGCTGAACGTTTCGTCCTTGACGAGCGCTTCGGTTAGCTCCGTCTTGAAGTAGCCCGGCCCAAGTCCATTGACCTGGATGCCATGTTGTCCCCAGTCGATTGCCATGCCCTTCGTCAGCATCTTCACCGCGCCTTTGCTCGCGGTGTAGGCCGCGATGTTGGGGCGGCCCAGTTCGCTTTGTACCGAACAGATGTTGACGATCTTGCCGCGCTTGCGAGCGATCATGTGCCGCGCGACCGCCTGACCGACCAGGAACACGCTGTCGACATTGGTCTTCATCAGCTCTTCCCATTGAGCATGGGAAAACTGTTCGAGCGGCGCACGGCGTTGCATGCCGGCGTTGTTGACGAGAATGTCGATCGCACCGATTTCGCGTTCGATATCGGCGATTGCCGCGTCGACCTCCGTGGCCGACGTCACATCGAAACTCGCGGCATGAACAGTCGCGCCCTCATCGCGCAAACGGCTGACAGCCTCTGCGAGCCTGGCCCCATTGCGGCCATTCAGAATCACTTCAGCGCCGGCACCTGCCAATCCTTTGGCCAGCGCATAACCGATACCCGTACTCGACCCGGTAACCAGAGCACGACGCCCCGACAGATCGAACATCTTCAGATTGTTGTTCAACTCAACTCCTCTTCAACGCTAATTCGTCCGACTTCCATCCAGCACCGTCCGGCGCGCCCAGCCATTGCATGACCTCCCTCAGACCGCACGCACTGTGCAGCGAAGCGGAAAGGTGGAGCACACCCTCTTCACCGACAGGCGACTCGAGCGTTGCGAATTGATTCGCCACCAATGTCGCTGGAAACTCATGATCCAGGCGCCTGGAAACCCGTGCAACCGCTGCGGCCAAGGTGATGTCGAGAAACACGAATCTCAGCCCGGCGACACGCGCGCGCATGCGCTCCCGATAGCAACGTCTCAACGCGGAACAGGACAGTACGGCCGTTCCATGCGTATCATCCACCAGCTCGGCGAGGCGGTCCAGCCACGGCTCGCGGTCACTGTCGCACAACGCGATTCCGCGACACATCTTGTCGCGGCTTTCCGCCGAGTGATGCTCGTCTCCTTCGATGAAAACGCCCTGCAGCGCCACGGCCAACTCACGTGCAAGTGTCGACTTACCCGAGCCCGACACGCCCATCACCACTATTTTATGTGTCACGTTGCAAAATCCAGCTACGTCGTCGCGGCACGCCATCCAAAGAATCGCGCCGGCCATTCAACCGGCAGCGGCGCGCGGATGAAAGCGCACCCCTGCATCACACACTTTCCGCCTCAGGACACCGGCGTGAACTTGAGCTGGTCGATCGGCGTGACCTTGTCGGTCCGGGTCAGGCCATAAGGCGTCTTCGGTCCGAGCCACTTGTCGAAGATACCGCTCATCTCGCCGCTCTGCTCCATCGAAGCCAGGGCCTTGTTGACCGCGCTCAGCATGGCCGGCTCGTTCTGGCGCAAGCCCACTGCGATCGGCTCGATCAGCATCGGTTCCGATGCGATCGCCACCGCGCCGTCCGTGCCATCCACCTGCTTCGCGATCTTCGTGGCGGTCATCTGATTGGTCACGAAGCCTTTGACCTTGTTCTGCTCGAGTGCGAGAAACGCCGAGCTGGTATCGTGAAAGGTCACCGCCTGGCCATCCTTGATCGAAATTGGAATCGACTGAGCGGATGTCGAGCCGTCGGCAGCGCTGATTTTCTGGCCTGCGAAATCGGTCAGCTTCTTGCTAGCATCGGCCTTCTTCACGACAAGAACTTCCTTGGTGGAGTAGTACGAGTCGCTAAAGGCAATCTGCGTGGCGCGAGTTTTGGTGTAGGCCAGGTTGGCGACCACAATGTCGACGCGCCCCAGCTTCAATTGCGGAATGCGCGCCTCGACAGCCAACGGTTCGAGCTTCGCCTTCACGCCCAACTGTTTCGCCACCGCGTTGCACAGGTCCACATCCATGCCTTCGAGCTGGCGCGTCTGCGCGTTCGGATACGAGAACGGCTCAACGTTCGAATACACACCGCAGCTCAACTCGCCGCGGCCCTTGATATCGGCCAATTGATCAGCATGTGCCGGGGCAATCGATGCAACCGCGCCGCCAACGACCAACATCCCCGCGAAAATCTTCTTTACCTGCATCGTGATGCTCCTGAAGTTTATGTGTAAAGCAATCGACTGCTGATCAACGGTGGTCAAACCGAATCTGAATCTGAATCTGAATCTGTGCCGCGAAGGCCATACCGCCTTGCTTGCCTCAATGCGAGCGAAGATCGGACAGGAATCGCTGCGCCCGCTCGTGTTTCGGGCGCAAGAAAAATTCCTCCGGCTCAGCCGTTTCGAGAATCTTCCCTGCGTCCATAAACCAGACTCGATCGGCAACCTCGCGTGCAAACCCCATCTCATGCGTGACGCACATCATCGTCATGCCTTCCTGTGCGAGGCTCTTCATCACGTTCAACACTTCGCCGACCATCTCCGGATCGAGCGCACTGGTGGGCTCGTCGAACAACATTGCCGGCGGATCCATCGCCAGTGCTCTCGCAATCGCAACACGCTGCTGCTGGCCACCGGACAATTGCGGCGGAAACGCACTGGCCTTGTTCGACAGACCAACGCGTGCGAGCAGATCAGCCGCTTTACGTTCCGCATCCGCGCGCTTGAGGCCGTGCACGCGCATCGGCGAAAGCGTGATGTTGTCCAGCACCGACAGATGCGGAAACAGATTGAATTGCTGAAACACGAAGCCGACACGGCTGCGGTAAGCATTCAGACCCAGCTTCTTGTCGTGAATGTTTTGACCGTCGAAGAAGATCTGCCCACGGTTAATCTCCTCGAGCCGGTTGACGGTGCGAATCAGTGTCGACTTACCCGATCCTGATGGTCCGCAGACCACCACGACTTCGCCTTTGCGAACTTCGGCGTTCACGTCCACGAGAGCGTGATATTCGCCGTACCATTTGTTGACGCTGGAAAACTTGATCATGCGAAATACCTCGAAGTGATTGGGCGCCTAGTTCTCGGTGGGCAGCGGATCGGTCAGCGCAACGTTGGCCGCCTTCTGGGTCCGCGATGCGACACCGGCCCGCTTGCGCGTCACGCGCCGCTCCAGATACTGCGCAAGCTGTGTGAGCGCGTAACACAGCGCGAAGTAACTCAAGGCAAGAATCAGGTACACGGGAAAGGGCTTCGTCAGCAGCCGGTTGTTGATCTGATCCGCCGCGAAGGAGATTTCCTGGACGTTGATGATGTAACCCAGCGAGGTTTCCTTTATCGTCGATACGAACTGCGTGACCATGCTCGGTACCACGTTGTAAAGCGCTTGCGGCAGAATGACCGCGCGCATGGTCTTCATGTAGCTCATGCCGAGCGCTCTCGAGGCCTCCGTCTGCCCTTTCGGCAGCCCCTCGATGCCCGCACGGATGATTTCCCCGAGATAGGCCGAGTCATAGATAACGAGCGCGCACAGCATCGTGACAAACCCGGTGACCGGATAACCGGTCAGAACAGGCACGAGAAAGTACACCCAGAAAATCACCATCAGGAGCGGGATGCCCCGCACCATGTAGACGAGACCTGTAGCCGGCGCCCGCAAAAACCGGAAAGGGCTGATGCGTGCCAGGGCGACCAGGATACCCAGGGGAAATGCGATGACGAGCGCTGAAAGCGACAGCAAGATCGTCAGTACGATGCCGCCTAGCGGGCCATGCGGATACTGCCCGATGAGCAGCAGTGTCCAGTTGTCGCGCAGGATATCGAACATGTCACTTCACTCCCGGAATGCGGTAGTGCATCGCGATTTTGGCGCCGCACAGCATGATGACGAGGGAGAGGCCGAGATACACCGCCGTGGCGATGAAATACGATTCGAAAGACAGGAAGGTTTCGTTCTCGATCTGCCGGGTGACATAGGTCAGTTCCGCCGCGCCGATCGCCATTGCGAGACTCGTGTTCTTGAACAGCAGGACGGCGTGATTGACCATCGGCGGAATTGCATTGCGCAGCGCTTGCGGAAGCACGACGAAACGCATGACGTTCAGGAAGTTCAGACCCAGTGCTCGCGACGCTTCGTACTGACCGTAGGGAATCGCACGCAATCCGCTGCGGATATCTTCGGAGAGATAGGCTGCGCTGCACAGGCCGATCGCCACGACCGCAAAAATGAACTGACCGTTGTAGTGGTTCAGCACGGTCTGCACCGATTCCGGCAGGACGTTCGAAATGCCGAAGTACCAGAACAGGATTTGGACCAGCATCGGCACATTGCGATGGTAGGCCACGAATGACGCGACAAACGCCGTCGCGAGGCGATTGTTGGTCAGGCGGATCAGCGTGAGAAGAATGCCCACCACCAGTGACAGTATCCACGCCAGCGCGGCCATCGCGAGGGTGAGTTCGATCCCATGGAGAAACAGCGCCCCATAGTCGCCTCGCAGCACCGTCGCCAGGTCAAAATGAAGTTTCATGTTGCACGTCCCAATGATTCGGATCGAAGCGATGATCCCGGTCTGACTCGACCCGCGGCACCATCGTCATTCCCCCGGAAGCCGTCATTGACTTCCGTGTTGAATTGATACTAGCTCGCGAAAAAAGGCTGTTGCAGAGGCCTTTCTTCTGGTGCAATAAGTTTCGGGAATGATGAATCGGAACGGCGTGCGGCAATGCGACAGGCGTGGTTGTGCATGGTGTTTGTCTCCAGTATGTAGCGCCTCTGCGGGCGCCTCATCGTCAGTGGCGCGCCCCTTTGTCGGAGCGCTCACGCTTGAGAAACAACGGCGGTACTACACCGGCGCAGCATGCTGCGCCTGTCATCGCTCAGGCTGCGGCTGTCGGGCGCGCCAGTACCTGCGGGTTCACCGGTGTCGGCGGCTTGCCGGCCGCTGCGCCGTGCCCTAGAGCGGCGATCAAATTGTCTGCGCAAAGCGCGGCCATCGCGCGCCGCGTGCTGACAGACGCACTGCCGATATGCGGCGTGAGCACCACATTCTTTTGCGCAAGAAGCGCCGGGCAGATAACCGGTTCACCTTCGAATACATCCAGACCGGCCGCCGCAATGCTGCCTTCGTTCAGCGCCACCGCCAAAGCGGCATCGTCCACTACGCCGCCGCGTGCGATGTTGGTCAGCGTGGCCGACGATTTCATCTGCTTGAGCTCCGCGGCGCCAATCGCGTGATGCGAGCTGGCCGAGTAAGGCACCACGACGATCAGGTGATCCGACTCGCGCAACAGCGTTTCCTTGTCGACATAGCGCGCCTTGCAGCTCTCTTCGACATCGGGCGCCAGTTGCGAGCGATTGTGATAGATCACGCGCATGCCGAAGCCGAATGCACCACGTCGCGCAATGGCCTGCCCGATACGTCCCATGCCGAGAATACCGAGCGTCGAACCATGCACGTCGTTGCCGACGAACATGTCGAAGCGTCCGGTTTTGGTCCATTCGCCGGCCCGCAGGAAATGTTCCGACTCGGTGATGCGGCGCGCCGTTGCCATCATCAGCGCGAAGCCGAAGTCGGCGGTGGTATCCGTCAGGACGTCCGGCGTATTCGTGACCAGCACGCCGCGCGCGGTACAGGCTTCCACGTCGACGTTGTTGTAGCCCACGCCAATATTGCATACCGCCTTCAACTGCGGGCAAGCGTCGAGCAGGGTCGCGTCGATGCGGTCGCTACCGGCCGTCATGGCCCCCACCTTGCCTTGCAGCCTGGCAATCAGCTCTGGTTGCGTCCAGATCGTGTCGTCAGGGTTGTCGGTCACGTCGAAGTTCGCACGCAGGCGATCGACGATGTCCGGAAATGACGCACGGGTAACCAGTACCGATGCACGCATGGAAAACCTCCTAGTTGAACTCTGGATTGCACTTACTCGTTGTGACCAGCGGGATCGCGTTTGATCGTCGTCAGCCCGCCCGGCACCTGCAGCGTGGGCAGAATTTCCATATTGCTGATGTTGACCGCGAGCGGCGCGGCGATCGCAAAGGCGATGGCGTCGGCAATATCGGACGGCAGCGGCAGCTCGAAGCCGTCGATGAACTGCTTGCGCGCCGCCTCGATGTCGCCATGCACGTGGCCAAAAATATCGGTGGCGACACGGCCCGGACAGATCTCCGTCACGCGTACGCGTCTGCCGGTCGCATCCACTCGCAACTGGCGCGACAACGCATGGATGCCTGCCTTCGTCGCGGAGTAAATGGAGTTGCCGTTGAAGTTGTAGATCCCTGCGATCGAGCTGATGTTGACGATGTGACCGCGATCGCGGGCAACCATACCCGGCATGGTGAGCCGCACGATATGCAGAACGGCTTGCAGGTTGACTTCCACTTGAAGGTCGATGTCTGCGGCAGCGGCATCCAGAATCGAGCCTTTGGTCGATATGCCGGCGTTATTCACGACGATATCGAACTGCACGTCCTGCGTCAGCTTCGTGACGGCCGGCAGATCGCACACGTCGATCGCGTGCGGGATGCAACCGGTTCGCTCCGCCAGCTCATTCAGACGTTCCGCGTTGCGAGCGAGCGCATGCACTTCGAGTCCTTCACGGCAGAAGCGCTCGACGATCGCAGCGCCCATTCCGGTCGAAGCGCCCGTCACCAGCGCGGTCTTGTAGTCTGAAAACGGCATGAATGACCTCTATCTGTAGTTCTGAACTGTCGCCCTTTGAGGCGTGCGATAAGCCTGTTACCAATGTATACGCCGTGAAAACGCGGGGCAAAGACGGATTGGCTTTGTGGCGATAAGACTGGCTTATGGTTGGTCAATTCGAGTTGACCGATGCAGGTTGGCCTGCTCGCGCCTATCGCACGAGCTTCGACACCGGCACGACGCGCCCGCCCGCCGATTCGATCACGCCGCGCACCGTGCGCGCGAGTTCGACCGCACCTGGCGTATCACCGTGCAGCAGGATCGATTGGACGGCGATCTTGAGCTTGTTGCCTGTGATCGTCGTGATCGTGCCGTCTTCGAGCAGTTCCTTGACGCGTGCCAGGACGGCCGCGCGGTCCTTGATGACCGCGCCTTCCAGCTTGCGCGAGACGAGCGCGCCCTGATCGTCGTAGGCACGGTCGGCGAGAAACGTGTTGGCCGTGCGCATCCCGATGTGATCGGCGGCCCGTTCGATTTCCGTGTTCGTCGAAACGCTGATGATCAGATCGCGATCGAATTCGGCGAGCGCCCGCACCAGCGGCTCGGCCAGTTCATACGACGCCGCAGCCATGTTGCCCAACGCGCCGTGAAAGCTCATGTGCGTGACGCGATGTCCGGCCCGCTTCGCGATGCCCGCCAGCGCGCCCATCTGATACACCACGTAATTCGCCAGTTCAAGCGGGTCCGCCTGAATCTGCCGCCGGCCGAAGCCCATCATGTCGGGAAAGCCGACATGCGCGCCGACGTCGATCTGACGCGCGAGAGCCATCCGCACCGTCTTGTCCATGATGACGGGGTCGCCCGCGTGATAGCCGCATGCGACGTTGGCGGACGAGACGATGTCGAGCATCGCTTCGTCTTCGCCCATTTGATAGGGTCCAAAGCCTTCGCCCAGGTCCGCGTTCAGGTCGATTTCCACTATCCAATCTCCATTCTTTAAGCGGTCTGTGCCGGGCTATCCGCAGCGGACCACACCGACTCAGTGTCTATCTATCGATATACGTCTACGCCGACGGCGAAAGTTCGAGCAAGGGCGTTCCGTAACCGACCATTGCGCCATGCGCGACGCACAAGCGCATGACCATGCCATCCGCCGACGCGACCACAGGCACGCACAATTGCGCGATCTGCAGCAAGCCGACAATGTCGCCCGGTTTGACGTGATCGCCCGCGCTCACTAACGGCGTTGAGCGTGCCGGATGCGTCGACAGAAAGATGCCGGCCGACTTCGCGGTGATACTGACAGCCTGCGTCTGCGCCGTGTCCGCTACGCGCGCGAGTCCGCCAGGAACCACAGCCGAAACCGCCTGCGCCGACGCCGGCGCATCCGCACCGATCGAGCAAGGCGCCTGCTCCATCGTCAATCGAACCGTCGCCCCGGGCTTGCTGATTTCGATGAACTCGATATCGACTTCTGCAAGCCACGACGTGATCTGCCGAAGCTCGCCGATATCCACTTCGATTTTTTGTGTCATGTGTCAGTGTCGGGAAGGGCAAAACAGTGCAACGAGATTGCGCACCCTGACGAGATAACTGTCCAGTTCTTCCAGCGCCGTGACGGCTTCCGCGTACGTCGTCTGAGCAAAGCGAATCTTCGTACCAATACGCGCCTGCGCGAGCCGCCACAAATCGGCTTCGATCACGGTGCCGATCTTCGGATAGCCACCCGAGGGCTGCGCATCCCGCAACTGAATGATCGGCTGGCCGCTATGCGGCACCTGGATCACGCCCGGCACGATGCCGTGCGAGCGCTTTTCGATCGAATGCGTCGCGACCAGGGTCGGACCGGCGAGGCGATATCCATAGCGATCGCTCTGCGGCGTCACCTTCCACCCATCGCGCCAGAACGCTTCGAGCGATTCCGGCTCGTAGCAGTCGTATTCCGCGGCGGGCAGTACGCGCACCACGGTTTCGCCTGCGTCGGCTGCCGGCAGGGGTAGCGGTGCGGGCAACGAGTACTCAGGCGGCACCGTGCCGAAACCCGCGGCGAGCACCGCATCTTGCGGCACGACGCGCTCGGCGAGACCCACTGCCTTCACCACATCGCCCTTCTGCAACTGACGACCGTTGAAGCCGCCGAACTGGCCGCGCAACTGCGTGCTGCGAGAGCCAAGCACCACCGGTACGTCCACGCCACCTGCGAGCGACAGGTAGCAGCGTGTGCCGCTGGTCGGCACGCCGATCGTCAGCACGTCGCCCTGTTTCGCATGCACGGTCCACCACGGCAGCACCGGCCGGTCGCCCAAGCGCGCCGAACAATCGGCACCGGTGATGGCGAACGAAAGATCTTCAAGGAAGCGGATGCGGAAGGGAAACATCGGAATTTCGATGCCGGCCGCGTCGTCCGGATTGCCGAGCAGCAGATTGCCGACCGCGAGCGCCAACCGGTCCATCGCGCCGGCCGTGCCGACGCCGTAGCGCAGATAGCCTTCACGCCCCTGGTCCTGCACCGTCGCGAGCGCGGACGAAGACAGTATCTCGATCATGAAACAATCCTCTCGACGCGAAAACGGATCATGTCGCCAGGTGCGAGCGTGGCCGGGTTATCGCGCGTGGGGTCGAAGAACGACATCGATGTATGACCGATCGTGTTCCAGCCGCTCGGTCCCGTCGATGCCGAGACTCCGGTCTGCACCCCGCCGATCGACACCGCGCCGCCAGGCAAGCCCAGCACCGGCACCTTGCGCCGCGGCGTGGCGATACGCGGGTCCATACCGCCCAGATAGCAGTAGCCCGGATGGCTGCCGAGCGCATAGACCGTGTAGAGCGGCGCGCAGTGCAATTGCACGACCTCATCGATAGAGAGGCCGGTGTGATTCACCACGTCCTGCAAATGCGGCCCGAACTCGCCGCCGTATTCCACCGGCAAGTCCACCACCCGCCCTTCGATCTGCAACTCGCCCGCCGCGGCCCACGCGTCGCGCAACGCGGCGCCGAGCGAGTCCGGGTCTGCGGGCGGCGTGGAAAACGTCAGCATCAGATTGGTCACGCCTGGCACTGCTTCGCGCACGCCCGGCCATGATTCGACCTCGCGGGCGAGCGTCCAGATGCGGCGTTGCGCATGCAGATCGAGCGCGCCCGGCGCTTCGAACAGCATGGCCGTCGTCCCCAGCATGCTGATGCAAAGCGCCTGCTCCGATTCATCCTGTTTCATTGCAAGGACAGTCCTCTGTGAATCCGGACGCAGCCGTTCGACTACATCCCCGTGCGCAATCGACGCATGCTCAACAGTCAGCGTCATGTCTGTTTCCTCTTTGCGAGCCAACGCTCCAGATGATGAATATCGACGCCGCCCTCACCGAACCCTGCGTCCTCGAGCATGGCCTGATGCAATGGTACGTTGGTACGAATGCCTTCGATGCGCATCTCCGAGAGCGCGATGCGCATGCGCGCCAGCGCCTCTTCACGGGTTGCGCCGTGGGTGATCACCTTGGCGATCAGCGAGTCGTAATACGGCGGCACGACCGCGCCGCCACTCATGTGCGAGTCCACCCGCACGCCGTTGCCACCCGGCAGTTCCCAAACGGAAATCTTCCCCGGACATGGGGCGAAGGTGAACGGGTCCTCAGCGTTGATCCGGCATTCCAGCGAATGACCAAGCGTGCGAATGTCCGGCTGACGAATCGTCAACGCGTGCCCTTGGGCGATCCGGATCTGTTCCCGCACGATGTCGACGCCCGAGGTCATTTCCGTCACGGGATGCTCGACCTGCAGCCGCGTATTCATTTCGATGAAGTAGAACTGGCCGTTCTCGAACAGGAATTCGAAAGTGCCGGCGCCACGGTAATTCGTCTGCCGGCAGGCCTCGACGCAGCGCTCGCCCACTTGCCCGATCAATTCTGGGTCGATGCCGGGTGCGGGCGCCTCTTCGAGGACCTTCTGATGCCGCCGTTGCAGCGAACAGTCGCGCGAACCGAGCCAGAGGGCATTGCCGTGCGTATCGCACAACACCTGAATTTCGACGTGACGCGGATGCTCGAGAAACTTCTCGACATAGAGTTCGGGCTTGCCGAAGGCGCGGCGTGCTTCTTCGCGCGTCACCGACACGGCTTCTAGCAACTGCTCGGGTCCCGGCACGACGCGCATGCCTCGCCCGCCTCCGCCGCCCGCCGCCTTGACGATCACCGGATAGCCGATCTCCTGCGCGACCCGCAGAATCTCCGTGGGGTCGTCCGGCAGACCGCCGTCCGGGCCCGGCACGCAGGGCACGCCGGCAGCGCGCATGGCCCGTTTGGCGGCGACCTTGTCGCCCATCGTTCGGATGGAGTCGGGCTCGGGACCGATGAAGGCCATGCCGGCAGCCTCGACCTGCGCCGCAAAATCCGCGTTCTCCGACAGGAAGCCGTAGCCGGGGTGAACCGCTTGCGCGCCACTCACGTGCGCCGCGAACAGGATCGCGGCCCGGTTCAGATAGCTTTGTCCCGGCGCGGCGGGACCGATGCACAGCGCCTCGTCGGCGAGCCGCACATAGCGCGCATCGGCGTCTGCCTCGGAATGGACGGCGACGGTTTTCAGACCGAGTTCACGGCAGGCGCGCTGGATTCGAAGCGCGATCTCGCCGCGGTTGGCAATCAGTACTTTGTTGAACATGGTCGATCAGCCGATCCGGAACAGCGGCTGCCCGGATTCCACTTCGCTGCCCGGAGCCACAAGAATCTCCAGCACGGCGCCGCTGAGTTCGGACTCGATCGCGTTGAACATCTTCATTGCCTCGATCGTGCAGAGCACCTGCCCTTCCTTGATCGTGTCGCCGGTATTCACGAAGGGCGCTTCGCCCGGCGCCGGCGTCAGATGAACGACACCGAACATGGGCGCACGAACGAGTTGCGGCTCGCTGGCGGTTGCAGGGGCTGCATTGGGGGTATCGAAGGATTGAGCAGGCTCAGCGTGCGGTGATTGAGCCCCCTGGCTCCCTTGGGTGTCCGGGGTGGACGCCACGGCTACACGTTCATCGCCCGAAGGCGCCTCAGCCCGCTTGCCGCGCCGTTTCGCCTTCACAAGCTTGACCCGTTCCTCGCCCTCGATGACTTCGAGCTTGGCCAGCGGAGAGTCCGCCAACAGGTCGATAAGCACCTTAATCTTCTGGAGATCCATCTTTGAGTCCGTAGCCGGTTGGACGCGCGCCGGTCGATTGGCGTGCGCGAAGCACCGCTGGGGCTGTACGGCAACCCGATTCAATCTCCGGTTGTCCCGCCCGCGTGACGGCTAGCCTCGTCGCGCCGGCTCACTGCGAACCGGGGCGATCGACGATGGACTCAATGTATCCGGCGCATAAAAAATGCGCCAAGAGGGTTTGGCTTTGTAGCGATAAGGCGCGCTTATGTATCGGCGCCGGACTCGAAACGCACGTCGAGCGCAAGGTCGCCGGCCAGTTCCAGCAAGATATCCTTGACGGCCGCGGCGGGCTCGGAAAGCGGCAAATGGTCGGACAGACAGACCGAAAGCGGAATCTTGATGACGGGTGAAACGATCCGGCATTGCACGACGTCGCCCGCCGCGGCCACGACCCGTGCTGTGGAATCGGGCAGGATGGTCGCACCGATCCCGGCGCTCACGGCGGCCGACAACGTCGACGCGGATTCGATTTCGGCCACGACCTTGGGGATCATCTGCACGCGCGCGAAACCCTCGTCGACGTACTTGCGCAGATAGTTGTATGGACGCGGCAGCAGCAAAGGCACGTCGCGCAACGCCGTCACGGCGATCTGTTCCTGCGTGATCCCCATGCTGCGCGGCGCCACGAGGAACAATTCCTCGTTCATCAGAAGCTGGAACGACAGGCCATGGACGGGCTTATCGCCATACAGCACAGCCATGTCCATACGCCCGTTCATGATCAGCTCGCTGAGCGTCGTGCCGAAATTCTCGTTGATGTAGAGCAGGATGTCCGGATGGCGGGCGCGCACGGTCCGCAACAGCGGCAGCGACAGCGCCGACGCGCCGGTGCCGGGCGCAAGCCCTACCGAAACCTGGCCTGACAGCGTCTGGCCGGCGCTCTTCACGTCGGCCTGAGCCTGTTCGTACTGGCGCAGGATCAACTGCGCGTGGCGATACAGCGTGGCGCCCGCCTCAGTGGCCGTGACGCCCCGCTTGGTGCGCACGAGCAGCTGCTGCTGGAACTCGTCTTCGAGCGTAATCAACTGCTGGCTCAGCGCCGGCTGGGCGATATGAAGCACTTCGGCGGCCTGCGTCAGGCTGCCGATATCGACGATCTTCACGAAGTACTTCAAACGCCGCAGGTTCACGGTAGTCGCGTCTCAACGTTAAGTGATGGCAACAATGATAGGGCAAGCGCCGCCCCGCGCACAGTGCTTAAAAAACCCCGCTCCCGCTCCTGCAACGCTAAAAGCGTGGCCTGTCAGCGTATTCCCGCATGGACCCCGATCGGTAAATGCCGGACGCGCACGCGTACCGTCGTGTCATAAGTGGATGTTATTGCGCCAGCGGAAAGACGTCTTGGCTTGAACTTTTTCGCGCGCTTAAGGTGAAGCCTCATCAAATGCCGTTGAGGAGTCAAGTGTGAGTGCATCGCGAATTGCCGCCCGCGTCCAGCGAATCAAACCTTCGCCGAGCAGCGCCGCGGCGGACCGGGCCGCGGAACTGCGGCGGCAGGGGAAAACCATCGTCAACCTCGTGGTTGGCGAACCCGATTTCGACACACCCGCGCACATTCGCCAGGCCGCTTTCGACGCGATGGAGCGCGGCGAAACGCGCTATACGCAAACCGCGGGCACGCCGGCGCTGCGCGCCGCCATCGCGGCGAAACTGCAACGCGAGAACGGTCTTTCGTACGATCCCAAACACATCATCGTGACGTGCGGCGCCAAACACGCGATCTTCAACGCGCTCGCCATCACCGTTGAAGCCGGCAATGAAGTCCTGATTCCCGCTCCCTACTGGGTGTCCTACCCGGACATGGTGCTCGCCTGTGACGGCGTGCCGGTCGTCGTGCCCTGCACCGAAGCAGACAGCTTCAAGCTCACGCCCGCCACCCTCGAAGCGGCGATCACGCCCAACACGCGCTGGCTGATCATCAATTCGCCGACCAATCCCACGGGCGCAACGTATAGCGCCGCAGAACTGCGCGCATTGGCGGATGTGCTGTTGCGCCACCCGCAGGTACTGGTGATGATGGACGACATCTACGAACACATCCGGTTCGAAGGCGAGGCATCAGAGCACCTCCTGTCGATTGAACCCGAACTCAGCTCGCGCACCCTGGTTGTCAACGGCGTGTCCAAGACCTACGCGATGACCGGCTGGCGCATCGGCTACGCCGCCGGCCCCGCCGACCTGATCGCGGCCATGGACACGCTCCAGTCCCAATCCACCAGCAACGCCAGTTCGATCAGCCAGGCCGCGGCGCTCGCGGCGCTGAACGGCGACCAAACATTCGTGCAGCAATCCGTGCGGACTTATAAAGAACGCCGCGACCACGCACTCGAAGCGCTTAACGCGATTCCCGGCATCAGCTGCAAAACGCCGGGCGGCGCTTTCTATCTGTATGTCAATTGCGGCGGCATGATCGGCCGCACCACGCCGCAAGGCAAGCGTATCGAGGGCGACGTGGATGTCGTTCTGTATCTGCTCGAGCACGCCGGCGTCGCACTGGTTGCCGGATCGGCGTATGGCGTTTCCCCTTTCTTCCGGATGTCGATCGCGACAAGCATCGACATTATCGATGAGGGCTGCCGGAAGATTGCCGCCGCGGTCGCCGCACTGAACTGAGAGTACGGCGACGACGTGAATACGTCGCGTCGTCGCTTTGTAAAAAAGACATGCCGCGCCGAGAGGACGTGGCAGTCGGTTTGGAGTTTTCCATTTTTCGTCAATCTGCAAGGGGATCTACTCGTGAAAAAGCATACATTAGGCATACTAACTGGATTAGGACTGGCAGTTTCTGGGATCGCGCACGCGCAGTCGAGCGTCACCCTGTACGGCATCATCGACGAAGCGGTGCGCTATGACACCCACCAGAACAAATCCGGCGGGAAGCTTTTCACGATGGGTAGCGGCGGCGAGATTCAGGGTAGCCGCTGGGGTCTGCAGGGCACCGAGGATCTCGGTGGCGGCTTGTCCGCGATCTTCCAGCTCGAAGGCGGCTTTACACCGAATACCGGCGTGACGCAGCAATCCACGCCGTCCGGCACCGCCCGCCTGTTCGGCCGCACCGCGCTGGTGGGCCTGAGCAGCACGTCCTACGGCACGCTGACGATGGGCCGCCAATACACGCTGGTGCATGAAATGGGCTGGACGCACGATATCTATGCGTTCGCCAATTACACCGGCACGGTCGGCTTTCAGGGCGCCGGTCTGACTGGCGGCGGCCGTCTGGACAATTCCGTGCGATATACCTCGCCGACGCTTGCCGGTTTTACCCTCAAGGGCTCGTATACGTTTGGCGGTGTAGCGGGAAATACTCACCAGAACTCGTCGCCGGCCGTCAGCCTTTCTTACGACCACGGCCCCTTGAGCGTTGGCGCGGCCTATCAGATCGTCAACGACATTGGCGGCCTGACGCCTGCAACCAGCACCTATGGCAGCACGTACTTCGGCGTGACGATTCCGGACAGCTCGCAAAAGATCTTCACCGCGGGCGCAACGTATAAGTTCGGCGCGGCGAAGGTGTTCGGCTCGTACATCTACAGTCACGTCTATCCGGCTGACTATCGCAACGACTCCTTCTCCACCGCGGTCCAGTACTTCATCACGCCGTCGCTCGTGCTCGATCTGCCGTTCTACATCGACTTCGTCCATCACGCAGGCCAGAGCGGCACGCGTATCACGACCGGTCCGACGTTCGACTATTTCCTCAGCAAGCGCACCGACGTCTATGTCGGCGTGGACTACAACCACCTGACCGGCGCATGGACGACCCTCGCCGCCGCCTCCGGTTCGAATCAGCCGTTCTACGGCTTCAACTCGCTGTTCGAAGCCACGATCGGTCTGCGTCACAAGTTCTAAGGTTTGCAGTGTGGCACGTCTGTTCGGTGTCGCTCGACGCCGGCAGACCTCTCCGAAGGCCGAACGACATCGGGACGCGAAGTCTTGTCCCGATCGTCAACAATGTGATCGAGAACATGCCCAAGGCGCTCGAATAAGCATCCATAAGCGTCGACTATCGGCCCAGACAACTTTGATCTTTGTCGACTGGGCCTCGAGGCGGTACCGTATAGCGTGCTGATCCCGCATTCACCGTTATAGGCCCTCACCATGCATGCACTTGTCATTCACGCCCCGCTCGATCTGCGCATCGAGGACGTTCCCACGCCTGAACCGGAAGCCAACCAGTTGCTCGTGCGGGTTCGGGCCGGCGGTATCTGCGGTTCGGATCTTCACTACTTCAACCATGGTGGTTTCGGCACGATTCGCATCAAGGAGCCCATGGTGCTCGGTCATGAAGTCTCGGGTGCCGTCGCGCGCGTGGGATCTGGTGTGACAGATATGCCGGTCGGCACCCGGATCTCCATCAGCCCGAGCCGGCCGTGTGGCCTGTGTCAATACTGTCAGCAAGGGCTGCAGAACCACTGCCTGGATATGCGCTACTACGGCAGCGCGATGCGCACGCCGCACGTGCAGGGCGCATTCCGCCAGGAGATCGTGATCGACCGCTCACAGGCGCACGTTGTGGCGGACTCGTTGAGCGATGCGGAAGCCGCGATGGCCGAACCGCTTTCGGTCGCCCTTCACGCCGTTCGGCGCGCGGGTCCGCTGCTCGGCAAGCGGGTGCTCGTCACAGGATGCGGGCCGATCGGCGCGTTGATCGTGGCGGCCGCGCGCAGAGCCGGTGCGGCGATGATCGTGGCAACTGACGTGAATACGCTGCCGCTCGACAGCGCGAAAAAGGTTGGCGCCGACCTCGCGTTCAACATCGCGGAGACGCCGGACGCGCTCCAGCCGTTCGCCGTCGACAAGGGTAGCTTCGACGTTCTGTTCGAAGCAAGCGGCAACGCAGCGGCATTGCGCGGTGCGTTCGACGTGCTCAAACCGCGTGGCGTGATCGTGCAGGTCGGCCTCGGTGGCGACATCTCGTTGCCGATCAATGTGATCGTCGCCAAGGAATTCGATCTGCGCGGCGCGTTCCGCTTTCACGAAGAGTTCGCCGTTGCCGTCGAACTGCTGAACAAGGGGTTGATCGACGTGAAGCCTTTGATCTCGGGTATTTTCCCGTATCAGGATTCGGTCAAGGCGTTCCAGACAGCGGGCGATCGCTCAAAATCGATGAAGGTGCTGGTGAGCTTCGATTGATTGATCCCGCATGTATGGCGACGAAGACGCGGCAAGCTGCGTTCTCGTCGCCATACATAAAGCGCCCATAAAAAAGCCGACGTCGTGATGCAGACGTCGGCTTTTTCCTTCCCGTTGCGCGGTGCTTAGTTATTGCATCGTGCTTCGAGCGCATCGATAAACGCGCGGTTCCAGCGGCCTTCCTTCATCGCCCGCATCGTCTCAGCCTCTGCTTCCAGAACGGCCAGCGCTTTTTCGATGACAAACTCGGCATCCTCCTGTGGAATGGCCAGCAAGCCATCCTGATCGCCGACAACGATATCCCCCGGATTGACCACCATTCCGCCGACCGATACCGGCACATTGATTTCACCCGGACCGTCTTTATACGGCCCCCGGTGCGTGACCCCACGGGCGTAAACCGGAAAATCGCGATCGCGGATCTCCGCGACATCGCGGATCGCGCCGTCGATGACCAGACCGACAACGCCTATATTTGCTGCGTAGAAAGACAGAATGCCGCCGACCACGGCGTTGTTGAGATCGCCACCCGCGTCCACAACCAGCACGTCCCCAGGACGGCAAAACTCCAGGGCGCGCAGGTAAGTCAGGTTATCCCCGCCACGCGAGCGCACGGTGACCGCAGTGCCGGCCATCGTCTTCTTGCCGGGCCGCTGATACGGATGCAGACCCACGCTGCCGATGTTGCGATGCATGTTGTCGCTGAGCGCGGAGACGGGAATGTCGCGCAATGCGCTAAGGATGGTATCGGCAGCCTGAGCCGCCGACGGGTTCTTCCTGATGGCTTTGTACATGGTCGATCTTCGCTTCCGGATGTAAGGGGGAGCGGCTCATGCAGATCAGGAACGAGTAGGCACGACACCGCTGCAACACGGATATAACGGTATATCGCCCCCACAAATCGCGCCAAGACGGGTTCGTTCTTGCGCGATAGGAAACGCTTATGAACCGCAATTGCCGGGCGGCGCGGCGCTGAGATACGTGGAGGTCGGCTCTCGACGATCAGCTATAGGCAGCGAAAGCAGACATTGGTTAACATCGCTCATCGCCCCCTGGATTTCACACCGATGCCCTCTTCCATCCGTAACTCGCTCGTCTGGATCTTCGACGCATTCGAGCGCGACGCCACCTATATTCGCAAACGGATGTTCGGCAGCGATGCTGCCTATATCGACGGCCTGCTGTGCCTGATTGCCGCCGATCGCGACAAGCCGTGGAATGGCCTGCTGGTGTGCACTTCGCACGAACGTCACGCCGCGCTCATTGAAGAAGTACCCGCTTTGCGGCCGCATCCGGTGCTTGGGAAATGGCTTTATGTGCCGCAAGACGATCCGGCATTCGAAACTACCGTCGAAACGATGACCGCGCTCGTGCTCGCGCGCGACCCGCGCGTGGGTGTCGAACCGAAGCCACGCAAACGGAGCGGCAAATCCACGTTGCCGAAGACATAAGAGATCGCTACCGGCCGCCTCGCCGACTCATCGAACCTGACACGCTCAACGCGCCGCACGAAGCTCAGACGGCTCGAGATAGAAATTCCGGTTCCCCGCGAGGCGCTCGACCATAAAGTCGATGAACGCCCTCACGCGCAGCGGTTGCTCGGTTCGATGGCGATAGTAGACGTAGATGGCCTCACGCTGCGTGACATGCCTGACGAGCAGCGGAACAAGTTCGCCACGTTTGATAGGCAAGGTTGCCGAAAAGCCGCCGAGTTGCCCGATGGCGAGTCCCGCCAGCACGGCCTGGGTCTCCGCCTCCGTGTCATTGACGCATAAGCTGGCTGCGACGTCGCGATAGACGATCTCGTCATCGATCAGAAATTCCCACGGAGACTGCTTGCCGGTATTCGCCCGCCGATAGCCGGTGCAACGGTGCCCATCGAGCTCGTCGATGGTCCGCGGCGCGCCATAACGCTCGATATAGGCAGGCGACGCACAGACAATCAGTTGGATCGGCAGCAACCGTCTCGCGATCGTGCCGCCCGACGGCGGCGAACCGCCGCGAAAGCCCACGTCGGCGCGATCGCTGACGAGGTCGGTGAAATGATCGTCGAACTGCACATCCAGTTGCACATTCGGGTGCAATTCGGCGAATTCGAGGAAATACGGCCATAGCACGGTGCGCGAGAACGCGCTTGGCGCGCTCACCCGCAGCGGCCCGGCGATCGCGTCTTTCGATCGCCGCGCGTCGTCGAGCGCCGAGGACAGTATGGCCAACGCAGGTCTCACGCTGTCGAGGAGCCCCTGCCCCTCCTCGGTCAGGCTCAACTTGCGTGTGGTTCGGTGGAAAAGCCGGACCCCCAGCTCCTTTTCCAGCTGCATGACCGCGTGGCTCGCGGCCTGCGGCGAGATGCCCTGATCCACGGCGGCCTTGCGCAGGCTTCCCAGCGCCGCGGCCCGGACGAATATCGTGATCGCGCGTACTTCGTTCATGGCCGCCCGGATTAGCAAATAAAAGTTGATTTTCAGTCTACCAACCACCGTCTAGTTTGTGCCAATCGACACGCCTACTATTCGTTCACTCTCACCCGAATCGTAGGAGAAACATCATGGCTAACAACACGAACAATGGCTTCAAGCGCGTCTGGTTTATCACCGGCGCGACGCGCGGCCTGGGCGCCCTGATCGCCGAGGCCGCTCTCGCTGACGGCAATGCGGTCGTTGCCACCGGCCGCAATATCGCAGCGATCACCGAGCGCTTCGGTCACTCGGCGGCCCTCCTTCCCGTCGCGCTGGACGTGACCGACGAAGCCCAGGCGAAGGCCGCGGCTCAAGCCGCAGTTGAACGGTTCGGCCGGATCGACGTTCTGGTCAACAACGCGGGCTTCGGCTTGCTTGGCGCCATCGAGGAGTCGAGCGATGCCGATGTGCGCCGCATGTACGACACGAACGTATTCGGCTTGCTGAATATCACACGCGCCGTTCTGCCGGTGATGCGCGCGCAGCGGGCCGGTCACGTCATCAATATGTCGTCGATCGGCGGTTATCGGGCAGCCGCCGGGTTCGGCGCCTATTCTTCGACCAAGTTCGCCGTTGAAGGCTTGACTGAAGCATTGCGCGCCGAACTGAAGCCGCTCGGTATTCACGCAACGGTCGTGGAGCCTGGTTACTTCCGTACGGACTTCCTCGACGCGACATCGCTTGTGGTTGCCGGGAACGTGATTGCCGACTATGACGAGACGTCAGGAGAGGTTCGCCGGCGTGCTACCCACATGAATCACAACCAGCCGGGCAACCCGGAGAAGCTCGCAGCCGCCATGGTCGAATTGGTCGACGCACAAACACCGCCGCTGCGCCTGCCGCTTGGCACCGACACGCTGAAGGCCATCGCTGAGAAGAATGCGTATGTTACGCAGGAAACCGAAACATGGAAGGCATTGTCGGCATCGACTGACTTTTCTGAATAAATGCTGACACCATCCGCTTCCCGTTTGCATTGTGTAATGGGAAGCGGATAGGCCGATACGCAATGGGGGTTTGCACCGAAGTCGCCGCCACTAATCCTTCATCATGCGTTGATACGGTAACCGGGTTGTACGTGCTAGTCCGTCTGAAAAGAACTTCTACTTCCCCACCCGGAACCAACAGATGAAAACGACTCCCGTCTGCAACGCGACACGCCGCCTGTCATTTCCCCGACCGGCTTCCACGGTAGCACTCGTGCTATGCGCCGCCGCCCTCAACGCCCATGCCGAACAGTCCGATTTCCGCGGCGAAAGTCGCTTCGAGCCAGGCTTACTGGTTGTAAGTCGAAGCGTGTACGACAACCTGTCGAGCAACGTTCAGGTTGGCGCGATCCTACCGCCGAATTGCGGAGCCACTCAGGGCGGTTGTAGCGCGGCAACTGGCGCGCCGAGCGACGGTACCTATCCGTTTGTTTGGAACAACGATGGTTACGACGCCAGCTTCGGCATCACGTCGCGGATCTTTCTCGATCAGCTCACGCCGTCAGGCGAGTGGGTCAGCTCGCTCGAAGTGCCCAACAGTTTGCAGAAAACGCCGCGACGCGACCAACTCGTCACCAGCTTCAGTTCCAAATCGGAACTCGGCCTGCACCTTTCGCTCGACGGCCAGTACCTGACCTTTATGGGGTATGTCGCGCCGGTGAATACGGTGGATGTCTCCAATTCGAACACGCCAGGTGTAGTCGATCCCACTAATCCGGTGGGGCAGAATTACTATCGGGCAGTCGCTCGCGTCGACCGTGATGGGCACTTCCGCATCACCGAGACGAATGCATATAGCGGCAACAACGGCCGTTCGGCGATTCTGAATAACCGCGATGGCGAAGATTTCTTCTACACAGCCGGCAACGCGGGTAACGGTGCGAACCCTCAACCGGCCGGAGTGGTCATCGGCGCCGGCGCACAATTCATCGACGCCACGAAAAAGCATGAGGCGCAGCAGGACCCGGGCGCACCGACTCCGCTCGCCAGCTTTTCGGTCACTGAACTTGGCGGCTCGGCAGACAAGATCGGCAAGGACGATAACTTCCGTGGCATGACCGTATTCAACAACGTCCTCTACTTTACGAAGGGTAGCGGCAGCAACGGCGTGAACACAGTGTATTTTGTGGACACCACGGGGAAAGCCTGCCCGTCTGGCACAGGTGTGCCGGCTACGAATGCGGCACTGCCCAGCAAGGCGCTTGCTTACGATTCCGCAACGGTCCAAACCAACGGACTGCCAAACAATATGTGCGTGCTGGCCGGTTTCCCTTCGACGCCCAACAAGACCGCGACTACGCTCTCCTTTCCGTTTGGCCTCTGGTTCGCCAACGCGACGACGCTCTATGTCGCGGACGAGGGCGATGGCTACACGGGCGGCCCCGATCTGTACACGCACGCGGCCGCGCAGACTGGCGCGGGTTTGCAGAAGTGGGTGTATAACGCTGGCGCGAAAAAGTGGACGCTCGCCTACACCCTGCAAGCGGGTCTGAACCTGGGGCAGCAATACACGGTTTCCGGATATCCGACCGGCTCCAATGCGGCAACTGGATTGCCGTGGGCACCGGCGACGGATGGGCTGCGCAACCTGACCGGTCGCGTCGAAAATGACGGCACAGTCACGCTCTGGGCAATGACGTCGACCATCAGCGGCAATGGCGATGTGGGCGCCGATCCGAACAAGCTGGTCGCCATTCGCGATCTGCTCGCGAATACGACTGCGACCGGTGCTGCTCGCGAGAAATTCGTCGCGTTGCGAAGTGCGGGCTTTGGCGAGGTATTGCGCGGCGTCTCGTTCACGCCGGGTACTGATCCGGACCACCGTTTCTGACGCGCTGACAACCGGGTGAAGCCACGCCGCGGCGCATTCAAGCGTGCGTGGCTCACCCGGTTTGCACGACCCGTCAACGCATCACGCCGTGTGGCCCTTACTTCCCTGCTCGCTGTCGAGATGCGCCATCTGCGCCGCTGCGTAACGTTCACCTGCGGCGGCCCCATGCGGCACTGCCTGCGCGATCGCGGCCAGATCCTCAGCGCTGAGCGTCACGTCAACCGCACCGAGTGCTTCGGCGAGACGATCACGCCGACGCGCGCCAACCAGCGGCACGATATCGCTGCCCTGCGCCGCAACCCACGCAATCGCGATCTGCGCAACCGAGACGCCTTTAGCATCGGCCACCTTGCGCAACGCATCCACCAGCGCGAGATTGTGATCGACGTTGTCTCCCTGAAAGCGCGGACTCATGGCGCGGAAATCGCCTTTCCCCGCGGCGTCCTTGCTCCAGTGGCCGCTGATCAAACCGCGGGATAGCACGCCGTACGCCGTCACGCCGATCCCGAGTTCGCGGCAGGTCGGCAGGATTTCGTCTTCAATGCCACGGGAAATCAGCGAGTACTCGATCTGCAGGTCGCTCACCGGGTGCACCGCTGCCGCACGGCGAATGGTCGTGGCGCCTACTTCGGACAAGCCGACGTGCCGCACATAGCCGGCCTTGATCATGTCGGCAATTGCCCCGACCGTGTCTTCGATCGGCACGTTGGGATCGAGCCGCGCGGGACGGTAGATGTCGATATGATCGACGCCCAGGCGCTGCAGCGAATAGGCGAGAAAGTTTTTGACCGCCGCGGGACGCGCGTCGTAGAGCGACCAGCCACCTGCGGGGTCGCGCATGGCGCCGAACTTCACGCTGATGATCGCCGAGTCGCGGCGTGACGGCGGCGCACTTTTCAGGGCCTCGCCGATCAGGATTTCGTTGTGGCCGGAGCCGTAGAAATCGCCGGTATCGAGCAACGTGATGCCGGCTTCGAGCGCGGCGTGGATCGTAGCGATGCTTTCAGCGCGGTCAGACGGACCGTACATGCCCGACATGCCCATGCAGCCAAGACCGATGGCGGAGCTTTGCGGGCCCGTCTTACCCAATTGAAGTTGCTTCATGATGTCCTCAGTAGGTGCGCCGCAAGAAAGGCGCTTGCGCTGAAGTATCGGTCGATTTCCAGCGTGCGATAATCCACCCCAATCTGGATGACCCGTGCGGAAAAGCGAACAATGCAGGAACCCGACCTGTCCGATTTGAAAGCATTCGTCGCCGTCACACGGGCACGCGGATTCCGCCATGCCGCACTGACGGGCGGCGTGTCAGCCTCATCGCTTAGCGAGGCGGTTCGAAGGCTTGAACAACAGCTTGGCGTCAGACTGCTCAACCGCACGACGCGCAGCGTTACACCAACGGAAGCCGGGCAGCGTCTATTTGAGCGGCTCGCGCCGGCCTTTGGGGAAATCACCATCGCGCTGGACGCGGTGAACCTCTTTCGCGAGAGTCCGACTGGAACCTTGAGATTAAACGTTCCGTCGATCGCGGCAAGAGAAATCCTGCCCGCTCTCCTCTCCCGCTTCCTCGCCGCTCATCCGGGCATCACGGTGGACGTCGGCACCAACGACACCTTCATCGATATCCTCGCGGCGGGCTTCGATGCCGGCATCCGCTATGACGAACGCCTCGAGCGCGACATGATCGCCGTGCCGATCGGCCCGCGCGTTCAACATTTCGTCGCGGCGGCCGCGCCGTCCTACCTCGCGGCCCGCGGCATACCGCAACATCCGGGTGAACTGCTGAACCACGCGTGTATCGGACACCGCTTCGACAGCGGCGTGCTCGCGACATGGGAATTCAAGCGAGGAGACGAGGTCGTGCGGATCGAGCCAAACGGACCGATGATCGCCTCAATAATCGAACTGGAGCGAGGCGCGGCCATCGCAGGATTGGGAATCGTCTACTCGTTCGATGAATTTCTACGGCCGGCGATAGAGCAAGGTGCGCTCGCACCGGTGCTCGGTGAGTGGTGTCAAACCTTCACTGGACCGTTTCTGTACTACCCGAGCCGGACGCATATGCCGGCTCCGCTCCGGGCGTTCGTTGACTTTATTCTTGCCGGTGAAGAGTCAGGTAGTCATCCGTAGGCAGGGTGTCACGATGAACCGATATGGGATACGGCGCGGACCGGTGTCACGCGATCCACGCCGTGCCATGCAACAGCAGCGCGCTCAGCCCGCTGCGACGACGTCGATGTGCAACGCTTCCCCACCGGCCACAATCGCGAGCAGATGGTCGACGTTCGGGTGTGCACCCGGACGGTTGCGCGCGTCGGCCGTATGCTCGGCGAACACCGCGAGACCATGTTCGGCCGCCTTGGCGTCCAGCGTGCCGAAAGCCTGCTGCAGATAGTTGTACACCGCGAGCGAGCCCTGCTTGCCCGGCTTGTTCTCGATGCTGGCCACCACGGCGCCCTTGCCGTCGAGCAGATCGATACGTTCGATAGCGTCGATGGCCGGCAGCTGGGCGAGGTTGTCCTTGAACACGTTGCTCGGTTGAATCACTGAAAACACTCCTTCTATTCGGAAAAATGCGGCGAGCCGTATCTTATCCGATAGGGTGTTTTGCATCGTGCTGAACGAGGAGATCTCATGCAGTTCATTGCGGAAGCTTCGGTTTTTCCGAACCTTAGCTCCCGGATTAGCAGATTTATCCGTTCCCCAACCTGACGCAGACTGAGGTTCACCACCACTGCGGACATCGTCCGCGCCAGGAGCCCAAACATGCGTACCTATCCGCGCAACAGTCCTCAAGCCGCCGCACGTATCGTCGCGTTGGCACTCACTTCCGACGGACACGTCAGCAGTTCGGAAGAGCTCGCCCTCGAAAGCCTGGATATAGCGGGCCAACTCGGTCTCGCACCAGAGCAATTCGCGCAGATTGTGCAAACGCTTTGCGAGGATCAATCGGTCGCGAACACGCCGTTCGCGCCGCCAGTCGGCCAGATCGGCGCGGCCTTGCTCACCACCTTGTTAGATGAGATCGACGACCCCGCGCTGCGTCGCAAGGTAATGCGCCTGTGTATCGCCGTCGCGATCGCGGACAACTATCTGGCGGATGGTGAAATTGCCTTGCTGGCTGCTGTGTTCAACGCATGGGGGCCTAAGCCAAACCAGATGGCAAGCCGGCACATCCCGTTGCCGGACACGCCGTACACTCACGCACGCCCGGCAGCGACCACCTGAGAAGCGAGCGCATGATGTTGTCCGCGTCGCGAGCGGATTGCGTGGATTTCTTCGACCACGCCTTCCGCTCGACCGAGCCAGCGCAGTCCGCGCAGCAGCGCCACATCCCCCGCGCCCAGTTCCGCGAGCGGAAACACGCCGAGGCCACGCGCGGCGAACACCGCCATCAGCGCGCTGTCTTCGAACTCTCCAACGATCCGCGGCCGGATTCCTTCGGTTTCGAACCATCGGTCTATCCGCGCACGCAACGCGCCGTGCCCGGTGGGCAGAAGCACGGGCAGCTCGGCCAGGCACTGCGGAAAACCGGTACGGGCGGCCTTGCGGATGATCTCCGCGGGGCCATACCAGTCGACCGGCGAACCGACGAGGCGCTGGCTCACGACGCGCAGATCCGCATTGTGCGGCGCAGGCTGGCACGCCAGCACGAGATCGAGCCGATGGAGCGCGAGCTCCGACAGCAACTGCGCATGTTCGCCCTCGTGGCAGAGCAGCCTGAGCGACGGCGTTTCAAGCACTGGCGCGAGCAGCGCGTGCGCGGCCAGCTTTGAGATGCCGTCGGAAAGACCCACTGCAAGCCGGGCAACACGCTCGCCGCCCGCCTCGCGCATCTCATCGAGCAGCGCTTCGCCGATTTGAAAAATCTGTTCCGCGCGATTGAAAGCCGTCTCGCCGGCTTCAGTCATCGTAACGCCGCGCCCTGCCGGTTTGAGCAACTGGCGCCCGATCGATTTTTCCAGCTCACGCACCTGCGCGCTGATCGTCTGAACCGCCATGTCGAGACGCTCGGCCGCACGCGCGAAGCCGCCCTCTTTCACGACGATCCAGAAATAGTAGAGATGGCGATAGTTAAGCATGTTGGCGACACTTCGAAAAAATCGATATATCGCTCAGATTATCACTGATTTATCCGAACCATGAAGACGGCGATGATAACGGCATACCGACGTTGCCTGTCACCCTTTGCTTACGGACCCCATGGACTCTTTACTCACACTCGCCGCCGACCCCGCCGCATGGGCCGCTCTCCTCACGCTGGTCGTGATGGAAATCGTGCTCGGCATCGACAACCTGATCTTCATCTCGATCCTCAGCAACAAGCTGCCGGAAGCGCAGCGCGCTCGCGTTCAGCGCATGGGCATCATGCTTGCGCTCGTGCTGCGGCTCGCCCTGCTCGGCACCGTCGCGTGGATTGCGCAACTGACCGCGCCTGCCGTGACGCTGTTCGGCCACGCGTTTTCATGGCGCGATCTGATCCTGCTCGGCGGCGGCCTGTTCCTCGTCTGGAAGGCAACGAGCGAAATTCGCCACCACGTCGTTCATGCGGAAGAAGTACGCGACAAGGCCAGCACGACCGTGCAGTTGACCGCGATGGCTGCAATTGGACAGATCCTTGTGCTCGATATCGTGTTCTCGGTCGACAGCATCATCACTGCCGTTGGGATGACCGAGCACATGCCGATCATGTTCGTTGCCGTGATTGCTGCAGTCACCGTGATGCTGTTCGCCGCCAATCCGCTGTCGCGCTTCATTGACCGTAATCCGACCATCGTCATGCTCGCGCTCGGTTTCCTGCTCGTGATCGGCATGACGCTCATCGCAGAAGGTTTTGGTTCACACGTGCCGAAGGCTTACATCTACGCGGCTATGGCGTTCTCCGCGTTTGTCGAGGCACTCAACATGCTCGTGCGCCGGGCGAATTCGAAGCGGATGGTTAGCGCGGAGTAACGAGCGCTAGATGAATTTTTTATTCTTAAGGAGCAACGAAATGAAATGTCCCGTTTGCAAGACCACTGACCTGCTGATGACCGAGCGACGCTCGATCGAAATCGACTACTGCCCGGTCTGCCGGGGCGTCTGGCTCGATCGCGGCGAACTCGACAAGCTGATTGCGCAGGACGCCGGCGGCGATGACGCGCAGGCTAACGCTACCGCACGCACGAGCCGCGACAGCTATCCGGATCGGGATCGAGATCGGGAACGGCATCGTGACCACGCGTACGACAACAACCGCACGTATGACAATCACCGGACGGATTATCGGGGACACAAGAAGAAGCGCTCGCTTTTCGACATGTTCGATTTCGATTGAAGGTGTCCGCGGGAGAAGAACCAGGCAGCAGTTATCAGATCAAAGGCGCGCGCTGTTATCAGACAGCCGCGCCTTTTTCATTTTCCCCTCTGACGTTGCCTCAGCCAGCGTCGAACCCTTCATACAAATAACAACGTGTCGCGTGTCATCGACAGAGCGAAGTGGTGCGTTAAGCCGTTAACGGTTTGAGCGCGCGGCCCAAGCACGATCCACGCGCTGAATCCCCTGCGCCCGCCGCCATGATGTTCCCCCAAATTGTTTTCCTGCCCGTCTATCGTTCAGATGCCACTTTCTATCGTTTCGATTACAAAGACCTGCGCGCTTGCCGCGCTAACGTATTGCACGCTAACCATGGCGATGCCGGCGCAGGCAGCCGACAACGTGATCGTGCTCGACTCCGGCGAAGCCCAACTGACGCTGATCGATCCCGCTACGCATAAGGTGATCGGCACGGAGCCGACCGGCAAGGAACCGCACCATCTGATGATTACGCCCGACGGCCACTCGCTGATCGTCGCGGATTCGATCTCGAACGATCTGATGTTTCTCGATCCGCACACCGGGAAGGTGCAGCGCAAGGTCGACGATATTGAAGATCCCTATCAGCTCGGTTTCTCGCCCGATCACAAATGGTTCGTGACGGCAGGTCTGCGACTGGATCGCGTCGACGTGTACCACTACGACGGCCAGAACATGACGCTCGCCAAACGCGTCCCGCTCTCGAAGACGCCGAGCCACATGACGTTCTCGTCCGACAGCAAGACCGTCTTCGTCACACTGCAAGACACCGGCGAGGTGGCCGCGATCGATCTGGCGACGCAGACGGTGCTGTGGAAACTGCATGTGGGCAACACACCCGCCGGCCTCTGGATGACGCCAGGCGACCGCTATCTGTTGATCGGCATGACGGGCGAAGACGATGTGGCCGTGGTCGACTGGCACAAACAACAAGTCGTGAAAAGAATTCAGACCGGGCGCGGCGCGCACAACTTCCGCAACCTCGACGACGGCCAGCACATAGCGCTCACGAACCGCGTGGAAAGCACAATCAGCATTCTCGATTACAACACGCTGACGAAGACTGCCGACATCACCGGACTCATGCCCGGCCCTGACGACATGGAACTGTCTTCGGATCGCCGCTACCTGTGGGTCACATTCCGTTTTTCGCGGCATGTCGGCATCATTGATCTGACGACATATAAACTTATCGACACGATCGCGGTCGGACGTTCACCGCATGGTTTGTATTTCGCCAATCGTGCGCCCGTCTATGCGCCCAATCCAGACTGAACAGGCTTTCGTTTTGATGACAGCACCCGCAATTTCACGAGATTTCCGATGATCCACGAAATCCTCGCGCTACTCGACAACGGCATCTCGACGTTGCAGACGCTCCTGTACGTCGACGTCGTGCAGCCGTTTTTCTATCGCTTCGGGCTGATGGGATACGACGAGGACACCTACGATGCGCTCTACTGGGTGATCGTCGGCGTGCTGGAAATCCTGGTCACGTATATCGCCCTGCGGCCGCTGGAAGCGCTGCGGCCCGTCGAGGCGTGGTCCGATCGAAAAGCGCTGCGCGCCGATGTGATCTACACGTGGATCGCCAAGCTTGGCATCATGAACATCGCCTTCTTCTTCATGCTGCAGCCGCTGTTCAATCACTGGCAGAGTTTGATGGCGATCTACAACGTGCCGAACATCGACATCGACGGACTGTGGCCGGGCGTCACCGATCAGCCGGTTGTTTCGTTCCTCATCTACCTGATCGTGCTCGATTTCTTCGGGTACTGGTATCACCGCTGGCAGCATCGCTTCGGCGTGTGGTGGGAACTGCACGCGGTGCACCACAGCCAGCAGCAGATGTCGTTGTGGGCCGACGACCGCAATCACTTTCTCGACGACATCATTCAGGCCGCGTTCTTCGCAGCGATTTCGCTGTTCATCGGTGTGCAGCCGACGCAGTTCGTCGTGCTGGTTGCGGTCGGCAACTTCATGCAGAGCGTGCAGCACGTGAACGCGCGCTTGCCGTATGGATGGCTGCTCGAACGCACGATCGTAAGCCCGATTTTTCATCGGCGTCATCATGCAATTGGCTACGGCCATGAAGGCACGCGCTACGGCTGTAACTTCGGCGTGCTGTTTCCGTGGTGGGACATGATGTTCAGGACCGCGTCGTGGGACCGTACTGTCGAGCCGACCGGCATCCGTGACCAGTTGCCCGTGCCGCACGGCGCAGCGCGTTCCTATGGCGACGGGTTGATCGCACAGCAATGGCGCGCCTTTGGCCGCATCGCGATGCGGCTGCGGGGACAACGCAATTACGGTGGCGTGACGGACTGATTGTCATCGGCATGCGGCGGGTGACTCATCCCAAGCCTATGGCTCGTGCGATCAGCAACACGCCTGCGCCGACGATACCAACTCCGACCAAGCGCGCCGCCCGCTCGCCACGCGGCGCAAGACGTTCAACGGTGATGGCCGCCGTCACAGCGGCCATCACACGCAAATCCATGACCCCGGCAACGAGCAGGACCGTCGTCAGGCCGGCGCAGCAGTAGCTGCACTGCAAGCCCAAGTGCAGGCCGTGGCGCCATGCCGTGGTGACGTCCGCTGACAACGCGGGCAACATGAGGCAGCGACCAGGTGTTGTGCGGCAGCAGGCAAGACGCCGGGCCTTCCACGCCGTGAACTGCAGCGCCCCGGCGATCAGCACAATCACACCCATTGCGAACGGAACGGCGCGCGCCAGCGCCGGCTGTTGCATTTCGAGCGCCGCCAGCGCAGCACCGAGCGGAAATGCGGCCATGCCGAACGCGGTCCACACGAAGAAATACCCCGCGCCCACCACCACCGTCAGCCAGCCCAAACCTGTTACGCCCGCCCCGCCGACGGCCTCGCGATAGCGCAACAGCATGGGGACGAGCGATGGCAGCATCATCGCGACCATCATCACCACCCACATGCCAAGGAACGACGCCGCGAGGCCAGACCACGTTTGTCCGCACATCGGCATCCACGCCGCCGACATCGTCCAGCCGCCGGGCATCGGCATCTCACCCATCGCTGACATGGACGCAGCGCCGACGATCGTCACCGCCGTGCTGACGGCGAAGAGTAAGGCCGAGACGCCAAAGAAAGCCCGCTGCGAAGCGCGCGCTTCGATCGAGTGCGCCGGCATCTCCCGTCCTCCGGTTGCGCTGGCGTGTTCCATCGCCAGGCTCAGCGCGTCGTCTCGTACTCGTCGTGACGCTTCCACCAGACGCCCGTCTCGTTGCGCCCCTTCGGCGCGCGGTCCAGCCACTGGTACATGCCCCAGATGCCGTCCACGCCGCGCGCATAGGTGGAATACGTGTGATAGACGACGCCGTCCTCGAGTACGAATGCGCTCAGACCCGGCCTGTCGCGCGTGTATGTCGCCGCGTCGGTTCCGCATGTAGCCGCGAACTGGGCGACCGGCTCCGGGACGACCTGGGTTTCGTCCATCGCGTGGCCGCCACGCTCGTAGTTGTATTCGATGCTTCCTTCGCGCTGCTGCGCCTCCGTGAACGCGATGTTGAAGTCAAAGTTAAAGTCGCTGCCAGCCGAGGAAGCCCACGGGAACGTCCAGCCCATCCGGCGCTGATACGCCTGCAGCTTCTCCAACGGCGCCCGCGATACCGCCGACAACGTGACGTCGTGATTCGCCAGATGAACGACGAAGCCGTCGAACCCATCGGCGATCGATGAGCACGACGGGCAGCCGGCCTTGTAGTCGGGTCCGAACATGAAGTGGTACACGAGAAGTTGCGAGCGCCCTTTGAAGAGGTCCGCCAACGAGGCGCGTCCCGCAGCAGTTTCGAATGTGTACGCCTTGTCGATTCGCACCCAGGGCAGTGCCTGCCGTTGCTGCACCAGCGCGTCGCTCTGCCGCGTGAGCGCCTTCTCCGCCTTGAGCAGTTCGATCCGCGCTGCCAGCCACTCGTCACGCGTCCCGGTTTGATGTGTCGTGGTCATGCTTCCCTCCTTGGGAGTCCTTCGTCGTTCGTTCAGTTGTCGATACGACGAACTGGTTGGTGGTCGTGCTAGATTAGCCACGGGCACCCGAACGGTGGGAGTGACAAGTGTGGCGGGATTCGAATAGACCATGGACTCACCAGTAACGGCCGCGGCGCGTGCGCTCGCGGCGGGCGACCCGCTCGGCGCGCTGAACCGGATCGCCTTGCGAGACGACGCGGCTGCACTCGCGCTGCGAGGCATCGCGATGGCGCAGCTCGGCGATCTCGTTCGGGCGAAAGCGCTGGTGCGAAGCGCGGCGCGCGCCTTCGGCCCGAAAGCGCCCGTAGCCCGCGCACGGTGCGTGGTCGCCGAAGCCGAAATCGCACTCGCCTCGCGCGATCTGGGCTGGCCCGCAAAGGCGCTCGACGCCGCGCGGGCAACGCTCGAAGCCCACGGCGACCGGCTGAACGCCGCGCATGCGCGGTATCTCGAAGTCCGGCGCCTCCTTCTGATCGGACGCCTCGACGAGGCCGAGCCCCTGCTCGCCCACCTCGATCCCACGCCCTTCCCGCCCGCGCTGCGCGCCGCCCACGAGCTGGTCGTCGCGGGAATCGCGATGCGCCGTCTCCAGACGAAAACAGCGCGCGCTGCGCTCGCGAAAGCCGAGCAGGCCGCACGTCACGCAGGTATCCCGTCGCTGACGGCAGAGGTCGAGAGCGCACGCCTTCTGCTGGACACGCCCGCGGCTCGTCTGATTGCACATGGCGAAGAGCGTCTGCTCGTGCTCGAGGAAGTTGAGGCGTTACTCGCGTCGAAGGCGCTCGTGGTGGACGCGTGCCGTTACGTCATACGTGAAGCAAACATCGTGGTTCCGCTTGCGAGGCGTCCCGTGTTGTTCGCGCTAGCCCGCGCACTGGCTGAAGCATGGCCCGAAGACGTATCGAGGGACACCCTCATCGCGCGCGCATTCCGGACGAAGCATGCCGATGAATCGCATCGCGCGCGGCTGCGCGTCGAAGTCGGACGGCTTCGCGCATTGCTTGGGCCGCTGGCCGGCGTGAGCGCGACGAAGCGCGGTTTTGCATTAGTGCCGCACGGCGCGCGCGAGGTCGTCGTGCTTGCACGGCCGGTCGAAGAGCCGCATGCGATGGTGCTCGCCTTCCTCGCCGACGGTGAGTCGTGGTCGAGCTCGGCGCTCGCGATTGCGCTGGACGCCAGTCAGCGCACCATGCAGCGAGCACTCGATTCGCTGGCGGCAGCCGGCAAGGTTCAGTCGTTCGGCCGCGGGCGCGCACGACGCTGGATGACGCCGCCAATGCCCGGATTCACGACCACTTTGTTACTCCCCGCTCCCCCTACCGAGTGATTAGGATCGAAACATGAACAAATCAACCGCCAAAATCATCCGTGAATATGGGCCCTTTCCGGGCGTCAATCAGGTGGGGGGCGTCACGTACGACGGTCAGCGTGTCTGGATTGCCGCCGGAGACAAGCTGAACGCCTTCGATCCGGTAAGCGGAGAAACGCTGTGCTCGTTCAACGTCGCCGCGCAGGCTGGCACGGCCTTCGACGGCCACCACCTGTTCCAGATCGCCGACGATCGCATCCAGAAGATCGATCCGGATACCGGTCGCGTGCTCGCCACGATTCCTGCACCCGGCGGCGGTGGCAACTCGGGGCTCGCGTGGGCCGAAGGCACGCTCTGGGTGGGGCGGTATCAGGACCGGAAGATCCACCAGCTCGATCCCCAAACCGGGGCGATTCTGCGCACGATCGAGTCCAACCGCTTCGTCACCGGCGTCACCTGGAGCAACGGAGAGCTCTGGCACGGCACCTGGGAAGACGACGCGAGCGAGTTGCGGCGCGTCGATCCTGGTACGGGAGAAGTGCTGGAGAGCCTGGAGATGCCGCCCGGCCTCACCGTGTCGGGGCTGGAAGCCGACGGCGGCGATCTGTTCTTCTGTGGTGGCGGAAACAGCGGCAAGGTGCGAGCCGTACGCCGCCCCGCGCGAAACGCCGAGGTCCCAGTCGAGTCCGCGAGCGAGTAATTTACCGCTTGCTTACCCAGTCGCGCACCGCTTGCGCGAACAATCTCAGTGCGATCGGCGGATGACGGTTCGCGGGGTAATAGAGGCACAAACCGGCGAAAGTCGGACTCCATTCAGGCAGCAAGTGGATGAGGCGCCCCGACGCCAGATGCTCCGATACATGATATTCCGGAACCCAGGCAATGCCGATACCGGCGAGGGCGGCCTCGATCACCAGATTGAGATTGCCGAGCGTCATCGGCCCAGCAACATCGATATTCGCTCTTTTGCCCCGATGTTCGAGATCCCACCGGGGAAGTACGCCGCTATCAAAGCGGAAGCGGATGCACCGGTGCTGCATCAGGTCGTGCGGCGCTTTCGGCGGTACGTGATGCGCGAGATAGTCCGGCGAAGCTACCGCTGCGAAACGCATGTCGCCCCCGAAGCGGACTGCGATCATATCGCGCGGCACGTCGTCATAGACGCGTATGCCGGCGTCGAAGCCATCGGCCACGATATCCACAAGCCGTGTGTCCACGACGAACTCGACGTGAATGTCGGGATATGCCGCGAGGAAGTCAGGAAGAACATGGCGGATCAGCGGTCTCACTGACGCCTCCGACGCACTGATCCGGATCGAGCCCGACGGCCGGTCGTGTTCCGACGCGACCTGATTCACCGCCTCTTCCAGATCCGCGATGGCGGGCCGCACCCGCCGCAGGAGCTGTTCACCCGCCTCGGTGAGCGCGACGGATCGCGTCGTGCGATTAAGCAGCCGCACCGCCAGCCGAGCCTCCAGACCCCGCATTGAATGACTCAGCGCCGAGGGCGAGACCCCCAGCGTACGCGCCGCCGCGCGAAAGCTTCGCTGGTCGGCAATGGCGACGAATGCAGTTAGTTCGGACAGACCGGCGCGCGCCATAGATGAATTTTCCTCAATGCCCTGTGCAATTCTAGCTAGATTGTTGAGCCAATCACAACAGCATAAGATCGTTGGCGTCAACCGACATCGCACGGAAGGAGCAAGAACATGCAACATCGCAAGCTTGGAAACAGCGGTCTCGACGTATCGGCGCTTGGCCTCGGCTGCATGGGTTTGAGCTATGGCTATGGCCCCGCGACCGAAAAGTCCGAAGGCATCAAACTGATCCGGTCCGCTTTCGAACAGGGTGTGACGTTCTTCGATACCGCAGAAGCCTACGGACCGTTTTTTAACGAGGAACTCGTCGGCGAGGCGCTAGCGCCGTTTCGCGATCAGGTGGTGATCGCCACCAAGTTCGGTTTCAAGGACGGCGACGTGAGCCAGGGTCTGGACAGCCGGCCCGAGCGCATTCGTGCGGTCGTCGAGGCTTCGTTGAAGCGCCTGAACACCGATCGCATCGACCTTTTCTACCAGCATCGCGTCGACCCGAACGTGCCGATCGAAGACGTCGCCGGCGCCGTCAAGGAGTTGATCCAGCAGGGCAAGGTGAAGCACTTCGGTCTCTCCGAAGCCGGCGCGAATTCGATTCGTCGTGCCCATGCCGTGCAACCCGTGGCGGCACTGCAAAGCGAGTACTCGATGTGGTGGCGCGAGCCGGAAGAAACGGTGCTCCCCACGCTGGAGGAACTGGGCATCGGCTTCGTGCCGTTCAGCCCGCTCGGCAAGGGTTTCCTCACTGGCGCCATCGACGCGAACACCGCGTTCGACAAAACCGATTTCCGCAGTATCGTGCCGCGCTTCTCGGAGGAGAACCGCAAGGCCAATGCGGGCCTCGTCGAAGTGCTGGGCCGGATCGCGGACGGCAAAGGTGCTACCCGCGCCCAGATCGCTCTCGCCTGGCTGCTGGCGCAGAAGCCGTGGATTGTGCCGATTCCGGGTACGACCAAGCTTCATCGACTGACAGAGAACATCGGTGCGGCCGCAGTCGAACTGTCGGCTGACGATCTGTCGGCCATCGAAGCAGCCTTGCATGAGGTCAAGGTGGTCGGCGACCGGTATCCGGCCCATCTGCAGCAACGCGTCGATCGCTAATGCGCCTGGCGCGCCTGATCTCTACCTGACAGCGGGTTGGGCACAACGCGTGGTAGGGGTATGCACGGTACCCCGTGCCGTGCACACGATGCTACGCTTGGAGTTCTTTGCGCACGATACTAACTAAACGTAGATTTCAGCCAAACATCGCACAACTCGTCTAGCCGCCACGGAATACATGACGTGTGTCTTTGGCACTCCACAAAGTCGATAGCGAACTGAAAAAGCGGCGCAAGCAACCGAATATCCGTTCAGGAGACTTCGATGAAGACAGCGGCTTCCACCCCTCTACCGCCGGATCAGGCGAAGAAGCAGGCCTTCTGGCCCCAAGGATGGTGGAGGCTGATGGAAATCCGCATCGGCATCATTCCGCTGCCGATCTACATCATTGCCGGCGCGCTCATCGCAGTGCTTGTCTATATCGACAAGCTGCCGAATGAGATCTCGCTCGTGATTGTCATGTTTGCGTTCTTCGGTTTCACGCTGGCCGAAATCGGTAAGCGCATTCCGGGTATTCGCGCCATCGGCGCCGCTGCCATCTTTGCGACCTTTATCCCGTCCGCGCTGGTGTACTACAAGTTGCTGCCTGTGCAGATCGTGAAGGTCACAATCGAGTTCACCAAGTCCACCAATTTTCTTTACCTGTTTATTGCGTCCATTATTGTGGGCAGCATTCTGAGCATGGACCGGCAGGTGCTGATCAAGGGCTTCCTCAAGATCTTCGTGCCGCTCGGTATCGGAACGATCGTGGCCGGCGCCGTTGGTACAGCCGTCGGCACCGCGCTGGGACTTGGCGCCTATCACACGTTCTTTTTTATCGTCGTACCGATCATGGCTGGCGGAGTCGGCGAAGGGGCCATTCCGCTGACCGTCGGATACGCCGGAATCCTGCATCAGGATCCAGGTGTGCTGTTTGCGACCGTTCTGCCTCCTGTCATGCTCGGCAGCCTGGCGGCGATCATTTTCGCCGGCACGTTGAACTTCGTCGGCAAGCGATACCCTCGTTTCACCGGCGAAGGGCGTTTGCAGCCAGGCGAGCACGACGAGATGGACCCTGCCCAGCAAGAAATCTCGGGGCATATGGATGTGACCCATATCGCCGCGGCGGGGATCACCGCACTGACGCTCTACGTTGTAGGCATCTTGTGCCAGCGGCTGTTCGGCCTGCCGGCGCCGGTCGCGATGCTTTTTATCGCGGTGGTCGTGAAACTCACGCAGGCGGTGTCTCCCCAGTTGCAGCAGGGCGCATACATCGTGTACAAGTTTTTTTCCACCGCGGTCACCTACCCGCTGCTGTTCGCCATTGGCGTGTCGCTGACGCCATGGGACAAGCTGATGGCTTCCTTCACCCTGCCGACCCTCATCACCATCGTGTCAACCGTCGCCACCCTGATGGCAGTCGGCGCTCTGGTGGGGTACTGGATGAAGATGTATCCGATCGACGCGGCCATCGTGAACGCCTGCCACAGCGGCCAGGGCGGCACGGGCGACGTCGCCATCCTGACTGCCGCCAATCGCATGACGCTGATGCCGTTCGCGCAGATCGCGACGCGGATCGGCGGTGCGATTACGGTGACGACCGTGCTAATTGTGCTGTCGCGGGTTACCTAGGCAGTATCTCTCCACTGCGAGTGGCACCATGCAAGTCACAGGTGCCGCGGTCGCAACATGGACACGCGCGCGCCGCGTCTAGACACCCGCGAGCGCCGGCAGCTCCATCTCATACGACACGCGCTCGCGCCAGCTGCTCATCTGCGGCTGATGTACCACGCGGGCCGGATGCTGCGCGCTTTCGACGTGAATCGATACGCGCGCCGGATAGCGCGCCTTTTTCCGCTCGAGAATGGCCCGGCTCAGAAACCCGACGCTATACGCTTTCAGCAAGTGCGGATGATGAGCTTCGATGTACGCGGCAATCTGCGCCTCCTCGTCGTCGATCGTGGCTAGCAACGCCAGCGTGCGCGCATCCCAACGGAAGCGCAGGCCGAGTTCATCGAAAGCACTGTTATAGGCGCACAGTTGCGCCTCTACTTCAGCATCGTGCGCGTTGTCGCGGGCGTCGAACTGGGACCGGTTCATGGTCGTCTCCTTCAGGCAGGTTGGCATGACGAAGAATAGGAGCGCGCATAGATAAACAACAGTTAAAGTTTTTTCGAAAAACTATAACGTTTTACTTATATATAGATTCCTCTGCCGATCCGTAAACGCACCGGAAAGCATCCGTTTGTTCTTGCAGTGCACCACATCCCTGCTCAGTCGACGCAGAGCCTCGTTGCTCATGACCCGCAATCAGAACCGGCATACCCATCCATTCGGTATGCCTAATGCTAACCATAAAATGTTTTAACTTTTACTTATCGCTGTTCGCGCGCAGCATCCTTCAGACGCGCTCCACGCGAAACGCCTTTTACCCAGTTGTTGTGAGATCGACGGGCAAGGGTTTTCGTCAGTGCAATTCCCTCTGGCCGACCAATGGCGCTTGATTGCCAACAGACAAACCGGCGATGAAGCGATTCGATCACGTAGGTCCAACGCGCCGCTCGAGCGCGACGGAATATACAGGAGACGAAGGACATGGGACATACCAACGTATCCGGGACAGGCAGTACGCCGTTCCGGCAAAACCGCTGGGTGCAGCTAGCAATCGGCATCGTATGCATGGGGCTGGTCGCGAATCTTCAATACGCCTGGACGCTGTTCGTCGTCCCGATGGACAACGCCCATCACTGGGGCCAGGCAGCCATTCAGACCGCCTTCACGGTCTTCATCGTCACTGAAACCTGGCTCGTACCTATCGAAGGCTGGCTCGTCGACAAGTTCGGGCCGCGCCCGGTTGTGATCGGCGGTTCGGTGTGCGCGGCGCTCGGCTGGATCATCGACGCGCATGCGAGCAGTCTCGTCGCGCTCTACATCGCGGCTGTGATCGCCGGTATCGGCGCGGGATGCGTGTATGGCACCTGCGTCGGCACGGCGCTCAAATGGTTTCCGGACAAGCGCGGTCTCGCTGCCGGCCTGACCGCGGCAGGTTTCGGCGCCGGCGCGGCCGTCACCGTGATTCCCATCGCCAACATGATCCAGCGCTCGGGTTACGAGCACACGTTCATGTTCTTCGGCATTTTCCAGGGCGTCTGCATTCTGCTGCTCGCCACCATGCTGGTACGGCCGAAACCTCCTGCATTCGCGGTCGCGGCCAAACGTGTGGTTGCAAGCAAGATCGACTACACGCCTGGCGAGATGATCCGTTCGCCGCTCTTCTGGGTGCTGTATCTGATGTTCGTGTTCGTCGCAGCCGGCGGCATTATTGCCACCGCCCAGCTTGGGCCGATTGCGAAGGAATTCGGCTTCGCCAAGCTGCCGGTGAACCTGATGGGCATCACGCTGCCGCTGCTCACGATGACGCTCTCGATCGACAACCTGTGCAACGGCTTTACGCGTCCGTTGTGCGGGTTTCTGTCGGATCGCATCGGCCGTGAAAACACGATGTTCATGATCTTTCTCGGTGAAGGCGTCGCGCTGCTCGGGCTCATGCAGTTCGGCCACAACCCGTACGCCTTCATGTTCTTCGCCGCCGCCGTATTCCTGTGCTGGGGCGAAATCTTCTCGATCTTCCCAGCGACCTGCGCGGACACGTTCGGCAGCAAATACGCCGCGGCCAATGCCGGCACGCTTTATACGGCGAAGGGCACCGCCTCGATGCTGGTGCCGCTCGCCTCGGTGCTGTCGGCCAGCGGCGGGTGGAGCACCGTGTTCATTTCGGCAGCGGTGGTGTCGATCGCGGCAGCAGTATCCGCGAAATTCATCCTCGCCCCCATGAGAAAACGCTGGATCGAAAACTCAGGCGCGCCGGCTGGCGTAGTGATCGCCGAAGCGCGCCTGCGGCCGTCGCCAGGCGGCTCACCTGAATGAACAACAACGTGAACTCGCCACTCACGACAAATCCATAACGTCCCGCGACCAAGGAGCAGCATCATGGCAGAAGCCGACCGGCAAACAGTAGAAGAGACTTCGACACAACAAGCGGCCGAGACGACCGACGGGTTTCATCTCGTCATCGACGCGCTGAAACTGAACGACATCAGCACCATCTTTGGACTGGTCGGCATCCCGATTACCGACCTCGCGCGGCTTGCACAAGCGGAAGGGATGCGTTTCATCGGTTTTCGTCACGAGCAGCACGCGGGCAATGCAGCGGCGATTAGCGGTTTCATGACGCAAAAGCCGGGTATCTGCCTGACCGTGTCGGCGCCCGGCTTTCTGAACGGCCTGACCGCGCTCGCCAACGCGACCACCAACTGCTTCCCGATGATCCTGATCAGCGGTTCGAGCGAGCGTGAAATCGTCGATCTGCAGCAGGGCGATTACGAAGAAATGGATCAGTTGAATGCGGCCAAACCGTACGCGAAGGCCGCGTATCGCGTGCTGCATGCCGAAGACATCGGCATCGGCGTGGCGCGTGCGATTCGCGCCGCGGTGTCGGGGCGTCCGGGCGGCGTGTATCTGGACTTGCCGGCCAAGCTGCTCGCGCAAACGCTGGACGCCGTGAAGGCGCAGCAATCGCTGGTAAAAGTGGTCGATGCCGCGCCGCGTCAGTTGCCCGCGCCGGAATCGGTCAAGCGTGCAATCGATGTGCTGAAGAGCGCCAAGCGTCCGCTGATCCTGCTCGGCAAGGGGGCGGCTTACGCGCAGGCTGATGCGGAGATCCGCGCATTCGTCGAGCAAAGCGGCATTCCGTATCTGCCGATGTCGATGGCCAAGGGCCTGTTGCCCGATACGCACGAGCAATCGGCGTCGGCGGCACGTTCGTTCGTGCTGCAGGAAGCCGACGTGGTCGTGTTGATCGGCGCGCGTCTGAACTGGCTGCTCTCGCACGGCAAGGGCAAGACGTGGGGCGCGGAGCCGAAGAAGTTCGTCCAGGTCGATATTTCGCCGACCGAGATCGACAGCAACGTCGCGATCGCCGCGCCGGTGATCGGCGATATCGGCTCGTGCGTGGCGGCATTGCGTGCCGGTCTGGATGCGGGATTCGCAAAGCCGAGCGCTGAGTGGACCGGCGCGATCGCCGAGCGCAAGAGCAAGAACCTCGCGAAGATGGCCGCGACGCTCGACAAGAACCCGTCGCCGATGAATTTCCACAGCGCATTGCGTGCAATCCGCGACGTGCTGAAGACACGCCCGGACATCAACGTCGTCAACGAAGGCGCGAACACGCTCGACTACGCGCGCAGCATCATCGACATGTACGAGCCGCGCAAACGCTTCGATTCGGGCACGTGGGGAATCATGGGCATCGGCATGGGCTTCGCGATCGGCGCGGCGGTGACGAGCGGCAAACCGGTTGTCGCGATCGAAGGTGACAGCGCGTTCGGCTTCAGCGGCATGGAACTCGAAACCATCTGCCGCTACGACCTGCCGGTTTGCACCATCGTCTTCAACAACAACGGCGTATATCGCGGCACCGACGTGAATCCGACGGGCGGCAAGGATGTCGCGCCGACCGTGTTCGTGAAGGGCGCGCGCTACGACAAGATGATCGAGGCATTCGGCGGTGTCGGCTACAACGCGACGACACCGGAAGAACTGACGAAGGCGCTGCTCGAAGCGATCGCCTCAGGCAAGCCGACCTTGATCAATGCCGTCATCGACGAAGCGGCGGGCACCGAAAGCGGCCGCCTGACCAATCTGAATCCGCAAAGCGCGGCAATGAAAAAGTGATCCAGCGTAACCACGGAGATATCAAATGACCAAACCACTCGAAGGCATCAAGATCATCGACTTCACCCACGTTCAGGCCGGCCCTGCGTGCACCCAGTTGCTCGCCTGGTTCGGCGCCGACGTGATCAAGGTCGAAAGACCGGGTTCGGGCGACGTGACGCGCAACCAGTTGCGCGACATCCCCGACGCCGACGCGCTTTACTTCACGATGCTCAACAGCAACAAGAAGTCGCTCACGTTGGACACGAAAAAGCCCGAGGGCAAGGAAGTACTGGAAAAGCTGATTCGCGAATCCGACGTGCTGGTCGAAAATTTTGGGCCGGGCGCGCTGGACCGGATGGGCTTTTCATGGGAACGCCTGAATGAACTCAATCCGAAGATGATCGTCGCTTCGGTGAAGGGCTTCAGCGACGGCCATCACTACGACGACCTGAAGGTCTACGAAAACGTCGCGCAATGCGCGGGCGGCGCGGCCTCCACCACCGGCTTCTGGGACGGCCCGCCGACCATCAGCGCCGCGGCGCTCGGCGACAGCAACACCGGCATGCATCTGGCGATCGGCATTCTGACAGCACTGATTGGACGCGACAAAACCGGCAAGGGCCAGAAAGTCGCGGTGTCGATGCAGGACAGCGTGCTGAACCTGTGCCGCGTGAAGCTGCGCGACCAGCAGCGGCTGGAACGCGTCGGCTATCTCGAGGAATATCCGCAGTATCCGCACGGCGAATTCAGCGACGTGGTGCCGCGCGGCGGCAATGCGGGCGGTGGCGGTCAGCCGGGCTGGGTGCTGAAGTGCAAGGGCTGGGAAACGGATCCGAACGCGTACATCTATTTCACGATCCAGGGCCATGCATGGGAGCCGATCTGCAAGGCGCTCGGCAAGCCCGAGTGGATCGATGATCCCGCCTACAAGACCGCTGAAGCACGTCAACCGCATATCTTCGAGATCTTCGGCACCATCGAAGGCTGGCTCGCCGACAAGACCAAGTTCGAAGCGGTCGACATCCTGCGCAAGTTCGACATTCCGTGCGCGCCGGTGCTGACAATGAAGGAGTTGGCCAATGATCCGTCATTGCGCGCGAGCGGCACGATCGTCGAAGTGCCGCACAAGAAACGCGGCACGTATCTGACGGTCGGCAGTCCGATCAAGTTTTCGGACATGAAGCCGGAAGTGACCGCGTCGCCGCTGCTCGGTGAACACACGGATGAAGTGCTGGCGAGCCTCGGCTACAGCCGGCAGGACATCTTCAACCTGCACGAAATCAAAGCGGTTTAATAGTGTTACTTACGCTACGGGCCTGGCGTAGGCTCGGGCCTGTGAATACGGCGCCCCTCAGCGGGCGCCGTATCCAATTCAAGGATCTGCGGTTTTACTTCCGGGGAGCGCCATGCAAAGCGCTATCGACTTCGAGCAACTCGTCAACATAATCGGCGACGCGATCATCATTTCCGATGCCGCCGGCAGCATCACGTTATGGAACCCTGGCGCTGAGCGCATGTTCGGCTTTACGCAGGACGAGGCACTGGGAAAGTCGCTGGACCTGATCATTCCGGAACGTTTGCGCGGCCGCCATTGGGACGGTTATCACAAGACCATGGCAACGGGCGAAACCCGTTATGGCAACGACGTGCTGCGTGTTCCTGCCGTCCATAAGGACGGGCGGTCACTGTCGATTGCCTTTACGGTCGCGTTGCTGCATTCGCCGCAGAACGAGCTCACCGGCATCGTCGCCGTGATCCGCGACGAAACCAGCCGCTTCCAGGAGGATCGCCTGCTGCGCAAGCGTCTTGCAGAACTGGAAGCGTCCGCCGGCGCGTGAACGTGAGCGTCATGAATAGCGCGCAAGAAACATATCGGCCGCAGATTCCGCGACGTGCCTTTGCTCATCCGCGCTGAGGGGTGGCTGCCCCATCGTCACCTGCGGCCAGAACGCGAACGCTTTCACGAGAGCCTGCAACTGCTGTGAGGCAAACATCGGGTCCGATGTCTTGAGGCGGCCATCAGCAGCGGCTGCGCGAATCCACACTGTCAGGTCTTCTTCGCGCTCGCCCATGCGAGCGACCATGTCGCGCGCGCGTTCCTGCGAATGAATGCCCGCCGCGATCGCAACGCGCGCCAGCGACAGAAACGCCTCGTTATTCAGAAGGGCCAGCTTTTTAAACAGAAGCTGGAGCAACTGCGCACGCAACGGATGCACGGCCGAATAAGCCGTCACCTCGCCCGTGTCGCTCGACTCCCACAACTGCCCCAGGATCGCCGCAAACAGCGCTTCCTTGCTCGGAAAATGGTTGTAGACCGTCCGCTTCGAGACGCCCGCGCGTGCGGCGATTCGGTCCATGCTGGTCGCGTCGAAGCCGGCCGCGAGAAATTCTTCGATCGCCGCCCCAATGACGGCGGCGCGCTTGCGGTCGGTCAGGCGGAGGATGGGTTCACTGGTGCTCATCACTAAATTTTACACCGGGCAGTTTACTTTTCTCGAAAATAAACTACACTGAGCAGTCTACTTTCCGCTTCGAGGCTGCCCGCATGACATCGTTTACCGGTTCTATTCGCCGCGCCTTGGGGCTGACGGCTGCGCAACGGGGGCGTGAATCGTTCGATATGTCGGCTCAGCACGACGGCGAGCGCTTTCGTAACGTCAAACCGCGTCCTGTCGAAGGACTCGGCAAGACCTTGAGCATCGTCTGGAATATTTTGCTCAACAAGCCGGCCGGCACGACGCCGGCGGGCGCCCTGCCCGTCGATGCCCTGACGCCTGAACAACTCCAGGCCGCACCGGACCGGAGCCTGTATCGCCTCGGGCATTCCACCATGCTGATCAAGCTGCGGGGCCAGTTCTGGTTGACCGACCCGGTCTTCGCGGAACGGGCATCGCCGTTCCGGCGCTTCGGTCCGAAGCGCTTTCACGCGCCGCCCATTGCCCTCGAAGACTTGCCGGCGTTGCGCGGCGTAATTCTGTCGCACGACCACTACGACCACCTGGACCGCGAGACCGTGTTGGCACTCGCTGCGAAGACAGGCGTATTCCTGACGCCGCTGGGCGTCGGCGACCGTCTGATCGAGTGGGGTATCGAGGCGTCGAAGGTCCGCCAGTTCGACTGGTGGCAGGGTGTCGAAATCGACGGCCTGGCGTTCACGGCAACCCCGGCGCAGCATTTCTCCGGCCGCAGCCTGTTCGACGGCAACAGCACCTTGTGGGCTTCGTGGGTCATCGTCGATGACGCGCTACGCGTGTTCTTCAGCGGCGACACGGGGTACTTCGACGGATTCAAGGCCATTGGCGAACGGCTGGGTCCCTTCGACGTGACGCTGCTCGAAACCGGCGCCTACGACGCGCAATGGCCGTACGTCCACATGCAGCCCGACGAGACCGTCCAGGCCCACGTCGATCTGCGTGGCCGCTGGCTGGTGCCCGTTCACAACGGCACGTTCGATCTGGCCATGCATCGCTGGCAGGAACCGTACGAGCGCGTGATCGGGCTCACCGCCGCGCGCGGCATTCCGCTGTCGACGCCCCGCATGGGCGAGCGGCTGGACCTGGCCTCGCCGCACCGCGGCGAGAAGTGGTGGCGCGAGGTCGCCGAGATCGAGAGTGCGCGAGCGTCCACGACACCGCTGCGCCGGTTCTTCTGCCGCCAGACCCGGCAAGCGAATTCGTGAGGTCGACGACCTCGCGCAGCGTCGTCTCGGCCGGTTTGATTAGATGCCCGCGCGCAACGTTTTAGCTGCCGCAACCATGTTCTTCAATGCAGGAATGACTTCTTCCCACGCACGCGTCTTCAGGCCGCAATCGGGGTTCACCCACAAGCGCTCAGCCGGAATCCGCTCGGCCGCCTTGCGCATCAGATTCACGATGTGCTCCTGGCTGGGGATATTCGGCGAGTGGATGTCGTAGACGCCCGGCCCGATTTCGTTCGGATAATTGAAGTGGTCGAAGGCGTCCAGCAATTCCATGTCCGAGCGCGACGTCTCGATCGTGATGACGTCAGCGTCCATATCGGCGATCGAAGCGATGATGTCGTTGAACTCGGAGTAGCACATGTGCGTGTGGATCTGCGTCTCGTCCTGCACGCCATTTGCCGTGATGCGGAAGGATTCCACCGCCCACTGCAAGTAGTTGTTCCACTGCGACTTGCGCAACGGCAGACCTTCACGCAGCGCCGCTTCGTCAATCTGAATCACGCGTACACCTGCCTTCTCCAGGTCCAGCACTTCCTCGCGGATCGCCAGCGCCAGTTGATAGCAGGAAACCGAACGCGGCTGATCGTCACGCACGAACGACCAGTTCAGGATCGTGACCGGGCCGGTCAACATGCCCTTCATCGGCTTGGCGGTCTGCGATTGCGCATACGTGATCCACTCGACCGTCATCGCCTTGGGACGGCTGATGTCGCCGAACAAAATGGGCGGCTTCACGCACCGCGAGCCATACGACTGCACCCAGCCGAACTGACTGAACGCATAACCGTCGAGTTGTTCGCCGAAGTATTCGACCATGTCGTTACGCTCGGCTTCGCCATGCACGAGCACGTCGAGACCCAGCGCTTCCTGTTCCTGCACGCTGCGCGCAATTTCGTGCTGCATCACCGTCGTGTAGCTGGCCTCGTCCAGTTCACCGCTCTTGAACTGGCTGCGCGCCTGGCGAATTTCGGCGGTTTGCGGGAATGATCCGATGGTGGTGGTCGGGTAAGCCGGCAGGTTCAACAACGCGGACTGCCGGGCGGCGCGTTGCGGATAGGCGCTGGCGCGACGGCCCAGCGCGGCATCGATCTTCGCGATCGCGTCTTTGACCGCCGGGTTGTGCACGCGCGGCGACGTGCGACGGCTCTGGATGGCGGCCTGGTTTTCCGCAAGCGCGGCTCGCACCGACTCGCGCCCGTCGTTCAGCGCCTTCGCGATGATCTTCAGTTCATCGAGCTTCTGCAGGGCAAACGCGAGCCACGAACGGATTTCGTGATCGAGCTTCTGTTCGCTGTTCAGGTCGACCGGAACATGCAGCAATGAACACGACGGCGCGATCCACAGGCGAGCCTGCAAGGTCTGATGAATCGGTGTCAACCATTCCAGCACCGCGCTCAGGTCGGTCTTCCAGATGTTGCGGCCATTGATAACGCCAAGCGACAGAATCTTGTCGGCGGGCAAGCGTGCGACGACTTGCTCAACCTCGCTACGGCCGTTGACCGCATCGACATGCAGACCTTGAACCGGCAATCCGCAAGCAAGCGCGAGGTTGTCGAGCAGCTCACCGAAATAGGTTGCCAGCAGCAGCTTCACGCGGGTGGTCTTCAACGCGTCGTACGCCGTGACGAAAGCGCGTTGCCATGCCGGCTCGAGTTCGGTGACCAGCGCCGGCTCATCGATCTGCACCCACTCCACGCCTTGCGCCACCAGGTGTTCGAGCAGAGCCGCGTACACAGGCAACAGACGCGGCAGCAGCGCAAGCTTGTCCGAATCGTCCTTCGCCTTGCCGAGCCATAGATATGTCACCGGTCCGATGATGACCGGCTTGGCTTTGACGCCAAGCGCGCGAGCCTGGGCGAGTTGATCGAGGAGGCGCGAAGCATCGAGCGCAAACTCGGTCGACGCGCTGAATTCCGGCACGATGTAGTGGTAGTTCGTATCGAACCACTTGGTCATCTCGCCTGCCTGCACGCCGCAACTGCAGGCGGAATCATGCGCGGAGCGGCCACGTGCAACGCGAAAGTAATTGTCGAGCGCGTCACCCTCGAAACCCCGGACCCGTTCCGGGATATTGCCCAGCATGAAGCTCGTGTCGAGCACCTGGTCATAGAACGAGAAGTCGCCAACCGGAACCTGATCGAGGCCGGACTGGTTCTCCCAGTGGCGCTGACGCAGTTGCGCGCCCAGGCTTTTCAGTTCGTCGCGCGACGACTGGCCTTTCCAGTACTGCTCCTGAGCGAACTTCAGCTCACGCTTTGCGCCGATGCGAGGGAAACCCAGATTGTGTGTCGTAACCATGGTGATGAGCTGCTCCGAAAATGAACGGCTCGATCATAGGGTGGATAGCTCATGAAATATAATGGCATTATTTCATTGATCAATTAGTTTTCTTCATGGACTCGCCATGCTTGAACGAACCCATCTGACAATCATTCGGGAAGTGGACCGGCAAGGCTCCCTGACCGCGGCGGCCAACGTGCTGTGCCTGACGCAATCGGCGCTGAGTCACACCGTCAAGAAGATGGAGCAACACCTGGGCACCGCCGTGTGGGATCGCGAGGGCCGAAACCTGCGTCTGACCCAGGCAGGGCAATATCTGCTGGCGCTTGCCAACCGCGTGCTGCCGCAAATGGAACACGCGGAAGAACGGATGAAGCAATACGCCCAGGGGCAGCGCGGCACGCTGCGTATTGGAATGGAATGCCACCCCTGCTATCAGTGGCTGCTCAAGGTGGTCTCGCCGTATCTCGCGCGCTGGCCGGACGTGGATGTCGACGTCAAACAGAAATTCCAGTTTGGCGGCATTGGTGCGCTGTTCGGTTACGACATCGACATTCTGGTCACGCCGGACCCGTTGAGAAAACCCGGTCTACGCTTCGAGCCGGTGTTCGATTACGAGCAGGTGCTGGTGGTCGGCCCCGGGCACCGACTCGCGCAGTTGCCCTTTATTCCACCCGAGGAACTGGCGGATGAAGTCCTCATTACGTATCCGGTGGAAATCGATCGGCTGGATATCTATAACCAGTTTCTGATGCCGGCGAACGTCATGCCGAAACGCCACAAGGTCATTGAAACCACCGACATCATGTTGCAGATGGTGGCGAGTGGACGGGGCGTCGCCGCGCTGCCGCGCTGGCTGGTGGAAGAGTACGCCGGCAAGGTCGCCATCAGTCCGGTCAGACTGGGCAAGCGAGGCATTGCCAAGCAGATTTTTCTCGGCGTGCGCGAGACAGACGCGGCGATCGATTATCTGAAAGCGTTCGTCGAACTCGCGCGCGAATCGGACTGGAACGCGGCACAAAAAGCCGGCTGAACGGTGAACGTATCTGGAGAATTCGATGCGTTGATGGGCGGCCGTAGTGCGTGACGGCACATCGCTGATGGCCGTTTCACTTCGCCGCCCGGAGTCTCGACGGATTTACTCCGGTGACTCCATTGCCGATTGCTGATAGTTCTGAATCCCCACCTTGTCGATCAGCTCCAGATTGGTTTCGAGCCAGTCGATATGTTCCTCGGTGTCGTCGAGAATATGGGTAAGGATCGCGCGTGAGACGTAATCGCTAACCGTCTCGCAGTAGGCGATGGCTTCCTTGCACGTTGCCTGCGACATCCGCTCGAGCTTGAGGTCGCACTCAAGAATTTCCTGCGTCTCCTCGCCGATCAGCAATTTGTGGAGGTCCTGCAAATTCGGCAAACCGTCCAGCACGAAGATGCGCTCGATCAGCAGATCGGCGTGCTTCATCTCGCCGATTGATTCGTCGTACTCGTGTTTGCCGAGACCTTTCAGGCCCCAATGACCATACATTCTCGCATGCAGAAAGTACTGGTTGATTGCGGTCAGCTCATTCTTCAATTGCGCGTTCAGGTATTCGAGTACCTTGGCATCTCCTTGCATACCGCCTCCTCTATTCGCTACGCCACGTCGCTCAGGCAACGCACTTCGCGTGATGCCGTTTGGTGCATGGCATCACGCTGATCATGTGCGCACCCGTTAGCGCAGCATAGTGCATGGCACGCCCGACCGCACGAATGAGAATTGGTATTGCTTCAGAACTCACCAAACCAAACGCGCAAACGGTCACTGGATTGCCAACTTGCGGATTCCATCCAGCAGTCTGTCAATTTCCGCCTCGGTAGTCAGATAGCTGACCGACGCGCGCGCGATCTGCTTAAGTCCTCTGGATTCCATATCAAGAGGCGTGTACGGGACACCGTTACTGCCGATTGAGATACCCTGGTCCGCCAGACTGTGCTGCACCGACGCAGCCTCCAGACCCGCTATGTTGAACGCCACCAGACCGGATTGCTCGCGGCCTTGGTCCAGCACCGTCACACCGGGAATCTCCGCGAGTTGCCCGCGCAACGCGCGTGCCACGCTGTCGATCCGCGCGCGAATATTTTCAACGCCGATCTCCAACGCCTCTTCCAACGCGTTAGCCAGGCCGCAATGCAGCGCTGGCGCGGCTTCCGCCGCCTCGAAACGCACCGCGTCGTCGCGCAAGACGGGCTCTCCGTCTGCACCCAGCGGCGCGGATCGTATGTCGACGAAAGCCGGAGTCAAGCGGGACAGAAACTCCTTCCGCACATACAACAGGCCCGTGCCTCTCGGACCACGCAGCGCCTTGCGGCACGGAGCGGTGAGGACATCGCAACCCACCTTGGCGACGTCGATGGGGAGTTGTCCAATCGCCTGGGCGGCATCGACGAAGTAGGGGATGCCGTGGCGGCGTGCGACCTGCCCGATCGCCGCAGCCGGATTGATCAGCCCGCCGTTCGCCGGCAACCAGGTCAGCGCAATCAGGCGCACACGGTCGTCAAGCATGGCCTCCAGCGCCTGCGGATCCACGGCGCCGCTGGAATCGGACGGAATGACTTCGATCGACGCCCCTGCGCGCTGGGCCGACAGGCGCATGGCAGCCAGATTCCCGCCCCACTCGTGACGCCCGACCAGGATCCGTTCGCCGGATTGCCACGGTCCTAGCGCGGCGAATGCGCGCCCCCACCCTGCCGAGTTGCCGCTTGTCAGGGCGATCTCCGCCGGACGGGCGTTCAGCAGTCGCGCAGCCAGCAAGCGAGCGCGCTCAGACTGCTCACGCCCGGCGATGCCGGCTTCCATCGGACCCATCGTGGCTTCGAGCCTAAGGTGGGCGCGCATCGCCTCCAGCGTGGCGGACGACGGCAGCGAGGCTCCCGCGTGATTGAAATGCGTGGTGCTTTGAGCACCGGGCGTAAGGGCGCGCAACGCATCGACGGCAGAAGGCGAAAGAGGAGAAGGCATGATCGGTCCAATAACGCGCGGTGGGTTCACGCTTGAGTCAGGGAGATAGCGGCTTATGTCCGAGGATCGGCGCGGGCATCGAAGAGGTCATATCACGCGTGTCCGATCGTAAGGGACTCCCGATCCTATTTGCTAGACCAGCGAGTGGCAAATCAGTTTTTCCACTCGATGCATGAGCGAAACTAATGCGTGCGGTCCAACGAGTCTTGCGCCGCTGTCTGCGTGATCCACGCGCGGAATGCAGACGCCGGGTCGCCCAACGTCCCCTTGGGCATCACGAGCCACCAACCAATGCGAGGGTCGTCGAGCACCGCGTCGGGCAACACCTCGACCAGTGCCTTGCTCGCCAGTTGCTGGGCAATCAGCCGGTGACGGCCCATGGCGATGCCCTGCCCGGCGAGGGCCGCTTCAACGACGATATTGTAGTCATGCAGTTGCACGCGCTGCGCCCGGGCCAGGTCCAGCCCGAAGCGATGCGCCCAGACTTCCCACTCGAACGAATGTTTCGAATACGACGCCAGCAGTGGAAAGCGCAGCAGGTCCTGCGGCTTGCGCGGACGGCTCTTTCCGTCGACGAGGGACGGGATGCAAACCAGTGACAGACGCTCCGGCATGAGCTGCTGCGAACGCACGCCCGGCCAGCCGCCGCGGCCGTAACGGATCGCCACGTCGACCTCGCCGCCAGACACGTCGGCAAGCGCGATCTCCGGACGCAATTGCAAGTCGATACCGGGATGGGCGGCCGAGAACGCATGCAGGCGCGGCGCCAGCCAGCGCGTAGCAAAAGACGCCAACAACCCGACCGTCAACGTGACGCGCTCGTCGGCGTGGGCGCGAACCTCGCTGGTGCCGGCCCGCAGGAGTTCGAATGCCGCGTGCACCTTTTCGTAGTACGCCCTTCCCTCCGGCGTGAGTTCGATGGCGCGCGTGCGTCGTTCGAACAACGCGACGCCCAGGTCGGCTTCCAGCTTCTGGATCTGGTGGCTGATGGCGCTTTGGGTCACGAAGAGTTCCTGAGCCGCATGGCTGAAACTCAGACGCCTCGCGGCTGCTTCAAAGGCTCGTAACGACAGCAAAGGCGGTAATGGGCGAGTCGGATGCATCGGGCATGGACGATAGGCGCGAGGAGTTTGCCATGCTACGCCACCTTGCCAGGGAAGACGCGGGCCTGGCGCCCTCGATGGGCTCCACGACGCTTAAAAAAAGCCGGCATTCAGCGACGGATTCCCACAGGTTGCTCCGTTAAAGCAGCTGAAGCACAACGTTCGCGGAGTCACGAGCAGCCTGACGACACTGAAAGCTGGCGCGGCAAACCAGCAGTCGTGACGTGGCGGCCAACGTTATTGCACCCCCTGCTTGCCGGCCTATGCGTTCGATTTCCCTACTATGACAACTCAAATTCTGGTCGTTGACGACGATGTCGAACTACTCGGGTCGCTGGCCGACTTTCTCGGACGAGAAGGCATGGCGGTCTCCGTATTGCACGAGGTGAAGTCGCTCGGGGAACACATCGAACGGAATCCACCTGATCTGATCGTCCTCGACCAGATCATGCACGGTGTGAATGGCCTCGCCGCGCTGAGCACGCTACGCGCCGCGGGCAACACCGTCCCCGTGATTCTGGCCTCGGGACCCGACGACATGGACCGGATCGTGGGGCTCGAAATGGGCGCGGACGACTGCATCGGCAAACCCTTCAATCCGCGCGAACTCCTTGCCCGCATGCGTGCCGTATTGCGACGACGAACCCTGTCTGCCTCGACCGCCGCGCGGGAAAAACACGAAGTCCTCGGATTCGGCCCGTTCACGCTGGACCTTCAGTTGCGCACGCTCAAGACGGAGAGCAACCGGCTCACGCTATCGGCGGGAGAATTCGCGCTGCTTAAGATCTTCGTCAGTCACCCCATGCGCACGCTTACCCGTGAGCGCCTGCTTGAATTGCTGCACGGCCCGGAGGACGATCATACCGACCGCGGGGTCGATGTTCAGGTGTGGCGGTTGCGCAGGCTTCTCGAAGCGGACCCTTCCGCGCCGAGGTTCATCCAGACCGTCCGCAGTCATGGTTATGTATTTGTGCCGGACGGCGCGCAACCGTCCTCGACGCACTGAGTCTTCACGCGCTACGGCAATCGCAAGCTCGAGTGCGGATATGGACAAGGCGTGCACGGCACTGCATTATCCATGCTGGCTGTCAGACACCACCCGCGCGCGAGAGGCGAACAATGCCCAGGCACAACCCAGCGCTTCATCGCAACGAAAAACGCCCTATGACACCGGGTCGCCGGCGGCTTCTCATCGCCGGCGTGATCGCACTGATCGCCGCGCTTGGTTGGGGGCTTTGGGTCATACTCGAGCCCGCCTTCCGGCACACCATCGTCATCACAACCGGCGCAGACAACGGGATCTATCGCGGCTTTGCGGATCGCTATGCACCGATCCTGAAGCGTGATGGCATCAAGCTCGATATCCGCAGTTCGTCGGGGTCCAGTGAAAACTATCAGCGGCTGAGTGACCCCAACAGCGAATACGAGGTGGGCTTCATCCAGTCCGGCACTACCAGCCCGAAAGATACCGATCACCTGCAGACGATCGCCGCCGTCTCCTATGAACCGATCTGGGTGTTCTACCGTGGTGACTCCACCATCAACCGTCTGGCACAACTGCGTGGCAAGAGAGTTTCAGTCGGTGTTCCCGGCAGTGGCCTGCTGAACGTCTCGCAGGTATTGCTCGGGTACAGCGGCGTCACACGGGACAATACGACGCTGCTCGAGATGGATGCGGTCAAATCCTATCAAGCCCTCGAAAACGGTCAGCTGGATGCAGCATTCTTTATCGGCAGGCCCGATGCGCCCATGCAGACCACACTGCTGAACAGCGATCTCAAGCTGATGAGTTTTGTACAGGCCGATGCGCTGATACAGAAATTCCCATCGCTATCCAAGGTTATTTTTCCACGCGCCGCGACCAGCATCGTCAACGATCTGCCGCAAGCGGACGTTACGCTGCTCGCCGCCACCGCCTTGCTCGTCGCCAAAGACACGCTGCACCCTGCACTCGTCTACCTGTTGCTGGACGCTGCTAAAACCGTCCACGGCGGCGAAGATTACTTCACGCCGCTTGGCGTGTTTCCCAATCTGAATACCGCGGACTTTCCTGTTGCCGAAGAGAGCGAGCGCTACTTCAAAACGGGCCGCCCCTTCCTGCAACGCTACCTGCCATTCTGGCTGGCCAGCTTTATCGAACGACGTCTGCTGATCCTGCTCCCCTTCATGGCTTTATTGCTCGGCCTGCTGCAGGCGTTGCCGCGCATGGCGGAGGCGCGCATAAAGAAACGCCTGGTTGTCTGGTATCGCGAGATCAAGGCGCTCGAAGACGAAATATGGAAAACCAGCCATCCAACGCCGGACCAGATTGCACAATGGCAGGACGAGATCGAGCACATCGATGCCAATGCCAATCAGATCCGGATGCCGCAGCGTTATTTCCAGGACGTGTATGCACTTAAGCAGGCGATTGCCGTAGTACGGAACCGGATTTCCCGCGTTGCGGGGGAACAATAGCTGCGCGGCGTGCACCGCGTTTCACTCGAGGGGATACCCATGCTCAGGAAAGTTTCACAAGCAAGCTTCGCAACCATCGCCGTATCCCTGCTGGCCGCGTGTGCAACGCCGCCAGCAAGTCCCCCGAGCACATCCATCGATCCACCTCAAGCCGAGCGCGTGATGACGCTCACCGCATCCGGCGTACAGAACTATTCGTGTGAATTCGACGCGCAGCATCAGCTGGGATGGGTGTTCAAGAGTCCGCTGGCAACGCTCTACGACGCGAGCGGCCAAGCTACGGTCCGGCACGGCGCGGGGCCGTCCTGGGAAACGGAAGATGGCAGCCGGATAGTCGGCCACGTGCTGGCACAGCGGCCCAGCGAAACACGGGCGAGCATTCCCCAGCTATTGCTCGAAACGCATAGCACGGCCGGCAGCGGCCCACTGTCAGCAGTGCGGTATGTGCAGCGCTTGCATACCGTCGGCGGGCTAGCGCCGACAGCGCCGTGCTCAACAGAACATCAAGCCGGAAGCTCGCCCTATCTCGCGGACTACGTGTTCTACCGGTAGCCGCTCAAGCTTCGCATCGCGCGCCTACTTCATGTCGGACTGATTCGGCGGCGGCAGTGACGGATCGAGTTTCGCAGACTCCCGCACCAATTGGTCAGTCATTGCGGCCGCAACCGGGTTCGAGCCAGTACGATACGAGTCGTCATGACTGGCTTGGACTTGGACTTGGGCCGGCGGCGGCAAACCCGGATCGAGTTTCGCGGACTCCTTGACCAACTGATCCGTGATCGCGGCCGCGACCGGATGCGGGCCATGGCGACGCAGACTGTCACGCGTGCCATCGGTTCGCAACACGGGGTTGGTCTTCGACTCGACATAAGCACGAACGGCGACCGGTTCGCGTGGTCGCGTGTTCGCCCGCGGCAATGGCACGACGTCGTCCACTGGCGAGCCGGATACGGTCACCACTGTCCCGTTTGTAGACTGCTTGGGGTCAGTCACCGTGTTGCCGGAAAGAGGCGCCGCACCGATCACACTTCCCGCCGTCACATGGGTGTCACCCAATGGGGGCGAAGTCGCGGCCAATTCCGTCGAACCGCTTGTCGCAGCGTCGGGGTCGACTGTCGAGCGATGGCTTTTTTGTAGCAGTAGAAAAGCACCGAACACCAACTCGAGGAGAAGCACTCCGACAATAAATGATGTACGTACATTCCTCATATTAACCAACGATTCGTTCAATCGAGACGATTGGATTGATGATGGCCGATGGCTCGAAGAGCATGCCGAACGGCAAGTTCGCAGCGTGAGCCTGCGATGAGTTGATGTGGGGATAATTTGCGCGACCCGCACACGTTGATTGTCCGGTGGCAATGGTCCGGTGATTCCCTCCACCGAACGGCACGGGACATCTCTCGTATGCTAATGCGAAAAAATAACCTGTGGTGACCCGTCACGAAGTCGGGGCAAGATCGTCAGAAACGCGCAGGCATTCTCTACACCCGCGTCCATGGGGGACTACAGGTCGATTTGATGGACCATACGGTTGGCGAGAGGTAATTTTCTCGTCCGGAGTAGTCAGATTTTTGTCGGCAACGAACTAGTTCTGTTTGCGATCGATGCGCACGCGATTTGTCGGACGATCCGCACGCAGCGTGACGCCGCGTGCGCTGTCAATCAATATGCCCCTTGCACCAGATTGGTCGGCACACCGTTGACGAAGTTTTCAATGTTGTCCATTAATTGATCGGCAAGACACTGTTGCGCCTCGTCCGACGCCCACGCAACATGCGGCGTCAGAATGACGTTCGGGCGAGCCGCCGCGCGCATCAGCGGATTGTCCTCAGGAGGCGGTTCGCTTGTGGTCACATCGAAGCCCGCACCGCTGATCAAACCTTCGTCGAGTGCCTGCACCAATGCAGCTTCATCGACCAGGCCGCCGCGCGCCGTGTTGATGATCAAAGGCTTTCTTTTCATCGCGCGGAACTCAGGCATGGCCAGCATGTTTCGCGTGTTCGGTGTGAGCGGACTGTGCACAGTGATGATGTCGCTGGTCGCGAGCACTTCGTCCCACGGCGTGTAAAGCGGACCCAGACCGTCACGTCCCTTGTGCGCGGCGAACATCGGTTGCATGCCGAAGGCTTTGCCAAGTTCCGCGACACGCTGACCGAGCACGCCTTCACCGATGATGCCAAGACGCGCGCCGGCCAGATCGTGAATCGCGTGCGTGAAGAAACAGAATTGCCCCGACTTCTGCCACTCGCCGGCGAGCACGTCTTCGCGATACGCGATCAGATTGCGCCGCAGCGCGAGTATCAGTGCGAAGGTGTGCTCGGGCACCGTGTTGATTGCATAGCCGCGAATATTGCACACGGCGATGCCGAGCCGCTGGCAAGCCGCTTTATCGACGCAATCGGTGCCCGTGGCCGCGATGGCGACAAGCTTCAGATCGGGCAATTGAGCGAGCACGTCCTGCGTCAGCGCCACCTTGTTGATGATCGCGATCGACACGCCGGCGAGCCGCTGCAACACCTGCTCAGACGACGTGTTTTCATACTCGATCAACTGATGATCGAAGCGCGGTTCGCGCAACATGATTTGCGGCGCAAGTGTGGCGCGGTCGAGAAAGGCGATCTTATGCATGCTCATGTCCTTGTTGATTTACAGATGCCGCTTTGCTTCGGCCACGACATGCTGCGTGGTGATACCGAAGTGCTCGTATAACGTCTCCGCGGAAGCCGAAGCACCGAAGCCCGTCATCCCGACAAAACCACCGCGCTCGCCCAGATAGCGGTCCCAGCCGAAACGCAGTGCCGCCTCGATACCGACGCGCACCGTGTTCGGACCCAAAACCGCGGCGCGATAGTCGGCGTCCTGTTCATCGAAAATTTCCCAGCACGGCATCGACACCACGGCGGTCGCAATGCCCTCTTCCTGTAACTGAAGGCGTGCCTGCAACGCCAGCGCGACCTCGGAGCCGGTGGCCAGCAACGTGACGATACGCGCACCGCCCTCCGCTTCGGCCAGCACATAAGCACCGCGTCGCGACAACGACTCGGCGCTATATTCGCGGCGCACCAGCGGCAACGCCTGCCTTGCAAAAATCAACGTGCTCGGCCCGTGCCGATGTTCGAGCGCGAGCGCCCAGCACTCGGCGGCCTCCACCGCATCTGCGGGACGCAGCACGCGCATATTCGGCATGGCGCGTAACGAAGCAAGTATCTCCACAGGTTGATGCGTCGGCCCGTTTTTGCCGACGCCGATCGAGTCGTGGCTGAACACGTAGTGCACCGGCAGACCCATCAGCGCGGCCATGCGCATCGCCGGGCGCTGATAGTCGGAGAACGCCAGATACGTGACGCTGGTCGCGACGATGCCGCCGTGCGCAGCCATGCCGTTGGCCATCGCACCCATCAAATGCTCGCGCACACCGCAGTGGACGTATGCGCCGCTGTGATCGTCCGCGGTGAAGGCGTGCAACTGGCGTTTGTGGCCCGTAGGCGCTTCGAGATCGGCGCAACCCACCATGCGTTCAGGCAGCAGCGGCGCGAACAGATCGCTGATCTCGCCGGACACGGTGATGCCAGGCTGCGGCTCGTCGCGTTCCACCGCACGCTTGCGGTAAGCGTCGAGCACGTCACGCCAGCCTTCCGGCAAGCCACCCGCCATGACCCGTTCGAACTCGGCGCACTGCGCGTCCGGTAGCGCGGCGAGGCGTGCATGCCAGGCGTTGTATTCCTCGCTACTGCGCCGGCCCGCTTCGCGCCACGCGCCGAGGACATCGGCGGGCACGTCGAACGGTGCGTGCGGCCAGCCGAGTTGTGCGCGCGCCGCGTCGGCATCCGCCTGGAACAGCTTGCCGCTATGGCCGCCGCGCTGTCCTTGCAAGCGTGCGATACCGCGGCCGATAACCGTCTTGCACGCGATCATCGAGGGCCGCGGATCGGCGCGCGCAATCGTCAACGCCGCACTGACCGCTTCGAGATCGTGGCCGTCGACTTCAATCACCTGCCAACCGGCGACACGAAATCGCGCGCAGACGTCCTCGCTGATGGAGAGTGAAGTGCCGCCGTCGTCGGTGATCTGGTTGTCATCCCAGCAGAGAATCAGTTTGCCGAGCCGCAGATGGCCGGCCAGCGAAATCATTTCCTGACCAATACCCTCCTGAAGACAGCCATCGCCGACGAATGCATACGTGTAGTGATCGACGAGCTCGCGGCCGAAATTCGCCGCGAGATACGCTTCGGCGATGGCCATGCCGAACGCGTTGGCAATGCCTTGCCCCAATGGACCAGTGGTCGCCTCGATACCATGCGCCGGCTCATACTCGGGGTGCCCCGCGCAATGCGAACCGAGTTCGCGGAAGGTCTTGAGCTGGTCGAGCCCGATCGCCGCATAGCCGGTCAGATACAGCAGCGAATACAGCAGCAACGAACCGTGGCCGTTGGATAGCACGAAGCGATCGCGGTCGGGCCAGGTTGGATCAGCGGGATTAAATTTCAGGTGCCGGGTGAACAACGCCGTCGCGATTTCGGCCATGCCGAGCGGCACCCCCTGATGGCCTTCACCGGCGCGCAGAATTGAATCGATGGAGAGGAAGCGGATCGCGTCGGCCAACGGCAATTGGGGCGCTTGCTCACGAGATTGCGTTTGCGTCGCTGCGGCCGATATCGAAGTCGATGGCGTAAGCGAAGCAATCGATGCAGCAGACTGAGCTTCAGTGGTGGACATGGCAAAAGGCTCCTCTACGCCGCCCCGACACGCAGGGCGGTGGCAATCAAAACGAAACAGATCGGATCAGGCGGAAGAACTTCGTATGAGGCGGCACCGCGCAGCCTCATACGTCAGCGGGTCAATGCAGGAAACCTGTCGAAATCCACGGCACCGCAGCGACGATGATCAACCCGACCATCAACGCAGCGATATAACCAAGAATCGGCTTCATGCCTTCGTCGGGATGAATGCGGCTCACCGCGCAAGCCGAGTAATAACCCACGCCGAACGGCGGTGCGAACAGGCCCACGCCCATCGAGAGGATCACCACCATCGCGTAGTGCACGTCGTGAATGCCCATCTGCCGCGCGATCGGGAACATCAGCGGGCCGAACAGCACGATCGCCGGAATGCCCTCGAGCACGCTGCCGAGAATCACGAATACGCAGATGGATGCCGCCATGAACATCGCCGCGCCGCCAGGCAGAGCGCCGAGCGTCTGCGCGAGCTGTCCGGAGAAGCCCGATTGCGTCAACGCCCACGCCATGCTCGTCGCCGCGCCGATGATCAGCAGAATCGCGCCGGACAACGTTGCGGTATCGATCAGCATCGGCTTGAGCCGCTTCCACTCGAAACGGCGATAGATCAGCAAGCCCGCCAGCACCGCATATGCAATGCCGATGGTCGAGACTTCGGTCGCCGTTGCAATACCTTCGACCACCGCGGCGCGAATCACGAACGGCAAGGCGATCGCAGGAAACGCGATGACGAACTTGCGCAGAATCTCGACGCCCGTCGCACGCTTGACGCCCGACATGTCTTCGCGCCGATAACGCCACTGCACCACGATGCACAAGGTGATCGCCAGCACGATGCCCGGCAGCATGCCGCCCGTGAAGAGCGCCGAGATCGACACGCCAGTCACGGAACCGAGCGTAATCAGCACGAGGCTCGGTGGAATCGTCTCGGTCTGCGCGCCGGTCGCGGCCAGCAGCGCGACCAGATCGCCCGGCTTCGCACCACGCGCTTTCATCTCGGGGAACAGCACGGGCGCGACCGCCGCCATGTCCGCGGCTTTCGAGCCCGAAATACCCGACACCAGATACATCGCGCCGACCAGCACGTACGACAGTCCGCCGCGCACGTGACCCAGCAGGCTCGCGAGAAACGCGATCATCGCCGCGGCCATGCCGGTCATCTCGATCAACTGGCCGAGAAACACAAAGAGCGGCACCGAAAGCAGGATCAGATGCGACATGCCCTCGTCCATCCGGCCGACTACCACCGGCATCGGCGTATTCGTGGTCAGCGCAAGATAGCCGAAGGTCGCGAGTCCGAACGAGAAGGCAATCGGCACCCCGCTCAACACACCGAGCGCGACCAGGCCGACAAAGAAGATCAGCAGGTTGATATTGCCGAGATCGCGCAGCAACGGACCGAGTGCAATGAAGATGCCGGCCAGCGCGCCGACCGTTGCGATTGCGGCGAGCGTCAGGCGCCAGTTGCCCTTGCGGGCGAGCCGTACCACGGCCACCAGCAGCATCAGCGCCGAACCAACCGGCAAGGCAGCCGCGCGCCACGAGTTCGACAATTCGAGTGCCGGCGTGGTGATGAACGATTCGTCCTGCGCGAAGCTGATCGCCGGGCCGATCACCATCGCGAGGAATGCGATCGGCGCCGCGATCGCGACCACGTCGAGAAAGGCGCGCACACCTGGCGGCGCCATGCCGACCAGCGCCGTCATCCGCATATGCTCGCCGCGCCGCAACGCGATCACGGCACCAAGCATGGCGAGCCACAGGAACAGCATCGACGCGAGTTCATCGGACCACACCAGCGGCGCGTGCAGCAGATAGCGGCTCGTCACGCCAGCCAGCAGCACGACGATTTCCGCGAGCACCAGCAACGCAGCGGGAATCTCCACCAGATGGCCGAGAGTGGAGTCGAGCGCACAGGCGAACCGATGCTGCCGCTCGTGCGAATAGGAGATTGAGATCATCGCATTACCCCAGTTTTCCGACGGACTTCTCCATCAGTCCCCACGCCTCGTCGCCGTACTTGGCTTTCCAGTCGTGATAGAAGCTCGTCTTGGCCAGCGCGCCACGGAACGCGTCCCGGTCGACATCGATAAAGGTAATGCCCTTCTTTTTCAGATCGTCGCGCAGCGAGAGGCTGAGCCTGGCGATATCCGCGCGTTGCAGCATCGCTGCGCTTTCGAATTCACGCGTGACGATCGCGCGAATGTCCGCAGGCAGGCGCTCCCACGCGGCGCGATTACCGAGAATCCAGTACCCGTCCCACACGTGCGACGTGAGGCTGATGTACTTCTGCACTTCATAGAGCTTGGCCGTCGCGATGATCGGCAGCGGGTTTTCCTGACCTTCCACCACGCCGGTTTGCAAGGCCGAATACAGCTCGTTGAAATTGATCGGCGCGGGGCCGGCGTCGAGCGCCTTGAACAGCGAGGTCAGCATCGGCGCTTGCGGCACGCGAATCTTGAAGCCTTTCAGGTCAGCCGGTGCGCGCAATGCCCGCGTCGATGAACTGATCTGCCGGAAGCCGTTGTCCCACACCTTGCTCACCGATACGAGGCCCGACTTGCCGATCTGCGCGCGGATGTAGTTGCCGAGATCGCCGTCCATCGCCTTCCAGACCGCGTCGTAGTCCTTGAACGCGAAGCCGGTGTTGACGATGCCGGCGGCAGGCGTCAGCGTCGCCAGAATCGACGACGCCTGGTTGAAGAACTCGACGCCGCCATTGCGCACCTGCGACAGCAGATCGGTGTCGGAGCCAAGCTGATTCTGCGGAAAGAGCTTGATGTCGAGGCGGCCCTTGGTCGCTTCGCGAATACGATTGATCGCCTCCTGCGCGCGGATGTTGACCGGATGTGTCGGGTCCTGGCCGGTGGCGAGTTTGTACGAAAACTCGGGGGCCGCCATCGCGCTTCGCGAGATGCTCCATAACGGCGCGGCGGCGGATAAGGTCGCACCGGCCTTCAGAAAGGTGCGGCGGCTGATGCCCTGCGGGGCGTTCGAACGGGTTGTCATGGTGTCTTCCTCCAATGCTGGATCGCGCGTCGTTATGGTTTTGGAATCTGAACCGCGGCGGCTGCACGTGTTGCTCGCCGCGGTCGTCTGTTCTCTACTACGTGGTCCCCATCGCCGCCGGCCCCCCGCCTGACGGCCCGTCCTGCCGTTAGGCGTCAGCCGTGAATCAGCATGCCGCCGTTCACATCGATCACCGCGCCGGTGATATACGACGACAGGTTCGACGCGAGGAACAGGAAGGCGCCGGCCACATCGTCCGGTACGCCCAGACGATTGAGCGGAATGCCCGCGAGAATTTCGCCACGCTTGTCGTCGCTGATCTTGCCTGCGTTGATGTCGGTCTGAATCAGCCCCGGCGTCACGCAGTTCACGCGGATGCCGTCGTTGCCGAGTTCGCGCGCCATCGCTTTGGCAAGGCCCAGCACGCCGGCCTTCGCCGCCGAGTAATGCGGGCCGCCGAGAATGCCGCCGCCGCGCTGCGCCGATACCGACGACATGCAGCCGATCGAGCCGCTCTTCTGCTTCTTCATCTGCGGGACGACCGCTTGCGACAGATACAACACGCCGCGCAGATTGACGTCGAGAATACGGTCCCAGCTTTCCGGATCGATCTCGAGCAGCTTGGCAGCCTGCGTAATGCCGGCATTGTTGATCAGGATATCGATCGAACCAAAATCGGCGACGGTGCGTTCGACAGCAGCCTGGCAGGCGCCACGGTCGGTCACATTGCAAACGTAGCCGCGATGTTCGGGCCCAATCGACGCAGCGGCTTCGACCGCGGCATTTTCGTCGAGATCGAAAATGGCGATGCGTGCGCCGTGCGCCGCGAACATGCGGGCGGTCGCCATACCGATGCCGCGCGGCGACGCGCCGCCGGAAATGACGGCGACCTTGCCGTCGAGTAGACGTGACTCTGACATGATGCGGATCTCCTGAATATGAAGCTTATGGTTTGCTGAATTGTTTGCTATTGGTAAGTGCGCGTATGTGCGGCACTTACCCGCCTTGATGAACCTTTACCGCAGCCAGCCTTTGATCGTGTCGCACATCGCCTCGGTCGAAATGCCGTAGCGGTCGTGCAAGGTCGGCAGCGCACCCGCGTCGAGAAACGCGTCGGGCAAACCGATCTGACGGAACGGCGGTGTGACGCCATTGGTCAGCAGCACGGCGGCCACCGCTTCGCCCAGACCGCCGATCACCGTATGGTTCTCCGCCACCACGACAAGTCGGCCGGAGCGGCGCGCTTCGCGCAGCAGCGTGGCGGTGTCGAGCGGCTTGATGGTCGGCACGTGCAACACGCCTACGTCGATGCGATCGGCGGCCAGTGCCTTCGCCGTTTCCAGCGCACGCATCGTCATGATCCCGGACGAGATGATCAGCACCTCGTTGCCGTCGCGCAGCAGCTTCGCTTTGCCGAGTTCGAACTGGTAGTCGTATTCGTCGAGCACGACCGGCACGTTGCCGCGCAACAGCCGCGCATATACGGGCCCGCGATGGTCGGCGATGGCAGGCACCATCTGCTCGATTTCGATGGCGTCGCACGGGTCGATCACCGTGAGGTTCGGCATCGCGCGGAACAGCGCGAGGTCTTCCGCCGCCTGGTGGCTCGGGCCGTAGCCGGTCGTGAGACCCGGCAAGGCGCAGACGATCTTGACGTCGAGGTTGTCCTCGGCAATCGCCTGATGGATGAAGTCGTAGGCACGGCGCGCGGCGAACACGGCGTAGGTGGTGACGAACGGCTGCGCGCCTTCGTGCGCCATGCCGGCCGCGGCGCCCATCAGCAGCTGTTCGGCCATGCCCATCTGGTAGTAGCGCTCCGGATATTCCTTTGCGAACAGATGCAGGTCGGTGTACTTGCCGAGATCGGCGGTCATGCCGACCACTTCGGGCCGGTTGCGCGCCAGTTCGACCAGGGCGTGGCCGAACGGGGCCGAGCGGGTGATCTGCCCTTCACCGGCGATCGAGGCGATCATCGCCGACGTTTTCAGACGGGGTTTCGGTACGGCGGCGCTCATACGGTTCTCCCGGCTTCCAGTGCCTGCAGCGCGAGTTGCCACTCGTGGGCATCGACGCGGATAAAGTGATTTTTCTCGCGCGCTTCGAGGAACGGCACGCCACACCCCATCCGCGTATCGCAGACGATGATTCGCGGTTGCGCTTCCGGATGCGCGTGTGCCGCATCGAACGCGGCGACGACGGCTGCGAGATCGTTGCCGTCCACGCGTTGCACGAACCAGCCGAACGCCTGGAGTTTGTCGACCAGCGGCTCGAACGCCATGACGCTCGACGACGGGCCGTCGGCCTGCTGGTTGTTGACGTCGACCATTGCGATCAGGTTGTCGAGCTTCCAGTGGGCGGCCGACATCAACCCTTCCCAGATCGCGCCTTCATCGAGTTCGCCGTCGGAGAACAACGTGTAGACGCGGGCATCCGAGCCTTTGCGCTTCAGGCCCAGGCAGCGGCCCACCGCGATCGTCAGTCCCTGCCCGAGCGAGCCGCCGGACATCTCCATGCCGGGCGTATAGCTCGCCATACCGGACATCGGCAGACGGCTGTCGTCGCTGCCATAGGTTTCCAGTTCTTCGTCGGCGATGATGCGGGCTTCGATCAGCGCGGCGTACAGCGCGATGGCGTAGTGACCGTTCGATAGCAGAAAGCGGTCGCGGCCTTCCCATTCGGGATCGTCGGCGCGAAAGCGCATGGCGCGGAAGTAGGCAACGGCGAGGACATCGGCAATATCGAGCGCCTGGCCGATATAACCCTGCCCCTGCACTTCGCCCATGCGCAGCGCGTTGCGGCGAATCTGATAGGCGTGCTCCGCGAGTTGGGCGTACGGCGCGGTTTCGCTAGTGGTCACTGTTTGTCTCCTTGGGGATCGCTTCGCAGGGGCCGCTGTGATGCCGATCCCAGTGACTCAAGCGTAATCTCGCGCTCACACGCGCTCAAACGAATTAAGATGGACCAATGGATGAATTCAATTCACCTTGATGCTGCCATGCACAATCGCGTCACCTTCAAGTCGATACAGGCATTCGAGGCCGCTGCGCGGCTCTCTTCGTTTGCGCTCGCAGCAGACGAACTGTTTGTCACGCCCTCGGCCGTGAGCCATCAAATCAAGCTGCTGGAAGATCAATTGAGTATTCGTCTGTTCCATCGGCTGCACCGCACGGTGATCCTGACGGACTACGGGCGGCAATACGCTGAGGAAATCACCGCAGCGTTCGCGCGAATCGATTCAGCCACGCGCGAGATCGGGCGCGCCGCCAAGAGCGACATCCTCACGATCCACTGCACGCCCAGTTTTGCGACTCAATGGCTAATGCCGCGCATCGCGCGTTTCAGCGCGGCGCATCCGGATATCGACGTGCGCTTGAATGCCTCTTCAGAGGCGGTTGATCTGATCTCGGAAGCGGTAGATATCGACATCCGCTACGGCCCGAGAAAGTTGCAGCCGGCCGGCACGATGGTGCTCGAGTTGCCGCCCGAGACGATCGTGCCGTTGTGCTCGCCCGCGCTGATGACCGGAGAACATCCGCTGCGCAGCGTCGCGGATTTACCGCACCATGCGCTGATTCATAGCGAGGGGTGTCTGGTCGGATGGAGAGACTGGATGCGTCTATATCGCAAGACGCGGCTCGATATTGGACGCGGTCCGCGTTTCGATCGATCGTTCATGGCGATCAGCGCGGCGGTGGACGGCTTGGGCGTCTGCCTCGAAAGCCTGCTTCTGGCGCAGCGTGAACTGGAAACGGGGCGACTAGTGGCACCGTTCGGTCTGGAAGGACTTCCGGTAAATGGCTATACGCTGAACCTGTTGAAATCTCGCGCCGAATTGCCGAAGCTGCATAGCTTTCAGGATTGGCTGTTTGCGGAACTTCAGAAGTGATGCGCGTGCGGCACTGGTCCGGTCATGCGCAATGCGCTGCCGGAGACAGTGCCGACTACCGGCCTTTAAGATTTGCCTTTGAGGGTGAACGGTGCAAGCAGTGACCGTACATCGACCTGCTGCCCCTGGAGCAGAAGCAGCCTCGCGTGAAGCACCGTATTCTCGAGAACGAGCTTGGCGGTGCTCAGCAGATACAGCGCGTGGATATCGGAGATCGACATGTTGCCTGCTTCGACCTGGTGGTGACGCTCGACCAGCGAACTCATGACGAGCCGCCTGAGTTCCTGTTCTCCGAATGGAAGGTCCGCGTAGTCGATCGGGTCGTCGGCCTCTACTTCCCGCAGCAGTTCCACCAGCGTTTCAGTGCTCACGTCCATGTGCAGGCTCCACGTTGTCGTTCAAGACCAGCATAGCCAAACAGAGTCACCAGCACTGACAGCCTACCGTTTCTATTTAAGGGAGTCTAGTCTGCAGGTGACACTGCCCGGCTTCAAATCACGACACGTGAAATCGCGTTGAGCTTTACCCTCGACGCTTCTTCTTCAACTCGATCGTTTCGAACAACTCGTAGTTCTGCGTCGGTGTCTGGTCCGCACCCGGCGCGTGGTAGTAGTTCATCGTGATCGTGGTCTCGCCACCCGGATGGCCCGGATCATGGTCGAACACCGCGATACCGTAGCCCGTGCCCGTATCCCGCTGCGCCGACCACACCGCATCTTCAACGGCATCCGCACCGGCACGCACGAACGTACCCGCGGTCGTTCCGGCAACCGGACGATTCGGCCGCGTGAAAATACGCGCCTGCGGCAAGCCGGTACCGAGATCCACCCCATACACGTCGAGCGGCGCACTCGTGCCGCCACCGCCGAGAATCAGGTGAATCGTGCCGTGACTCGTATCGAACGTCGATGCGCCCGACGATACTGCCGACATCACCGGCCGCGGCTGCAGCGTATCGACTACGCGCCCTGTGGCGATATCGGTGCCCTTGTTGTGATTGCAGCCGCGCACGGGATAGCTGCGCTCGTAATCATGGTCATGCCCGCACAGCACCAGATCGACGCCATAGCGGTCGAACAGCGGCAGCCACGCCTCGCGGATGCCCTTGTCGGAGCCATTGCCGGTCTTCGATGAACTCAGCGCGTCCTGATGCATCTGCACGACGATCCAGTCGACTTCGCCGTCTTCCGCCGCCCGGCGCAATGTCCTCTCGAGCCAGCGGGTCTGCTCGCCCTCGCTATAGCCGCGCACATAGAGCGACGTGCCCGGCTGAATCGGCGGATTGCCGGTGCTCGCCACCGGCACCAGGGGAGCCGGGCCGCCCACGAACGCAGCCGCGTCCTGATAGACCACGTCATCCGCATCGAGCGAAATGAAGAGCACCGAGCTCACGCGGAAGCTGTACCAGCGACCCTGGAAGCGCGTGTGATTCTCCGGCAACGTGTAGCGCGAGAGATACGAGGCGAGGCCCTGTTCGCCATTGTGAAATTCGAGCTCGTGATTGCCCGGACAGGGCATCCACGGACGGTTCGACGCCGAAGTCTGGCAGTTGTTGCCAAAATCGCGCCACACGTCGGGCTGGCTCATCGGGTTCAGATTGGCGTAGCAGAGATCGCCGTTGAGCAGGTGGAACAGCGGCTGAAATCGCTCGACGGCCTGAACCGCAAAACGGCTCTGCGGCGACGACAGGACCCAGCCGGTGTTGGGCGTCGCGAGATCACCGTAGCTGGTCCAGCGAAATGGCGCGCGGCCGCGCGGCGCCGTGCGGAAGCTCGCGGTGAAAGGCTGAGCCGCGTTGCTGTCGTTGTCGGCGCTCACCTCGTACTCGTAGCTCGTGTCTGCCTTCAGGCCACGCAGACGCGCGTGATAGGTGAACACGACCTCGCCGTTGATACCATCGGTATAGGTACTTTGCACGCCATGCACCGTTACTCTCGCCCCACCTCCGCCGCTTAAGCGCACCAGCGGATTGACCGCCGGCGCCGGCGATGCCCATGACACGATCACCTCGCTCGTCGGATCGTTGCCCCAGGTCAGGTGGACCTGCTCCGGCGTACCGTCGGGCGCGCCGTTCGCGGCCCGCGCCGCCGACGCGAGCGTGCCCGCAGCCGTCGCGAGGCTCGATGCGCCTGCAAACTTCAGAAAGCCACGGCGCGAGACGATGCTAGCGCCCTGATCGGTCGGCAAATCCTTGTCGATTTTCTTGTTCGTCATGTCGAGTTTTTGTATGGGGGTGGAAGGTCGGCAACGCGGACGGCGAGCGCACGGCGCGATATGCGCCGCGAGTGCCGTGCCGGACCAGGGTGCGACAGAAGTGACAGGGCATCCTAGTCGCGAAGCTATGACAGGCAGATGAAATGGCTGGACGTGGGCGGCGCCGTGCCAGCTCTTTCGGGAGAAACTACACCGCGTCGGCGCGGTGCATCGCGCCACCCGATCGCCGTGACCGTTCAGTCGATAGACGGTGTAGAAGCCGCCCAATTAACCTCGTAAAAACCCTCATGGAGGCCCAAATCATCGCATCGCGATCGGCCTGTTGGCCGCGCTGAAACCCCTCGCTTGCCCCGCCCGTTCATTAAGGGGCTGCATCCCTCACCCCGCCGCCGTGTAAACTGCTGACTTTTTTGACTCTGGTGGTATGGTGCAAGCCCCACAGCGCACAGCTTTCAGTGGCCCGGCGCTCATTCGTTTACTTGCTCGCCTGACGGACGTCGATGTTCCCGAATCCAGCCAGTCGCTTTCGGACCGGCTAAGCCAATGGCTCGGCTGGACCGACGCGATCGCGTTGTCCTCGGCGCTGAGCAACGCTCCGCCTGCCGTCGCCGGCGGCGCGCGCGCCTTCAGTGACGCTGAAGAGAGCGAGTGCGCCCGCGTGCGCGCGTCGTTGGCGGACGCCATCGTCGGCGATAGCGTGTTTGCCGTCGCGAGGCGTCGCGGGTCGGCAGCGCAGGCGCTCCCGCAAGGCGCCCCGGCGGATGCGCCGGTCGATTACGCGGTTTTTCGTCAGCGCTACCTCTCCTTGCAGCAGTCGATGGAGACGGGCATCGGCACCCTGCGCGGCCGCCTGCGGGCCATGCTGGCCGCCAGAACGCCCGCCATGGCCCGGCTCGCGGTGGTGGACGCCGTGATGGAGCGCGCGCTCAGCGAGCGCGAGCGGAGTCTGCTGGCCGCCGTGCCCGGCTTGCTCAAGGGGCACTTCGACCGCTTGCGCGAGGCGGAGCAACAAACGCTGGCCGACGCGGAAGCCTCGGGGGACGCCGCAACCGTCCCACCCGCCACACCCGCCATACCCGCCATACCCGGCACGTGGCTGAACACGTTCCGCAAGGATATGCAGAGCGTGTTGCTGGCCGAATTGGATGTTCGTTTACAACCGGTCGAGGGGCTGCTCGCCGCCCTTCGCACCTGCTAACTGGGACACTATGTCCAGATATCTCAATCTCGTTGTTTTTCTGGTAGGTCTGGCCGCGGTGTGCTGGATCGGTGGCGGCTACGTCGGCTCGAATGTGCTGGCGTTGGCGGTCACACTGTTGATTGGCGTCTGCTACGTGGCAGGCGCGCTCGAGCTGCGACGCTACAGCCAGGCCACGTCCACGCTGGCGCGTGCGGTTGCGGACCTGTCCGGGCCGCCGGCCAGCCTGGGCGCCTGGCTCGAGCCCCTGCATCCCAGCCTGCGCAATGCGGTGCGCCTGCGCGTTGAGGGTGAGCGGGTGGCCTTGCCGGGCCCGGCGCTGACGCCGTATCTGGTCGGTCTGCTCGTCCTGCTGGGCATGCTCGGCACGCTCCTCGGCATGGTGGCGACCCTGCGCGGCACCGGCATGGCGCTGGAAAGCGCGACAGACCTTCAAGCTATCCGCGATTCGCTCGGCGCACCGGTCAAAGGACTGGGCTTCGCGTTCGGCACGTCGATTGCGGGCGTGGCCACGTCAGCAATGCTGGGACTGCTTTCGGCGTTGTGCCGGCGCGAACGGATCGATGCCGCTCAATTGCTCGACGTGAAGATCGCGACGACCTTGCGCATCTACTCGCAGACGCATCAGCGCGAGGAAAGCTTCAAGCTCCTGCAGCGGCAGGCCGAGGTGATGCCCACGCTGGTCGAGCGTCTGCAGGCAATGATGACAGCCATCGAACAACAGAGCCTCGCCTTGAACGAGCGGCAGCTCGCCAGCCAGGACGCTTTCCATAACAGGGCCGAGGCCACCTATACGCGCCTTGCTGCGTCTGTTGAGCAGTCGTTGAAGGAGAGCGTCGCCGAAAGCACCCGCGCCGCCAGCGCGGCGCTTCAGCCGGTCATGGCGGCCACGTTGGCGGGTCTCGCGCGCGAGACGGCCGCGATGCACGACACCGTCACGCACGCCGTCCAGCAGCAGTTGGATGGACTCTCGACTGGATTCGAGGCAAGCACCGCCACCGTCGCGGGCATCTGGAACAAGGCGCTCGAGGGGCAGCAACGATCGAACGAGGCGCTCACGCAGCAGTTGGGCACGTCGCTGGATCGATTCACCGAGACCTTCGAGCAACGCTCGGCCGGCCTGTTGGAAGGCGTCTCCGCGCGACTGGAAGCGACGGCGGGCAACGTGTCGGCAGCGTGGAACGAGGCGCTGTCACGGCAAGAACAGGTCGGCGAAAAACTGGCGGGACACAATCAGCAAGCTTTGGCGGCGGCCGCTGCAACCTTCGAGCAGCACTCGGCGTCACTGCTCGCCGCGGTGGGCCAATCGCATACGGACATGCAGACGGAATTGGCCTCGCGAGATCAGCAACGATTGGCAGTCTGGACCGAGACGCTCGGTTCGATGGCCGCAACGTTGAACAAGGAGTGGGAGCAGGCGGGCACGCTTAGCGCGAGCCGGCAGCAGGAGATCTGCGACGTGCTGGCGCAAACCGCGCGCGACATCTCCGCTCAAACTCAGGCACATGCGAGCAGCACGATTGCTGAGATCGACCGGCTCGTGCAAGTGGCTGCGGATGCGCCCAAAGCCGCAGCAAACCTGCAGGCGGAACTCGCCGCACGAGATCAGCAGCGGCTGGAGGCCTGGACCGCGGCACTCAGTTCAATGGCCGCTACATTGAGCAAGGAGTGGGAGCAGGCAGGGACGCTTAGCGCGAGCCGGCAGCAGGAAATCTGCGACGTACTCGCACAGACCGCGCGCGACATCTCGGCCCAAACACAAGCACACGCGAGCAGCACGATCGCCGAGATCGACCGGCTCGTGCAAGTGGCTGCGGACGCCCCCAAGGCCGCCGCAAACCTGCAGGCGGAACTCGCCGCACGTGACCAGCAGCGGCTGGCCGCCTGGACCGAGACACTCGGCTCCATGGCCACCACGCTGAGCAAGGAATGGGAGCAGGTTGGCACGCGCAGCGCGACCCGCCAGCAGGAGATCTGCGACACGCTGGCACAAACCGCACGCGACATCTCCGCTCAAACTCAGGCGCACGCGAGCAGCACGATCGCCGAGATCGGCCAGCTTGTGCAAGCCGCGTCGGAAGCGCCCAAGGCAGCGGCGGAAGTCGTCGCAGAATTGCGTCAGAAGCTCTCCGACAGCATGGTCCGCGACACCGCGATGCTGGACGAGCGCAGCCGCCTGCTGGCAACGCTGGAAACCCTGCTCGATGCCGTCAACCATGCATCCACCGAACAGCGCACGGCCGTCGACGCGCTCGTCGCCACGTCAGCGGATCTGCTGGATCGTGTCAGCACCCGTTTCACTGACAAGGTCGAACTCGAGACCGGAAAGCTGGGCGCGGTGGCCGCGCAGGTCACCGGCAGCGCCGTCGAAGTAGCAAGCCTAGGCGAAGCATTCGGCGCGGCCGTCCAGGTGTTCGGCGAGTCGAATACCACGCTGGTCGCACATCTGCAGCGTATCGAAGCCGCGTTGGACAAGTCCCTCGCGCGCAGCGATGAGCAGCTGGCCTATTACGTCGCCCAGGCGCGAGAAGTCATCGACCTGAGCATGATGTCGCAGAAGCAGATCGTCGAAGACCTGCAGCACCTCGCCGGCAAGCGGGCGTCTGTCGGAGCTGAAGCGGCATGAGCGAGGAAATCGACGGCGGCGTGGAGACCACGGCGCCCATCTGGCCAGTCTTCGGCGACCTGATGTCGGTGTTGCTGGGCGCGTTCGTGCTGATCCTGGTGGGTGTCATCGGTGTGCAGCTGGAACTCTCGACAAGGTTGGAGCAAGAGGTCAAGCAGCGTCAGATGGAAACGCAGCGCCGCAAGACCCTGGAGCAGGCGCTGGCAGGACCGCTGGCCGCGGGCCGGGTGACACTGGTCAACGGACGCATCGGCATCAACGGCAGCGTGTTGTTCGCACTGAACTCCGATCAGTTGCAGCCGGAGGGCCGGGACGTCCTGAAGAGCCTGGCGGGGCCGCTGTCCGCTTACCTCCGGGCCAATGACGAGATCCTGATGGTGAGCGGCTTTACCGATGACCGGCAGGTGCGGGAGGCTAACCGTCGCTTTGCCGACAACTGGGAGCTCTCGGCCCAACGCGCGCTGACGGTGACCCGTTCGTTGATCGATGCAGGCGTGCCCGCCTCGTCCGTATTCGCTGCCGCGTTCGGCTCGCAGCAGCCCGTCAGCACGAATGCCGATGACCAGGGCCGCGCCAAAAACCGGCGCGTGGAAATAGCACCGGTCCCGAGGCCTTCGAGCGCAACGGTGAAGCCTCGTGAGTAGTGTCAGTCGTACGAGTAGTGGCGCTAGCGAGGTGACAGGCGGCGCCCGGGCAACGCTCGACGCATGGCGCGAGCGTGGCGCCGATCGCATGGATCCCATTCGCTTTCATTTCATCGAGGCGCTGGATCGGCGGGCAGCCAGTCATAGCGGCGAGGCGCGGCGTCTGCTGGATGAGAGGCTATCCAAACTGATCGAGGCGTATGCGGTCGATCTCGAGCGCGCTGCATCCGAGGCTGGCGATGCGGACACCAAAGCATCATCCGGTGATCCCACTCGCGGAGCGCTGGCTGGATTGATCGACTACATCGCCAATCATGCGCCTGCAGACGATGACGGCCTCACAGCGGGCAGCGCCACGCCTCGGCCATCGTCCTATCCGGAACTGGAGGCGCTCGATTACTTCAGGGAAACCTGGTCCAAGGTCCGATCCGAGAAACAGCTGCGGCAGTCGCTGAAGAAAGCGCCGGGCAATGCCGGTCCGCTCAACTCGAGCAGCCTTGTTCATCGATCGCTCTCGCTGATGCGCGAGTTGTCGCCGGGGTATCTCCAGCAGTTCCTGTCGTACGTCGACGCCTTGTCGTGGATGGAGCAGATGAACGGCGGCAGTGCCTTGCCGGCTAAAGAGACACCTCGCGCCACAAGCGCCAAAAAGAATACCAGGGGCAAATCGCGTTAGCGCGAGGGCCGATCAGTCGAGCCCCTGGACCACCACAATCCAGCCAAAAGCAATCCTCCGGTTTGCGCCGCTTTAACGTCCGAAATCGCAATTTAGAAGACGGCCTCTACTGGGATAATCAGCTTGTACTGGCTGGTTAAAATCTGAAAATGTTCGAATCCCCGCTGTCTGATGAAGATTGGCAACGCATCGCCCACCTGTTCCACCACGACACCACACCGAGAGTTGGCCGACCACGGCGAGATCCGCGCGAGATCGTCAACGCCATACTGTGGATCGTTCGCAATAACGAAAAGTGGCAGCGCCTCCCCGCAAGCTTTCCGCCATCGCAAACCTGCTACATCAAATGGCTGGAGTGGCGACGCGCCGGCATGATGTCGAAGGTTTTCGCCGAACTTGGCATGAGCGAGCAGTTGGGGTGTTCAAACGGCACGCGATGTTGAAGTGGTGAAACAGGACAGGAAGAATCGGGACGCCGCGGATCACATCTATGCGCGGGTTGCGCGGGTCGACGCGCGTCATGCCCGATCCGTTGTCCACTTCACGAACACTGCACCGACCTCCCGCAAGACAGCCTCCCGAGCTGGCATGTCAAGCACGGGCGCATCGTAATAGGCTGCGATCAAAAGCGGTGCGCGTCCGGGTGGACGAACGATCGCATAGTCGTTGGTTTCTTCTTCCACGCTGGTTCCGGGCCTGTCACCCGCTATCCAGTCCGGCGGTAACGCAGCGCGGAGCCGGTTCAAACCCGGCTTGCAGGCAAGCATCCAGTTTTCCAGCTGCGTACGCGATTGGGGACTCAGAACATTTCCCAAGAGAATTTTGCTCGCCGAGTTGGTGATCGAACGAGGCGTAGTGGTATCGAGCACACCGCCATATTTGTTCGACTCGGGTTCGTACCGATCGGAACGCGTCACGGCATCGCCGAGACCGCGAACGAATTGAGTCAAAGCGGCGGGACCACCGGCGCTTCTCATCAACAACACGGCCGCTGTGTTGTCGCTCACTTCGACAATCGCCTGGCACAGTGCGCCCACCGACATCGCGCCTTCTGCAACGTGTGCCTTCGTCACGGGCGACGTAAAGATCAGGTCCTTCCCGGTGTACTTCACAAGACGGGCAAGATCCTCCTTGCCGGCATCCACGCGCGATAGCACCTGCGCGGCGAGCAGTCCCTTAAACGTGCTGCACATCAGAAAGCGTTCGTCAGCGCGATGCGCCAAGGTTCGGCCCGAACCGGTATCGATAGCGAACACACCAAGGCGTCCGCCATTGCGGCGTTCGATGTCGGCTAATGGGGATGCGTTTGCGGCCAGTGTGGGAGTAACGCGAAGGCCGAGGAGCAGCGGCAACCCAAGCGTCAGATTCCTGCGTGTCGCAGAGATGGTCAAAGAGTCGTCCTCAAATCAATTCGCTCACAACAAGCACACGACGGATGGCAACGACCAGGCATATCACGTCCCGGCTCACCATAAAAAACGGGCCAGTCCTAAGTAGAACTGGCCCGCTCACAGCGAAAAAATCACGTCTGAGGATTCGTACCGTCTGCAGCCTGAGCGTTGTCGGCGTCGTCCTGCTTCTCGCCGTCTTTTTTCTCGACCAATCCCTCCAATGCACCTGCGCCTTCAAAGCCTGCAATCGCTGCAACGCCTTTCGTTAGCAGACCTGCGTCCGGATCGACTTTTTCTGCTGCTTCAACGGCCGCTACCGCACCAGCGATCTTGCCTACTTCGTCCAAGAGTCCCATTTCGCCCTCCGCGAGAAAAAGTGAAATGCCATCCTCTCACGAACTTCGCGCCTTGTCGCCAAATGTAAAATTGACTTACCACTTTGCCGCCGACCCGAAATGACATTGAAAGAAATGTCCACTCTGTACGCCTAAATCGCCTTCGTCACCGGCGCAGTGGCAGCAGGATCGGTGATGCTGGCGTGGCCTGTTTCCACGTGACCTGCTATGCGCCGCAACCAGCCCGCATTGCCTGCGACCGTCAATTGAAAGTCATACCACTGACTGCTGCATGACAAGTCCCAATGCGCCTCCACACTGCTTGCCGCAGGCACGGTCAACGTGCGCGGCGCCTGTCCATAGACGACGTCGCTTACGGTGACCGTGAGTGACTTGGTCCCAGCATTGGACACTGTCACGTAGACGTTGCCGTTGGCCACGTCGTAACAGGTCACGACATCCGGCTTGGCTGCAGCATCCGCCGTGGACGAACCCGCGAAGCGCCGGAAGTAACCGTTCGGGCCATAGACGTTCACCAGATAATTACCGTTCGCATCGAGTGCCCACGTATCGGTCAATTGCTTGCCGGCCTCGACGGTATAGCGGCGCGGCATCGCGGTCGGGTCACCCGTGTACACCCAGAAATGCGCGCCCTGCGTGCCGGTGTTCGCAAACGTCAGCGCATACCCTTGCGACTGCAACTTCCCGTTCACATGCAACTCGTACGGCAGCGCCCGCGCGGGCCGCGTGCCCGCTTCCTGCGCCGTCACCAATTGCTGAGCCGTGCTGGCCGGCGCAGCTTGCGCCGTGGAACGCGCGCATTGCAGATCGGCCTGTGCAACATAGGTTTGCGTGCTCGGCAGCGGCGGCACGGCCGCATCCGATTTCGAAAAGTCGAGCGCCGTGGTCAGGTCGCCGCAAACGGCACGGCGCCACGGCGAGATATTGGTCTCGACTACGCCGAAACGCTTTTCGATGAATTGCAGCACCGACGTGTGATCGAACACCTGCGAGCAGACAAAACCACCCTTCGACCACGGCGACACGACCGTCATCGGTACACGCGGCCCAAGGCCGTACGGCAGATTGTCGGCGGTATACGTGCCGGCCTGCGAGGCGGTCACGACGTTGTGCCGTTCGAGCGAGATGTCCACGGTGCTCATGCCGGAGCCGGGCACTGTAGGCGCCTGCGGCGGCACCACGTGGTCGAAGAAGCCGTCGTTCTCGTCGTACATGATGAACAGGACGGTCTTGCTCCACACATCGGGATTCGACGTCAGCGCGTCAAGGATCGTCGAGATGTAATTAGCGCCGTAGAGCGGCGTGAACTTCGGATGCTCCGAATACGCGGCGGGCGGCAACAGCCAGGACACTTGTGGCAATGCGCCGGCCTGCACGTCAGCCTTCAACTGTGTCAGCGTGCGCGTGCTCATCCCGCGGTTTTGCAGCGACGAACCCGCCGGTGCGTTCACGAAATTCTGGAACGAGGCCAGCATGTTCGTGCCGTAGTTGCCGGTGAAATTGTCGAAACCGGTGCCCTGCTGATAAATCTGCCAGGAGATGCCGGCCGTTTCCAGCCGCTCGGGATACGTGGTCCAGTTGAAGGGCTGCAGTTTGATCGTATCGAACTGGTTGTCGATGTAGTCGGTGTTGTCGAGTAGCGGCCCGCCACCCGTGGCAAGCGGGTCGACCATCCCCGTCATCAAATACATGCGGTTCGGATGCGTGTTACCCGGAATTGAACAGAAGTAGTTGTCGCACACCGTGAAGGCGTCGGCGAGCGCGTAGTGGAACGGAATGTCCTCGCGCACGTGATAGCCCATCGTCATGTTGGTCTTCTGCACGGCCCACTTGTCGGCGCGGCCGCTGTCGATCGCACCGTGCGTGGTGGCCCACGTATGCGGCAGGCCGCCGATACATTGCGCGTTGACGTTCGGATTGGTCGTGTCGTAGCGGAACGGCGCGATCACCTTCGTCTGATCTTCCTGACGCGGCTGGAACCATACCGGCTGGCCGTTCGGCAGCGTCACAGGGAAACGGTCGTTATACCCGCGCACGCCACTCAGGTGACCGAGATAGTGGTCGAACGAGCGGTTCTCCTGCATGAACACGACAATGTGCTGCACGTCCTGGATCGTGCCCGTGACCGAACTCGGCTCGATCGCCAACGCCTTGCGAATCGATTCGGGAAACAGGGTGGTGGCGGCAGTCGCGCCCGCCAGTCCGGCGGACAGCTTCAGAAAATCTCGACGAGTTTTGGTGACCATGCGATGGACCTAATTTGAATTCTGGACTCAGGAAGCAGGCGGGACGAAGCCCGGCGGGCAGCTCATGCGGGCGTTCACAACGGTGGCGTTGCCGCATGCTGCCTTGACCGGCGTGGACGATACGCCGTCGCTGCATGCGCCAAGCAGCGCTGCCGCAGCAACAGAACAGATGAGCGCAAAAAGCCGGAATGCCGACGTCGGCATGGAGGTCTCCGTGGAAATGAATGACTGACGGACGCGATCGCGCGTCGGCAACCGCCGCGCTCTGGCGCAAGCGGTGCCGAGACAATAGTTTCGATTTATTACACGCGAGTGTCGTGAAAAAAAGCAGATGAACTACGTGTAACCGCTAGCGCCTGGGTGGCTGCGGGTTATCCGCGGGATTCGTATCGAACCGGGCGACGCTTTTAATGCCATCGTCACTGGCGAGTGCCCTCAATTCAGCTTGCAACACGTCGGTGATTTCCTTGCCATATATCTCTTCGCCATTCACGTAGACAGTGAATGATTGCAAGTACTTCGCTTTCTTCTCCGGGTTCTCAATTGTCTGCCGGGTCCATTGATAAAGCGGATAGTTTTCCAAGCCCTGCTTTTCCGCTTCATTCACGTAGTCTGCGAAAGCGTCGAATTGACATTTCAAAGTCGCGTTGTGCTTGCCCAGCACATTGCGAAGCGCAGCATGCGAGGCACCGGCCGGGTCTGTGCGCAGATCGTTTGCAAGTTCGGGTGAGACGGTGATTCTTAGCTGGAATTGCCAGGTGGGTTCCATGTGGACCTCGTTATCGAATCATGAGCGCACGCTCGTGGATATTCAGGAAGGTAGCATGGCCGTGATCCAACGTATCCAGTCCAAACTGCTGTCAGACAAGCAGCCCATCAGCACACTGCTCGCAATCCAGCAGCCTGAAACTCCGATATCGTCTATCGAGGGGCAAGGCAGGACGCCCGCCTCGATGGCATAGCTCGTGCTTTGTAGTCCATATGGTCAAGAGCGCAATCGCTCTGCCTTACTCCACCAATCGACTTAAGAGCAAGCGCATGACATCACAAAACCCGCGTGAAAAACACCCGCTTTCGTACGGCACAGACTACGAACAGTTGGCTGCCAGGTTCAGGCCGATCTTCAACCGGATCGCGGAAGGCGCGCTCGAACGCGAACGTACTCGTGCGCTGCCGTACGAGCAGATTGTCTGGTTGAAGGAAGCGGGGTTCGGCGCAGTCAGAGTGCCGCGCGAATACGGCGGCGCCGGCGCGTCGCTTCCGCAACTCGTGCAGCTTCTGATCGAACTGGCCGAGGCCGATTCGAGTTTGCCGCAAGCGTTGCGCGGCCATTTCGCCTTCGTCGAAGACAGAATCAACGCAGCACCCGGCGCCGCACAGGACAAATGGCTGCAACGCTTCGTGGCGGGTGAGATCGTCGGTAACGCGTGGACCGAAGTCGGTGCGGTCAAGATCGGCGACGTGATCACGCGTGTCTCGCGCCACGGCAACCAGTGGGTCGTCAACGGAACCAAGTACTACAGCACAGGCAGCATCTTTGCCGACTGGATCGACGTCTATGCGCAGCGCGACGATAACGGCGCGGACGTCATCGCAGCAGTGAGCACGCATCAGACAGGCGTCAAACAAAGCGACGACTGGGATGGCTTCGGTCAACGCACCACTGGAAGCGGGACGTCCGTATTCGAAAATGCCGTGGTCGAAGAAGAGAACATCATCGACTTCGCCACGCGCTTCAAATACCAGACTGCGTTCTATCAACTCGTGCTGATTGCCGTAATTGCAGGTACAGGGCGTGCCGCCTTGCGCGACATCTCGCATGAAGTACGCAAACGCACGCGGGTTTACAGCCACGGCAACGCGCCACGCGTCAGTGAAGACGCGCAGGTGCAACAGGTGGTGGGTCAAATCGCGGCACGCGTGTATGCGGCGGAAGCTGCGGCTGTGCGAGCAGCCGAGCCTTCACAGAGAGCGTACGAAACGCGCTTCGGTGCGGACCGTGATGCAGAACATGCGGCGAACGTGGCGGCCGAAATCGAATCGGCAAAAGCCCAGGTCGCCGTGGCCGGTCTGATTTTGCAGGCGACCACGGACCTGTTCAATGCGCTCGGTGCTTCGGGCACCAGCGAAAACAAACTATTGGACCGCCACTGGCGAAACGCGCGGACCGCTGCGTCACATAATCCGCTGATCTATAAGGAACGGATCGTGGGAGATTGGGAAATCAACGGCAAGGAGCCGCCCTTCGTCTGGCAGATTGGCAATAGCCGAATTACGGCATAGTCTGCTACCGCAGCGGCATGCGGACCGGTCTCGCGGCCGGTCCGCTTCAACCTCCAAAGGCATGCAACGCAAATGAGCCTACTTCTGCGCGGAAATCTGCTTCGCCCGGATCAAGCGCGCCCGCAACACATTGCGACTAATGCCCAGCAGCCTCGCCGCCTGAATCTGATTCCGGTAGCAGAAGTCGAACGCCACACGCATCACCGTGTCTTCGATCTGCTCGAACAGGTTGCCTTCGGCGTGATCGAACAGATGACGCAGCGCCCCTTCGAGCCCTTCCAACGGTGTAGACGCAACGGGTTCGACAGCCGCTCGTCGCGCGGCATGAATCCCGAACGACGACATCTGCAGATCGCCCTCGCCTAACGAATCGCTGCGGCACACCAGCAACGCGTAGTGAATGACGTTCTCAAGCTCGCGGATATTGCCGGGCCAACTATGTTCCAGCAGCTTTCGCTCCGCGCGCGACTCGATGTCGACGGGACCGTAGCCCAGCCGGTTCCGGTACTCTTCAATGAAGTAGCGGGCCAGCGGCAATATATCGCCGGGCCGATCGCGCAACGTCGGCACAGCCAGATGCACGACATTCAGGCGATAAAACAGGTCCTCGCGGAAATGGCCTGCCGCCACCGCATCCTGCAGATGCACATTGGTAGCCGCCAGCACGCGCACGTCGATCGGAATGCTCCGGCGCGAGCCGAGCCGCACGATCTCGCGTTCCTGCAATACGCGCAGCAGCTTGACCTGCATCGATAGCGGCAGATCGCCTATCTCGTCGAGAAACAGCGTCCCGCCATTGGCCGCTTCGAACCAGCCAGGCTTGGCGCAGAACGCACCGGTAAACGCGCCCTTCTCATGCCCGAATAACTCGCTCTCCACCAGCGACTCGGAGAACGCCCCGCAATTGACCGCCACAAACGGGCCGTCCTTGCGAGCACTCAGGTTATGCACATGACGCGCGACCAGTTCCTTACCCGTCCCTGTCTCGCCGATCACGAGCACGTTAGCGTCGCTCGGCGCCACCATGCGAATACGCTCGAGCAAGGCCAGCGATTGCGGGTCCGAGAAGACCTGCGCGGTCGCGCGAATCGAAGTGGTCAGCGTGCGCTTGTCGGGCATCGTCAACAAAGGCGGCACTTCCGTTCGCGCGACGGCAGGCCGGTCCGGTAACACGTGATGGAGTGAATAGTTCATGAGTAGAAGCTCGGCGTCGGATATCGTTGCGTCAGAGCCCATTCGCCGATTTCTCGAAGCTTATAGGCAAGCGGATCGTGAAGCGTATGCGTGCGCAAATTTCGCCAGTGACGGTCTAGCCTCAACGCGCCATGCGTCGCACGCGCGCCGGCCACGTCAAACATACGGGTACAGATGGTGAGCCCGATTTCTGTGGCCGCAACTTTGGCCGTTGCAACCGCCAACGCCACGTCGCCGCGCTCGGCGTCGGTCAGCGCATCCGCTCGAATCCATGCCGCATCGAAACGATCGGCCGCGCGGTCGGTCAACAGCCGCGCCGCCTCGAGGCCCGCCCAGAACTCGCCATACTGGCCCAGGATATAAGGATCCGCGGCCGTGGTTTGCACGCCGGACGTATGCCACGGACGCGCCTCATGAAGCGTGTAATGACGGGCGTCGTTGAACGCACTTTCGCCGATGCTGAGGTACACATTCGTCAGGATCAGCTGAGCGAGTAAGGGCCGCAGACACGCAAAAGGCGTCGACAGCGGCCCTGGGTCGGTCAGAATCTCGTGGTTCTCCACTCGCACCTTTTCCAGCGTCACCGTACCGCTATCCGTTTGGCGCTGACCGATGTTGTTCCAATCCTCCGCGACGGAAATGCCCGTGCGCCCGGTGGGTACCGCCGCGATTAGCAACGCCCCCGTATCGGCGTCTCGCGCAGACGCGATCAGCATTTCGGAATCGAGCGCGCCGGAACAGAAGCTCTTCTGCCCGCTGAACTCGCGCCAATCCGCGTGCGAGTAGCTCACGGCCCGTTCATCGAGCGGGTTTAACGCATTGCCCCAGAACCATTGACGGCGCGCAGTCTGCTCGAACCAGGCGCGCCACTGCGCCGACGAACCGAACAACCGCACCGTCGCCAGCATCAGATGATGGAAGCCGAATACATGTCCGAGCGAACTGTCGGCCCGGCCAAGCGTGCGCACGACATCCAGCGTCTGCCGCCAGTTCGCCCCGAGACCGCCGTGCGCCTCCGGAATGCTCATCGCCAGAAGACCACTGGCGCGCAATGCGTCCCGCTCCGCTTTCGGCGTCCCACCTCGCGCGTCGCGTTCGGCGGCGGTTAGCGCAAATAGGGTCGCGAGCCGCTGCGCGATCTGCAGCGGCGTTTCACTGACCGATGCTGTCTCCGCGTCCGGTAGCAGACAAGCCGGCGCGTCCGGCAGTACGTAGGTCGAATTCATATGGGCAAGGACACTCACTCCGCTACACGCGGGCGTGGACCGTCATCTGTTGGCTGACGGGCGTTGAACGGCACTGATCAGGGTTGCTTCCTCAGAAGCGTATTCTGACCATCTACCGCGACTTCCGATGCATTTTGTTGTGGTATCCAAAGTCGAATTGCTGCTTACGCAGCAGCATCGGTATGGATGCTGCCTCTGCACCAGCACCGCTCTCACACATTGCCTTCCAGGCAGCAGGCCCGTTGGAATACTGAAAGCTCTCGCGTCCCTCTCCAACACCCGGCGCTGCTTCTCCAGCAGCAGCGCCGAGGCCATCTTGCTTCGCCAGCTTCATACGTCAGCCTGCAATGGTTCCATGCCACCGCGATATGCGCGGCAGCAAAAACCGCAAACGGTTATGCCATTTGACTTGGCGCGCGATCGGCGTTGGCTCGCACATTCGTCCTCGCCCCGTCTTGTCACGCGAAGCCGGATGGCACGGTATTCGCTAAATAAGCGGCACTCCCGATTAATTTGCTTTCGCCTGAAAGGATCGTTCGAATGAGTAAGAGATTGAAAGTAGTCGCCGTTTCCGGTGGATTGCAACGGCCGTCGCGCACCCTCGTGGTGGTCGAACGCCTGCTTGCCGCGCTCGGCGACGCGCTGCCGATCGACACGCATCTCGTCGAACTGGGGCAGATCGCCTCCAGCCTAGCCGGTGCGGTTCAGCGCTCGCAGGTCCCTGCCGACGTGGCCGCGCACATCGAGGCCATTGAATCGGCGGACCTGCTGATCGTTGCGAGCCCGGTGTATCGCGGATCGTATACGGGACTCTTCAAGCATCTGTTCGATCTCGTGCATCACGAGGCACTGGTCGACGTGCCGGTTCTGCTCGCCGCAACGGGCGGCAGCGATCGCCACGCGCTCGTCATCGATCATCAATTGCGTCCGCTGTTCAGCTTCTTTCAAACTCGCACGCTACCGATTGGCGTGTATGCGTCTGAAGCGGATTTCAACGGCTATGCGATCTCTAACCCGGCACTGGAGGAACGCGTTGCACTGGCTGTGACACGCGCGCTCCCATGGCTGCATGCCGGACGCCTACCCACCTCTTTCCCGCAAGCCGCAACGCTGGCTGCCTAAGTCTCTTCATTCAATCATCAGGAATACCATGAGCCAGAACCATTCTCACGACGACGCCGTCAAGTTCGCCTACTGGGTGCCCAATGTCAGCGGCGGTTTGGTTGTCAGCACAATCGAGCAGCGCACGGACTGGAGTCTCGAGTACAACCAGAAACTCGCACTCACCGCGGAGAAGGCGGGTTTCGAATACGCGCTGAGCCAGATCCGCTTTACCGCCGGATACGGTGCGGAATATCAGCATGAGTCGGTGTCGTTTAGCCAGGCCCTGTTGCACGCCACAACCAAACTCAAGGTGCTGGCGGCGATTCTGCCAGGTCCGTGGCACCCCGCCGTTGTCGCCAAACAGATTGCCACCATCGACCATATTTCCAACGGCCGTATTGGGATCAACGTGGTGAGTGGCTGGTTCAAGGGTGAATTCACCGCGCTCGGCGAACCGTGGCTCGAACACGACGAACGCTATCGCCGCTCGCACGAATTCATCGAGGCACTCAAGGGCATCTGGACACAGGACAATTTCACCTTCAAGGGTGACTTCTACCGCTTCAACAATTACACGCTGAGCCCCAAGCCCGTGCAGAAGCCGCATCCGGAGATCTTCCAGGGCGGCAGTTCACGCGCCGCACGCGACAACGCTGCGAGCGTTTCCGATTGGTATTTCACCAACGGCAACACGCCGGAGAACCTGAAGGCACAGATCGACGATATTCAGACCAAGGCAGCAAAAAACAATCACAAGGTGCGCATCGGCGTGAATGCCTTCGTGATCGCCCGCGATACCGAAGAAGAAGCCAAGGCCGTGCTCGCCGACATCATCAAACACGCGCACGTCGAAGCCGTGCATGCGTTCGGCGACGCCGTCAAACAGGCCGGCAAGGCTTCGCCGGAAGGCGAAGGCAACTGGGCCAAGTCGAGCTTCGAAGACCTCGTGCAATACAACGACGGCTTCCGCACCAATCTCATCGGTACACCACAGCAGATTGCCGAGCGCATCGTCGAACTAAAATCGATCGGCGTGGACCTCGTGCTGACCGGTTTTCTCCATTTCATCGAAGAGGTGGAGTATTTCGGCAAGCGGGTCCTGCCGTTGGTGCGTGAGCTCGAACTCAAGCAGCAGGCCAAGGCCGCCTGATCATGACAAACGCACAGCCGTCGACGCTGCCGGACTGGCTGCGCCATCAGGCGCAGCAACGGCCGCACGCTATCGCATTGCGGCACAAGCGGCTGGGCACGTGGCACGCGTTGTCGTGGCAAGACGTCGCCACGGCGGTCGAGCAGTTGGCCGCCGGTCTCGCGCAGCAAGGCTTCGCGGCGGGTGACGCGCTGCTGCTCGTCAGCCATCCGCGCGAGGAAGCGCTGCTACTGTCGCTGGCCGCACAATGGAACGGTGGCATCGCGATACCGCTCGACCCGCAACTCACCGACGACGCGTTGCGCTCAGTGCTCACGCATATCGCGCCGCGCTTCGTGTTCGCCGAAGACGACAGCCAGATCGATCGCCTGCTGACGTATGAAGGTCTGCGCGTGATCGATGCCAACCCACGCAATCTGGCGTCGCATCCGCATGCCGCGGTGACTGACTATCGAGCGTTGTCGTTGTCGGTCCACAACGAGGGCGGCTTTGCTTCCGCTGCTCGCCCCCATGACGACGCGTTCGCCTTCGTGCGCCTCGATGCCGATGGGCAACTCGTCGAACAGCGTTTCCCGCATGCGACGCTGGTGCGTGAAGCACAGCAACTCGTCGCCGCCGAGAAACTGAACGCGAGCGACGAAGCGTTTGCAGCACGCGCATTCGCCGCCGCATCCCAGGCGCGTTACCTGATCGCGCCGTGGGTACTGAGCGGCTTTCGCCTGAATTTTCCGGAGTCGCTCGCGACCCGCGACAACGACCGCCGCGAACTCGCGCCCACCCTCGTAGCAGGCACGCGCGAAACCTACGCCCGGGTGGCACAACTAGTCGACGACCGTTTGCCCGGTGCACGCTCATGGCAACGCCGTCTGATCAACCGTGCGCAGCGCAAACAGGGCGGCCCACTTGCTCGTGCGCTGACCTGGTGGCTCATCGCCCGTCCGTTACGCGAAGTGATCGGTTTTTCGCGCACGCATGCCGCGCTCGTCATCGGGCCGCCGCTCGATGAAAAAACCGCTGCGCTGTTCGAAGCAATACGCGTCGATGTGCGCGCCTGGCCCGATACCGGCGACTGGCGGCGTGTCGAACCTAAACGTCAGGCCGTGGCGCCGCAGCACTATGCGACAGACGGCGCATCAGAACAGCCGGCCTATTGACGCATGACTCAACGTCCAATGACTTCATCCTCAAACGCTCTGCTCTCGCTCGACCATATCTCGCTGTCGTTCAAGGGCGTGAAAGCGGTCACCGATATCAGCTTCGCCGTGCACACGGGTGAGATCTGCGCACTGATCGGCCCGAACGGCGCGGGTAAAAGCTCGCTACTCAACGTGATCAACGGCGTTTATCAACCGCAGCAAGGCAGCGTGAATTTCGACGGCCGTATCTATCGGCGCATGAATCCGTATCACGCGGCGCACAGCGGCATTGCCCGCACGTTTCAGAACATCGCACTGTTTCGACGGATGAGCGTGCTGGACAACGTGCTCACCGGCCGCAATCTGCATCGGCGCAGCACATGGCTTGAACAGACTTTGAGCATTGGCCGTGCGCGCCGCGATGAGACGGTGCAACGCCGTTATGCCGAAGTCGTGATCGAAGCGCTCGATTTGCAGCGCTACCGCCATACCACCGTCGGCACCCTGCCGTACGGCGTGCAAAAGCGCGTTGAACTGGCCCGCGCACTCGCCGCCGAGCCACGTCTCTTACTGCTCGACGAACCGATGGCCGGCATGAACGCAGACGAAAAACGTGCAATGGCCGGTTATGTACTCGACGCCAACACGCAATTCGGCGTGACTGTCGTGCTGATCGAGCACGACATCGGTGTCGTGATGGACCTGTCGGATCACGTGGTGGTGCTCGATTACGGCAAGAAAATCGCAGACGGCGCCCCTGCCGACGTGCGCACCAACCCGGACGTACTGGCCGCTTATCTCGGCACCCGTCACTGAGAGATTGAACGACATGGGATTTTTCCTCGAAGTACTCGTCGGCGGATTGCTGGCGGGCGTGATGTATTCGATGGTCGCGATCGGCTTCGTGCTGATCTACAAAGCGTCCGGCGTGTTCAATTTCGCACAGGGTTCGATGGTGCTGTTTGGTGCGCTTACGTACGTGAGCCTCGTCGAGCGGCACATGCACCCCGTGCTGGCATTTGCGATCACGTTAGCGGCCCTGGTGCTGATTGCGTTGCTGATCGGCCGGCTCGTGTTAAGGCCGCTGGTGAATCGCCCGCCCATTGTGCTGTTCATGGCGACGCTCGGCTTGAGCTTCATTCTCGAAGGCGCCGCGCAATTATTCTGGGGCGCCCAGGTGCACGGTCTGGACCTCGGCATCGACGACAAACCGCTGAACGTGGCCGGCGTCATGATCAGCCAGTTCGACGTCTTTGCCGCGGCGACCGCCGGCGTGCTGGTAATCGGCCTGTCGCTTCTGACCCAGCGCACGCGGCTCGGGCTGTCGCTGCGCGCAGTCGCCGACGATCCGCTCGCCGCGCTCGCTATCGGCATACGGCTGCCGCGCGTGTGGGCGATCGTATGGGCTCTCGCCGGCTTTGTCAGCCTCGTGGCGGGGCTCCTGTGGGGCGCTCGGCTCGGTGTGCAGTTCTCGCTCTCGCTGGTGGTGCTGAAGGCGCTGCCGGTGCTGATCATCGGCGGGTTTTCGTCGATCGGCGGGGCGATTGTCGGTGGCCTGCTGATTGGCGCGTCGGAAAAGCTTGCCGAGGTTTATGTCGGCAGCCTGCTCGGCGGCGGGATTGAAAACTGGTTTCCCTATCTGCTCGCGATGCTATTCCTGCTCGCGCGGCCAGTCGGTCTGTTCGGCGAACCCGCCGTTGAACGCGTGTGAGGCCCGCTATGTCATCTCTTCACACCACGCAGAACACGCTACGTCGGATCAAACCGTACCCGGTGCAATTGCCGGGGCTGAAGCTATGGTTCGCGGCGATTCTCGCGCTGATTGCGTTCGTCGCCGTGCCGATACTCGGCAACGACTACTGGCTCAATGCCATTCTGATTCCGTTCCTCGTGCTATCGCTTGCGGGACTCGGGCTGAACCTGGTTACGGGCTACGCGGGCCAGCTCTCGCTCGGCTCCGCGGCGTTCATGTCGGTCGGCGCCTATGCCACCTACAACCTCATGGTGCGGGTGCCGGGGTTGCCGCTGGTCGTCGACCTATTGCTCGGGGGATTGATCACTGCCGCCGTGGGCGCGGTGTTCGGTTTGCCGAGTCTGCGTATCAAAGGCTTCTACCTGATCGTCTCGACACTGGCTGCGCAGTTCTTTGTCGAATGGATCTTCACGCGAGTCAGCTGGTTTTCCAACAACGACACCTCGGGCGTACTCAGCGCGCCCCGCCTGACGGCATTCGGCTGGAAAATCGACACGCCGGCCGCACGCTATCTGCTCGTACTCGGCGTCACCACCGTCCTGTTCATTCTTGCGACCCGCCTCGTACGCAGCGAACTCGGCCGACGCTGGATGGCCGTGCGCGATATGGACACGGCCGCACGCGTGATCGGCATCCCGACCGGCCGCACCAAGTTGCTCGCATTCGCGCTGAGTTCATTTGTGATCGGCATTGCCGGCGCGTTGTGGGCATTTGCCTATCTGGGCACGGTCGAGCCGCACGGCTTCGATCTCAATCTGTCGTTTCAGGTGCTGTTCATCATCATCATTGGCGGCATGGGGAGCATCGGCGGGAATTTTCTCGGGGCGGCCTTCATCGTGCTGCTGCCCATTCTTCTCTCCAATGCCGCAGGCGCGCTGGCCAGCATCGGCATTGAAGCCGGTCAGTTGCAGAACCTGCAGAAAATCCTCTTCGGCACGTTGATCATCGTTTTTCTCATCAAGGAACCGGACGGACTCGCAAGACTGGTTCAGACCGCGTGGAATCGTCTGCATGACTGGCCGCTGCGCCCATGACTTCGCTTTCACGCATCACCCTTTAATCCATCGTTTATCCATTCAAGGTCCATCCAGTATGAATTTCATCGACTCCTTCAAAAGGCGCGGGACAGTCTCGCGCGTCGCCGCTGCCGCGAGCCTGATGCTTGCCCTTAGCGCCGCATTTGCGCCCACCGCGCAAGCTGCGGGCGAAGAATACTTCCCGCTGCAAAGCTATCGCGTCGGGCCGTATGCGGCGGGCGGCAGTGGCTTCTTCGGCGGCTTTATCGACTATATGAACCTCATCAATAAACGCGATGGCGGCGTCAATGGGGTCAAGCTGACGTGGAGCGAATGCGAAACCGAATACGTCGTGGAAAAAGGCGTGGAGTGCTACGAGCGGCTCAAGAGCGGCCTGAACGGCGCGCCGGCTGCGGCGACCAATCCGCTCTCGGTCGGGATCGCCTATGCGACGCTCGATCGTTCGACCGTCGACAAGATCCCGCTGGTCACGATCAATCACGGCCGCACGGATTCCACGGACGGTGCAGTATTTCCGTACGTGTTTCCGCTTCAACTCAACCCGTATAGCGAAGTCTCGGCGATCGTCAATTACATCGGCCAGCAGTCAGGCGGATTGAATCAGCTGAAAGGCAAGAAGATCGTGGTGCTCTACCATGGTTCCCCTTATGGCCGCGAGACGATTCCCGTGCTCGATGCGCTCTCCAAGAAGTACGGCTTCGAACTCACGCAGATCGAAGTCCCGCATCCGGGTAACGAACAAGGCTCGCAGTGGCTCACTATCCACCGGATCAATCCGGACTGGGTGATTCTGCGTGGCTGGGGCGTGATGAATCCGGTCGCGTTGAAGTCCGCGCAAAAGGTCGGCTTCCCGGCGAATCACATCATCGGCAACATCTGGAGTAATTCGGAGGAAGATGCACGTCCGGCAGGCGACGCCGCGAAGGGCTTCATTTCGATTACCACGCATCCCTCCGGAACCGACTTTCCGGTACTTCAGGCGATCAATCAATATGTGATCAAACCCGGCAACGGCAACCTGAAGGACCCGGCGCGCTTCGGTACGGTGTATTACAACCTGGGCGTCGTCAACGGTATTCTCAACGTCGAAGCGCTGCGCGTGGCTCAGGCCAGGTTCGGCGACAAACCGCTTACGGGCGAACAGGTGCGCTGGGGGTTTGAGCACTTGAATCTCGACGACGCGCGTCTGAAGCAGTTGGGTGCGTACGGCCTGGTTCAACCGCTGAAGCTCTCATGCTCCGATCACGAAGGCGGCGGCGCCGTCCGCTTCCAGCAATGGGACGGTCAGCAATGGAAGGTGATTAGCGGCTGGGTTCAGGCCGATCGTGCACTGTTGCGCCCGATCATCGAGAAATCGGCGAACGCGTATGCCAAGGAAAAGGGCATTACGCCGCGCGATTGCAGCAAGGATCTCTGAGCATGAGCGCAGCCCCGATTCTGCAGGTCGAGGACATCGCCGTGACCTACAGCCGGCTCATTCCGGCATTGCGCGGCGTTTCGCTGACCGTGCCGTCCGGCGCCATCGTCGCCTTGCTGGGCGGCAATGGCGCGGGAAAAACGACCACGCTGAAGGCCATCTCGAGCCTGATTCGCGCGGAACGGGGCGAGCTCACGTCGGGCCGCATCGCGTATCGCGGCGATGCGATTACCGATGCGGACCCGTGGACGCTCGCCGAACGCGGCCTCGTCCAGGTGCTGGAGGGACGGCGCTGCTTTGCGCATTTGTCCGTGGAGGAGAATCTTCGGCTCGGCGCGTTCGTGCGACGACCTGCCCGCGCTGATCTCGAGGTGGATCTCGAACGTATCTACGGCACCTTCCCGCGACTCAAGGAGCGTCGTAAGGCGCTTGCAGGCTATACGTCCGGCGGCGAACAGCAGATGGTCGCGATCGGCCGCGCGTTGATGGCGCGGCCTTCCCTGGTGTTGCTCGACGAACCGTCGATGGGGCTCGCCCCGCAAGTCGTCGAAGAGATCTTCGAGACGGTGGCAGCACTCAATCGCGACGACGGCGTCAGCTTCCTGCTGGCAGAGCAGAATGCAGCGATCGCGCTGCAGTATGCGCAGTCCGGGTATGTGCTCGAAGGCGGCCGCGTGGTTGCGCATGGGACGGCAGAGGCGTTGCTGGAACTGGATACGTTGCGCGACGCCTATCTTGGACGTGGCCAATCCGCCACGAGCGGCACGCGCAGAGGGTCGCGCCACTCTGTCCTGTGACTGGTCGGCCAACGCCGCGGAAACTAATATCATGCCGGTCGATAAAATCTCTCACTCCTTATCCGCGGAATGCGCAGCCAGCCTTTTTTCGAGGTGCGGGATCTCTTCACTCCGGACCGGTTTGCCCAGAAGAAAACCCTGAGCGTGCGTGCATCCGCAGACGCGCACGAAATTCAACTGCTCCTGCGTCTCAATGCCTTCCGCTGTAGTGGGCATGCCGATCTCTCGTGCCAACGCCACAATCCCGCGAACCACGGCCGCGGATTCGCGTCGATGCACGGACTCTTTTACGAACGAGCTGTCGATCTTCAGCTTGTCGAATGAGAAGCGCACAAGCGTCGACATGGTTGAGAATCCTGTGCCGAAATCGTCGAGCGCGAGGCCGATTCCCAATGCGCGAAGGTTCTCGACGTTGTGCCGGGTGACGATATCGTCGCTCAACAATACCGTTTCCGTGACTTCGATATTCAGGCGCGCGGGCGGCAATCCCGTCTTGCTGAGGATCGCCGCAACCGTCGACGCGAACGATTCCTCCCGCAATTGCACCGGCGAAACATTCACGGCGACGCTCACTGCATCACGCCATGTGACAGCTTCCGTACAGGATTGCAGCAACGCCCACTCACCGAGTGCGAGGATAAGGCCCGTACGTTCGGCCGTCGGAATGAACGAGGATGGGGAAAGCTCACCGCGCGTCGGGTGTGTCCAGCGAAGCAGCGCCTCACGGCCGGAAATCGTATCGTCGGCGAGATCGACGATCGGCTGATACTCCATGCGCAGATCGCTATAAGACTGCATCGCGCCTTCCAGATCGCTTCGCAGAAGGCTCAAACTTTCGTCAGATGCGTGCCTGACGGCATCGAAGATAGAGAAGGCACTTTTGCCACTGCGCTTGACGGCGTACAACGCGCGGTCCGCGCAGATCAGCAATTGTGGTCCCGTCTTTGCGTGCTCCGGATAGAGCGAGACGCCCACGCTCGCGCCGATATGCACCAACGCTTCGCTGAGTGTGAAAGGTCGCGCGAGCGTTTTGACGATACGGTCTGCCAGCAAATGGACGTCGCGGGTCAACGCCGTGCCGTCGGTAATGGCAACAAACTCGTCGCCGGCGAGGCGTCCGACCAGATCGCCAGTCGGCAATACTTCACGCAATCGAATCGCCGCTTCCTGAAGGATCTGATCGCCGGCGGCGTGACCGAGGCTGTCATTGATCGCCTTGAAGCCGTCAAGGTCGATTAGTAGAACGGCAAATCGATGATTCTGCCGTAACGAGCCTGCCGCCGTACGTTCCAGCAGCAGCTCGGTAATGCGGGCGCGGTTAGGCAGGCCTGTGAGACTGTCCTGGTGAGCCAACCGATGACTGCTTTCACGCGCCAGCAGTAACGCAACGGTGTCGCGATTGCTGCGCAATGCCACGGTAAAGAAGCCTGCCGCGCAAAACGGCGCCTGAAACAGCAGCACGAGCTTGCCGGAGCCGGGAGAAAGCGCCGCCCCGCAACCCAACAGCCCGAGAATGAACGAAATCTGGAGAAGCACCAGCCTGGGTGTGCCTGCATTGCGCCCGGCTAGTCCGCCGATCACACCCACGGCGCAAACGTTGCCGAGCAGAAAAAGCGTCTGATTTCCGCTGGTATTGCACAAAAAAGTGCCATAGCCGAACAGGACCGCCCAGAGAAGACTGGCAAAGAGAAAAGCTGAGGTAGGGGTTGGCAGATTGCGGGCACTGCGCTCGCAGCACAGCCAGATCAACGCGAGACGCGTTATCAGCAGCGCAACCACGGCGCCGCCCCACCACGCGTAAAGGGCTCTGGGATAAAGGTAGTAAGCGGTTGCGCAGACACTGATTTCGCAGATCGACGCAAAGACAATCGACGCGGTTCGAGTGAACAGGTTGGCAAGCAATATTTGCCGATTGTCAGCGCTCAGGTTCTGAGCGGAGGACACCACCCACTTGAAAAATGGAGACCTTGGTTCGCTGAAAGCCATGACCTGCGCATTTTTAATGGTTAATGGGTCGACTCGGACACGCCTCGCAATTATTACGTAAACACCCACTGTCCGTTACAACGCAATTGCGCTGGCTTATTAGACACCCTCATTGGACACCCTCATTAGACACCATTACGCCTGTCCTACAGGCAATGCGGCGGCGCCTCCCGTCCGAAGACGCGAGCATCCCTTGCGGATTGCTTCACGCTCCGGCGAGAGATGCGGTCATTCAGGCTATTTCTACAGGCACCCGCTTTGCCAAAGCGCACATCAGCTCGTACCCGATCGTTCCGGATGCGTGAGCGACGTCATCGATCTTGACCTGGTCGCCCCACAGTTCGACCTTGGAACCGATCTGCGCATGCGGGCACGGCGTCAGATCGACCGTGAGCATGTCCATCGAAACACGGCCCACTACCTGCGTCATGACGCCGTCGATAGCGATGGGCGTACCCGTCGACGCGTGCCGCGGGTATCCGTCCGCATACCCGCATGCGACCACACCAATACGCATCTCGCGGTTCGCGGCGAAGGCGCGGCCGTACCCAACCGTTTCCTCCGCCGACAACGACTGCACACCGATCACTTCGCTCCGAAGTGTCATCGAAGCGCGCAAGCCCACGTCGTCGATGTGGCGCGACTGACCGGTGGGCGAACCGCCGTACAGCACGACACCTGGCCGCACCCAATCTCGATGCGCCTGGGGATGCCACAGAACGGCCGCTGAATTCGCGAGGCTTCGTTGACCCGGTATGTCTTGAGTCACCGCATCGAAGCGATCCATCTGCCATGCCACATCGCCATCATCAGCATTCGCGAAATGGCTCATCAACGTGATGTCCGCAATGCCCGCAATCGATCTGGCCTGCTCCCACGCGGCACGATACGCATCGGGCCGGAATCCGAGTCGGTTCATCCCGGAGTTCATCTTCAGATGCACGTTGACGCGTTCATGCGACGGCGACAGGCGCAACAGATCGAGTTGCTCACGGCAATGCACGGCCATGGAAAGATCGAACTGTTGGGCGATTTGCACGTCACCTGGCTTGAACACGCCTTCCAGAAGAAGGATCGGCTTGGTCCAACCCAACTCGCGCACACGGACTGCTTCGTCGAGATCGAGTAACGCAATGCCGTCGGCATTCGCGAGTGCCGGGAAAACGCGATCGATTCCGTGTCCGTATGCGTTGGCTTTGACCACGGCCCAAGCCCGTGATCGAGAAGCCCTTTGCTTGACGATGGAGAGGTTGTGGCTGACTGCGGCGGGATGAATCTGTGCAACGATCGGGCGTGGCATAGGAGGCGTTGAGGGCTAGTTTGGAAAGGGAATGAATGCCCGTTGGTAAAGACTGGCTTTGCGGCCTACAGGCAGATTTTTCCACTATCGTATCCAGCTCAAGCCAGTTTTTGTCACTGTATTGTTTGGATTTTTGGGTTTATCTATTGGCTGCTCGTTGCTGCTTGAAACCCTTCCCGGCGGTTCCGGAGATCGGTCCGCCGGGAGGGTCCATCACCTCACAAACGCGATACTGACAGGAGCAGGTATGTCAACCGATTGCCCGGTATCCGACACCCTGCCTGACGCAGGGTCGATGCTGAACACATTCACTTTGCCGCTGCGTTGGTTGGCGACCAGTATCCATTTTCCCGACGGGTGGATTGCAAATCCCCATGGCCTCTCACCGCCCGAGGACGTGCGCTGAACCAGCGAAAGCTCTCCCGAATCGGGGCTAACGCGATAGACAACTAGCGCGTTTTCTCCACGGTCTTCGACATAGACAAAACGCCCGTCGTGGCTGACCGCGACCTCGGCGCCGCTTTTCACACCCTGAAATTGCGGGCTGCTTGTCGGCACCGATTGCACGAGCGTCAAACGTCCTTGCGACGCATCCCAACGTAGCACCATGATTTCGGCAGTCAGTTCGGTCAGCAGATAAACGAACTGACCGCTCACTCCGAAAGCCAGATGGCGGGGGCCACTGCCCGGCGGGGCAATGAAAGACCGTGAATGCGTCCCGTCGTCCGGCGACAACGTATGGGTGACCCTGTCAAAGCCGTAAACGAACACGCGATCAGCACCCAGATCGGGAACGAGTGCGTATCGGCCGGACGGATCGACTGCGGCGCTGTGGGCATGCGCGCTCGCCTGCCGCCGGTTCGGCCCGGAACCTGCCTCCTTGATCGTGGACGCGAGTGAGCCCAGGCTTCCGTCGCCGTTGACCGCGATGCTCGATACAGACCCACCGCCGTAATTGGCAGCGAGTAAGGTCATGGAGGGTATGTCCAAGCCCAGATTCGTGGTTCCGCTACCGCCTGTGGCGACCTCGTTCAATCTGGTGAGCGCGCCGGTCCCGCGATCCACGGCATATGCGGTGACACTTCCCTCTCTCGTATTGTCATCGTCGACCGCATAGAGGATCGGCAAGCGAGGATGCGCAGCGACCCATGTGGATTTCAGCCCCTCAGCAACCGGGCCGATGACGGTCAGTTTGCCGGTGGACGCGTCGAAGCGCAGCGCGTGAATCTGCCGCTCCTGTGTTCCCACGTAGACGAGTTCCGTTTGTGCATGTTCCAGTAACGTAGCGGCACTGTTGTGGCCGCTGTGCATTCCGGCTAACAACGTAAGCGTTATAAATACCGCCACAGCTCCGTACCGCATCAACCTGTTTCTCTGGTGGGGCCGTGTCATAGTCCGCTAGCTTGGAGGTCAGATAGTGTGGGAAGAATGCACACGCAGTCTGGCTCCATATTGCTCAAGGAATGCGTGCGGGCAATCATCCGTCATTCCCGGCCCCGGCTCACCACGACGCAATGTCGGTGAAAGCGATCAACGGTCTCAGCATTGTCAACGGGGTGAACGGGCTGGCTAAGCGTATTCGATTCGCCACCGCGCGTCCCTGCACAAAAATCAGATTCACTGGTATTTTTCGATCGCGCCTATTGCACATTCAGGGTCCATCCGAATCACAGACCCACCTATTGCGACAGGACCTTGCGCTGAGCCTGCTGTCGAGCAGCGAGGCGAAACTGGCTTGGCGCTTGACCGACTTCTCTCCGGAAGAAACGCGTAAAGTACGCGGCGTCTGCAAAACCAAGCCAAAAGGCGATCTGCTCCACCGACATGTCGCCAAAAATGAGGTTGCGCTTTGCCTCAGTGATAATGCGTGCGTGAATCATTTTTGTAGGGCTTTGCTCCGCAGCGGAGGCACAGGCCGCACGCAGTTGCACCAAGGAGATGGCCATCATTGACGCATAGTCCTGAAGCGGTAAGTTCTCCCGGTAATGTTCGTCAATCAACTTACGGAAGCGATCAACCTGGCGAACATCGTTGCGTGTTGCACCGTCATTGCCAGTCTGGTCCAAACGTGTTTCACGAACCAGCATGAGCAGAAGCGTCGTAAGCAGTGCTTCTGTACCGACCACATGGCCGACAGCATCTGACTCGACCTCCTGCTTAAGGCTCTCGATCAAGCCGGCAAACTCCATTCCCGCCTCGGCGGAATAGGAGAGTGGGATCATTCGGGGCAACGCCCAGAGCGCGATGAACTCACGGAGTTTGGCGTTAACCTGCGTCAGATAGGCTACCTCGATCGTCACGACCCATCTGTCAGCGTCGATCTCATAGTCGAGACCGTGAACGCATTCGGTCGGCAACAGCAAGGCACACGGACCCTCGAATGGCACACTGCTACCCTCGAGATTCATTACACCGCGCCCGCTACGAACGAATATCACCTGGCCATAGGCAGGATGCGCGTGAGGTTCGGTGCGCCAGCGGCCCCGGTCGGTGACATGCCCAACGTGCACAAACCAGTTTTCATCCTCAGGGCGTTCAACGTACAAACGGACCTTTGGAACGGTTGTCAGCATTGTTTTGGGGATCGATTTGGGCTGGTACTTTGCCACGGCACTATGTGTCATAAAGTCTCCTTGGCCGCCGAATCGATTGGGTAGCGGCCGTCATTGACATTCCGGCCTTACGCAGAAGACTTCTGGCGCTGATTCCGCGCGGTCCTTATTTTTTCGATTCCATCATAACCCTCTCATGGAGTCGCGGAAACAGTCCATATTTTTCCATACATTTCGGCGAGGCATGACCTGCGATTTACCCGAACGATGGCATCGATCTCCCGGCAGCGATGCCGTCACCATCAGAATCTATGCAACATTCCAACGATGATGCCGCGCGTGTCAGCGCCCGGCGCGACCGCAATACCGGTATACCCGGTGCCGTTGAGCGTGAATTGCGCGCGATTCCGATTCTGGATAAACCCAGTAGAGCCATATAGAGTGGTCAGCTTGGAAAGGGAGTAGGAATAGGTCAAGCCCACTTGCTGTGCGTTGTTCCCCTTGCCTGTTTGATCATGCGCATAACCATACATAAGCGAAAGCTGGTCAGCGGAACTAAACGAGTACGAACCCGATGCTTCGTAGACGTCACGCTTCACGCTGTTATCGGTCTGATGCTCCGTATGGTATGCCAGATAGAACCGGGCAGCCCCCACCCCGACAGAGCCCCCTGCATTGAAAATCTTCAGGATTGAGGTTCCGGCCGCATTGGCCGCCTGTTCATATCCTGCAGCCGCACGAAAGGACCCGTTCGCATAGCGGACTGCCGCGTTCTTGACCTGACGCATCGACGCAAGCGCATGCGTCTCGATGAGATGGAGTCCATGGCGCGCGTGGACTCGATTCGTGTGCGCTGTTTGCGCCGCGCGCACGGATCCGGGCCACGTACCACTGCATATGTATTTTCTGGGCGACGTGGCACGGTCCGATTGCCGGACCGTGTATTCATCCTGCGCGTTCGCCATCGCGCGTCGACGATTCGAAGAAGGCTCCAGTCACCGGACGCACTGGCTTCGAAGTAAGAATATCGGATGTGCGATCGCACGTCCCTACACAAAAACTAGATTCACTGGCATTTTTTCGAGCAATCCAGCGAAAAGGTCTTTCGCCGACGAATTCAATGACCGGCTCCCGCCGTCGCATCGCGTTCACCGCACAGTTCACTTCGCCGACGATCTGCCGCAGACACCCCCTCCACCACACGACAAAAAAATGCCAGCGAATCTAACTTTTGTGTAGAGGCAGCCGATCGGGCGTCCCATACCATTCGTTACAACCGCGACAGAATGATCTGCGTTGAATTGCTCAGCCAGTTGCTGACGGTGCGGCCGCAATAAGAAAATCTATATGGACGGAGACATGACGAAAATATCAGTCGCTTTGCGCAAGCCGCTTCTCGGTGTGGCCATGTTCTGCTGTTTGAGCGAGTTCGGTTACGCGGAGGTGTACACCGCACCTAGTGAATCGGCTCCATCGCAGACCCAGCAGACCCAGACGAACAGTGCCGTGCCCCTCACTGCACCGGACTTGAAATCGGGGGAAGTCACCGGCGCGCCGCCTGTATCGTGGAACGATACGTATATCGGCTACCGCTACGGCAGTGATTTTCACTACCCTGGCGTTCCCGACAAAGTTGCCCAGAACATTGGTTATCTCACGACGACCGGTGGTTTCAGGTTCGGTAGTTACGCATTCAACGTGGATTACCTCGTCTCGAACTCCGCGAACCCGGAGGCTGGTGGTCCCTCCTCAGGTGGAGCGCAGGAGGTGTATAGCGTTGGCCGAATCGAGTTGAGTGCTGGAAAGATTCTTGGGCGGCCGGTGGGCATCGGCATCATTCGGGACGTCGGCCTGACCGGCGGCTTTGAATTCGGCACCAAGAACGACGCCTACGGAGAGCGTGCGCGCATGCTCGTTTTCGGTCCGACTATCGAGTTCGCGTTGCCGCGCGGGTTCCTGAATCTCACTGCGGGTCTTCGAACTGAGAGCAACCATAACGGCATTACCGGCGTCGACGTACGCTTCAATACCGCGTGGCACATCGAGAGCTCATGGCTCTTCCCGTTCCGGGTGGGACCGTTGCCGCTGGTATTGCGCGGGTTTGCCAGCCTGACCGGGCCGAAAGGAAAGGACGGTTTCGGTGTTGAGACGACGACGGAATTTCTCACACGCGTATCACTGCTAGCCGATTTGGGTTCATTCGCCGGTCATCCGCGCGCGGTGTATGCGGGCGTCGGTTACGAGTACTGGCATCACATGTACGGCACGCCGACTAGCGAAACGGTCGGCACGATAACGTCCGTCCCCATGCTGATGGCCGAAATTCACTTCTAATCAGCGACCCTCGTGAGCGTGATCATTGGCGACTCGTCATGCGGGTTGCCAATCGTTGTTTGACGGAGTTCATCGACGTCGCTCTTCCTCCATCGAGAAACGCTAGCCCTTCACCACGTCCGTAGGCTACGCTGCCATGGATCGTTTCCTTCGGCCAGTTGCGCTTCAAAGTGCTCCCGCGTGGTTGGCTGTGCGCGCTGGATGGCCTTGCTGATAACATCGGACAAACGTTCGTAGCCGATCACCTTACGAACTGGAAGAGACTTCGGCGTCTCCGAACTCTCTTCACGACAAGAGAGAACACAATGGAGACAAATCTAACTAAGCGATCAGCGCCCGAGAATCCCTGGAGCATTCTCGTTCTCCTCGCGCTCGGGCTGCTGATTTCGTTTGTTGATCGCACGAGTCTGTCTTCCGCGCTAGCGGACAAGAGCTTCGTTCGAGAATTTTCACTGACGAGCGTCGAGCGTGGCTGGCTCAATTCGGCCGTCTTCTGGTCCTATGGTCTCGTTCAGATGCCTATGGGTTGGCTGGTTGATCGCTATGGCGTGAAATGGCCTTACTCGATCTGTTTCGTGCTGTGGTGCATTGCGGCGGCGGCCACAGGCATGGTGACGACGCTGTCCGCCCTGATCGTCATGCGTCTGCTCATCGGCGTGGCCGAAGCTGTCGTGGTCCCGGCCACCTATCGCTATCTCGCCAACAACTTCGAGGAGACCCAAAAAGGCACAGCACTCGGTATCTTTTCGATTGGCGGCAAGATGGGGCCTGCACTCGGCGCGCCGATTGCAGCCTGGATGATCGTCACGTATTCCTGGAAGATGATGTTCATTGCGACTGGGCTGGTCGGACTGATCTGGCTGGTGCCATGGCTGCTGATGGTGAGGAACGACTATCCCTCCAGAGGGCAACTTGCGGCGGCGATACACCTAGCCTCCTCGGTGCCGCTCAGAAACTTGCTGTCGAGTCCGGTCGTCTGGGGCGGGCTGATCAATAACTTCTGCTACAGCTATTTCGCCTTCTATTGCATGACCTGGATGCCAGCCTATCTGGTCGAGCAACGCGGCCTTTCTCTCGAGAAATCCGGGCTCTACACCTTCTTCAGCTTTGTGGGCATCGCCATCGTCGCCGCGATCGCGGGATGGGCCGCGGACCGGATTATCGCCCGCGGCAACGATGCCGTTGTCGTGCGTAAATGCTTCATCGTTGCCGGCTTTATTGGCGGAACAACCGTTCTGCTCGGCGCCTACGCCCCTTCGCTCGAGATGGCACTGTTCTGGAACGTGCTCTCACTCTCGTTGCTTGGCCTTGTCACCGCGAATAACCTGGCGCTGTGTAAACTAACCTTGATCCCCAGGCAGGCGGTCGGCTTGAACACAGGACTCCAACAGGTCGCCACCAGTCTCGCGGGCGGTATCTCAGCCAGCCTTTCAGGCTGGTTGCTCCATCTTGGCGGCAGCTACACACTACCCATGATGGCGATCTTCGCGTTCCTGCTGATTGGTGCAACGAGCACCGTGGTTCTGCTTCAGCGCAAATGGGCACCAAAAGTCAACGACATTGCTCACGAACCTCCGCACGCAGAAACGCAGACCTCTGCTTAGGTGCAGGGTAACGCTGTTGAGTAAAGAACACTCCGAATAGAAAGCGCTGTGCGAAAGCACAGCGCTTTTTTCATGCCGCTGCGAGGACCGGATTACGGGTTGGGAACGTACAACGGCATCGCCTCTTCCCACAAGGTATCCGTGATCGGATGCTGATCCGTCCCATCCGCATTCATCACCCAGTTCTGGCCGTCAGGTTGGAAGCTGTTGTCGTACAGCGCGAGTTCGTCCCTGAAGCCATAGGTGCCTGAGCTGTACGCGAGCCGGCCATCCCAGGTCCAGACGGCATGGCCCTGGTTCGATCCATCCGAAGTCAGGCGCGTCAGACCCGTGCCATCGGGTTTGATCGTGAACACGTCATAGTTGAATTTGTTCGGATCGGTTGGGTCGATCAGCTTGCGGGTGAACACGATCTTGCTGCCATCCGGCGACCAGCCCGGCAGGTTGTCTGCCTCGCTGGTCAGAACGGTGGTGGCGCGTGTATCCAGATCGAGAATGCGCAGCCCCTGCACCTTGGGACTCCATACGCGGTAGACGATCTTCTTCCCGTCCGGCGAGTAGCTCGGGTAGCCCGAATTGATGGAACCGTCGGTCAAGGCCTCCGCGTGGCCGTTCATGCTGCCGTCGGCCTTGATACGCATGATCCGGCCTGGGCCGGCAGCACGCGTAAAGAACCATTGGCCCACGCCGAACGCCACCCACTGCCGATCCGGTGACCAGGTGGGCTGAAATGCGCCGGCCAGGCCCTTCTTGATCATGTCCTGATCGAGACCACTGGTGGCTGGGTCGTAAATTCGCGTATAGCCAGAGAAGTCCGGATTGATGATGGCAATGGAAGAGTTGATCGCCTTCTCTGTGTACACCAATTTCTGGCGATCCACTGACAGCTGCGGGAAGACGTCGATGTAGGTGTACTTCCACGCAGGATCGAAGCTGAACAGCGCCGTGCCATTTGCATGCGCGGGTCGAAGCGATATTTTTTCGTAGACCATCTTGCTGCCGTCCGACGAATAGCGTGGCGAGCGAATGCCCGTGTTGCTCGTGGATCGGAACATGCCAGCCGTGGTGTAGATACCCTCAGTGTCGCCGCCCTTGACGTGATACGCGACGTTGGTCTCACCCAGATACTGCGGGAATACCTTGAAGCCGGGCGTCGACGTCAAAGTCGTCCTGGCAAGGTCGGACAAATCCACCGACACCAGTTGCGAGCTGACTTTATTGATCAACTCCGGACGGTGCGCGCCCCAAGTCGACTCCACGGGCGTTTCATAAAACACGACACGCTTGCCGTCCGGTGACCAGGATGGCGACCCTTCGTCAAAGCCTGGATTGCCGGCAATTTTCTTCCAGCCGGAGCCGTCGGGTCTGATGAGATAGATGCTGCTTTCCTGCGTGCGTTCCCAGCCAACCGGCAGATTGTGGCCGCGCCAATCGCTGCCCGTATCGGAAGAAACGGCAAGCCATTTGCCGTCTGGGGACCAGGAAGGTCTGAAATAGCTATGCGGTTTGGTGGGATCGAATTTCAGCGCACCCGTGACGTTTTTCAGCGCACCAGTCGCAATGTTCAGTGTCCAGATATTGGTGGTTCCGAAATCGCTCGCGCCCCTGCGTGACGAGACGAATGCAATGAGGTTAGAGTCGGTGGGCGAAAAAGCGGCGGCATCGTCAACGGCAATGTGATTGGTGAGCTGTTGCAGGCCCGTACCATCCACTTTGACGCGATAGAGATTTGACTCGCCCAGTCCGTCACGCTCCGAGGTGAACACGATCCATTGCCCGTCTTTCGAGAACGCCGCGTGATAATCAAAACCCGCGGTCGGAATCAGCTTGTGTTCATCTGTCCCGTCTGCATTGGACACATACAGCTCGGAAGTCACCGGACCGACGCGGTTGAGCAACAAGGTTCCATTTTGCGCGGCACCTGCTCCCGCTGAAATGAAAATCCAGGCGCCCCCGATTGCCGTACAAGCCAGGAGTTTCTTCAAAGACGAAGTTAAATACACAGCGTAATGCCTCCATTAATTATGCGTAGGTGAGCGGCGTAACACCGCTCAACCGCTCCTGCACCGCCACTTTCGTCGACGCATCGTGCTTCCGTTTCCTGCCGCTCCTTTCCGTGTTCCGTCATTGCTCAGCGAGCATTCAGCCCAGATTTCCCGTGACGTCATCGAACAGTTCGTCGACCGACAGGCGATGTGGAATGATCTTCTGGTCCAGCGCCCAATCGATTGCCAATTGAAGTCCTTTGCGGTTCTCTTCCAGTCCGATCGGCGGAAAGATGGCCGGCACGCCGCCTTCAGTCAATGCGCGGCTTTCGACGATCATCCGATACAGCTCGCGAACGATGTCCGGCCGCTGCTTCGACACGTCCTCATGCACCACGAACATGTGGTTGATCGGCACAACGCCTTCCCGCGCAAACCAGTCTTTGGCCGCGGCCTGCGCATCGGGAACGAGCGTGCGCACACGCGGGTCTTTCGGCATATCTTCACCGAGCAAGGCCGCGCTCAACTCGCCATCTAGCATCATCTGCGGGATCGAGGATCCCGCGGGCAGGCGCACGCAGTTATCCGGATCGCGATATTCGGCGAGATGCCCGTCGCCGAGTGTCATCCAGGTCACCTTGTCCAGATCGACACCGTATTCGTGACGCAGAATGCCCCGGATCCAGAGCGCAGTCGTTTGTGTATAGGTGCGAACGCCGACCTTCTTGCCTTCGATATCCTTCGGGTCGAGGTGGCCAAAGTCGATGTTGAAGCCGGCGCAATGATGCTGGAAGCGTCCCGATATCGGCGTCGGCAGCATGACGTAAGGCTTGCCATAGGCCTTGGCCTGCAAAAAGGTGACGATCGCGAGCTCGCCCGCGTCGAAGGCGTTTTCTCGAACCATTGCCTTGAAGCCGTTATGTGCCGGAGTCGGTCCGCAATAGTCGAGCTTGACGATGTCCGAGTTCACCCGCCCGCCCTTCATCGCCTTCGTGACCGGATAGTCGGCCAGATTGGTGCGTAATGTTGGCACCTCTGTGGGCACCCTGTTCAGTGTCGTTGTCATTGATGTTCGTCCTTAGGCTTGAATGGGTTTACAGCCGTACCTCGATGAGACACGGGCCAGGCTCGTGCACCGAGTCGGCCATGGCCTTGTGGAAAGCTTCGGCTGTGTCCACGGCGACGGCGGGAACGCCCATGCTTTTCGCCATGGCCAGCCAGTCGATACGCGGACGATCGATATCGATCATGGCCAGCGCGCGCGCCCCTGGCGCACCGGCGCCCATGTTGGCGTACTCGGCCTTCAGGATGGCGTAGCTGTTGTTGGCAAAGATGATGGTCGTGATGTTCAGGCCCTCGCGTGCCTGCGTCCACAGCGACTGGATGGTGTACATGGCGCTGCCATCACCGACCATGCAGAACACACGCCGGTCGGGGCAGGCCAGCGCGGCGCCGGTGGCGACCGGCGTGCCATAGCCGATCGAGCCGCCCATGTTGTTGATGAGGTCATGAGGGGCAGCGCCAACGGTCAGCCCCATCGTCTCGCGGCCAGTGGTCAGCGATTCGTCGACGAGAATGCAGTTTTCGGGCAGCGCGGCGGCGAGCGCCTGGGCAATGCTGGCGGCCCCCAGAGCGCCGGTCGGCGGCGTCGCATCCGAACGCTGCTGGAGGACGCCTGCCGTGTTCGTCGCGCCGAGCGCCTGAACCAGCATGTCGAGGCCGGCGGCGCTATCCTCGCCCATCTCGACCAGCGCATGAACACTGGTGCCGGGTGACTTGAGCAAGCTCGGTTTGTCTGGGTAGCTAAAGAAAGCGATCGGCTCGGTCGTCTCGACCGTGATGATGTGTTTGAAGCTGTTCAGATACTCGACGGCTTGCCCGACTGCATAAGGAATACGTTCGAGCGTGACCCGCCCTGCCCCGCGTTCGATCCGCGCACTAAAGAATTGCGTCGCGATGCGACAGCCGGTCGCCGCCTTGATCTTGCCCGCCAGTTCGAGCGCGCGACCGCGTGTCGAGTGGCCGGCGAGGACCATGAGCGTGGGCTCGCCCGAACGCAGCACCTGCGCAATGTGCTCGATGCGCGCAACGTCTGGAGTCTTCGCTGCGGCGGCTACGGTGCTCGGCGGCGCGACCTGCTCGCCCGCCTCCTGCCACGAGGTATCACCAGGCAGGATGAGCGTTGCAATCTGCCCCACGTGTTCGCTCGCCTTGCTCACCGCGGTTGCAACGTCCCAAGCCACCGCGCGCGGCGATTCGACGCGGCGCACCCAATGACTCAGCGGCCGTGCAAGGCCTTCGATGTCGGACATAAGCGGAGGGTCGTACTTCAGGTGCGCGGCCGAATGCTCACCCACGATGTTGACCATACCCGACGATGCCCGTTTGGCATTGTGGATATTGGCGAGCCCATTCGCGAGTCCCGGCCCGAGGTGCAGGAGTGTGGATGCCGGCGTCTCTTTCATCCGGTAATAGCCGTCCGCGGCGCCCGTGCAGACACCTTCAAAAAGACACAGGACGCTGCGCATGCGTGGATTCTCGAGCGCCTTCAGAAAGTGCATCTCCGAGGTACCCGGGTTCGCGAAGCAGATGTCGACGCCCTGATCGGTGAGCGTCTGAACCAGACTTTCGGCTCCGTTCATTCAATACCCCGCCATCTCGCGCGCCATGCCGACCACGCCATAGCTTTTCAGCGGAGCCGACATCAGGAAGCGGTAACCCTCTTCGAGCAGCCGCTTGTGATTCTTGGCGTTGACATGGGGATTGCCAACGACCACCTTGTGCTTGTGGCAGGTCTCGACGATCTGCCGCATGGCATCGGCTACAACCGGGTGCTCGTAATCGCGCGGATGGCCCAGTTGCTGGCTGAGATCGCCCTCGCCAATGAGGATGAAGCCGATACCCGGCACATTCGCAAGAATGTCATCGAGGTTTTCAATCGCCTCCGTGCTTTCGCACATCAACCCGACCAGAATTTCGCCCTCGGGGGCCAATGGCCAGACATCTGCCTTCTTGTAGTAATCGGCCATGCTCAAACCCCAGTAGCGTGCCGCGTTGGCGGGGCCGTCACCGCGGATTCCCTTGGGCTCGTACAGCGGTGCGCCCTTGGGCCGGGCGTAACGGCACGACGCGACAGCGTTATAGGCTTGCTCCACCGTCGACACATGCGGCCACACCACGCCATAGGCGCCGCGATCGAGCACCTGCTTGGCAAAGGACTGATTCATTTCCGCGCCGTTGGCGGGAATACGCGCAATTGGCGTAACGCGCGGCGCGACCGAGCCGGATTCGGCAATCTGCTTCCGGTTCAGCATGTACTGCATCGCATCACCCAGCGCCGATACGTCGTAGGGGTTATGTTCCATCTCGAAGACGATGCCGTCATAAGGCGCGTCGCTCATCTCGATGGCGGACTGCTTGTCCAGCTTGGAAAACGCGGCGAAGGCCGGCTTACCGGATTCGAAAGCGCGAATAATGCTATTGAGGCGGGTGTCGCTCATGGTCTTTCTCTCTCGGTGATTGGGTCCATAGGGGTTGCATGAAGCCGCATCAGTCGGCCGCTTTCCAGTACATGAAACCCATCCCCTCGCCGGTGCCGGCAGGCGTGCGCCAACAGGGGACGTAGTCGACCAGCGTCATCTCGGCGCCCGTTTCCTGAACCGCCTTCATCACGCTCACGTAGAGCTTGATTTCGGAAGTGCCCGACTGATACGAGCGGTCATCCACGGCGGCCAGGCCGTCATAGTCGTAGTCGGCCAGCATCTTCATGATGCTGTGGTCGAACTCCTCGTCGTTGACGAAGTGGGACAAACCGCCCGAGGCGAAAATGCCGACCCGCACATCGTCAGGCCATGCATTGATCGCATCGCGCAGCACCCGTCCAAATTCGATGCAGCGCGACATCGAAGGCTGCGTCGGCGGATAGAAGCAATTCATGATGATTGGCACATGCGGCGGCGGGTTGTCGCCCATGATCTGGTGATAAACGAAGCTGTAGGCATGTGGTACCACCGGATACTCAGGCAGCGGTTTCATCCACACGTTGTCGGGCCACGCAAAAAGATCGGTCAGATCGAAACCTTCGCCCTGGAAATGCTCGATGAGATACGCGGCCAGCTTCGGATGACACTTGTGTGTGACGTGGTGGTCGGGTGCATAGACAGCGCGCTGCGGTGGCCCGTTGTGAACTTCTTCGCCGCTGTAGATCGCGATCGATGGCGAGAAATCGGTGAAGATTTCCTTCTGGTCTTTGCCCAGAATGATCGCGACGTCGATGTTGGCGTCGCGGTAGGCGGCGGCCATCGCATCGAGCGCGGTACGGCAGCGCGTGGCGCGCGCAGTGCGCTCCTCGAGCGTCAGGAATTTCTCGAACGCTGCTTCGCGGTGCGCTTCCAGCTCGGGGTAGGTCCAGGTCCGGTTGCGGTACCACAACTCCGGATTGTTGCGGTCCCGTTCCCCGTTCTTCAGCCAGTCCTCCGGTGCTTGACCGAGCATGCCGCTATGCGGCACTGCCATCCCGAATACGATCTTCGCCATATATGGTTTCTCAATGAATTAATGTGTGCATCAAGGCCGGCTGGTCCGGCCATGCCCTGCGTTCTAGGCTTGCCGCAGCGAGCCGTGCGTTTCGGTTACCTTGGGCGCCCATTCGGGACGGAACAGGATCATCGTGGTCAACGCGCCGATCAGCAGGAAGACCAGGATCATGAGCATCGGCAGGTCATAGCTTCCACTGACGTGGAGCAACCAACCCGACAGACTTGCCGCCCCCCCCCCCCCCCCCCCCCCCCCCCCCCCCCCCCCCCCCCCCCCCCCCCCCCCGCTTCGGAATCAAGGTCAGGCGCGACAGCACGAGATTGTTCGCGGTGGTCAAGCCGAGCAGCGAGAGCGAGAGCACATTCCAGAACAGCGCCATCTCAAGTGAATGGGCATAGGCGCCGAGCAGAACCGTGCATCCGCCCACGAAGCCCGCGATAGTGAAAGCCTTGCGCACCCGAATCGGGTCGCCTCCCCGGGCGATGATCCGGTCCGCTGCCCATCCCGCGATCGCCGCGACGATCGCGATTCCGGCGAAGCTGAAGAACGTATAGAGCCCGGACCTTGAAATCGACAGGCCGCGTTGCTCGACCAGATAGGCGGGCATCCACGTCATGCAATAGAACGTGAAATAGCCGTAGCAAAAGTTCGTGATCATTCCGCCCCACACCACCGGGCTGGACAGGATGCTGCCGAGACTGACTGTACGGGCGCTTCGATTCGCCGCCGTGAGCTGCGTTCTGGAGGGAAGGTCGTTCCTGACCAGCAGAAGCCACGGAGCCAACCAGATCAACCCGACAAGACCCGTCGCGATGAACATGACTTGCCACGAATAATTGACGATGAACCAGGCGCCCACCGGCGCGCCGAGTGCGGGACCAAACTTGTTCCCCATTGCGAGGAGGCCTACAGCCAGGCCGTTCTGACTTTCGTCGAAATTGTTGCGAATCCAGCGATAGCTCGCAGGAATCACGATCGCTTCGGCCATGCCGATGATCAGACGCATGACGACCAGGCTCGCGAGCGCCGTCACCGCCCCCATGAGCGCGGTCGCGATACACCACAGCGCAAAGCTGATTGCGTAAGGCCACTTCACGCCGTAGCGGTCAGCCACATAGCCCATCGGCACCTGGAACAGACCATACGACCAGAAGAAAGCCGAGTTGATCCAGCCGCGATCGACGTTCGTCAGCGAAAAATGTCGAACGAAGCCTGCGTCCGCCAGTGTCGAAGAAATGCTGGTGCGATCGACAAAGGAAATCAGCACACCGATCGCAAGGAGCGCGAGGACAGCCCAGCGGCTCGCGATCCCGGGTCGTCCAGGTTTGCTTGTCTCCATCTGCTCTTTCTCTTTAGTGTGATTGGTTCTGCGTGCCGGCCACCGCAAACCATCTTGGGTCGCCGGCATGGAGGCGACGCAACGTCAGGCCAGGGCCGGATATAGTCGCTGCGCGGTCTTGCCGAAAATCCACGCGCGGTCTTCGTCGCTCAGACATGCCAGACCCGCCCGGGCCGTCGCGAGGATTTCCGGGAGCGTACCGGGCGAGGTCGGATAATTGGAGCCCCATGCCATCCGTTTTGCACCAAAGGCTTCCACCACGCGCGGGAAGAATGTTTCGGCGCTCGCCTTTTCCTTCTTCACATCGCCAAAGATGCGCGGCGTGAGCTTCAGGTAGATGTTGTCGAGCGACGCCAGGTCGAACAGGCTGCGCGCCGCGGCATAGGGCGCACCATCGGCTACTTCGGGGCGCCCCAGGTGATCGAGGATGATGGGCACCTTAGGGAAACGCCGTGCAAGCGCCGTGACCTGCGGCAGTCCGATCGGCCCCGTCTGGATGCACATCGTCAGGCCGAGTTCTCCGCACAGTTCCCACGCTGGGAACGCACGCGGATCGTCGAGTTCGCTCGGATCGAACTCCTTGGTGCTGCCGCCGGTGAACAAACGCAGACCCGCTAGACCGAGCCCGACCCATTCCCGAATGCGTTCCGGTGCATCCGGCTGCAGTACGTCAACGGAGCCGACGGCAACCAGCCGGTCTGAATATTTGCTGCAACCTTCAACGACATAGCGATTGTCGAAACCGTAGGTCGTCGAAGAATGAACCACCGCGGCCTTGGCGACGCCGGCCGCGTCCATCGCCGCGATCAACGTCTCAACGGTAGTGGGGCGCTCCTTCGACCAATCCGAGCGCTTTCCGAACAACGGCGCCGGTGGATAGCGGCTCTCGTCATCGGAAATGATGTGGGGATGGATATCAACGATTGCGGAAGTCATGAGTGTCTCTGTGCGTGTTTCATTGCATATGGCTCGCGCCAACGTTAGTTGCCGCGCGCTTTCAGGCGCGCATCGAGGCGCGGGTAGACGCGCCGCGCATTGCCCTCGAAAATCTTGTAGCGATCCTCGTCCGTCAACGCAGTACACGCGTCGATATAGCGCTTGGTGTCGTCGAAGTACTGGCCGGTTGCCGGATCTTTGCCCCGTACGGCACCGATCATTTCCGATCCGAACAGCACGTTGTCGGTTGGCACCACCTTGGTCAGCAACTCGACGCCCGGCTTGTGGTAGACACAGGAGTCGAAAAAGATGTTGTTCAGCAGCCCTTCGAGCGGGCGCTCGCACATTTCAAGCGACATGCCGCGATAGCGCCCCCAGTGATAAGGCACCGCGCCGCCGCCGTGTGGAATCACGAGGCGCAGTGTCGGGAAATCCTTGAACACATCGGACTGCAGCAGTTGCATGAACACCGAGGTGTCGGCGTTCAGGTAGTGGGCGCCGGTGCCGTGGAAGCACGGATTGCACGAAGCCGCCACGTGGATCATCGCGGGCACATCCAGATCGACCAGCGCTTCGTAGATCGGATACCACTCGCGATCGGACATCGGTTTGCCGGTCCAGTAGCCGCCGCTCGGATCGGGGTTCAGGTTGCACCCGACAAAGCCCATTTGTTCGACGCAGCGTCGCAACTCGGGGATGGAATTCGCGGGCGCCACGCCCGGCGATTGAGGCAACTGGCATACCGGCGCGAAGTTGTCCGGATAGAGTTCCGTCACGCGGTGCACGAGGTCGTTCGATACTTCGGCCCATTCCAGGCTCGTGCGCTCATTGCCCAGATGGTGGCTCATCAATCCGGCGATCGGCGAGAACAGCGTCAGGTCGCTGCCGCGCTCGCGCTGCAGCTTGAGTTGACCATTGCCTATCGCTTCGCGAATCTCGTCGTCGCTCACATGCGCGGCGGCACGCGACGGCGCGTTGACCGGGTCGTTCGCGAATTCGACCTGTTTGGCTCGCCAGTTACGGAATGAAGCGGGTACGGTCGTGAAATGACCGTGGCAATCGATAATCATGTCGTCTCCTGTCGACCAGAGTTGGCGCTTCAGCGCCTTACTCTGGTCCCATGCAATCTGCGGTCGACCAGAGTTGGCGCTTTAGCGCTTTACTCAGGTCCCATGCAAGATCAGTTGCGTGCGGGTCAGCGGGCCAATGGGTCCACAAACAGTTCGTCAATGGACATACGGCGCGGCGTGAGACCCTGCTTGAACGCGGTGGCTTCCAGTGTTTCGATCGTCTTGAGGTTTTCCTGCAGACCGTACGGCAGCGGATCGTGTCCGACGATCTTGCGCAGTTCGAGATACTTCTTGTCGCTGACGCTCGTCGCCTCGCCGGCATCGAGGCGCGCCAGCCATTCCTTTTTCGCCTGTGCGAAGGCGTCGAAAATCGATTTCGCGATCCACGGATGCTCGGCGAGCACCGCGTCCTTAACGACGATAGTGCCGTGCATCGGGTAGACCCCGGTGCGGGCGAAGTACTCGCTTTCGAGCTCGGTCGCATTGGGCAACAGATCGGGATAGTCGGCCTCGACCTCCTTCCATCCACCCGTGGGCGCGCCGGTGCGGCCGATACCCGCGGCGGCGGCAAAACCCGCCGACAATTCGCCTGTCGCCATCATTTCCGCCAACGAGCTTCCAGCCGGAGCATGGATGACGTTCGACGGCAGCTTGAGCTGCGTAACATGCTCCTCATCATCGACAACCCAGGTCACCCTGGAAGAATCGAGGCCGAACTCGTCGATCAGGACCTGGCGCGTCCACACGCCGGTCGTGACCGAATAGGCGCGCACGCCGACCTTCTTACCTTCCAGGTCCTTGGGGGTCTTGATCCCGGCGTCCGGGCGCACCAGCAAGCCGCCGTGGTGAAAACGCCGCACGACAAAAATCGGCAATCCGACGAACGGCGCACCATAGGCGCGGGCGATGATGTAGGTTGTCGGCGCCAACTCGCAAACGTCGAATTCGACGTCGCGCACCATCCGGCGAAATGCGCCAATTTGCGGCTGGACTGTGATGAACTCGGCATCCACACCCTCGATGGAAATGGATCCGTTACGAATGGCCGATGTGTGGGGGTGCTCAGCGATTGCAATCTTGAGCGGGACTTTCCTGGTCAACTTCCTCTCCTATGTTGACCGGAGTTGGCGCTTTAGAGCTCACTCCGGTCCCATGCAAAATGATTGCGGACTTGTCGTCGCCGGCGGCTGGATGGAATCCGCGCAGGACGTATCGACTCGATGGAGTAAGAATATTTGACGACGGAGCGCGCGTCCCTACACAAAAGTCAGATTCAATGGCACTTTTGTTGATGGATGGCGGGGGCGCCCAAGGACGCAGTTCGCCCTCGCCGGACCGAGTTGTTGCCTCACTTGCGCGAAGCGTTCTTGAGCTGCCACACCAGGTTGGCAAACGGCATGTCGAGATCGGCGTACACCTGCTGCGCCTTCGGGTCGTCGTTGCCGTGCAGCATTTCCACACCAGCCGTGGCGTAATCGGTCACCGGGATGCCGGCGCCTGCCAGACGCTGCAGCCCCACCGTGCGCTTGGTATCGCTAAACGTACCCGATGCGTCGAGCACCACGCGGGGATCGTAGCCTGCAGCCTTGAGCGACAGCGCCGGGAACGTGGCACACACTTCCAGCGAAACACCGGCGATCAGAATCTGTTTGCGGCCGGTCTTCTCGATCGCGGCGCGCACATTCGGATCGTCCCATGCATTGATCGAGGTCCGGCTGATCACCGGCACACCCGGAAGCGCGGCAGTCAGTTCAGGGATCGTGGGACCCCACATGCCGTCAGGCATCGTAGCGGTGACAATGACCGGGATGCCGAGCGTCTTCGCGGCTTTGGCCAAGGCCACAACGTTATGCTTGAGCTCACCGGTATCGATGTCGCGTACGCCGGTGAACAGGCCAACCTGGTGGTCAACCAGTACGAGTACCGTGTTGTCCCGCGACAGCAATGAGTACGGTGCGCCAGACGGAGCGACCGCGTTCGTCGCAGGCGCTGCGCTGGCCGTCTGGATTGTGGCGGCAGAGGTAGTGACGATCGCCAGGGGGAGAACGACAGCTTTCAGGAGCTTAAGGATTTTCATGGTCTTGATTAACGTTGGCATTTTCGATGTGGCAACGACGTAGCGACGTCCTGCCGGACCGTCCGGTGCACATCTGCGCCGGGTTGAGAGGAATCGTATTTCCGCAACGACGATCGATAAATATGGTATTTCTCAACCTATCGTTTCCCACAGGAAACGATCGATAGACCAACCCAACGACTACCGGACGTCGGATGACCCCCGTCTCTTCTGACCTGAACGATCTCTATCTCTTTGCTCAGGTGATCGAGCACCACGGTTTTACCGCCGCGGGAGAGGCGCTTGGCGTAAGCAAATCCCATATCTCCCGCCGGATCACCGATCTGGAAGCCAAGCTCGGCGTTCGGCTGCTTCACCGAACCTCACGCCGGCTTAGCCTGACCGACGCCGGCGAAGAGTTGTACGCACATTGCCGGGCCATGATTGCCGAAGCGCAGGCTGGTGAGGAAGCGGTTCGGCGGCGGACTGCCGAGCCCTCGGGGCTGGTGCGGGCCAGCATGTCCGTCGCGATTACAGACATCCTGCTGGCCAGGCTGCTGCCCCGCTTCATGTTGCGCTACCCGAAGGTCCGGCTGGCTATCGAGGCAAGTAATCGACAGGTCGACCTTCTTGAAGAACATGTCGATGTGGTGATACGAGGTCTAGGTTTTGACGTCGAGCTTTCCAGCCTGGTTCAGGCGCCGCTGGGCACGGTGCGCTGGGGGTTGGTGGCCAGTCCTGTGTATCTGGCGAAGACCGGGACGATTGGTACGCCTGATGCGCTACCTCGCGACGATCTGTTGATCTACGAATCGATCAGTAGGCCAGTGACCGTATTGCGCCTGATCGGCGCGAATGGCGATGTCTCCATGCAGACGATTCAGCCCCGCCTGCAGAGCGACAATATCGCGGCGCTGAAGGAAGCCGCGTTGGCAGGAATGGGCATCGCCAGCCTGCCTCTCTATGCCTGCACGCGGGAGATCGAGATGGGGACTTTGAGCCTCGTACTGCCGGAATTTCGCTCGCGGGAGGGACGATTGGCCGTGCTGTTTCCGACGCGCCGCGGCATGATGCCTGCGGTACGCGCCTTCGTCGATTTCCTGAAGGACGAATTGCCGCCGCTCCTGGGTTAGTACCAGCGCGGCTCCTTCACCGTCGAAGGCGAAGACGTGGTCCACGGCCTCTCCTTCTATCGGAGTGCATTCAGATACCGATTGACCTCGGTTAAGAGCGACGAGTGATATTTTTCCGGTAAGCACCGGTCGTCGCTGAGGCTCATCAAATCTTCAATCCTGCCGCGGAACGAGGCGGCAATGTCGGACCGCATGGCGTTGGGCAAGTGCGTCAGCAAGGAAACCAGCAATTCGCCGATGACTGCAAGGCGCGCATCATGCTGAACAACAGTAAGGCCATTTACTTTCGATAGCGCAGTGAGGGCGTTGAGTAACGCGTGGTCACTCTCCTTGCGGATTTGAACTGCCAGGGCAAGTGGCGATTGTTCTGCCGACGCGGCGTCGGCTTGTTGTGCATCGTCGCTCTGCATTTTGGAGTCGTTATACATAGGTTTGGGTTCAGGTCAGAAGGTTTGCCAGTCCGAGCCGGCCGTATCCACGGCGACCATTGCCGGTTTGTCGGCAATAGTGACGGGCGCAATCCTCGGCTTCGCGGGCTGTGCGCGACGCGTCGTTTGAGCATTCGACGCAGGCAGTCGAGGCCTGCTCTGCGGCAGAACCACTCGCGGCTCAATGTGAGCTGCGCCGCCGGCCACCTCAAACACCGAGACTGCATCCTTCAATCTGGTTGCCTGTTCCTCAAGTGATTTTGCGCCGGCTGCTGCCTGCTCGACGAGCGCCGCGTTCTGTTGTGTGACTTCGTCCATCTGGCCGACCGCCTGATTCACCTGTTCAATGCCACGGCTTTGCTCTTCGGACGCTGCAGCGATCTCGCCGACAATATCGGAAACCTGCTTGATCGCCTGCTTGACCTTTCCCATGGTCGAACTGACTTCCACGGCTTGCATGGAGCCGTCCTGAATCGTTGCCACCGAGGAGCCGATCAATTCCTTGATTTCTTTCGCAGCGGCGGCAGAGCGCTGAGCCAGACTGCGAACTTCACTGGCGACGACGGCGAAACCACGTCCCTGTTCACCCGCACGCGCAGCCTCCACCGCTGCATTCAGCGCCAGAATGTTGGTCTGGAACGCGATGCCTTCAATGACACCGGTAATCTCCGAGATCTTGCTCGAACTCGCACTGATTTTCTCGATCGTTCCTACCATGCCTTGTACGGTTTCATTGCCTGCGTCAGCTATGTCGGTAGCGCGCGTTGCCAGCGCATTAGCCTGGCGGGCATTGTCGGCATTCTGTTTTACCGTCTCGGTCAACTGCGTCATGCTCGCTGCCGTTTCCTCCAGCGATGCGGCCTGTTGCCCGGTACGGGCCGCCAAATCGGTGTTACCGCTAGCGATTTCCCGCGACGCCACCGTGACCGATTCTGCGGAGATCTTGATCCCGTGAATCGTATCGCTCAGCTGCTGATCCATTTTCTTGAGGGACGAGAGAAGTTGCCCGAACTCGTCTTGCGATTGGTTCGGGATGTCGTTCCCGAGCTTCCCAGTTGCGATCCGCTCGGCAATGCTAACTGACGTGTTCAACGGTATCAGGATTGCACGCAGCAAATAGATCAAGGCGCCAACAGCGAAAAGTACGGCACAGGCGATCACGCCAAAAGAAATGTAGCGCGTAGTCACAATAGCAACTTGCTGTGCAGCGAAACGCGCCTGAGCCGTCGTGCGCAAATCCTGTTTCATTTTGGCAAGAATGCCGAAAACGTGGTTCGCGTTATCCTTGACTTCCAGCCTGTTCACTTCGGCACCGCCTTTCACATCCCCGGCCTCAATACGCTCCACCTGATGCTTCATCCCGGCCTGCATTTTCTGGTAGGCGTCCTGTAGCCCCTTGACCACCTCCAGTTTTTCTCCATCGCGATGGCTTGCCAGTTCGCTTATCACTTTGTCGACCTGGCTAAACCGCTCTGTATTTTCCTGCTTCCATCCGGCAATAGAGGCAGGGTCCCCAATCGCGATCATCCGGAGAATGTTGATGTCGCTCCGAGTGAGTAGTCCATCGATCTCGCTAACGGACGCCGCATCAGAAAAATCCGCCCTGTACATCGATTCCAATTCATTTCCAGCGGCACTGAGACGCATGAGAAAGAAGGTGCTCAAGGCGAGCGTGATGAGCACGAGGCTCGTGACAATGGCGATGAGCCGGTTTCGAATGCTTAAGTTCACTGATTGTTCCTATCCGTGGTACGCGTAGCGCGAGTTGATGGCATTCCCGGCGCCAGCGGGAGCACATTGATCTCCACCAGGGCTTGCCGAATACCGCAACAAGACCTTCCACTTGCTGACGCGAGTTGTATAGGAAGTAACGGCAACGTATACGGGGTCTGAATAGCTAATCCTAGCCATGCGGGACGTGTTTTATCGCATCGGGGTAACCGCCTTAGGACGGAAACACAATGGATGACGTGTCCGGTAGATACGCTTTGTCGGCCCTGGTGTTGTGGCTCGCCTTGAGCACGGCGAGTCCAATGCCGGCGCGAGAATCGATCGCGAGTTTTTCAAGTATTCGGCCGACATGAATGCGCACAGTCCAGTAGCTGATCTTCAGGATGGCTGCTATCTGTTTGTCGGCCAAACCCTTGAGTAGCAAGGGGCAAATTTCGCCTTCACGAAGAGTGAGGTCAAAGTGTTGCTGAAACCAGGACCCCGAACCGACCGTACGCGCCAACAGATAAACCATGTACGCACGTCCCTTCTTGCGTTCATCGGCAGCGTACTCGACGCAAAGGTCAAAACCGTTCCATTGCGCAGTCGCAGATGGGTCATACGGTATCCGGGATATCAGACGGCACAACGCCTCCCGTTCAGCCGGTTGCAAACCAGCCAGAAGCTTATGAGCCTTTTGATTGGGTTTCGGTTTTTCTGATTCCTGAACCAGGAAGCTCGCGTAATTTTCTATGGCTGTATCCGTCTGGTTGTTGGTGCGCGCTACGTGGCGTAATTGGTATTCGTTGATCAGGTAAGGACGCAGCATATTGAGCAAAGCAACTTCGCGCTCTCCGAAGCGCTTTTTCTGATTGCTAGTCCAAAACCGATAGTTAAACTGAACGTGCCCGACTTCGTGCGGGTACAGGTCGACGCCGGAATACACCCGGTAACGTGAAAGAAAGTCACTGAAATATTCTGTGTTACGGAAAGTTCGTCGATCGATCAAACTGTCGCTTAGAACCGCGTCCTCGCGCCCAATTAGCAAGGGGGAAATTGGATCAAGAAACTGAAAGTGCTGTTCGTATTCCACAGCCATGTGAGCGTCGCGGCCCCAGTGAGTGGCCTGTTCGAATTGACCATTGTCGCGACTCCAAATGGCGTGTCCGATAAAGTCTGCGTGGAATAGAGACGCAAGTTTCTGAATTACGTCTGGGCGATCGATAAGATTCTCGGGCGAGGGCCTGCCGAGTAGTTCGACCAGCTCCAGCACGAGACGAAGATCTTCGGCAGTAAAGTGCATCGTATGCAGAACGAGTGATTGATAATTCACCGATGGGACCGTACCCATGTGGTCCCAGACAGGAGAACGATCGGCGTTCACCGGCTTGAGCCAAGCCATCCGGCTCAAGGACCGAGACGGCTTCATGTAACAAGCGCGATTGATGTTCAACACTCTGAGCCGCTGCGGCACTTTCCTCCACCAATGCGGCGTTTTGCTGTGCGGTGGGGCGCGAAGACCGGGGAGAAATGGTTTCGGCTTAAGCGCGTTGCCCGACCGGCTGGCACACCGGCGAACGCGCCATGACCGCAACCTCAACCTGACTGTGTGTCAGCGCGGACAGCACCGTGTGGTCATGAAAGCGGAACGAGCAAAGTATCTGCGAAGTAGAGGCGAGCCTCTCGATCTCTTCGGGCGAAAGCGCCATCAGAACATCGGCCACCTCCGGCAGCACACCGAGACTGCTCATGCCCGAAGCTTTGTCTTCCACGAGTAGGCGCCGGGTCAGGAGAAGATAGGAAAGATTTATCTCGTGTATCAGACGGTGCGCGTCGTGTTCCATTTCAACTCCCCCCGCAATACCGACCGGATCGTCCCTGCTGCGAAGGCCCCGCGCAGCGCACAGACGCAACAAACGTCACCGTATGTAGATGGTAGATCCGCGGCGGGTGCCGCGCAGTCAGGACTCGCGGAAACTTCGCTAGGTTGATACGGAAATTTCCGTAGGGAACTCCCTACATGCACTGCGCCGCCCTGGCGCGAATCCAAATCCTGACCGATCAGACAACTTTGGCATGGTTCCTGCATTTACTCGCGGCCTGCGTGGATATTGGCGTTTAAAGCTGACTGACCGGTCAACATTGGGGCATCAGTGCACGCAGAACATGCGGTCTGCAGTTTAGCGGTGCTCCTGCCAAGGTTTGGAGAGATTCACACAGCAGTGGCTCATCGAAAATATTAACAACAGTAAGGATTCGATCCGATGACTAACATTAGGTATCCAAAAGAAATGGACGGAAAGAAATGGATGGCTCGCGCAAGGCGCTGTGGCGCGCTTGCGACCTGGATCGGTATGGCGATGTCGGTCAGCCTGCTGGTCGCGCAAACGGCCTGGGCCGACGGTTCCACTGACTCGACGCTTGCGGAAAGCGGTGCTGTCGTGACTAATCCGACGCCGCAAACGACGGCTTCTCCTTATGTGTCGAGCTGGTTTCACCAGAGTCTGGGCGTGATTGGCTCGAAAGACATTCGCTTCGGTCCGTACAAGACCAACGACGTGTACCTGGAGTATGAATACTTCGGCCGCAAGGGTCCGTTCGACCTGTACGGTTACGTGGATGCGCCGAAGGTCTTCGGCGTGGGCAGTACGCATGACTCCGGCGTGTGGGATAGAGGGTCACCTGTCTTCAGCGAGCAGGAGCCGCGCGTATCGATCGACGACCTCGTTGGCAAGCACCTTGGCTTTGGCCCATTCAAGGAATGGTATCTGGCGTTCGACTGGATTTACGACCAGGGCTATAACATCGGTGGCCGCCAGAACACCCTGTACAGCGGCATCGGCACGGATATCGACACACACACCCCACTAATTCTGTCCGCTAATTTGTATGTGAAGCGTCAATGGGAAAACTACGGCGCGGCGAACGAGAACTCGTGGGACGGCTATCGCGCCCAGATGAAATACATCTATCCGCTTGGTACGTTCCACGGTGGCAATCTGACCTACGTCGGCTTCTTCAACTATGACTTCGGCTCCCGGCTGCGCGAAAAGACGGGTGACGATACCCGGACCGATACGGCCTTCGTCGCAACAAACGTGCTGATCTACTCGTTTACGCATTGGCGCTTCTGGACCGCTGCCCGCTACTTCCACAACGGCGGTCAATGGGCTGGCGGAGACCTCAACTTTGGCGATGGTCCGTTTGCAAACCGTTCGACCGGTTGGGGCTATTACGCCAGCGTCGGTTACCAGTTCTGATCGCATAGACAACACAAACCAGATCAAACCTCACAAACGATCAGGGACACCGATTTCATGTTAAAGCAAAAATTTTGGCGAATGCTTGCGGGATTGGGACTCGCGGTTTCGCTGGTAACCAGCGCCCATTCCGCGGGTGACGCCACACAACGTCCGCGGCCTGTGAAGGTCCTCATCATCAGCATGTTCGGGCCGGAAGGCAAAGTGTGGCTGGACCACCTGGGTCCGATGGAACACGTCAAGGTACCGGGTCTGTCCGCGGACTATCCCGACGTCCAGTGCAACCACGACAGCGTGTGTGTCCTGACGACCGGCATGGGCCACACGAACGCGGCGGCCTCGATGTCCGCTTTGGTGTATTCGAGAAAATTCGATTTACGCAAGACGTACTTCCTCGTATCGGGCATCGCCGGCATCGACCCGGCACAGGGAACGCTTGGCTCAGCCGCCTGGGCGCGCTATCTGGTGGATTTCGGCATCCAGTGGGAATTGGATGCGCGTGAGATTCCGGCGGGATGGAAATCCGGCTATCTCGGCATCAACACAAAGAGCGAAAACGAAAAACCGCCGCTGGATTACCGCACCGAAGTGTTTCAACTGAACGAGGCGCTGCTGCAAAAGGCCTACGGTCTTTCGCGCGACGTGACGCTGACCGACAGCCCGCAGGCAGTCGCCTATCGCGCGAAATATCAGAGCGCGCCGGCCAATCAGCGTCCGACCGTCATTCAGTGCGACACCCTCGCGGGCGATACGTGGTTCTCGGGCAATGCCTTAGGGCAGCGCGCCCGCGACTGGACCCGGCTTCTGACCGACGGCAAGGGCGTGTACTGCACGACGCAGCAGGAAGACAACGCGACCTTCGAGGTCATCAAGCGTGCGCAGGCGGCGGGCCTCGCCGATACGCAGCGCGTAGCGGTGTTGCGTGCCGGTTCGGACTTCGATCGTCCGCCACAAGGCGTCTCGAACGTCGACAACCTGCTCGATTACCAGAATCAAGGTGGCTTTGTCCCGGCGCTCAACAACCTCTATCTGACCGGCTCGCCGCTCGTGGCTGCGATCGTCAAGGACTGGAAGCACTGGAAAGACGGCGTACCGGCCAATTAAACACACCGTGTTGATTCTCACGACCGGTGGAAAAGATGCCCGCCTCCGGTCGTGCCGTCCGCCTCAATCCGGGGCGGTCTTATTTCCCTAACTTCGAAGGGGAACTACGTGGATATCGTGCGCAGCCTTTGCGGCATGTTGATACTGCTGTTGATTGCCTATTTGCTATCGAACAACCGTGGCGCGGTACGGCCCCGGACCCTTTTCGCCGCGCTTGCGACACAGTTGGCAATCGGCGCGCTCGTGCTGTTCGTCCCGTTCGGACGTAGCGCGCTCGCGGTCGTTGCCACCGCTGTCAACCGTGTGCTCGAAATGGGCAACCACGGTGTGTCGTTTATCTTCGGCGGGCTGGTCGACAGCAAGATGTTCGAGCTTTTCGGTGCGGGCGGTTTTGTGTTCGGCCTGCGTGTGCTGCCTATGATCATCTTCGTGACCGCGCTGATCGCGGTACTCTATTACGTCGGCATCATGAAGTGGATCGTCACCATCGTCGGTATGGCGCTGGAAAAATTGCTGGCAGTAAGCCGCATTGAAGCGTGCTCGGCAGTCGCAACCATCTTCCTCGGTCAAAGCGAAATGCCGGCCCTCGTGAAACCGTTCGTGCGGCAAATGACCAGCGCGGAGATCTTTGCCGTGATGTCAAGCGGGATGGCTTCGGTAGCAGGGTCCGTGCTTGCTGCCTATGCCGGCCTTGGCGTGAAAATGGAGTATCTGCTGGCTGCATCGTTCATGGCCGTGCCGGGCGGCCTGCTGTTCGGCAAGCTGCTGTATCCGACTGTTGAGCCAACCCAGATGAATATCGACGGGCTGGATTTCGACGAGAAGGGTTCAGCCAATGTCATCGAGGCGGCCGCCTCGGGCGCGATGATCGGACTGAAGATCGCCATCAATGTGGGGGCGATGCTGATTGCCTTCATCGGTCTCATTGCGCTCGTCAATACGGGCGTGGGTGGCATTGCCGCATTGTTCGGCTTTGCGAACGTCACGCTGCAGGGGCTGCTGGGCGGCTTGTTGGCGCCGCTTGCCTGGATGATAGGCGTGCCGTGGCACGATGCGTCGCTAGCCGGCAACTTCATCGGCGAGAAGCTGATTCTCAACGAGTTCGTCGCCTACGGAGACCTGTCGCCGTACCTGAAGGACACCGCGCAGGTCGCCGCGGCGGGACTGCAGGTTCTTGATCCCAAGACGATTGCGATCGTATCGTTTGCGCTGTGCGGCTTCGCGAATTTTTCGTCGATCGCGATTCTGGCCGGCGGATTCAGTGCTGTAGCGCCGGAGCGTCGCTCGGAAGTGGCGCGCCACGGTCTGCGCGCGCTGACGGCCAGCACGCTGTCGAATCTGATGAGCGCGGCGATTGCCGGTCTCTTCTTTTCCTTGCATTGATATTGAAGGAGTCGTCATGTTCCTGCCCCAGGAATTCATTCGCAAGAAACGTGACCGGCAGCCACTCGAGCGGGACGAAATTGCAGCGTTCGTTCGCGGCGTGGTGGATGGCAGCGTCACCGAGGGGCAGGTATCAGCATTCGCGATGGCAGTCTATTTCAACGACCTGAGCGTCGACGAACGCGTCGCGCTCACGCTTGCGCAACGCGACTCGGGGCAGGTACTCGACTGGCATGCGTTGAACCTGAATGGACCGATCGTCGACAAACACTCGACCGGTGGCGTCGGCGATCTGACCTCGTTGTTGATCGGTCCGATGGTTGCCGCTTGTGGGGCTTATGTGCCGATGATTTCCGGACGCGGGCTCGGACATACGGGCGGCACGCTCGACAAGCTGAATTCGATCCCGGGCTATAACGTGACGCCCGATACAAACGAATTTCAGCACGCAGTACGCGACGTCGGCGTGGCGATCATCGGCCAGACTGCGCAGCTCGTGCCCGCCGACAGGCGCATCTATGCGATCCGGGGCAACACGGCGACGATCGAATCCGTCGCGATGATCACTGCGTCGATCCTGTCGAAGAAGCTTGCAGCAGGGCTTGAAGGTCTCGTGATGGACGTCAAGGTAGGCTCGGGCGCGTTTATGCCGACTCCGGAAAAATCGCTCGAACTCGCGAGGAGCATCGTCGACGTCGGCAACGGCGCAGGCATGAAGACCACGGCGCTGCTGACCGACATGAACCAGTCGCTCGCGCCGTGCGCGGGCAATGCGCTGGAAGTGGCGTGCGCAATCGATTATTTGACAGGTAAGTCGCGTCCAGATCGTCTGCACGACGTCACGATAGCGCTCGCCGCGCAGATGCTGATCAACGGCGGCATTGCTACCGACCACGCGCAGGCGCGAATCAAGTTGCAGGCGGTCCTCGACTCCGGTGCGGCTGCGGAGCGCTTCGCGAAAATGGTGGCGGCGCTGGGCGGCCCCATCGACTTGATCGACGCGCCAGCGCGTTATCTGGCCAAAGCGCAGATCAGGATTCCGGTTCCTGCACCGGGGGCGGGACAGGTAGAGCGGATCGACTGCCGCGCGCTCGGCGTCGCCGTCGTGGAACTGGGTGGAGGCAGGGTGCGGGCGGAAGATTCGATCGACTACGCTGTCGGCCTATCGGAACTCGTACCGCTTGGACAACACGTGGACGTCGGGCAGCCACTTGGCTTCGTGCACGCACGCAGCGCCCGGGAAGCGGCGCATGCGGTGGCGGAGGTGCAGCGCGCATACACGCTTTCCGCGGCAGGCGAAACGCTACCGCCAACCATCTATCGAATCGTTCAGTAGAGCCGACCGGGGAGTCGAGCACCGTGCGTGCCGTAGTTCTGGTTCCCGACACGGATGCGCAATCGGAAACGCACATGCGATGCGGCCGCCGAATCACGACCAGCACGTCCTACGGCGATGCCGCTTTTGTTCTATCCGCAGATTTTGGACTTTGATGTACTGACGATCAATCTCATTGGTCGGCGAGGCATGCACTATGAGGCTTACCAAGGCTGCCTTCGTCCTTCTTGGCTTCATCTGGGGATCGAACTTTATCTACATGAAGTGGGCGGTGACCCTGATCAGCCCAATGCAGATCGCGTTTTTACGGGTACTTTTCGGCTTCCTGCCACTGGCACTCGCCGCCTGGCATCAGGGAGTGATCAACCGTAGCCAGGTGCGTCATCTGCCTCACTTCTTCGTCATGGCCTCTGTGGCGACAGCTTTCTACTATGTTGCCATCGTAAAAGGCACTGCGCTGCTTCCTTCGGGCACCGCAGGCGTTTTGGGCGGCTCCATTGCCATATTCACTGCTATCTCCTCACTATTGCTCCTGCGAACCGAGAAGGTGAACGGGTTGATGGTGGCAGGCGTGGTTCTGGGATTTGCCGGCATCGTTCTGATTGCGCGGCCTTGGGAAGGTGCAGACAACCCCATCGATCTTGCCGGCGTTTTCTGGATGTTGGCAGGTGCGATCACCCTCGGGCTGTCGTATGTTTACGTCCGCCGTTTTCTGTCGCCATTCAACCTCCCGCCCTTGGCGTTGGTCACGTGGCAAATGGGGCTGGCCCTGCTCATACTGACCTTGCTCACAGACTTCACCGGGATGCGGCACATACTGCAGGATTGGCGGGCGGCCACCGGTGTCGTGGTCGGACTTGGTGTCCTGGGAACCGGCATTGCCTTTCTGATCTACTACTTCCTGCTGCAGGAGCTCGGCGCAGTTGCCGCTTCGGGCTCAACCTACATTACACCTACCGTTGCGCTTCTGATTGGTTGGGTCGCCGGGGAAAGGGTTGGCGCATTGGAAGTGGCCGCCATCGCCCTGATTCTTGCCAGTATCGCGATGTTGCAGATTGGACGGCAACGAGCATAGACGCCCTCCGACAATTTACTTGACATCTAAACTATCGACGCCTAAATTACCCTCCAGAGCAGGTTCACATGGAGAGTCAACATGCGCATCGTATGTATCGGCGGCGGCCCGGCGGGCTTGTACTTCGGCCTGTTAATGAAGGGCCGGAACCCGGCATATGACGTCACGGTGGTGGAGCGCAACCGGCCCTATGACACCTTCGGCTGGGGCGTGGTGTTCTCCGACCAGACGCTCGGCAACCTGCGCGCCGCCGACGCCCCCAGCGCGGACGCGATTCTCGACGCCTTCAACCACTGGGACGACATCGAGATCAATTTCCGCGGCAGGCAGGTTCGCTCGTCGGGCCACGGCTTCTGCGGCATCGGCCGCAAACGTCTGCTGAATATCCTGCAGGCGCGCTGCGAAGAACTGGGCGTCAAACTGGTTTTCGAAACTCAGGTCACGGACGACACCGTCTACGAAGCCGACCTGATCATCGCCTGTGACGGCGCCAACAGCGCCATCCGTCAGAAGTACACCGCCACCTATAAGCCCGCGATCGACATGCGCGATTGCCGCTTTGTTTGGCTCGGCACCAAAAAGCTCTTCGACGCCTTCACATTCGCTTTCGAAGAAACCGAGTTTGGCTGGTTCCAGGCCCATGCCTACCGCTTCGACGATCAGACCTCGACGTTTATTGTGGAAACGCCGGAGCGCGTGTGGCGCGCCGCCGGTCTCGACGAAATGAGCAAGGAAGACAGCATCGCGTTCTGCGAGAAGCTGTTCGCCAAGTATCTGGACGGCAACCCGTTGCTGTCGAACGCCGCGCATTTGCGTGGGTCGTCGCAGTGGATTCGTTTCCCACGCGTCGTCAATGAGGAATGGGTGCATTGGCGCGGCAACGCCGACGGCTCGCAAACGCCGATCGTGCTGATGGGCGACGCGGCGCACACCGCACATTTCTCGATCGGCTCGGGCACCAAGCTCGCGCTCGAAGATTCGATCGAACTCGCCAACAGTATCGGCACGCATCCGGGTGATCTGCCCGCTGCGTTGCAGCACTACACGGATGTCCGCAGTATCGACGTATTGCGTATCCAGAACGCCGCGCGCAATTCGACGGAGTGGTTCGAGCATGTCGACCGCTATACGTCGTTCGAGCCGGAACAGTTCGCGTATTCGCTGCTCACACGCTCGCAGCGCATCTCGCATGAGAACTTGCGGGAGCGTGACGCAACCTATCTCTCGACGTTCGAAGACTGGCTCGCACACCGCTCAGGCATTGATCGCGCGCCTGAAAAGCACTCTGTTCCGCCGATGTTCACGCCTTTCACGTTGCGTGGCGTCACGCTGAAAAACCGCGTAGTCGTCTCACCGATGGCGCAATACTCGGCCGTCGACGGCATCGCCGGTGACTATCACCTGATGCATCTTGGTGCCCGCGCCATGGGCGGCGCCGGGCTGGTCATGACGGAAATGACCTGCGTGTCGCCCGAAGCGCGGATCACGCCCGCTTGTCCCGGCATGTACTCGCCCGAGCATCTCACGGCGTGGAAACGCATCGTGGATCTCGTGCACGCTCAGTCGGACGCCAAGATCGGCATTCAGCTGGGGCACTCCGGCGCAAAAGGTTCGACGCGCGTTGCGTGGGAAGGCATCGACCAGCCGCTTGACGAAGGCAACTGGCCGCTGGTGTCCGCTTCACCGCAGCAATATTTAAGCGGCGTCAGTCAGACCTCGCATGAAGCCACACGAGACGAACTTAAAGAAATCGAAGCGCAATTCGTACGCGCCACGCAAATGTCCGCCGAGGCAGGCTTCGATTGGCTCGAACTGCACTGCGCACACGGCTATTTCCTCTCGAGCTTCCTGTCGCCGCTGACCAACCAGCGCACGGACGAATATGGCGGCTCGCTCGAAAATCGTCTGCGCTACCCGTTGCAGGTCTTCAAGGCGATCCGCGCCGTCTGGCCGCAAGACAAACCGATTTCAGTGCGTATTTCCGCTAACGATTGGGTCGAAGGCGGCACCACGCCCGACGACGCCGTGGAAATCGCCCGCGCCTTCAAGGCGGCAGGCGCCGACATGATCGACGTCTCGTCGGGCCAGGTCAGCAAGCAGGAAAAGCCCGTGTTTGGCCGCATGTTCCAGACGCCATTCGCCGACCGCGTGCGCAACGAAGCCGGCATCGCAACCATCGCCGTTGGCGCGATCTCGGAAGCGGACCACGTGAACAGCATCATCGCGGCGGGCCGCGCCGATCTCTGTGCGATCGCGCGGCCGCATCTGGCCAATCCGTCGTGGACGTTGAATGAAGCCGCAAAAATCGGCTATCTGGACGTGACGTGGCCGAAACCATACACGGCAGCCAAGTCGCAACTCGAGCGCAATCTCGAACGTGAACGTGCACAGGCCGCCGCAAACGCAGGCTTGTCGCCGCAAGAGCGCGCGCAACGCGCTGAAGGAACCACGTGAATACGCCCAACACGACCCTCGCAGGACAGCACGCTGTCGTCACAGGCGGCGGCAGCGGCATCGGCGCAGCCGTGGCCGAAGCGCTGCTGCGTGCCGGTGCGCGCGTCACCTTGATGGGACGCAACGCGCAACGTCTCGATGCGCAGCGGGAAAGTTTCAACGGACTCGGCGACGTCGCCTGCATCAGCGTCGACGTCACAAGCGAAGAATCGGTCGAGAAGGCATTCGCACAAGCCGGCGCAATCGATATCCTCGTCAACAACGCCGGCCAGGCGCAAGCCGCGCCCTTCACCCACACCGACATGGCGCTCTGGCAGCGCATGCTCGATGTGAACCTTACCGGGGTCTTCCTCGGTACGCGCGCCGTGTTGCCCGGCATGCTCGAGCGCGGCCACGGCCGCATCGTCAATGTCGCGAGCACGGCGGGGCAAATCGGCTACGCCTATGTCGCCGCTTACTGCGCCGCGAAACATGGCGTGATCGGCCTGACGCGCTCACTCGCACTGGAAGTCGCGACGAAAGGCGTCACCGTCAACGCCGTATGCCCCGGCTACACGGAAACCGAACTGCTGCACACGTCGCTTGAACAGATCACCAGCAAGACCTCGCGCACCGAACAGCAGGCGCGCGAAACCTTGCTGCGCACGAATCCGCAGCGTCGCTTCGTAAGCCCGGAACAGGTCGCCAACGCGGTGCTTTGGCTCAGCCAACCCGGCTCGGACGCGATCACGGGGCAATCCATTTCCATCTCCGGTGGAGAAGTAATGTGACCAAGTTATCGAACCTTAAAAAGACTACGACGGCTGACGCAAAGCCGCCGCGCAAAGGCGTCGCCAAACCAGCGGAGAACGTCGTGGATCTGGAAATGAGTACCGGCGCCGATAGCCACATGGGCCTGCGTTTGTGGCTGCGCATGTTGACCACGACCAATCTCGTGCAGGCCGAACTGCGCAAGCGCCTGCGCAATGAATTCGACACCACGTTGCCGCGTTTCGACTTGATGGCGCAACTCGAACGTCATCCGGAAGGCCTGAAGATGACTGAGCTGTCGCGCCGTTTGATGGTGACGGGCGGCAACGTGACCGGCATTACCGATCAGCTCGAGAAAGAAGGTCTGGTTTCGCGCGGCACCGATCCCAACGATCGTCGCTCGATCAGCGTGTGCCTCACGCCCGCGGGCCGCAAGGCGTTCGACAAGATGGCCATTGCGCATGAGCAATGGGTGGTCGAACTGTTCGGCGGCTTGAGCCTCGACGAAAAATCGCGCACCCATCAGCGCCTCGGCAAACTCAAACAACATCTGCTCGACAGTCTGAAAGACTGATTTGCACGGAACCCAGCCTTGCACCGGAGACACTCATGACACGATCCAACGCCGACGCCCTACTGGCCGGCAACCGCCTGACGCTCGCCGGTTACGAGGCGCGGCACTTTGGCTGGTCGGTCGCCCACAAGGTCGCGACGATCACGCTGAACCGGCCCGAACGTAAAAACCCACTGACGTTCGAATCGTATGCGGAGTTGCGTGATCTGTTCCGGCAACTCACGTACGCGACCGACGTGAAGGCAATCGTGATTCACGGCGCAGGCGAGAACTTCTGCTCCGGCGGCGACGTGCACGACATCATCGCCCCGCTAATCGATCTGCCGATGCCGGAACTGCTGCTGTTCACGCGCATGACCGGCGATCTGGTCAAAGCGATGCGCCACTGCCCGCAACCCATCATCGCCGCGGTCGACGGCGTCTGCGCCGGCGCCGGTGCGATCCTGGCGATGTCGTCCGACATGCGGCTCGGCACCGCGCGCAGCAAGCTCGCGTTTCTGTTCTCTCGCGTCGGCCTCGCCGGTTGCGATATGGGCGCTTGCGCGATCCTGCCGCGCATCATCGGCCAAGGCCGCGCCGCCGAATTGCTGTTCACCGGCCGCTCAGCGAGTGGCGAGGAAGGCCACGCATGGGGTTTCTATAACCGCCTGTGCGAACCGGCAGCGCTCATCGCAGACGCACAGAAGCTCGCCGCCGATCTCGTCGCCGGTCCGACCTTCGCGCACGGCATCACGAAGAAGATGCTGCACCAGGAATGGAGCATGAGCATCGACGAAGCGATCGAATCGGAAGCGCAAGCACAGGCGATCTGCATGAGCACACGCGATTTCGAACGTGCGTATAGCGCGTTTGCCGCGAAGTCGCGCCCTGTCTTCGAGGGAGATTGAATTGAGCACCAACAGCGATCTGGATCTGCACAGCGCACTGGCCTGGCCGTTTTTCGAACCACGCCATCGCGAACTGGCCGCGGGTATCGAAGCATGGTGCCGCGCGAATCTCTCGCACGTAGAGCATGACGACGTCGATGCAACCTGCCGCCGTCTGGTGCGCGAACTCGGTTCGGCGGGCTGGTTGAAATACGGTGTCGGCGGCGTTGCCTATGGCGGGAATGGCGACACGATCGACACACGCGCCGTGTGTCTGCTGCGCGAGACGCTCGCCAAACATTCCGGTCTCGCGGATTTCGCTTTGGGGATGCAAGGCCTCGGCTCCGGCGCGATCTCGCTCGGCGGCACGCATGAGCAAAAGACGCGGTACTTGCCGCGTGTGGCGAACGGTACCGCTATCGCCGCCTTCGCCTTGTCGGAGCCGGAAGCGGGATCCGACGTCGCTGCGATGTCCCTCTCAGCACGCGAAGACGGCGGCGTCTACGTACTCGACGGCGACAAGACGTGGATCTCCAACGGCGGCATCGCCGATTTCTACGTGGTGTTCGCCAGAACCGGCGAAGCACCAGGTGCACGCGGCATCACCGCCTTCATCGTCGATGCCGACACGCCGGGTCTGGAAATCGCCGAACGCATCGACGTGATCGCGCCGCATCCGCTAGCACGTTTGCACTTTGCCGGCGCACGCGTACCGCGCAGCCAGATGCTCGGCGCACCCGGCGAAGGGTTCAAACTCGCGATGCGTACGCTGGATATTTTCCGTACGTCGGTCGCGGCAGCGTCGTTGGGCTTCGCGCGGCATGCAATGGCCGAAGGTCTTTCACGCGCATCGTCGCGCAAGATGTTCGGACAGACGCTCGGCGATTTTCAGCTGACGCAAGCCAAGCTCGCACAGATGGCATTGACGATCGACAGCAGTGCATTGCTGGTCTATCGCGCAGCCTGGTTGCGCGATCAGGGTGAACAGGTCACGCGTGAAGCCGCAATGGCCAAGTGGCACGCAAGCGAAGGCGCGCAACAGGTGATCGACGCCGCCGTACAACTTTATGGCGGTATGGGCGTGCAAAGCGGCACCGCCGTCGAGATGCTGTACCGCGAAATTCGTGCGTTGCGGATCTATGAAGGCGCGACTGAAGTGCAACAGCTGATTGTCGGCCGCGACCTTCTGAAGGCGCACGCCGCGGAAGCCATCAAGGACGCAGCGAAATGAACGCGACCTTCGAACGGCCTGTCCGCATCCGCTTCCAGCACTGCGATCCGGCCGGCATCGTGTTCTTTCCGCAATATCTGGTGATGACCAACGCGTTGGTCGAAGACTGGTTCAACGAAGGCATGCAGATCGACTATGCGCAGATGATCGCGCAACGCCGGGTCGGTTTGCCGATCGTCAAACTCGATTGCGAGTTTTCGCGGCCGAGCCAGATGGGCGAAACGATCACGCTGTCACTCAGCGTCACGAAGGTCGGGCGCCGCTCGATCAGTATCGAGATCGTCGGCCGGCACGGCGGCGAAATCCGCTTCAGCGCGAAACAGGTGCTCGTGACCACATCGCTCGAAAGCGGCACATCCATCGACATTCCCGCAGACATCGCGAGCGCGCTCGCGGCGTTTGTCCCACAACCTGAATCCATCGAGGCGCATCGCTCATGAAAAAAGCTCTCCTTCCCGCCGGTTGGATCAAGCCGCGCGGCTACGCGAACGGCGTTGCAGCAGCCGGCACACAAGTATTCATCGCCGGCCAGATCGGCTGGGACGAACAGGCGCGTTTTCAGACCACCGACTTCGCACAGCAGGCGATTCAGGCGCTCAAGAACATCCTCGCCGTCCTGCACGAAGCGGGCGGCAGGCCCGAGCATCTGGTCCGCCTGACCTGGTACGTCACCGACAAACGCGAATACCTCGCCTCGCTGAAAGATATCGGCCGTGCGTTTCGCGAGCTGATCGGCGACTACGACATCGCGATGAGCGCGATACAGGTCGTCGCGTTGATCGAAGACGAGGCGAAAGTCGAGATCGAAGCCACGGCCGTGGTTCCCCAGTAAGCGCACGAAATACGAAGCACGAAGCAACATAACCCACCAAGCCAACCGAAGCGCATTCAGCCGGCTCAACGCCCGGGAGACCATGATGGAACCGTCAGCACACGTCGATACCTTCGCGCGCGACAATCTTCCGCCGCAGGATCAATGGCCTGTCTTTCTGCTCGACAACCCGGACGTGGCTTACCCGGCGCGCTTCAATTGCGCGACGGAATTGCTCGACAGAACCATCGAAGCGGGGCATCGCGACCGTCCGGCGATCTGGTCGGACGTGGATGGGAAACCGCGGGCGACCACGTATGGCGAGTTGCTGGCCTTGGTGAATCGCAGCGCGCATGTGCTGGTCGGCGAAATGGGTTTGCAGCCGGGCAACCGCGTGCTGCTGCGTGGACCGAACAGCCTGCACATGGCGGTGACGGCGCTCGCGGCGCTGAAGGCCGGCCTGGTCGTAGTGCCAACCATGCCGCTGCTGCGCGCGAAAGAACTCAAGCAGATCATCGAGAAGGCGCAAGTCAGCGCCGCGCTATGTGACTCGCGCCTGACTGCTGAACTCGCGCGCTGCAACGATCTCAAGGACGAGTTCTACTGCGCGGGTTTGAAACAAACGCGTCTGTTTCATGATGATTCCGCCGATTCGCTCGACAGCCTCGCGATCAACAAACCGGACCACTTCACCGCTTGCGACACCGCAGCTGACGACGTCTGCCTGATCGCCTTCACCAGTGGCACGACGGGCGCGCCGAAGGGTTGCATGCACTTTCATCGTGACGTCCTCGCGATGTGCGATCTGTTTCCGCGTCATGTTCTGAAACCTTCATCGAGCGATGTGTTTTGCGGCACACCGCCGCTCGCCTTCACATTCGGCCTCGGTGGTTTGCTGTGCTTTCCGCTGCGAGTGGGTGCGTCGACGGTATTGATCGAGAAGCTCACGCCCGAGACCTTGCTGCAAACCGTCGAGCGTTTTCACGCGACGATCATGTTCACCGCGCCGACGTTCTATCGGCAGATGGCTCCGCTCGTTGCGCATCACGACATTTCAAGCTTGAAGAAAACGGTCTCGGCGGGAGAAGCGTTGCCGGATTCGACGCGCCGCCTATGGCACGACGCAAGCGGCATCGAGATGATCGACGGCATCGGCGGTACAGAATTGATCCATATTTTCATCTCGGCGCAAGGCGATGCGATCCGCCCGCATGCCATCGGTCGCGCGGTGCCGGGTTACGTCGTGCAGGCCGTGGACGACGCCATGCAACCGGTGCCGGCAGGCACAATCGGCAAACTCGCGGTGCGCGGGCCGACGGGCTGCCGCTATCTCGCCGACGAACGGCAAGCGAAGTTCGTTCGCGACGGCTGGAACCTTCCCGGTGACTCGGTTTATCTCGACGAAGACGGCTACGTGTTCTATCAGGCCCGCGCCGACGACATGATCGTCTCTGCCGGCTACAACATCTCCGGCCCGGAAGTGGAAAGCGTGTTGATGCAACACGACGCGGTGGCCGAATGCGGCGTGATCGGCGTGCCCGACGAGACGCGCGGACAGATCGTCAAGGCCTTCGTGGTGCTGAACCCAGGTTATGCGCCTGACGACAAAATGGTCGCGCAACTGCAGGATTTCGTGAAAAATAGCGTGGCGCCGTATAAATACCCGCGCGTTATCGCCTTCATCGAGGCGCTGCCGCGTACCGAAACCGGCAAGATCAAACGCTTCGAGTTGCGTACGCTCGGGTAGCCCATTATGTAGTCCCTCTTTCCTGTCGGAGACACACCGCATGGCCGCCTCTTTCATCGAAGTCGTCGCCCAGGATGGCGGCCGTTTCAACGCCTACGTCGCGCGTCCGGCGCAAGGCTCGGGCCCGGGGCTCGTGCTCCTGCAGGAAATCTTCGGTATCAACGACTACATGAAATCGATGGCCGACCGCTTCGCAGAAGAAGGTTATGTCGTGCTGGTGCCGGATCTGTTCTGGCGGATCAAGCCAGGCATCTCGCTCGGCTATGGCGAGGCGGATATGAAGCAGGCGCTCGACTATCTCGGGAGCTTCGACGTCGATCTCGCCGTCGACGATATCGCGGCAACGGTCGCCACATTGCGCACGTTGCCCGAACAGGCCGGCAAGGTAGGCACGGTCGGCTACTGTCTCGGCGGCAAACTCGCGTTCCTGAGCGCGGCACGCACCGACGTGGACTGCGCGATCAGCTACTACGGCGTTGGCCTCGAAGCGTATCTGGATGAAGTGCCGGCCGTGCGCTGCCCGATGGTGTTTCACTTCCCTGAAAACGATGCACATTGCCCGCCCGAAACGCGCGAACGAATCAGCGCCGCATTGCGCACGCGCCCGCAGATCGAGCAATACGTGTACCCCGGTTGCGATCATGCATTCGCCGCACCATCGCGTCCGCAGTACGACAAACCCGCCGCGATGATGGCCTATTCGCGCACGCTTGCCCTGCTCCGTAAGGTGCTGGGTCCGGTCTACGATCTGAACGCGTTGTGGGAAGCGCATTGCTATTACGAGTTCGCCACGCGCGACGTCGACGCCGTCATGCCGACCATGGTCGCGCAACCTTACGTCAACCACGTCCCCACCATGACCGGCGGCGTGGGCCATGACAAGCTCAAGCGTTTCTACACGCATCACTTCGTCAATTCGAATCCTGCCGATACGAAGCTGATTCCGATTTCGCGCACGATCGGCGCGGATCGCATCGTCGATGAATTCATTTTCAGTTGCACGCATAGCTGCGAGATCGATTGGCTGCTACCTGGCGTCGCGCCAACCGGTAAATATTTCGAAGTACCGATGCTGGCCGTGGTGTGCTTTCGCGGCGACAAGCTGTACAACGAGCACATCTATTGGGATCAGGCATCGGTGCTGGTGCAGGTCGGCTTGCTGAATCCCGAGGGACTGCCGGTGGCTGGCATAGAAAGCGCGCGCAAGCTGCTCGATGAAACCTTGCCGTCGAACCAGTTGATGGGCGCAAAGTCGCGCGTGTGAGGGGTGGCCGGGGGGCGAGGACGGAGACAAGCAAATAGAGCCCCGCCTCGGCTCAACACCCCTATGATGTGACGCTTCACCGGCCAACCTCCCTCGACCCATGCTGACCGTCCATCATCTGAACAACTCCCGCTCGCAACGCGTGTTGTGGCTGCTCGAAGAACTCGGCGTGCCCTACGAGATCAAGCGCTACGAGCGCGACCCGAACACGATGCTGGCGCCACCCGAGTTGCGCGCGGTGCATCCGCTCGGCAAGTCGCCCGTCATTACGGACGATGGCCAGACCCTCGCCGAATCCGGCGCAATCATCGAGTATCTGGTCGATAAGTACGGTCAAGGCCGCTTCGCGCCCGCAGCGGGCACACCGGAGCGGCTGCGCTACACGTACTGGATGCACTATGCGGAAGGCTCGGCCATGCCACCGCTGCTGCTGAAACTGATCGCCCTGCGCATCGCCAGCGCGCCGATGCCGTTCTTCGCCAAGCCCATCGCCCGCAAGATCGCATGGACGCTCCAATCGAGCTTCATCGATCCGCAGTTGAAGCTGCACCTCGGTTTCATCAACAAGGAATTGAGCGCGACTGGCTGGTTCGTCGGCAACGACTTCACGGCGGCCGACGTTCAGATGAGCTTTCCGCTCGAAGCCGCCACCGCACGCGGCGGCATGGAAGGGCAGATTCCCGCCGTCGTCGATTTCCTGAAACGCATTCACGCGCGGCCGGCCTATCAGCGGGCGCTGGAGCGCGGCGGCAAATACGAACTGCTGGGCGGCGATTGACGGCCAACCCCGCCCAGGAATTCGTAGTTGTGGCTTAAAACTCGCGGGTGCTAGACTAAAAATCCCCATTGCCATCAACGGGTTGCCGACCGGGCTTTGAATTCGTGCCGGGCGGCGGAACGTCCGGCATTCGCTTGCATCCGCTGGCGCCCGCTTGAGCCTGCTTGAGCTTGATAGACCACGGCAAAGGAGCCCCTGCATGACCCATTCCATCCACGGCAACAAACGCTGGCTGGCGCTGATCGTTCTGTGCCTCGGCGTGCTGATGATCGTGCTCGATACGACCATCGTGAACGTTGCCCTGCCGTCGATCGCCGCGGACCTCGGCTTTAGCGAAACCTCGCTGGTGTGGGTGGTCAATGCGTACATGCTTACCTTCGGCGGCTGCCTGCTGCTCGGCGGACGGCTGGGCGATCTCTACGGCCATCGCAAGCTGTTCCTCGGCGGCATCACGCTGTTCACGCTGGCGTCGCTCGCGTGCGGCCTGGCGAATTCGCAAATCCTGCTGGTCTGCGCGCGTGCCGTGCAGGGTTTGGGCGGCGCAGTCGTCTCCGCTGTTTCGCTGTCGCTGATCATGAATCTGTTCACCGAACCGGGCGAACGGGCGAAAGCGATGGGTATCTACGGTTTCGTCTGCGCAGGCGGTGGCAGCATCGGCGTGTTGCTCGGCGGTCTGCTGACCAACCTGCTGAGCTGGCACTGGATCTTTCTCGTCAACCTGCCGATTGGTATCGCTGTCTACGGGCTGTGCGTGGCGCTCCTACCGTCGGCACGCGGTCATGCTCATGGCGAACGGCTCGACGTGGCCGGTGCCGTAACGGTCACCGCTTCGCTGATGCTGGCCGTGTACGCGGTCGTGAACGGCAATGAAGCCGGCTGGACCTCGGCGCAGACGCTCGGCCTGCTGTTCGCTGCGCTGGCGCTACTGGCCGTGTTTCTCGTGATCGAGGCGCGCGTGCAGCATCCGTTGATGCCGCTCGGTCTGTTCCGCCTGCGCAATGTCGCGACTGCTAATGTGGTCGGCGTACTGTGGGCAGCGGCGATGTTCGCGTGGTTCTTCATCTCCGCGTTGTATCTGCAGCGCGTGCTCGGTTACCGGCCCTTGCAGGTCGGGCTCGCGTTTTTGCCGGCCAATCTGATCATGGCGTTCTTCTCGTTGGGCCTGTCGGCACGCGTGGTGATGCGCTTCGGCCTGCGCGCGCCGCTTGCCGCCGGGTTGCTGGTCGCGGCGATTGGCCTCGCGCTGTTTGCACGCGCGCCCGTCAACGGCAGCTTCGTGCTCGACGTGCTGCCCGGCATGATCCTGCTCGGCTTCGGCGCGGGCATCGCATTCAATCCCCTGCTGCTGGCCGCCATGAGCGACGTCGATCCAAGCGATTCGGGCCTTGCGTCCGGGATCGTCAATACGTCGTTCATGATGGGGGGAGCGCTCGGTCTCGCGGTGCTCGCAAGTCTGGCGGCAGCGCGCAGTGACGCAATGCAAGCGTCTGAAAACGCGGTAGCAGCGCTCAATAGCGGCTATCACGTGGCGTTCCTGTTCGGTGCGATCTTCGCGGCGGCGGCGGGTGTATTGGGCGGTTTGCTGCTGCGACCGGGGCAACCCGGTGGCGCGAACGCGAACGCGCACGAGGATGCACACGGTGACCGCGGGTCCACTGCAGCACAGTCGCATGGCGCTGGTAACGCGGCAGCGACCGAAAACTACTGACCTCCCCGATCTGAAACCAGGCCGATCGCGGTCAGTCAGTCGCCCACCGCAAAACCGCAAGCGCGATCAAATGCGCCGCATCGCGCCTGGCTATGCTGGCTTCATGCTGACGTGAGAGCCAATATGAACCCCGTTGGAAAAGCGCTCTGGTTTATCGAAAGCCACTTTGCGCGCGAGTTGACGCTCGACGACATCGCCAACTGTGGATGCGTGTCGCGCTTTCACCTGGCGCGTGCTTTCGAAGCGGCCACGGGGCTTTCGGTCATGCGCTATGTTCGCGCGCGCCGCTTGAGCGAAGCGGCACGACGCCTCGCCGACGGTGCACCCGATATTCTGACCGTCGCCATCGAGGCCGGTTACGGTTCTCACGAAGCATTCACGCGCGCGTTTCGCGAGCAATTCGGACTGACGCCCGAAGCGCTGCGCACGCGTGGTCACCTCGACAACATTGCTATCGTGGAGCCGATCAAAATGGACGAAACCCTTCTCACGCATCTCGAACCGCCGCGTTTCGAAGACGGCAAACCGTTTCTCGTCGCGGGCCTGAGCGAGCGCTATACAAGCGAAACCTGCGCCGCGATTCCTTCGCAGTGGCAGCGCTTCGGCGAATACTTCGGCAGAGTGCCGGGCCAGCTCGGCAACGTGGCGTATGGCGTCTGCTACAACGCCGACGACACCGGCAATATCGACTATCTGTGCGGTGTCGAAGTCAGCGACTTTTCGGCATTGCCTGCCGAACTGAGCCGCTTGCGTATTTCCCCGCAACGCTACGCAGTGTTCAGCCACCGCGAGCACATCTCGACCATACGGCGCACCTGGAACACGATCTGGAATCAGTGGCTGCCGGCATCGGGACACATTCCCGCCGATGCGCCCAACTTCGAGCGCTACGACGAGAAGTTCGATCCGGTCAGCGGCATGGGTGGACTCGAAATCTGGCTACCGTTGAAGGCTTGATTCGAGCGTTGAGCGGCTCGCTCCAGAAACTAGCCGCTCACTTTGAGCAGCACCGGATCGTTGCGATACAGATCGGGAAACATGCGTTTCAGTCCGCTCACCTTCGGCAGATCGTTGATCACGATGTACGGGTAGTCAGGATGCAACGCGAGGAAATTCTGGTGATAGCTTTCCGCCGGATAGAAGCCCTTGAAATCCTCCACGCGCGTGACGATCGGCCCTGAAAACACGTGCGCCTTGTCGAGCTGCGCAATGTATGACTGCGCGACGCTACGCTGCTCAGGATTGGCTGGAAAGATCGCCGAGCGGTATTGCGTGCCGTGATCGGGGCCCTGGTAGTTCAGCTCGGTGGGGTCGTGTGCGACCGAGAAGAAAATCTGCAGCAAACGTCCGTAGGTTATCTGCGTCGGGTCATAGGTGACCTGCACCGATTCGGCATGCCCAGTATCGCCCTCGCTGACGGTTTCATATTGCGCGGTGCCGGCCGCGCCGCCCGTGTATCCCGAGGCGACCTGCTTCACGCCGCGCACGTGTTCGAATACACCCTGAACGCCCCAGAAGCAACCGCCCGCGAACACAGCGGTTTCGCTGTGCACAGCGCCGACGCTCTCGTCATGGGCAGGCGGTGGAATCTTCGTCATTGATTCGGCTGAGTTCGCGATGCGCTGCGCGGCGAAGACGCCCGCCGCAATGGCGACGCAACCCGCGAGCCGGAAAAACGACGAACGCCTGCGCTGGGAAACCTTGCTAGTAGAGGTTGTTTGCATGATGTCAGTCTTTCAATGAGTGGTTGAGTCACGCCGTCAGGCTCGGCTTAGCCAAACGTAAAGGCATACGCTTGCACGCCCGGATCCAGAAACTCGATCGAGAACGTGTGATCCGTAACATCGCCGGTTTGCCGCACGAGTTGATAAAGACGCTGTTCGGTAACGGTGCCGGTACCGTCGGCGGCGACGTCCGTTCCGTGCGCAGCGCCCGGTGCGGCGCCGTCCACGCTTACGCGGAAGCGAACCGGCTTGCCGTCCTTGCCCGGACCGAGCACCAGATGCAGATCACGCGCATGGAAGCGATAGATGATGCGTCCGGAGGCCGCCTCGAGCGTCGCGTGTTCGGCGCCCACATTCCACGCGCCGGCGAGCCCCCAATCGTTGACAGCGGGCTGTAACGGCGCCTTATAGGTATGGACCTTGTCCTCCGCTGCGCCGCCGGGCGACGTGAAATTCTCGGCACGCTCGTATCCGATATAGGTTTCCGGCGATTGCATGTCGGCGCTGTCGGCCGCTGCCTGCACGCCTTGCGCGCCCGTGCCGGTAATGCCGATTGCGACCTTCGACGCATTCGCATGCCCTGCCTCAGTCAGCAATTCCTGAATCACCTTTTCCGATTCCGCATAGTCGCCTTCGCCGAAGTGGTGATAGCGAATCTGCCCTTTACCATCGACGAAATAATGGGCCGGCCAGTACTGATTGTTCAGCGCACGCCAGATCGCGTAGTTGTTGTCGATCGCGACGGGATAGTCGACGCCGAGATCGTGGACAGCCTTCTTCACGTTGTCGACATTGCGTTCGAACGCGAATTCCGGTGCATGCACGCCGATGACGACGAGCCCCTGGTCCTTGTACTTCTGCGCCCACGCTTTCACGTACGGCAGCGAACGCAGGCAGTTGATGCAGGAGTACGTCCAGAAATCGACCAGCACAACTTTGCCGCGCAGGTCCTGAACCGTCAGCGGCGGTGAATTCAGCCACTGAACAGCGCCGTTCAAGGTCGGCAGCACACCTTCGACGGGCAACGCAGCCGCGCCGCCTGACGCGCCTTGCGAAGCGCGCATCATCGCGCCGGCGTCGCTTGCATCGGCGGTGGGGTTGGCCGTCATCACGGCGTCGCTACCTGAAGCATTGGCTGGTGCATTGGTCTTATTACCCGCCGCCACCGGATTAGCCGGCGTCGCGCCGGGCGAGAGCTTGTCGACCAGTTTCTGTTCAAGGCCACCGGTAGCGATGGTCGATACACGTGCCAGCACGCCGGTGTCGAGCCCGAGCGAAATCGCCACCACGCCGCACAGCATCGCCGCGCCGATCCCGCGACGGATCCACTCGCCCGCGCCCAGCGAGCGCTTCATCGCCGTGAACACCCGGCCGCCGATCAGCAGCGCCACTGCGAGCGAAGTCGCCGCGCCGGCCGCGTAGGCAACCAGCAGTAGCGTGGTACCGACGCTCGCGCCCCGCAATGCCGCGCCGGTCAGCACCAGGCCGAGAATCGGACCGGCGCACGGCGCCCACAGCAAGCCGGTCGCGATGCCCAGCAGAAAGGACGATCCCGCGCGAACCTGCTGACCGTCGCCCTGCGCGAAATTCGACAGGCGATTGCCGGCGCTCACCAGCGGACGCATCAGATGATCGGCGAAACGCGGCAGCAACAGCGTCAGTCCGAAGATGGCGAGCAAGGCAATTGCAAGCCAGCGGCCATACTGGTTAGCCTGCGTGACCCAACCGCCGCCCACGGCGGCGAGGGTCGCGACGATGGCGAAAGTCAGCGCCATGCCGGCCAGCAATGGCAGCCCGCTGCGCACGAAAGGCTGATCGGCGCGCGCGAAGACAAAGGGCAGCACCGGCAGGATGCACGGACTGAGGATCGTCAGAGCGCCGCCAAGATAGGCAAGAACGATGAGTAGCATGTCGGTTCCGGGCGATGTTTTGTGTCAGTTAGGATGGTTACGCGGCTTGGGTACGCTGCAGATCAGCGGAAAGTGCCCACATCCTAGGGCGCGAAGGGTGTCAAAGTCCTCACGAAAAGTTAAATTAAATGTGATAACTCGCCGCCCGGAAATTTTGCACAATGGCGCAACGGCCCGTTTTTGCGGGCGCCCTGTCTTTCCACCGCCCTGAACCACGCCCCGAACCACACCCTTACCCGCGGCCAAAGCCCTCCATGGACCCATTGAAGCGCATCCTGATCGTTGAAGACGACGTCGACATCGCCAACGTGCTGAGCCTTCATCTGCGCGACGAGCGCTACGAAGTCGTGCACAGCGCCGACGGCAGCGAAGGGCTGCGCCTGCTGGAGCAAGGCGGCTGGGACGCGCTGATCCTCGACCTGATGCTGCCCGGCGTCGACGGTCTGGAAATCTGCCGGCGCGCCCGCGCGATGACGCGCTATACGCCGATCATCATCACCAGCGCGCGGTCGAGCGAAGTGCACCGGATCCTCGGCCTCGAACTCGGCGCCGACGACTACCTGGCCAAGCCGTTCTCCGTGCTCGAGCTGGTTGCGCGCGTCAAAGCTTTGCTGCGGCGCGTCGAAGCCATGGCAAAAGACTCGCGCATCGACGCGGGCAGTCTGCAACTCGCCGGGCTCACGATCGATCCGCTGACGCGCGAGGCGACAGTGGACGGCAAGCCGATTGAACTGACGCCGCGTGAATTCGACCTGCTGTATTACTTCGCGCAGCATCCCGGCAAAGTGTTCTCGCGGATGGATCTGCTCAACGCTGTATGGGGCTATCAGCACGAGGGCTACGAACACACCGTCAACACCCACATCAACCGCCTGCGCGCGAAGATCGAGACCGACCCCGCCCAACCCGAGCGCATCCTGACCGTCTGGGGACGCGGCTACAAGCTGGCTATGCCTGGCAATCCAGGCGACGGGCCCACGCCCGCCGGCGCACCTCAGGACGCGCCGTGAACCTGACACTAACCCAGCGGCTCTCGATCGTCTTCTCAGCATTGCTGCTGGCGTGCTGCGGCGCGTCGGCGTGGCTGCAGATCCGTTCGAGCGACCTGCACGAAAAGGAAGTCGTGCAGCGCCTGTCAAAGGATCTCGCCAACCATATCGCGCATCGCACCACGCTGATGGACGCGAACGGCCTGCGGCCCGACGCGGTGCGCCAGCTGTTCGGCCAGTTGATGATGGTGAATCCGAGCGTCGAGGTGTATCTGCTTGACAATCAGGGGCGCATCGAGGGCGACGACGCCCCCGTGGGCCACGTCAAGCGCGCTCAGGTGGATCTCGCGCCCGTCCGGCAATTCATCGCCGGGGACGCGTTGCCGATCCTCGGCGACGACCCGCGCAGCGTCGACGGGAAAAAAGTGTTTAGCGCCGCGCCGCTGCAACTGAACGGGCAGCCGCCCTCCGGTTATATCTACGTGGTCCTGCTCGGCGAGGAACACGACGCGCTCGCCGCACGCGTCGCCGCCAGCTCGGTGCTGCGTACCACGCTCTGGTCGATGGCGCTGGTCGCGCTGCTGGGATTGCTTGCGGGGTTGACGGCATTCGGCCTGATCACGCGGCCGCTACGCCGCCTCACCGACGCCATGCGCCGTTTCGATGCCGATGGCGAGCCGGACACTCAGCCGGCGGTGCCACGCTCGTCGCCTGCCGGACGGCGCGACGAAATCGGCGTACTCGAAGCGACGTTCGCGCAGATGGCCAACCGCATCGGCGAGCAGTGGCGCGCGCTGACGCGCCAGGATCAGCAACGGCGCGAACTGATCGCCAATATTTCGCACGACCTGCGCACGCCGCTGACCTCGCTGCATGGATACCTCGAGACGCTGTCGCTCAAAGCCGAGACGCTCGGCGAAACCGAGCGCAAACGCTATCTGGCGATTGCGCTTGCGCAGAGCGTCAAGGTCGGGCGGCTCGCGCAGGCGCTATTCGAACTGGCCCGGCTCGAACACGGGAACGTACAACCCGCACTCGAGCCGTTCTCGCTGGTCGATCTGGTCCAGGACGTCTTCCAGAAATTCGAGTTGCCGGCCGAGGCGCGGCACATCCAGTTGCGCGCCGATTTTCCCCCTCGTCTGCCGGCGGTCTACGCCGACCTGGGGATGATCGAGCGTGTGCTGACGAACCTGCTCGACAACGCGATTCGCCACACGCCCGCCGGCGGGTCGATCGACATCGATCTCGCGCACAAGGACGGCAAGGTATCGGTCACGGTGAGCGACACGGGTCCCGGCATTCCAGCGGAGCAGCGCGAAGGGCTGTTCGAACGTCCGTTCAGTTCAGGTGGCGCGCATCGCGGCGGCGGACTCGGTCTGCTGATCGTGCAGCGCATGCTGCAGTTGCATCACAGCCAGATACGCCTGCTCGAACGTGAGGGAACGGGCACGGCATTCTGTTTCGAGCTGGCGACCACCGAAAAGCCGGCTGTCGCCGGTATCCCGCTCTGACTTTTTTGTTATACGCTATAGGAGCGACCCGCAGCGCGTCCCGATGTCTTTCCTGCATCCCGGCTATTTGGGAGCGTCTCTGAATCTGCTGCGCCCGCAGACGGTCCTCCGGTGCAATACGGTGTAAGCGGCCGAAGGGTAGTCTCTAGTCAGACCAATTGCCACTCAACACCCAGGCAGCCCAGGGGACGTCACGCCGACCGCGGCACGGGTACCTCGGTGCACTCACCTATGGAGACTGATGATGTCGATTCGACTAGGAGAAAACGCTCCCGATTTCACTGCTGAAACCACCGAAGGGACGATCCATTTTCACGAATGGATCGGAGACCATTGGGCGATCCTGTTTTCGCATCCGAAGGATTTCACCCCGGTTTGTACGACGGAACTCGGCTACCTGGCGGGTCTCAAGCCAGAATTCGATAAGCGCAACACAAAAATTATCGGGCTCAGCATCGATCCCGTCGGCGATCACAAGGAGTGGGTCAAGGATATCGCGGAGACGCAGGGCCACGCGGTCAACTACCCGTTGATCGGCGACTCGGACCTGACGGTCGCGAAGCTCTACGACATGATTCATCCCGAAGCGAGCGGCGGCGGCCCGCGCACCGCGGTGGACAACGCGACCGTTCGCTCCGTGTTTATCATCGGGCCCGACAAGAAGGTCAAAGCCATGCTCGTCTATCCGATGAGTGCAGGCCGCAATTTCGACGAAGTGCTGCGGTTGCTCGACGCCCTGCAACTCAACGCGAAACATACGGTGGCGACGCCGGTAAACTGGAAGCCGGGTGAAGACGTGATCATTCCAACGTCCGTTTCCAACGATGCCGCAATGCAAAAATATCCTGAGGGTTTCAAAACCGTGAAGCCTTATCTGCGATACGTTACGCAACCGAAGTAAAAGCGCTCATTGATTGGAGCGACGAGCGCCAGATAGTGTCGAAGTGCGGCGGCCGATGCGAGTCCGGGTGCATCCACGCGCCCGGCCCGCCGAACGGGGTGCGTCCAAATCGACTGCCTGCGGTACGGTTTGGCGACACTCCATGAGCCGCGATCCTTAACCGCTCGCAAAAGCGGGCCACGGGGTGAAATCGTGTTGATCTTCCGGCAGCTATTCGATCAGCAATCCTCAACCTACACGTATCTTCTTGCCGATAGCGCAACGCGAGAGGCCGTGCTGGTCGATCCGGTATTCGAACAGGTGCGCCGGGACGCTGCCCTGATCGAAGAACTTGGATTGCATCTGCTTTACACCATCGACACTCACGTCCACGCCGATCACGTGACCGGTGCATGGATGTTGAATCGCCGCACAGGTAGCCGGATTGCGATCTCGGCCGCAAGCGGCGCCGAAGGTGCGGACCGCTATCTGAGCCATGGCGACAAGGTCGAGTTCGGCGCAAGGTACTTGTCCATACGCGCCACGCCGGGTCATACCGATGGATGCATCACACTCGTACTCGACAACGAGACCATGGCGTTTACCGGCGACTGCCTGTTGATCAGAGGCACGGGTCGAACGGATTTCCAGCGCGGTGACGCGCACGCCATGTTTCGCGCGGTCCACAACAACATCTTTACGCTGCCCGCCGCGTGCCTGCTCTACCCGGCCCACGACTATCGCGGTTTAACGGTCACCAGCGTGGATGAGGAGCGACGCTTCAATCCGCGTCTTGGCGGTGAATTGTGTGAAGACGATTTCGCCGGATACATGACGAACCTGCGCCTGCCGCATCCGAAGCAGATCGACGTGGCGGTACCCGCAAACCTGAAATGCGGCCTGGCGGCAAGCTACCCCGCGCAGATGGCGGAGCCCGATTGGGCGCCACTGACATGCAGCTTTGCGGGCATCTGGGAAATCAACGCCCAGTGGCTCGAGGAAAATCTGCGGGCAGTCGAGGTCGTCGACGTGCGCGAGCCCGACGAGTTCAGCGGGCCACTGGGGCGCATCCCGGTTGCGAAGCTCATTCCATTGGGTGAGCTCGCCGGGCGTATCGCCGAACTCACGAAGGAACGCCCGATCGTGACCGTCTGCCGGGCCGGCGGACGGTCGGCACAAGCCACGATCATGCTGCGGCAAGCCGGATTCGAGCAGGTTGCCAACCTGCCCGGCGGCATGCTCCGCTGGCGCGCGGAGGGCCGCGTCGTTGAAAACGCCAGCATGTGACGGAATCGTCAATCGTCGGCTGATGGCGATCCATCGGCCACGCCGCGTCTGATTTAACGCTTCACGCGTGCTCCTGCTTCCATTGCCGATAACGCCGCGTCAGGCGGCGCGTGCGCAGTTGATCCATGATCAACGTTAAGACCGCGGAATACTGAGCGGGCGCAGTACGTCCCGTGCCGAGCGAACGCAGACGGCGTTTGACGAGCGCCATGCGCGCGATTGCCGCAAGTGCCCGGTCGCGCCACTCGACCGGCTGCATGTGCGCCCCCAGATCGGCGCCTGCCTGCCAGCGTGCCGGCAGATCGGGCATCACGGCAAGCGCCGTGGCCATGCCGACGACGGCGACACCACTGTTCAGCACCTGCTCGGCCACAGCGCGGCGCCGGATGCCACCGGTGGTCATGACAGGCATCGTGGCGACACCGGCCAGATCCTTGGCGAATTCGAGGAAATAGGCTTCGCGCGCGAGGGTGCGCCCGTCGGCAGTGTCGCCCTGCATCGCAGGGCTTTCGTAGCTGCCGCCGGATAGCTCGACCAGGTCGACCGACAGGTCATTCAGCCACAGCACGACTTGCCGGGCGTCCTCTTCCGAAAAGCCACCGCGCTGAAAATCAGCGGAGTTCAGTTTGACGGCCACGCAAAAACCCGGCGGAACCCTTGCGCGTACCGCACGCACCACGTCCAGCAACAGACGGGCACGGTTGGCAAGATTGCCGCCCCAACGGTCGGAGCGGCGATTGGTCAGCGGCGAAAGGAATTGCGAAATCAAATAGCCATGTGCGGCGTGAATTTCCACGCCCGTAAACCCCGCCTGCTCGGCAGCGTGCGCCGTCGCCGCAAAGCGGCCGATGGTCTCGCTTATCTCAGCCTCGCTCATGGCGCTCGGCTGCGCGAACAGCTTGCTGTGTTTGCCGAGCGCCATCGGCACAGCCGAAGGCGCCCACGCCGTGCCGCCCATTGCCGCGAGCACCTGCCGGCCCGGATGATTGATCTGCATCCACACCTGGGCACCACGGCTGCGGGCCGCTTGTGACCACTGCGTGAAGGGTGCGAGAGGCGTATTGGCCTCAAGCACAATCCCGCCTGGCCCGGTTAGCGCCCGGCCGTCGATCATCACGTTGCCCGTGACGATAAGACCTGCGCCGCCTTCGGCCCACGAACGGTATAGGCGATGGATCGTCTCGCCAGGCAGTTGCCCCGCGTCGGCAAGATTCTCTTCCATCGCCGCTTTGGCGAGACGGTTTGGCAGCCAGCTGCCGTTGGGTAACTGCACGGGCGTGAACAACGATGTAGTCATGGCAAAGTCAGCATACGAAAGGAGCGATGCCGCTATACTAAGATTCAAGTCAACTTGAAGGTCAAGCGTTATGAGAATCGGCGAACTCGCGGAAAAAACCGGCCTCGCACCGTCCGCCATCCGCTTTTACGAGCAGAGCGGCTTGCTGCCCGAGCCGGAGCGCAGTCCCAACGGTTATCGCGTCTACTCTGAGCAGGCCATTGGGCGCCTGCGCGTGGTGCAATTGGCGCAGAACCTGGGCTTTCCGCTCGACAGGCTGCGCGAGGCCTTCTCTGGTGACGAGCTTTATCCGAAAGAGGATTTGCTGCACAAACTCGATACGCGGCTCGAGGAGATCGAGCAACTCATGACCGCCCTGCGTCTGCAGCGAAAGACGCTACGCACGCTTCGCACCACGCTCAGCGAAGCGTGGGCTCAAGGAAAGTGTGTCGATGGCGAGGAATTGGCCAATCAGCTCCTGGCACAACAGCAGGAACCGTCGCGCCGGTCAAAGACCCGACACGAATGAAGCAGGCCGCGCGCGCACCACGATCAAAGCTTATTTGTTGAACGGCGCCTTTTCCGGTTCAGCTGCGTACTTGTCGCGGATGGCGTTCACGCAGTGCGTGAAGCGCGTGCGGAAACCCACGGGGTCGGTGCTCGGCGGTGTGAGTCCGTCCGAAGTCACGCTCCATCCGTCGGACGTACGGATGACATCAAGATCGAAGGACGGACCCGGCTCGTTCTCGAGAATCACCGTTTCGCGCACATCCCGGCCCCCCGCGCGGATGATCGCCATACACCCCTGGCGGAGCCCGCCCGAAGCATGCGTGTTGCCGCTACCCGGAGCGGGGTTGTCCGGCGCTGCGCCGTACATCCGCATTGATTCGAATTGGGGCGGCGTCCCGGTGGTAACGAATGCGGCGTCGGCCTCGGATATCCCGTCACTACAGCCGGTTACCAAGGTAGAGATCGTAGCCAACATGACGCCGGCGGAAGCGCGTCGGAGACTCGATGTGGCGTAGCGTGGCATGGTTGGTCTTGGAATTTATAGTACGTAACGGTAAGCGGCATTTTAGGGCAAGTCGGCGTTCGTCAGCACAACCACTCGTCTCTCAAGATCCGCCGACGCATCGTCATCGGCGCGAGCGCGGCCAAGAATCACGAACACCGCAATCGCGCACAGCAGCGTAACGGCAGTCAAGCCTCCGAGCACAAGACCGAACGCGTCGGTGTAGATGTGCAGCAATGTCGCTCGTGCGACGTCCGGAAGAAGCGCCGACGCGCGATCGAGATCGCCGGCAGCCAGTCGCGCGGCGGCTTCGGACACTTCGGCGGATCGGGCATGGGATCCCAGGGTTGCCAGCACGCGTGCCTGCGTGATCGCGGCCAGAATTGCGCTGACCGTTGCGAGTGCAATGCATTCGCCGGCAACGCGCGTGGTGCTGAAGATACCCGTCGCCATCCCGGCACGCTCCTTCGGCACGACGCTGACCGACAGTCCGTCCATCAATCCCCAGGGCATCCCAGCGCCAACACCGATTGTGAGCAAGGGTGCAATCGCCACATTGCTCGCGCCGTCGTGGAACACATGGGTCAGCCAGTACAGGCCGGCCGCGGCGATCAACAAGCCGATACCCGAGATGACGCCGGCAGACATCCAGCGCGTGAGCGTCGCCGCGAGGAACGGCACGACGAGCATAGGCGCGGACAGCGCGAGCATCAACCAGCCAGCGTCGATCTCGCTGCAGCCGTCTGCACCGACGAAACGCAGCGGCAATACGACAAGCAGCACGATGTAGCAGTAGCAGGTCGCGATCGGCAGCACTTGCACTCCGACAAAACGCGGATAGCGGAACAAGGACAGATCGAGCATGGGCCGCGCGACTCGCGTTTCGATTGCCCAGAACGCGGCGCTAAGCAGTGCCGCACCCAACAACGATCCGACGACCAACGGGTTCGACCAGCCGCTCTCCGAAGACTGGATCACGCCGAACGTAAAGCACGACAACGCGCCGGTGAACGTTGCGATTCCCGCCCAGTCGATATGCCGCGCGTCCGGATCGCGCGATTCACGCATCTGTGGCACGCCGAACAGCAGCGACAGGACACCCGCAATGGCCCCTGTCGCGAAGATCGCTCGCCAACCGAAGCGCTCGATCATGAAACCCGCCAGCACAGGCCCGAGTGCGAGTCCAAGCCCGAAGGTCGTGCCGAGCAGACTGAACGCGCGGGTGCGCGCGCGGCCATCGAACTCCTGCGCGAGGGCCGCCGTTCCACCCGCCAGCGCGGCCGCCGCGGCAACGCCCTGCATCGCGCGCAGCAAATCGACCACGAGGATCGACGGCGCGAGGCCAAGCAAAAGCGAAACAAGCGTGAATCCACTTACACCGATCGAGAATAAGCGCTTGCGTCCAAACCGGTCTGCGAGTGTCCCCGCCGCCATCAGCAGGCTGCCAAAGGTCAGCATGAACGCATTCGTGATCCAGTTCATCTCGACCGGACTACCCGCAAGCTCCCGGCCGATCGCGGGCGTTGCCAGCGCACCCGCCGAAAAACTGAGCGGCAACGCGAGCGCCGCGAGACAAACGGCCGTGAGAATGGCGACTGAACGCCCCAATGAAACGGAAGAAAAAGTGTTGCTCATCGACGCTCCCCCAACGGAAGCCGGTCTGCGCTACGCCTCCTCGGCGCGCACTCCCGGCAGAGCGATCAACGATAATTCGGATTCAATCAGTTAAAAACTACGTAGAGTTCCGTTAATAAAGGAGTTAAATTCCTTAATCCAATCGACTTTAGGGGCGTCGGAGATTGATGGACAACCTCAACGGAATCGTCGCGTTTGTGAGCACGGCAGAAGCGCTTAGCTTCGTCGCTGCTGGCCGCAAGCTTGGCATCTCAGCGTCGGCGGTCGGCAAGACGATTGCAAAACTGGAACAGGCGCTCGGCGTGCGGCTCTTTCATCGCACGACACGAAAGGTCACCCTCACCGATGAGGGACGTCACTTCTACGACCGCTGTCGCCAGATACTGGAAGATCTACGCGATGCCCAGGCCGTGCTGTCGGAGGCCGCGCAAACGCCACGCGGCAAGCTGCGCGTCAGCCTCCCCGCGATCGGCTATCGATTCCTGTTCCCCGTGCTGCCGGAATTCACGCGCCGCTATCCCGATGTCGAACTTGATCTGGATTTCAACGACCGGCTCGTGGATGTCGTCGAAGGCGGTTTCGATGCGGTCATCCGTAGCGGCGCGCTAATGGATTCGAGTCTGATGTCGCGTCGTCTCGGCGCTTTCTGCTTCGTGCTGTGCGCGTCGCCTCGCTATCTCGCGCAGGCGGGCGTGCCGCGCACGCTGCACGACCTGGAAGCGCACGCGTGCGTGCGATACCGGTTTCCAACAACGGGCAAGCTCCAGCCGTGGGGACTGTTGGCGAATGGCAGTGAGCCTGCGAATCTGCGCACGGCGATGACCTTCAACAACATGGAAGCACTGCGCGAGGCAGTCATCGCGGATTTCGGCATTGGGTATATGCCGGACTTTCTGGTACGCGACGCGCTCGCGACAGGCATGCTCACGACGGTGCTCGACGAGCTGCGGATCGCACCAGGACAATTCTCGATCCTATGGCCATCGAGCCGGCAATTGTCGCCGAAGCTTCGAGTGTTCGTCGATTTCATGTGCGCGAAGCTGTTCAAGGCTTCGTGAATCGACGGTTCAAAATAGCCACACCCCACCGCGTCACCAGATCACGCAATGCTTAAGAAAACCTTATGCAATACAAACTATTACGTGATTTGCTCACCGTTGCATAAATCGTCAGTGCGTTATGGAATCGAAAGCGTCGGTTCATCCAGGCGACTCAATTCCACTGCACATTCATCTCCGCTTACCAAATGTTTCGCAACAACCAAAAGGACGAGAGATGAAGACGATCAGGAGATGGAAGCGTACACAAAGCGCCATTGGCGCGAGCGTTGCCTTGCTGGCCGGACTGTATTCGCTGGGTGCAGCGGCAAGCGATGAACACGATCACGAGCATGAGTCAGTGAAACATGTGCTCCTGATTAGCTTCGACGGCTTGCATGAGCAGGACGTCGCACGCTGTATCGGTTCGAATGCATGCCCCAATCTTGCGTTGCTGGCCAAGTCGGGCACGACTTACACCAACGCGCACACGCCACATCTTTCGGATTCGTTCCCGGGCCTCGCGGCGCTCGTCACCGGTGGCTCGCCCAAATCCGCGGGCCTCTTCTACGACGTATCGTATGACCGCACGCTCTACGCGCCGTCCGATAGCAGTTGCACCGGCAAGCAAGGCTGGAACGTCGTATTCGACGAGACCACTGGCATCGACGGCGAGAACGGCGGCGCTCTGACCCATCTCAACGGTGGCGGCACGTTCAATCCGCAAGCCATCCCGCATGCGTTGGTCAATGGCGTCTGTACGCCCGTCTATCCGCACAATTATGTGAAGACCAACACGATCTTCGAAGTGGTCAAACAAAACGTGAAAGGCGCTCGCACCGCATGGGCGGACAAACATGCGTGGGGCTACGACTGGCTCAATGGCCCGTCCGGCACAGGCGTCGACGATCTTTCGCGCACCGAGATCAACTCGATTGATCCGGCTACCAATACGAACTACATCGACATCTACACGCACACGGAAAAGTTCGACAATCTGCACGTGCAGTCGCTGATCAATGAAATTGACGGTAAGGATTCGACTGGCCAATCCAGCGCCGACATACCGACGGTGTTCGGCACCAACTTCCAGACACTGAGCGTCGCCCAGAAGGCAACGGTCGCAAATGGCGGCGGCTATCTGGATGCGAGCTTCACGCCGGGCCCGCAGGTAAGCGGCGCGATTGCTTATCTGGACAACGCGTTGGGTCGCATCGTGTCCGAACTCAAGCAGCACAACCTTTATTCGTCGACGGCGATCATCGTCACGGCGAAGCATGGGCAGTCGCCGACCGATCATTCGAAGCTGGTCAAGAACGGCGACACGCTTTCGAAACTGCTTGAAGCAAACAACTATCTGGACCCGAACGGCAACTTCGGGCAGAACAGTACGAAAAGCGGCAACCTCAATGACGGAACGGGGCTCGTCGATACGGGTTTCGTGCAGACCGACGACGTCGGCCTGATCTGGTTGCGCGATCAAAGCCAATTGCCGGCAGTCGTGAAGACCCTGAAAGACAACCTGAGCTGCAACGCGCCCGGCATCTGTGCGGACGGTCCGCAGGCGTACATTCTGTACGGCCCGCAGTTGAACGGGTGGTTTGGCGATCCGGCACGCGGACGCACGCCTGACATCGTCGTCCAGCCGAACCCGGGGGTCATCTATACCTCGAGTACGGCTAAAGACGAAGAGCACGGCGGCAACGCGCCCGACGACAGCCATCTTGGTCTCGTGGTCTACGTGCCTCACGCCCATCACGCTGGCCGGACCAACGACGAGCGTGTATCGACCACGCAGGTCGCACCGACGATCCTGCGTTTGCTCGACCTGGAACCTGAACTGCTGCACTCGGTCGCTGTTGAAGGAACGCGTGCGCTACCGGGCTACGATCGCGAGCGCTTCTAGGCGATTGGAAGCGAGTGCGCGGCTAGTACCGCGCACTCGCTTCACCGACGATGCCGTTTTTAACTACTCGAAGTCGTTTCTGACGGCGTCGCCGGGGACGTAGACAGCACCTTGATCGACTCCCAACGCGGATGCAGGAGCCGCAACATAGCGAGAATCGCGCTCTTGGTATCTTCTGACACGGTTAGCACGTCACTTCCTGTCTGAACCGCTTTCTTGCCATGTTGGCAATACTGATACTCCACGCGAACCGTTACTGACATGATTACGATTTCCTTCCTGTTAAGACTGATATCTGGTGAGTGATCGACGGTTGATCGCTATCAGTCATTCCCGGTTCGACTCGATTCGATTGACGAATCCGCAATCCAGCAAGATCTGACACAAGTCTTCGGGCGAGCAGGATGATCCCGCCACTTCGCTCATCCGCGCGAGAACATCAGAGAACGAAGCAAGTACGCGCCAACTGTCATAGTAAGCATGCAGTTGCGGCACGACCTCGTTGCCCAGTTTTTCCCAGCGGACGGAAAGCATGCCGACCGTTCCGCCGCCCTCCACCCGGTAGAGACCGAAGGTGACGGCCGAGACAACGGACATCACCCGGCAATAGGAAGCCGGGTTCACATAGAATTCACGCCGAAGACGCTCATCGTTGCTCATCGCCGTTCTCCCCCGAGTTTTTACGGTTGTAACCCGTATAACGGCGCGCAGATGTCGAAGCTTGAGTCTTGCAGGCGTCATTTGCCTCGCAACGTGAACACAATCAATAATCAGACGAGAAGCCACACCGGGATGACCAGTGCGGCTACCATTCTCTATCGCTAGCGTTCAATGTCGTTGCACTGCAGCACGAAGCTTTGTTCATGCAAGATCGCGTCCCAACTACGCCCTGCTTTGGAGCAAAAGTAAATGCGAAGCCGCGCAATCAGCATTGCTCGTCAATTCAACGCCCGATATCGGCTCTTTAATTGCCTGGATCTCTTCAAAGAAGGCATCCCGAACATCAGATGCCACCAAGAGATTTACGTCCGCGTAATCGATGCGCCGCCATCGACGAGCGAAGCAGTACCGGTCACGAAGGACGAGTCATCCGACGCGAGATACAGCACCGAACGGGCGAGTTCTTCCGGCCGTGCGACGCGCTTGAGCGCATGCAAGCCGGTCACGAAGGCTTGCGACTCGGCGGTGTCGTTCATGTCGCGATACATCGGCGTGTCCACGGCACCAGGCAGAATGGCGTTGACGCGCACACCTTGCGGGCCATACTCGGCAGCCAGCGCTTGCGTCAGCCCAATCAAACCGGCCTTGCTCGCGGCGTATGCCGCGGTGCCCGGGAAAGCGAATGAGTAGCCAACGAACGTCGACGTGAAGATAACCGACCCGCCACCGTGCTTCACCATCTCGGGGATCTGGTGCTTCGCACCCAAAAAGGCGCTCGTCAGATTGGTCGCCAAAGCAGCCGACCAGCCCGCTTCCGACACGCCCGAAGTCGGGCCCATTTCGCCCAGCGTGCCGGCGTTGTTATAGGCAATGTCGAGCCGGCCGAAGCGGCTCACGGCGAGCGCGACCAGCGCTTTCGCGTAGTCCTCTGACTGCACGTCGCCCGCCAGAAACGCGGCCTCGCCGCCTTCGCTGGCAATTTCGGCTGCGAGCGTTTCAAGTTCAGCTTCGCGGCGCGCCGCGATCACCACTTTTGCGCCTTCCGCGGCGAACAGTTTTGCGGTGGCACGGCCAATTCCCGCGCTGGCGCCGGTCACGATCGCGACTTTTCCTGATAAGCGTTGCATGTTCAATCTCCTGCTGCAGTGTGTTGACCAGTGCCCAGTGCCTTGGTCCGTGAGAAGCAATATAGGCTTCAGTCACTATCGCAGGAAGGCTCAAAACATGGGTATATCATTCAGCATTTGTGAATGATCGGGGAAAGACATGGACCGGCTGCGTGCTTATGAAGTCTTCGTGACCGTGGTGAGCCGCGGCAGCTTCACGCGCGCCGCCGATGCGCTCGAGACGTCGCCCGCCAACGTGACCCGCTACGTGAATGAGCTGGAAGCGCACCTGGGCACACGTCTGCTGAATCGCACTTCGCGCAGGCTTTCGCTGACCGAGGGCGGCGAGACGCTTTACGCTCGCTGCAAATCGATTCTCGACGATGTCGCCGAGACTGAGGGGCTTGTGTCATCGGCGTCGGTCGAACCGCGCGGCCGATTGCGCATCAATGCGCCTGTGAGCTTCGGCATTCTGCATCTGGCGCCGCTATGGCCCGAGTTCTTGCGGAAATATCCCGGCGTGGAACTCGATGTCGCGCTGATTGACCGCGTCGTCGATATCGTCGAGGAAGGCTACGACCTCGCCATCCGCATCTCACGCGCCGGTTCGACCAGCCACGCGGCACGCAAGCTGGCGACATCGAGAAACATTCTGTGTGCGTCGCCGGAGTACCTGGCGCGTTGCGGATACCCTGCTGAGCCAGCCGACTTGATCGAGCATCAATGCATCGGCTACTCGTACGCCGCCACCGGTGACGAGTGGCAACTGATGGACAGTGAGCGCAAAGCGCACACCGTGAAGGTCAACTGCCACATGCATACCAACAACGGCGATACCGCACGTGCGGCTGCGCTCGCCGGGCAAGGCGTGATCTGGCAACCCACCTTTCTTATCGGCAATGACCTGCGCACCGGCAAGCTGGTTCAGGTATTGCCTGACTATCGCTTGCCTGACATCGACGTGCTCGCGTTGTATCCGAGCCGTCGGCATCTGAGTGCAAAGATACGCGCGGTGGTCGATTTTCTGGTCGAGGCGTTCGGCGGCGTGCCGCCGTGGGATCGGGATGACGGAGGTTGAACGAAGGTCACGTCGCCTCCGCTCACGATTTGCCACTACCCGGCGCGGCTGAAGCTCGATGCTGCTGCCACCGGATACGCGCCGATTTGCCTGCGACGCGTATCCGGCAAGCAGTCACTCACCCACCGAACACTTCCATCATCTGCGCATTGAAGTTATTGACGAAGGCGTGCTCTCCGGGTCCCGGGTTCGCGCGGAACGCCTTCGCCCCTTCGACCAGAACCTCATCCGCGTCCGTTCCGAGGACAGCGATCGTTTCGTCGATGAAGGCGTCAAGCGGCATTGCCTGTTCGGCCTCGCGGCTGTTCATGAGGTCCGTGCGCACCCAGGGCGGTGCAATTTCGAGCACGCGAACCTCCGTGTCCCGCAACATGAAGCGTTGCGAGAGGACGTACGAATGCAGCGCCGCCTTGGTCGACGAATACACCGACGTCACGGCCAACGGAACGAAAGCGAGGACCGAGCTTGTATAGGCGACGACAGCGTCGTTCCGGGTCTTGAGATGATCGAGCAGCGCCGACGTCATGCGGATCGGCCCGATGAGATTGGTCGTGACGGTGGACACCAGCAGCGCGTCGTCGATGTGGCCGCCCGCCTGGTCGGGCTCCATGATCCCAGCGTTGTTGATCAGCACGTTGAGGTCGGGATAGTCCGCAATCAGTTGCGCCGCTACCTTCTCGATGCTGGCCGGATCGGCAATGTCGAGCTCGATTGCAGACATGCCGGGATTCGCTGCCACTACCTCGTCGAGATGTCCGCGCCGGCGGCCGCTGATGATGACCTTGTTGCCGCGCTTGTGGAGTGCTTCGGCAAGCCCGCGGCCAATGCCCGAACCGCCGCCCGTGATGAAGATCGTGTTCCCGGTGAGTTTCATGATCGTATTCCTGATGAAGTTGATTTGCTGTAGATGAGGTTGGCGTAGTCAGGCAGGGAAGCTGTCGCCGAACATCGGCAGACCGCTCGCTGATTCGGCCCGGATCGCTTCGTCCTGAAGCACGTCCCAGTGCTCGGCGAGCTTGCCGTTTTCAAAACGGACGACGTCGGCTGCTATCCACGCAGCGGGCCGGCCGTGTCCCGAGAAGCGCCCATGTGCAATGACGTAGTCGCCTTCGGCCAGAATCAGTTGGTTCTCATAGCGCAAGGTGTCGGGCAGCGTGCGAATCAGGTCGAACAGGCCATCCCGTCCTGGCGCGATATGAGCGCTATGTTGGACGTAGCGATCGGACCAAAAGCGCTCAGCGGCTGCGTAGTCGCGCTTGTTGAACAGGGTGTCGAATGCTTCCAGCACGAGCGCCTTGTTCTGTTCAGGGGTTGTCTTCGTCATGGTGATGCCCTCTTTCAAGAGTGAGGTGACGACGCGTTCAGGCGTCGAATAACCGTGGTGCCTCCTGTTGCCTGGACACTCAGGTAAAGAAGGCTATACTTAAGACAATGGTGAATGACATTGTCATTGAAGTGGATTGTGGGCGGCCATCGTGACGATGTCAATGGTGATCACCATTGTATTTTTTGATGAGTCTTATTGGGTCGCTATCGACCAAAGGGGGGAAAGTGGGTGTTTCCAGACAGCAAGCGATGGAAAACCGGCACGCAATCGTGGCCGCGGCTGAAAAGCTGTTTCGCGAGCGTGGCGTCGATGCGGTCGGTCTCGCCGAGTTGATGAAGGCGGCGGGCTTTACGCAGGGCGGTTTCTACAACCACTTCAAATCGAAAGACGCGCTGGTCGCCGCGGTGATGGAAAAGGCGATGGATGAAGGGGGAGAGGCTTATGCCGCCCTGATCGACGGCGCGAGGTCATCTGGCGCTGACCCGGTCAAGTACAACATTGAGTGGTACCTGTCGCCCGAGCATCGCGCGAATATTGAGGCGGGGTGCCCCTGGTCGGGTTTTGTAGGCGACGCCCGCCGATTCGACGACGTCGCACGCGGCGCTTACGCAGAGGGGCTCGCGGTGAACCTCGACCGATTCGCCAAGGTTATCGAAGAGACCGAGGGGATCAGCGAAGGCGGTCGCAGCAAGGCGATCACTTTGTTTAGTCAGATGGTCGGTGCGCTACTGCTTTCGCGTGCTGTTGCAGATGTTGATCCGGCGCTTGCGGATGAAATTCTTGACGAGGGTCGCCAGCATCTGCTCGCTGCGGTGGAGACGCAGGCTGAAACTCAATCGCGGGGACGTTCGCGGCGGCGGTAAGCCAATGTGCCGTTCGGCGGTGTGCCTCAGTCATCGATATCGACAGGCACGCCCAATCCAACCTTCACGCGGCTCATGCTCACGAGCGTCTTGAAGCGCTTCACATTGTTATTGGAAAAGAACAACTGCCGGGTCAGGTCGTTGTATTGCTCCATGTCCCGCACTGTGAAGATCAAGACGAAATCCCATTCCCCCGCGACGTAGTAGCACTGCTGGATCTGCGGGCATTGCTCAAAGGTTCGCTTCATGGAATCGAGCAGGTCGATCTGTTCGCTCTCGACTTCCACCATTGAAACGATGGTGAGAGGACAACCCACCTTTTCGGGCGCGACGATCGCTGTGTACCGGTCAATCACGCCGTCTTCGGCGAGGCGGCGCAAACGGCGGTTCACCGCGGCAGTTGAGAGGTTAACCCGGGCGCCAAGTTCGTTTTGCGGGAGTTGAGCGTCCTGCTGGACCTCGGCTAACAGCTTGCGATCGAAAGCGTCGAGAGTGATAGCCATGAGGCGGGTCCTTGTAGGAAAGCGAGAAATTATTGCGCCGGGACCCCAGATTTAGGGATTAATTTGAGCACGTCAAGCAATATTATTTTGGCATTGGCTGACGTATCGATTCCCAGCGGCGGGGAATCTGATGGTCCTGCCCGACATTCATTCACAGGAGCCACACCGCAATGCTGATCGCGAACGAGCGCGCGTCGCACACCGACTACCCGAACGAGCTGAAGGTAATTCTCAATGTGGAGGCCGCCGAACAGAGCCGCGCATGGCTAAAGAACTGGGCGCTTCTCGGTTCCTCCGCTACGCCGCTATGGGATCTTCCCGATGCGGCGGCGCGATTTGGCGTGGCGCGTCTGTGCATCAAAGACGAATCCGTCCGCTCTCCACTCGGTAGCTTCAAGGCGCTGGGCGCGCCTATTGCGCTCGTGCGCCTGATTTTGCGTTTGTGGCCCGAGCACAATCTCGACCCGAAGGGGTTGATCCAGGGACGCTACAAGGACATGCTCACAAACTTCGTCGTGATCAGCGCGACCGACGGCAACCATGGCAAAGCCCTGGCCTCCGCGGCACAAACAATCGGATGCAACTGCGTGATCGTCCTGCACGCCAACGTGAGCGCTGAACGCGAGCAGGCCATCGCTGCATACGGTGCGCAGATCATTCGTATCAAGGGCAACTACGACGAGTCGGTGGAAGAAGCTGCGCGCCTTGCAAAAGACAACGCTTGGCATGTGGTCTCAGACACATCCTATGAAGGATATGAAGCCATTCCTCGCGACGTCATGCAGGGCTACGGTGCGATCGCGGCCGAGATCGTTGAGCAATCCGAAAGTCATGCTGACGAATGCGCTTTTACCCATGTATTTCTCCAAGGCGGTGTCGGCGGTCTTGCTGCCGGGGTCGCCAGCTATCTTTGGGAAATTCACGGCAGCAAACGTCCCCGCTTCGTTGTCGTCGAGCCGCAACAGGCAGATTGCCTGTATCAAAGCGCGCGCGAAGGCCGAGCGACGAAAGCAACCGGCTCCGTCGATTCAATCATGGCGGGCCTTGCATGCGGCGAAGCTTCACCGCTCGCGTGGAAAATCCTCGAGTTGTGCGTGGACGATTTCATGACGATCAGCGACGAAGACGCGATTACCGCGATGCGCACGCTCGCAGTTGGAACGGGTGCGGACGTTCCGCTGGTAGTCGGTGAATCCGGCGCAGCGGGCTACGCGGGCCTCGAAGTCCTCATGCAGGATTCGCAACTGGCACGCGCCGCCGGCCTGAACAAAGATTCGCGCGTTCTGGTGATCAGCACTGAGGGAGCGACGGCGCCGTCGGTCTACCGTGAATGTGTGGGTGAAACGGCCGACTCGGTGCTTTCACGTCAGGCTCAATGGCTCGAAGCCGCGGTTCGATAAGACAACCTGAATGGCTATCGGAAAGGGATAGACGTTATGGAAATCGCCTTGCAATCGCAGTTGAAGAATTGGCGTCAGCATCTGCACCAGAACCCGGAAACCGGCTTCGAGGAAGTCGCGACTTCGGACTATGTCGCGCGCGCCTTGAAGGCCCTCGGCCTCGACGTGCACCGAGGAATCGGCGGCACCGGACTCGTCGCCAATCTTACGGTTGGCAACGGCCGAGGTGTGATTGGTCTGCGCGCCGACATGGATGCACTGAATATCGCGGAGAACGCACCGGACCGCCCGTATGCCTCGCGAACGCAAGGCAAGATGCACGCCTGCGGACACGACGGACATATGTCGATGATTCTCGGCGCGGCGCGCCTGCTTGCCGAAAAGAAGAATTTCAACGGCACCGTACGATTCATTTTTCAACCGGCCGAAGAACATGGCCGCGGTGCGAAAGCGATGATGAACGACGGGCTTTTCGAGCGATATCCTGTCGACGCGATCTTTGGCGCGCACAACATGCCCGGTATGGCCGCCGGAACCTTCGCGACACGCGCGGGCGGCATTATGGCCAGCGAAGACAATTTCGTCATCCATATCAAAGCCTGTGGCACGCATGCAGCGAGACCGCACATGGGCGTCGATCCGATTGTGATCGCGTCGCAAATCGTGCTGGCATTGCAGACAATCGTGTCCCGCAACCTCGATCCAAGCCTGCAGGCGGTGATCTCCTGCACGGAGTTCATTACGGATGGCATCCGCAACGTCATCCCGTCGAACGTAACGATCAAGGGCGACACACGCAGCTACATTCCCGAAGTCCGGACCATGCTGGCAAACCGCATGCTAGAAATCAGCGAAGGGATCTGCCACGCGCACGGGGCTGAATGTGCGTTCGAATACACGCACGAATTCGCGCCTACGGTGAATTCACCGGAATATGTGGACCTTGCCGTTTCGGCCGCGCGCAATATCGTAGGCGCAGATAACGTCGACGCCAGCGTACAACCCATGATGATCTCCGAGGATTTCGGCGCGTTCCTTCAGGCGGTGCCGGGCAACTTCATATTCATCGGCAATGGTGAGACGGGGAAGGAAGGGAGTACTCCGCTCCACAACGCCACCTACGATTTCAACGACGAGATCTTGCTCACCGGTGCGCGATATTTTGCTGAAATCGCGCGGCTCGCGCTCCCTTCTGCCTGAGCTACGTCCCCTTCCTGCCCGGCATCAGAGACCGGCGCTGGCCGCGGTTTTTGATGAGCGTCAGGCGGGGGAATCACCCGCCTTCGCAGCCTTTATCGCGGCGCACTCAAGCATGGCTTCGCCGATCACGTTTTCTCCCCGCTCGTTGAGAGCAGCGCCCGCCCCTTCGATATCCCGCACTTCCTTGTTCTGGCCGAGCTTGATCTTCCCGACCAGGCGCGTGATTTCGATCTCAACGCCGACAATCGCCTTGAGCATCATATCGATGTAGTCGGCGGTGCTGTCCGTCATCTTCCACGGACGAGTCTGGGAGGCTTCATGAGTCCGCGTGAGGCGAGCGACCAGCCCGCGAACATAGCGTTCGTCATCGCGGATGGTCACCCGGCCGTGCGCGTGGACCACCCTGTAGTTCCATGTCGGCACCTGCTTGTGCAACTCGTGCTTGCTCGGATACCAGTTGGGCGAGATGTAAGCGTCGCCCGCGCGAAACACGACCAGTACCTCGTCCCCGTTGGCCACGTCCTGCCAGACCGGATTGGCGCGAGCCACGTGAGCATGAAGGACGCCGTACGCGCCCTCGCCGGCTTTCAGATCAAACGGAATGTGGTTGGCGTCCAGACCACTTTTGCCATGCGTGATCAGCGTGCCGAACGGATTCTCTGTGATCAGCGAGTGCAGCACCTCGGTGCGCGGTTCATCAAAATGAGTGGGTACGTACATAGGGGCTCCGTGATGAGTGCAGCGATGCGCTAACCCTCATTGCAGGCAACGCCGGTGCGGCAGGCCTGGAAAGAATTGTGGCGGCAAACTGGTTTATATTGTAGAACCAGTTTGGATCATTTTCTTTGGACCAGAAAGCCATGGCTCGCAAACCGAAAGCGGTGGAAGTTCCGGCGATCGGCATGCTGGATCGAGCTGCGGGCCATTTGGGCCGCCAGCTCGCCCAGGCACTCCGCGAGGCCGTCCGCCGTGGCGACCTCAAACCCGGTGAAGTGCTCCCCTCCACGCGCACCTTAGCTGCGTCCTTGCATGTTGCACGGGGAACCGTCGTCGAGGCATTCGAGCAACTGATCGCCGAAGGCTTTCTGCAATCGCAGCCTGGCTCCGACACGCGCGTGGCGCAATCATTGACGCTCCCTGCCGATGTCCGAGGGCGGTCCTCATCCGTTGAAACTGCCCCGCTTCCAGAACGCGCCCATCTTTTCGCACAGGTTGCACGTCAGTTTTCTGCCGTACCGCAGGCGCCTTTCGCCGTTTCGGTACCCATTGGCCCTGCCGCTCCAGATGATGTCTGGCGCCGGCTCGGCAACCGGCTGCGCGCCCGCGGACCCGGCGCTCCGGCCGGGTATGGCGACCCGCAAGGGGCGCTGGCGCTGCGCGCAGCGGTGGCCGACTATGTCAGGAAATCGCGCTCGGTTCGTTGCGAGGCGGACCAGGTGATCATCACGAGCGGCACTCAACAAGGCCTTTACCTGTCATGCCAGGTGCTACTCGATGGCGACGCGTCGGCGTGGGTGGAGGACCCGGCGTATCGGGGCATTACGGCTATTCTGGAAAGCACCGGTCGCCCGGAACGCATGATCCGGGTACCCGTTGATGCGGAGGGCCTCAACGTCGATGAGGGTATCAAGCTGGCACCACACGCACGGGCGGCATTCGTCACGTCGTCGCACCAATATCCTCTCGGAATGCCATTGAGTATGGCGCGGCGCAACGCGCTGTTGGCGTGGGCCCGCGCGAACAACGCCTGGGTGGTCGAAGACGACTACGACAGCGAACTGCGTTATGCGGGACATCCGTTTCCGTCACTCCAGGGGCTCGACCCTAACCGGGTGGTCTATCTCGGCACCTTTAGCAAGATCCTGTTTCCATCATTGCGGCTCGGCTATGCGGTTGTCCCGCAGAACCTCGTGGAGGCATTCTGCGGCGCGCGCGTGCTCATGGATCGCAATCCCCCGAACGCAGATCAGCATGTACTGGCGGCTTTCATCGCTGAAGGCCATCTGGATCGTCACATCCGGCGTATTCGTGGCGTCTATGCGGATCGCCGCGCATGCATCATCGAGACGCTCGAGCGACTGCTGCCGAAAGAGGTCGCCTGGTTGCAGCCGAGCGATCAGGGCATGCACCTTGTGCTTTGGCTTGGTGGGGGCGTCGACGATAAATTGGTGGCGTCGTTGGCAGGCGAAAGTGGGGTTGCTGTACGAGCGGTGTCACCCATGTATTCAGGTGGAAAAGGTCCGATGGGTCTGATACTGGGTCTCGGCGGTTTCAGCGACGCCGAAATTGAAATTGCTACTCAACGTCTCGCCGCGTGTATCGCGGCTGCGGCAAAAGCGGCGCACCGTGCGAATCCGCAGGGCGCCGCTACCGTTAAAGCGTAACCCGCGCACTAGCCTTGCTGCGCTTGCCAGCCGATGCCAAGACTCTTCTGCAGTGACACAAAGTCCTTGAGCAATTCGGCCTGTCCCGCGACCACATTCTGCTGCGCGGTGAATTCTTCGCGTTGCGTGTCGAGCAGATCGATCAGCGTGGCGACACCGGCGGAATAGCGCTGCCGCATCAGCGTGGCCGAGTGGCTTGCTGAGGTTTCCACCTTTTGCAGCGTGACGACATGATCGCGCTGATGCCCATAGCGCGAGAGCGACGAGTTCGCGTCCTGCAGCGCACCGAGCACGGCCTTCGTATAACGCGCCTCGGCTTCGTCGCGCGATGCCTCGGCTGCGTGCACGCTGCCCAGTGTGCGGCCAAAATCGAACGCGTTCCATTGCAGATACGGCGCGGTGATCCAACTGAAATTGTTCTTGCGCACGAGATGCCCCGGATCGCCCGCGCTGAAGCCGATATCGCCGAGCAACGTCACCTTCGGGAAAAAATCCGCGATGTGTTCGCCGATCTGCGCATTGCTCGACGCAAGCCGCCGCTCCGCCGCGCGAATGTCGGGACGCTGCTGCAACATCGCCGACGGATCGCCGATCGCCACTGTCCCGGGCAACGCCGGCAGCGGCCGTGTACCTGCGAGTTGCTGGTCTAGCGCGCCGGGCTCACGGCCGGTCAGTACGGCGAGACGATCGAGCGAATCGGTCAGTTGCGCGTCAAGCGGAATCAGCGTTGCGCGTGTGTTTTCAACCTGCGTGCTCAGGCGTTCCACATCGAGGTCTGCTGCCGTGCCACGCTCCCGGCGCTGCTGCGTGAGCGTCAACATCTTCTGTTCGGTCTCTGCCTGACGCCGCGCGAGTTCAAGCCGCGTCTGCTGGTCGCGCAGTTCGATGTAGACCTGCGCAACCTCAGCCGCGAGCGACACCTGGGTGTCCGCGAGATCGGCGTCGACGGCTTCCGCATCCGCGGACGCCGCTTCGATAGCGCGCCGCGTGCCGCCAAACAGATCGATTTCCCACGTGGCGTCGAAGCCTGCGGTGTAGAGCTGCAACGGGCCGCGACCCGACGATGTGCTACTGCCTGAGCTGAGCGAACTCAGATCAGGCGAGCGCATGCGCAGCGCTGCAGCATCGCCGGAGATTTTCGGCAATTCGTTCGCACGTTGCTTCTGCAGTTGTGAACGCGATTCCCGCAAGCGGGCCTGCGCAATATGCACGTCGGGACTATGCGCAAAGGCCGCGGCGATGAGATCGTTCAGCTGCGGATCGTTGAATGCGAGCCACCACTGGTTCGGCGCGGGCGTCGCGGTCGTACCGGCAGCCGGCGCACGCACGAAGGTCGCGCTGCTGCGGGCGTCCTGCGCAACCGGCGGCGCGCCGTGATAATCCGGGCCGACCGTGCAACCCGACAAGGCGGACAAAAGCACGACGGCGACCAGTGCGATAGACGAGGGACGGTTGAACATCATGGTGTGATGAAAAGACATTAGTGTCCGGCGGAAGAAGGCGGCGGTGCGTTCCGGCTGGGTGTTTTCAGAAGCAGCGCAAGCGGAATGCAGGCGATCAGCGCGATGCCGAGCAGATAGAAGGTCTCCGAATAGGTCATCACGATGGCCTGCTGCTGGATTTGCGCGCCGAGTTGCCCAAGCGCGCGCACCTGCGAGTACGCCATGTCGCCCGTATGGGCGAACCAGTTCGCCGCGTTCGCCGTCAGGCTCTCCTGCCCGATCAGCGAATTGGCACTGACCGACTCGCGGATCATCGCGGTATGAAAGGTCGTGCGCCGGTCGATCACGGTCCCGATGATCGCAAGGCCGATCGATCCGCCTAGGTTGCGCGCCATGTTGTAGAGACCGGCGGCGTCGCCGGAATCTTCGCGCGACACGGCCGCCATCGACGCTTGATTGAGCGGCATCATCGCGAGCATCTGGGCGGTGCCGCGTATCAGTTGCGACCAGATGAAATCGTGCCCGACGCTCTGCGCCGTCAACTCAATGTCGATCATGCAGCTGATTGCGTACAACACCAGCCCGGTAATCACCAGCACGCGGAAATCGACCTTGCCGAGCAGCCGCGGCAGGATCGGCATGATCATGAAGGCGGGCAGCCCGGAAAGCAGCATGATCGCGCCGGACTGTTCCGCGTTGTAGCCCGCGACCACCCCGAGAAACTGCGGCAGCAGATACGACACACCATAAAGCGCTGCGCCGACCGCGGACACAATCACGATCACGCTCGCGTAATTCGGGTTGCGCATCAGACCCAGGCGCACGATCGGCTTCTTTGCGGTCATTTGCGAGGCGGCGATCAGGATCATGCCGAAGAGCGACACGCAGGTGAGCGACACAATCATCGACGATTCGAACCAGCGCTCGCGCTGGCCTTCCTCGAGCACGACCGTGAGCGAACTGAGGCCGATCGCCAGACCGACGATGCCAAGCCAATCCGCCTTGAAAAACGCCTCCCAGTGCGGCCGGTCTGACGGCAGGCCGACGATCAACAGCGTCATCAGCGCAAGGCAGATCGGCAGATTCATGAAGAAGCACCAGCTCCAGCTGATGTTCTCCGCGAGCCAGCCACCGACGACCGGTCCAAGCAGCGGCCCGAGCAATACGATCAAGCCGAACATGGTCATGCCGACCGGCATCTGCGATAGCGGCAAGCGTGTGCGGATGATGGTCTGCGCCGTCGGAATCAGCGCGCCGCCCGTGAAGCCCTGGCCGATTCGGCCGGCGATCATCATGGGTAAGGTGTGCGACCAGCCGCACATCATCGAAAAGGCAATGAAAAGCGCCGCATTGGTGAGCAGAAAGTTGCGCAGGCCGAACACGCGAGTAAGCCACGCCGCCAGCGGAATCATCACGATTTCCGACATCAGATAGCCGGTCGAAATCCAGGTGCCTTCCGTACCGGTGGCGCCGATTTCGCCCTGGATCTGCGGCAGCGCGGAGTTCGTGATCGAGATGTCGAGCGTCGCCATCAGGGCGCCGAGCGCGCCCGCGGCGACGGCGATCCAGTCGCCGACGCTGGCTCGCTCTTCCCCGCGCGGTGCGGCGGCGGGAGTTGCGGTTCCCGATTCAGCCACGATGGTTCTCGCTGTCGATACGTGCGTCACGATCGCGCGCCGAACGTGTGTCGACATCCACGGTTACTGACAGCCCCGGCAAGAGCACGCTGCGCGTCTCCGTGCCCGTGTCGATGCGAATCCGCACGGGCACGCGCTGCACGATCTTGGTGAAGTTGCCCGTGGCATTTTCCGGCGGCAGCAATGCGAATTGCGAACCCGTGCCTGGCGAGAAACTGTCGATCACGCCGTGCAGCGTATGACCGGGCAACGCGTCTACATGCATTTCCACCGGCTGACCCACGCGCATCCCGCCCACCTGCGTTTCCTTGAAATTCGCTAGCAAATAGGTGCTTTGGACCGGCACGACCGTCAGCATCCGCGTGCCAGGTTGCACGTACTGACCCACGCGCACGGTGCGATCGCCGACCTTGCCGCCAAGGACACTGCGCACCACAGTGTTGTCGAGATCGAGTTGCGATTGCTGCGCGCTGGCCTGAGCGGCTTCGAGCTGCGCGCGCGCCTGCGCGAGCTGTGCGGTAGCCGAACCGATCTGCGAGCGTGCGGCCTCGACCGCCGCCGCATTCGCGGCGAGCGTGGCGTTCGCCTGATCGCGGCTGCTGGTCAATTCCGCCAACCGTTCGCTGCTTTCAGCGCCGGTGGCGACGAGCGGCGCGTAGCGCCGCACTTCGTCGCTCGCATGCTGCGCACTCACGCGCGCCACCTGCTGCTGCGCCTGGGCCTGCGCAATGTTGGACTGCTGCTGTTTGATGTCCGCCTGCGCGCGTTCGATGTCGGCCTTGCGGGCATCGATCGTGGCCCGCGCCTGGTCGAGCGCGACCTGATACTGGCGGGCGTCGAGATGAACAAGCGGATCGCCCGGCTTCACGACCTGGTTGTCCGCGACGTAAACTTCCGTAACGTAACCGGCAATCTTGGGCGCCACGGTGACGCTGTCGGCCTGCAGATAGGCGTCGTCGGTGCTTTCGATGAAGCGGCCCACGGTCCACCAGCGGGCGAGCCAGACGGCGCCGACGATCAGCGCGACCACGCCGAGCGCGATCAGCACCGTGCGCCGGCTGGGACGCCTCGCGCCTGCTGCGGGCGAATCTTCGGCGGGTATCGGGCGGGAGGGAGAGCCTGCAGTCGCTGACATCGTATCGGTCCAATTGTTTCCACGTGGCACAATTATTCCAGTTGATCAAATTGTGTCAAGTGATATATTTCTTACGAATTCCCGCACTACGCGTAATGGAGAAAGATGCATGAGCACCGCAAAGAAGCTGCGCCGCTCGCCGGAAGGCGGCTATGCACGCGGCGACGAAACGCGGCACCGGATCATCGAGGCGGCGATCGAACTGTTTGGTGAACATGGTTTCGAGGGCGCGTCGACACGCGACATCGCGGCCCGCGCCGGCGTCAACGCGCCCGCGCTGCAGTACTACTTCGAGAATAAGGAAGGGGTGTATCGCGCCTGCGTCGAGATGCTCGCTGACGACGCATGGGAGACATTCGGCCCGGCCATCGAACATGCGCAGGAAGCGCTGCGTGAAAACGCCGACACGCCGGCGTTGATCGACGCCTTCATCGGCATTCAGACAGCGATCGCGCACGGCGCTTTCGTCAAGGCAAGCAAGCCCGGCCGGCGGATGTTCTTCGCACGCGAGCAGGCGGGACATGAACCTCAGAGCGCCATGCAGATTTTCGGCTGCAGGATCCGCCAGCCGCTCAACGACGTCAGCGTGGCGCTAGTGGCGCGAATTTCCGGGCGCGCTGTCGACGATCCGGTCATCTTGATCCGCACCTTCAGCCTGCATGGACAACTGGTGATTTTTCACCTCGCGCATCCGTCCAAACTGTCGATGCTCGGCTGGAAGAGCATCGACGCAGAGAAGGCGGCACTGCTCACGGCGACCGTCCGCGATCAGAGTCGCACGCTGCTCGAGCATTGGAGCCGGGAACGTGACGAGGCGCACACGCCTCCCGCGCAAACCACGCAAACGACGAGCAAAGGAAAGCCGCGCAAGCAGCAGTGATCTCAGGCCGGCGCACGGATCAACGCTTCCGGACCCGTTGGGCAAGATGCCATTACAATCCAGCACTTCGAACCGACAACGGTGATTTGCGCCATGACATATCCCCTTGCATTGACACTCGCCGCGGTCATTGCAACCGCCAGCACGATCGCGACCGCCCAAACCTCCGGAGGCAGCGATACACCCAAACTGCAGTGCGCCATCGGGTATGTCACCGGCGTCGGCGGATCGGCGCAGAGTTTTCGTGAATATCTTGCGACCCCCGACCGGGACAAGTACCGCTACGTTGCTGATAACCCGATTCAATGCAAAATCTCAGACGAAGGTCGCGCGTCAGCCTGTACCGGCGTGACAAACCTTCGGAATGAAAAAGTCAGTGTGTACGACGACGTCGACAATGCGACGATGGCCGTGGTCGCGCGCGTGGAACTCGAGCACGGGACCTACCCGGTGATCATCGTCGTGCGACGGCAGGATGTGAAGTGCGAGGAGTGAGCGCTGTCTGGCGCGTCATTGATGATCGCCGGCCGGGCACGAACAACAACCCAGCCGGCGAAGAGATGATTACGACTCGAAGACGCCGTTGTGATCAACGGCGTTTCATTTTGATCACGCGCGAAATCTGACCCAGCGTAAATCCGGTGTTCTGCACATATTTGGCATAGTCGAGCGGCGCAGTGAACGATTCATCGGTAACGTACTCGCCCATGTAACGGAATCGGTCAGTTGCTGTTCGGACAAAAACAGGAAGCGGCTCTGTCTGTCGCGCGAGCGTGCGGCCGGCCGCACGTGCAGCAGCGCTGCTATCGCAGACGATCACATCCGGGGCATACGGGTTGAGGTCCTGACGCAATCGCGCAGCGACGACCTTGCCGCCCTTCGTAGGCAAGAATGCCTGCTTGCATCCGCCCGTCACCCTGTGAATGTCTTCCCGGGAATACTCTTTTCCAATTTCAAACATGATTTTTCTCCGAAGAATGACGCCTGGCTGTAGAGCAGCGGCGTCAAGCGGAGCGATGATATCGAGCTGTGTCTAAAGCCGTTGTATAAAGAGCGAGCTTCTTGATAAAGAAGGTAGGTGGGTCGAGCACAATAGCGAAACGTGCGCTTGGATATGCTGAATTTACGGCACACGCCCCTCGGTTTTATAAATTCGTTATACCGTTGATGACAGAATTTCGAGGTCGCAGAGCGAGGGTCTAAATGATTCGGCCGGAATCCCCCTCTCTGTCTCCGCAGTCATACCGTTCGCGTTCTTTCGTAGACGGTTGCCGCAAGCGCTTGTAGGAACACGCCGAGGTGTTTGGGGGCGAAAATCGCACGACGTGCATGGATCGGCCATACGCCAAGGATCTGTTTCTACGAGTGCTTGCGACAGCGTTGCGCTACTCGCGACGAAGGAATCTGCTCAGTATCAAGTTACCCCGACGATTCAATGCATGTGGGACCGAACAACGGCGTCTTTCGGAGGTGTCCGATCCACCGGCACCTCGTCGGCGGACTCCAACGCATCGATGCTCGAGTCAGTGCGGTTGAGCATCGCGCGCCCCCCCCCCCCCCCCCCCCCCCCCCCCCCCCCCCCCCCCCCCCCCCCCCCCCCCACCCCGTTGCCGATCAGGTTCGTAACGGCACGAGCTTCGTTGAGGAAGCGATCGACGCCTAGCAGCAGCACCAGTCCAGACACAGGGATTTTGTGCATCGAGGCCAGCGTGGCAGCCAGCGCGACGAATCCGGCTCCCGCCACACCCGCAGACCCTTTGGACGTCAGCAGCAATACACCAAGGAGCAGCAACTGATCCCCGATCGTCAAGTGGATATTCATCGCTTGCGCAACGAACATCGAGGCCATGGTCAGATAGATCGCCGTGCCATCGGCGTTAAAGGTGTAGCCCGTAGGCAGCACCATCCCGACCACGGGGCGTGAACACCCCAACTTTTCCATTTTGATGAGCATCTGCGGGAGCACCGCTTCAGTCGACGCTGTACCGAGGGTAATGAAGATCTCGTCCTTGATGTAGCGAAGATACTTCCACAGCGACAGTCCGCTCATCCGCATGACAGCACCAAGTACAACGACCACGAAGAAGATCGAGGTCAGGTAGAGGCACAGCATCAGTTGGCCGAACGATGCCAGCGTGCCAATTCCGTACTTCGCAATGGTAAATGCCATGCCGCCAAAGGCGCCGATGGGCGCGACATACATCACGATTCGCACGACACCGAACATGCCCTGAAGGAACATGTCGAGCATATCGACGAACGGCGCGGTGCGAGGACCAAGCCTGGCGAGGGAGATGGCGAGCAGGAGCGAAAAGAAGATGATGGGCAGGATATCCCCATTTGCGAACGCTCCGACAATGCTGTTCGGAACGATGCTCATGAAGAAATCGAGCATGCCGTGCTGCTGCGCCGCATGGGTGTAGCTGGAAATAGCCGAACTGTCGATATGCGCGGGGTCAATGTTCATACCGCTGCCCGGCTTGATGACGTTCACGATTACAAGGCCAACAGCGAGCGCAATCGTCGATGCAATTTCGAAGTAGACGACCGCCTTGACGCCAACGCGACCGGCCGCGTGAAGATCATTCATGCGTGCAATGCCGACCACAACGGACGCGAAAATGATCGGCGCAAGCAGCATCCGGATCAGCTTGATGAACAGATCGCCGAGAGGTTTGAGCTGAGAACCGATGTCAGGGTAGAAATGGCCGACGAGGACACCGGCAACAATGCCAATCAGAACCTGTACGTAGAGCTTGGAAAGAGCTTTTCCGATCTTTGAAACCCGCATGACTGTCTCCTATGCGTGGCATCTTTTAATGAAAGTCAGGACCAGTCGCCGCAGCGGGATCTACCGCAGCGGCGAGCACGAACTGACTTCGCGTGCGTTCGTTTTGTCTATTCTTATGAACGCTGCGCCGGCGCTTTTGTCGGCGCGTTTTGCCGTTTGAAGGCTTATGCGGACAGCTTTTGCATTTCGGCGAAAAGATCCGCTTTTCCTTCGAAGCCGATGCCGGGCAGATCCGGCATGGTGATGAAGCCGTTCTCCACCTTCACGCCGTCGGGAAAGCCGCCATAAGGCTGGAACAGGTCCGGATACGATTCATTGCCACCTAGACCGAGTCCAGCCGCAATGTTCAACGACATCTGGTGTCCGCCGTGCGGAATACAGCGGCTCGGCGACCAGCCGTGCTGACGCAGCATGTCGAGCGTGCGCAGATACTCCACCAGGCCATAGCTCAGCGCGCAGTCGAACTGCAACCAGTCCCGATCCGGACGCATCCCGCCGTAACGGATCAGGTTGCGTGCGTCCTGCATCGAGAACAGGTCTTCGCCAGTCGCCATCGGCTTGTCGTAGTAGTTGCGCAGCGTAGCCTGCAACTCGTAGTCGAGCGGGTCGCCCGGTTCTTCGTACCAGAACAGGTCGTATTGCGACAGCGCCTTCGCGTACTGGATCGCGGTGTCGAGGTCGAAGCGGCCATTGGCATCGACAGCGAGTTTCTGACCATCACCGAGTACGCTCAGGATCGAGTCGATGCGGCGCAGATCTTCATCGAGCGAAGCGCCGCCGATCTTCTTCTTCACCACCGTATAGCCTCGGTCGATGTAGCTGCGCATTTCGTCTTTCAGCTTCTCGTGATCCTGGCCCGGGTAGTAGTAACCACCGGCCGCGTACACGAAGATCTTGCGATCGGGTTGGCCATTGCCGTAACGGTCGGCCAATAACTGGAACAGCGGCTTGCCTTCGATCTTCGCCACCGCATCCCAGATCGCCATGTCGATCGTGCCGATGGCGACCGAGCGCTCGCCATGACCGCCCGGCTTTTCGTTCGTGAACATGGTCGCCCAGATCTTGTGCGGATCGAGGTTGTCGCCGGCATCGTTGACGAGCGTGGCGGGATCGGCTTCGAGAATGCGCGGAATGAAACGCTCGCGCATCAGCTTGCCCTGGCCGTAGCGGCCGTTGGAGTTGAAGCCGTAACCCACAACCGGCTTTCCGTCCCGGATGACATCCGTCACCACGGCGACGAGACTCAGCGTCATCTTGCTGAAGTCAATATAGGCATTCCGGATCGGGGAACTGATCGGAACGGTTTTTTCGCGGATTTCAACGATTCTCATGACGGTGTCTCCTGAGTTTTGGGCACGTTTTGCATGCGTCCGGCTGCAATGGAAACTAGCTTATCCGCGAAAGGAGAGATTAGAATTCACTTCAATTCATTTCATTTTTTACTTTAGGTGAACAACTGAAGTGACAACTGACTCAGCCTCCGACTTCGAGTTTTTCATCCTCCTCGCCAGACTCAAGAGCTTGTCGGGCGCGGCGCGGGCGCTCGATCTCACCCCGCCGGCCGCGACCAAACGCCTGGGGCTGATGGAACAAAGACTGGGGGCGCGCTTAGTCAACCGGACAACGCGGAGTGTCAGCCTGACGCCCGAGGGCGAGACCTATCTGCGCTACGCGACACAGATCGTCGGGCAGGTCCGGCAGATGGAGGACGAGATATCGGGGGCTCGATCCGATCCCCACGGACTGTTACGCGTCAATGCGACGCTCGGCTTCGGGCGCACGACCATCGCGCCGCTTGTGTCCGAATTCGCGAAGCGCTTTCCCAACGTGGAGATCCAGTTCGAAGTGACCGACCGGCCTATCGATCTGGTGGAGGAAGCGTTCGATATGGCGATCCGTTTTGGCGAACTCCCCGACAGCCGGCTTAGCGCCCGGCGCATCATGAGCAATCGTCGTTTTCTTTGCGCCTCCCCGAAATACCTGGAGCGTTTCGGGACACCGGAGCGCGTAGAAGATCTCGTTCGGCACCGTTGCATCATTCATCGGCAGAACGATGATGCCTATGGCGTGTGGCGGTATATGCAGGGGGACCATACCGAGGCGTTGAAAGTCAAAGGCGCGCTATCGAGTAATGATGGCGATATTGTGCTGAGGTGGGCGCTCGACGGGCATGGGATATTGATTCGTTCCGAATGGGATCTCGCCAAGTACGTCCAAAGTGGGCGGCTCAAACTGGTCTTGCCGGAAACGGTGCTGCCCTCAGCGGACCTCTTCGTCTACTATCCGAGCCAGCGAAACCAGACGGCCCGCGCCCGCGCATTCATCGACTTTCTGATCGATCGGTTTCAAGCACCGTTTATACCTGTCGAAACTGGCGCTTCGATCTACGATCAGAAAAAGAAAGCGGGCCGCAAGCCATAAGTCACGCAGACGCGAACAATGCAGCGGCCCAATCGGCAAACACCCTCACCTTGGTGCTATATCGTCGGCTAGGCGGATACGCGATATAGATCTCAAGCGGGTCCGGTCGCCATCGCGTGAGAATGGGTACAAGTTTCTTCTGCTTGATGAACGGGCGAGCCATGAAGTCCAATGTGTGCACGATCCCCAAACCAGCCAGTGCAGTTGCAATGTGTGAATTGCTCTCGCTGACAAGAACGTCATTGCGTACACGGCCAAGCGTGATCGTGTCCTCGTCCTTGCAAAATACAAGGGGCTGCGTCACACCCGTACTGGCAGAAAAATATCCAGCAACAGGCAGCTTGTTATCCACGATTTCCTGAGGATGTTTCGGTGTGCCGTACTTCGCGAGATACGCGGGACTCGCACATGTGGTCCACGCAAGCTTCCCGATTGGGTGCGTCACGAGATCCGGATCGTCGGCTGTACTGCGAATTGCACAGTCTATGTTTTCGGCGACAAGATCCGCGGTACGGTCAGTGACGCTTAGTTGAACCTGTATGTCCGGATAACGTTCGAGAAAGGTCGGCAACGCGGGAATGAGAATGCCGCTTGCTGTCGATCCGCCAGCGTCGACTCTGAGCACACCACGTGGGCTCGCCTCCTCCCGACCGAGCGTCGCCTCGATGTCATCGAGCTCGCTGAGAAGTTGCCGCATGCGCTCATAGTAAGCCGCGCCATAGGTCGTCACACTGACGCGCCGCGTATTGCGCTCCAGCAGCTTTACGCCAAGGTGCGCTTCCAGTGACTGGACCCATTTGCTTGCCGTGGCGTTGGGCATATTCAGAGAAAGGGCCGCCCGCCCAAAGCCTCCTGTCTCGACAACGCGAACAAAAATACGGATGGCCTGCAGATGATCCATGGATCTACCTCGTAGATTATCCATCCAGATGAATAGATAAACCACAATATACATATTTATCTGCATGGGTGTTTAAACTAAGCTGGGCTCACTGATCCACGTAACCGATCCACGTAACTGAACCACACAGCTCAAGCAGGAGCCCTGAAATGACAACGTCTCTCTACGACAACATCCATTCGACCAAGCATGCGGGAAAGGTGGCGCTCGTGACCGGCGGCAGCACCGGAATCGGCCTCGCCACCGCCAAACGCCTCGCTCGCGAAGGTGCAACGGTGTTTATCACTGGTCGACGCCAGGCGGAATTAGACGCTGCGGTATCTGAAATCGGGCACGGGGCACGCGCGATTCGTGGCGACATTTCGTCGGCCGAAGACCTTAAGAAAGTCGTCGACACGGTGTCCGCGGAACATCAACGGATAGACATTCTCTTTGCCAATGCGGGCGGCGGCGAGTTCTCCCCGCTTGGACAGATCACCGAAGCGCAATTCGACAAGTACTTCGACATCAATGTGAAAGGCACCTTGCAAACCGTGCAGAGCGCATTGCCGCTTATGCGGGCCGGCAGCGCCATCGTGATCACAGGATCGATCACATCGATACAAGGGGTACCGGCATTCGGTGTCTATGCCGCCACCAAGGCTGCCTTGCGCTCCTTCGCACGCACCTGGGCATCGGATCTCAAAGGCCGCGACATCCGCGTCAATGTGGTCGCGCCAGGTGTCGTCGTCACGCCTGCGTACAAGACCGAACTCAAGCTGAGCGACGAACAGATCGAAGCCTATTGCAAGGAGGTTGCCGAAACGACACCGCTTGGCCGTGTCGGCAGCACCGATGAAATCGCCAAGGCGGTTTCCTTTCTCGCCTCCGACGATGCCAGCTATATCACCGGGATAGAACTGTTCGTTGATGGCGGACGCGTGCAAGTCTGATTTGTTCAGCGCCGTATTGATGGCGGCTGGACATTAGAAACCATCTGGCTGTCTGAGGGTGTCTTCGTCGATCCGGACGGTGAGAAACGCCGCAGGCGCGGCCAGTCCGCGCGACCTAAGCCGCCGGATCGCCCGAATTCGCCCGCTGCATACCTGCCTCGCGTGCCGCACGCCGTTGCCGGCGCTCCAGCCGATCCTCCTGCAACACCCGCCGCCCAGTGCGCGAAGCGAGCACCAGCGTGATCGCTAGCAACCCCGTACCGAGCAGGTAGCTCGGCGGAATGAAGTGCCCGTCCGTGAAACGCGCCACCAGCGAGATATAGAACGGCGCCAACCCGCCAAACAGCATGACCGAGGTGTTATACGAAATAGCCACGCCGGTGGAGCGCCCCTGCACGGTGAAAATCTTGACCAGCATCCCTGGATGCGCGGCGCCTTGCAGCGTCAGGAATAGGATGCCGACAACCCGTACGATCATCAGACGGTTCTCGGTGGGGTCGGCCAGTAAGTACGCGAACAACGGAAAGACGCAGATCAGCCAGCCCACGATAAAGAAAAAGAACAGCCGATACGCGCCGACACGGTCCGCCACCATGCCGAATACCGGCGACAGAACGCACATCACGATACTCGTGACGAATATCCCCTGCAGCGACGAACTGAGTGACAGATGCAACTGAACCTGCGCGTAGGTCGGCAGATAGGCATTCCACACATAATTCAGCGACGTGCCGGCGATCATCACGCCCATCGCGCACACTACGGCATCGCCGTTCTCGCGCACAAAGTCACGTAACCGCTCGCCCATGGGCGCCCGTGCCGCGGGGCGTGCCTGCAAGCGGTTGAATTCATCCGATTCGGCGACATGATGGCGGATGTAGAAGCCGATTGGCCCGACCAGCGCGCCGATCATGAACGGCACGCGCCATCCCCAACTATCCAGTTCCGCATGCGACAGGTGACGCGACAGCAGGTAACTGCATCCCGAAGACAACATCGCGGCGATCCCGATCGACAGCATATTGAAGCTGCCGTAAAACATCTTCCGGTTGGGCGGCGCGACCTCGTAAATCGTCACCGACGACAGCGCGAATTGCGCGCCCACCGCGAAGCCTTGCACCAGGCGGCCGATCACCACCAGTAGAGGCGCGACGAGCCCAAGGGTCGCGAAGCCCGGGGTCAGCCCCAGGATCAGCGAGCCCACCGACATCAGCACCATGATCCACGACAGCACCCTCACCCGCCCGACCCGGTCCGCGGCCATGCCCATCGCCACGCCGCCGATCGGACGGACCAGGAAACCGACCGCGAAGGTCGCGAACGTTAGCAGCAATGCACTGCTGCGATCGACGTTAGGAAAAAACACCCGCGCGATTGTGCTCGAAAAATAGGAGTACACCATGAAGTCGAACCACTCGAAGGTGCCTCCTATCACCGTCGATACGATGGTTTTCCAGACCTTCCCTGAGTCGCTTTGGGCGTTCATGTGTTTATCCTCCGGCCCGCAGGGTGCGCAACGTCTGCGCAAAGAACTCCTGAACCACCTCGACGACCTGCATGCCGTTGTGGGCGATATTCGCCATCTCATCGAAACGCACGCGAATGCCGGCGGCCTCGAACGACGCCTTCAGCGTACGCAGCCGTTCCGGGCGCGTCGCGCCGGCATCGTTGATACCTGGCATATACATCGGGCTATCTTCGGATACCGTGATTTCCCAGGTTTCCAGATCTGCACGGCCCACCACCATCTGCACCGGCACACGTTGCAAGGTGGCCAGATCGAACGGCTTGCCGAAATGGCGCTCGAAACCGCCCGTGCCTAGCCACCAGTCTTTCGTGTCATCGAGCACGGTGACGTTGCCCGGTGCGCCGATCGACGCGGCCCAGAGCCGCTCCGGATGCGCGTACGCAAAGCGGTTCACGTACTGGCCGCCACCCGAATAGCCGAACAGTGCGAACTTGTCGAAGCGCTTGCCATAACGCTCGCCCACTTCGGTCACCATGTCGAGCAGCACTTTGTCGTAGCGGATATCGCCTTCGATCAGACGCTTGAAGCCGCTACGCTCGCCATCGCCGCGCACGCCCACCGGAAACAGCGGACACAGCACGATGCATCGGTTCCAACGGCCGAACGGCGCGAACGCATCGCGATACTGCGTGAACTGACGTCCCGTGCCATGCATCACGACGACCAGTTCAACGTCGTTGCCGGGTGTTAGGACTTCAGGCGGCACGTACAGCACGTACGGAAAGCGCGGATCGTGGCGACTCGCGTACACGGTGGTCGAGCCCAGGTCGTACAGCGCCTGCGCTTTCTCATGACCCGGAGCGGATCGCGTCTCTGCTTCGAACATCTGTCATTCCTCTCTGACGATTTCAGCGGTGTCGTGTATGCCTCGCGCTGCGAGGCACGCGTGTTTATTCACAGCTCAAGCCGCTTCGGCGAGCGGCTCGTGGTGCAGGCTGTAACGGGTGAAGACCCGGTTGAGCGCGGGCATCGGTGCGACATCCATTTCCCCAGCGGCCGGCACCATGACGATCATCGCGACCGTCGCGGTCATCGTGTGACGCGTACCCGGGCGCGGCGGACGGCACACCGAAAACGGCGTGGCGAACGCGTCGAACAGCGCGGTCTTGACCGCGTCGCGATCCACCTTCGGTGCGGCCTTCAGCAACTGACGCACGCGCCAGTCGCGGTAATAGCTGTCCGGCGAGCTCTCGCAACCGGTATCCAGCAGCTTGGTGCGAGCGACCGGGCTGATCCAATGGTTCGCATGCACGATCATCTGGTCGTCGTCCGGATAGATCGGGAAGGCTTCGTTCGGCGCGCATTCGAAATCGATGCCGAAGCCCTCGGCCATCCCGAGCATGATGTTGTTCGAACACGATTTCGGCGTGGTGGCGATCACCCGCAACGCGTTCGCAAACACCGGCTCTTCCAGCACGCGCCGACGCAGCAGCGACAGCGGCACGCCCAGTTGCATGAAGTCGCGCTCGGACTCGAGATAGTTCGCGGTGATCGACACGCCCGCGGCATTGAACCCGCTGCGTGCGAGGCCGCCCGCTTCAACGAAGGTCAGGAAATCGGGGCCGTTATCGTTGCGTACGCGCAAGACGATGCCGGTATCGACGCAATCGGCCTTCCAGTCCCAGTTCTGTGCATGGATCAACTGCCCGGTCGACGTGCGCGACGGCAGCACGAGCACGCCGGTACAGCCGTCTTCGTCGTCGGCCTGCAGCGCCATTTCGGCTCGCGCCTTGGCCAGCACCTCGGTACGGGCATTGATCATCACGATGTCTTCGAACAGCACTTCCGCACCGGTGGCGATGCCGCGCATCTCGTCCAGGTACTCCGGTTGAAATTCGCCGATGACCTGTTCGAGCGAGCGGATCAGCGCCGTCTGCGACGCTTCGCTGTAGCCGAGATTGCGCAGCGTCTGGCCGTAGCGGGATGCGCTCAGGCGCACCCGCGCCGCCGCCGCACGGCCATATTGCAAACCGCGCTCATACGGTTTGCCGGACACGCTGACGAATGGAAACTGCTGGATTTGCGACATGTGTGGGACTCCTCACCCTGGCTGCCACCGACGACATGAAGCAGAACTAAGCCCGCGCTGACGCCATCGGCCTGATTTGTGACAGATCGATTTTCATTGGCCACAAACAAAATAAAAAGCGTTATTTTCTTTACCAAAAGGAAAGAAAAATTTTCGTTTCGTGAGATCATGCAACGCGCGGAGACGGGAAAAAATCGTGCAATCCGAGCACATCCCGAGGGCCCTGAAGGAGATCCCGCATGAGTGAAATTCGAATGCTGCGGACGTTTCTCGCCATCGAGAAACACGGCACCATGGCGGCGGCTGCCGATCGCATGGCGCTCACGCACGCCGCGGTCGGCGCGCAGATGCGTACGCTGGAGCGCGTGTGTCAGCGGCAGTTGTTCGACCGCAGCGGGCGCAGCATCCAGTTGAACGATGCCGGCCGTTCGATCATCGAGCAGGCGCGCATGGTGGTGGCCGCGTACGACTCGCTGTTGCGCGGCGTGGCCGACAAACTCAACATCGAAGGTTCGATCACGATCGGCTCGACCGCGTCGTCAATGGGGTTTCTGGCGGCCAACGTGATCCACCTGAGGGTTTCCTACCCTGGCCTGAAGGTACGTCTCACGCACGGCGACAGCGCCGAATTGGGGCGCCAGGTGCGCGCCGGGGAAATCGATGCGGCGGTGATCGTCAGCGAACCCCGGGTGACCACGCTACCCGAGTTGTGGGAGCGCCTTTACGACGAACCATTGGTATTGCTGGTCAATCCGGCGATCGCCGCCGACGATGCGTCGGTGACCTCACTGCTTAAGCGTCATCCGTTCATCGGCTTCGAAGCCGCATCGCTGACAGGCACCCATGTGGCGAGCCTGCTTCGGCGGCTGCGCGCCGAGGTCAACCCTATTCTGGAAATGAATTCGATCGCCGCGATCGCGGATCTGGTGCGGCAGAACGTGGGCGTGTCGATCGTGCCGCGTTTGCGGCACGCCGCCTGGGACGAAGATCCGCTGCTATCGGTGAGGCCGATTCCGGGCACGGCGTGGCGCCGGCATATCGGATGGTATGAATTCGGGCGGCAGCCACTGGCCACCGCGATCGTCAAGAATCAATTGCTCGCGGCGCTGGCCGAATAGCGGCTCAGCGCCCGAGTTGCGACACGCCGCTCAGATGGCGTCATTCGGCCGATGCTCATCCGTATCCACGCAGCACACCAACACCTCCGCATCTTCCTTGCCGAGGCTCAGGTAAACATGCCCAATCGAGCTGTCGAAATACAGGCTATCGCCCGGCATCAACTTGAACGACTTGCCCTTTTCAAAGCGCAATTCCAGTTGGCCTGCCAGCACAAAGACGAACTCCTCGCCTGAATGCCGGATGTACTCCGGGAAGTCCGAGACGGCGCGGGCGCGAATGTGCGCGCGCATCGGCACCATCCGCTTGCCGGTCAGATTGTTGGCGAGCATGCCGTACTCGTAGTTCGGCGTGTCGTAGATCTCCTGTTTGCCGTTCGCCGTAAAGGACGGTTTCATCACGCGCGCCGGCTGATTGAGTTTGCGGCTGCGCCTGAAAATCGCGTCGAACTCCAGTTCAAGCGAATGTGCCAGCGCCGCAAACTTGTCGTAGGTCAGCGCGATATCGCCGCGCTCGGCCTTTGAGATCGTCGACACGGCGATGCCGGAGCGCTCGGACAATTCCGTCAGCGTCAGCCCGCGCGCCTTGCGCGCCTGCCGCAAATGGCCGCCTACGAGTTTGTGGTCGAGCGCAGGCGGCGCCTCATGCACCTCGTGCCTCTCATGCGGCGCCTCGGCCTGGTTGTCCCTCACTGCTGCTTTGGCCATTTCACTCACTTCCACAGAAAATTTTCTCACATACGAGAATTTATTTTTTCTCGTATATGATAACTCACGTCGATTCCACCCTTCCTGTGGGAACCCTATCGTGTCTACCCTTGCTCTGAGTAAGTCCGGTCTGACGAAAACCCACGTTATCACCGCCACCACGATCGGCACAGCGCTCGAATTCTACGACTTCACGATCTACAGTTTTTTCGCGATCCAGATCGGGCAACTGTTCTTTCCGGGCGCTTCGCCGGTCAATCAGTTCCTGCTGTCGATCGGCGTGTTCGGCGTAGGTTTCGTGGTGCGGCCGCTGGGCGGAATCGTGATCGGCGCCTACGCGGACCGCGCGGGCCGCAAGAAGGCGATGGTCCTCACCATCATGCTGATGGCGCTCAGTTGCGCGATGATCGCTTGTGCGCCGACCTACGCCGTGGCAGGGCTCGCCGCGCCGTTGATCGTGCTGAGCGCGCGCCTGATCCAGGGCTTCGCCGCAGGCGGCGAGTTCGGCCCGGGCACCACCCTGCTGGTCGAATATGCGACCGACAACACGCGCGCCTTCTTCGCCAGCTGGAACTTCGCGGCCACTGCGGCCGGTCTAGTGCTCGGGGCGCTAGTAGCCACGCTGATCAACGCCACGCTGCCCAAACAGGCGATCCTCGACTGGGGCTGGCGGATTCCTTTCCTGCTCGGCATCGTCGCCGCGCCGGCCGGCATGCTGATCCGCAAGCGGCTCGAAGAAACGCTCGCCGAGCGCAAGCCAGGCGAAGCGCCGCCGCGCGGCGCGCTAAAAGCGGCGCTGACCACGCATCTGAACCTCACCATACTCGGCACGTTTGCTGAACTGGGCGGCTCCGTGTCTGTCTACATCACGGCGTTTTTCCTGCCGAGCCACGCGGTGCGTACATTGCATCTCTCCTCCACCGCGGCTGTCACGTCGGGCATTGTCAGCTCGCTTGTATTGTTCGCGGCGGCGCCGCTGGCCGGCATGCTCGCGGACCGCTTCAGCCGCAAGCGCGTACTGGTTATTTCGCGCGTCGTGATGCTGCTGCTCGTCTATCCAGCCTTTGCCTTCCTCAGCGCGCATCCGTCGATGACCGCGCTGTGCATCGTATCGGCCGTACTCGCCGTGTTTGTCGCGGGGCAGATCGTGCCGGTGCTCGTGATGATCCCGGAACTCTTTCCAAAGCATGTCCGCGCAACGGGTATTGCGCTGACCTACGTAGTGAGCGCATCGTTCTTTGGCGGCTTCTCGCCGTTCATCGCAAGCTGGCTGGTCGCGCAAACCGGCAACCCGCTCGCGCCGGCCTGGTATGTGGCCGCCGCGTGCGCCATCTCGCTGGTGCCGGTAATCTGGCTGAAGGACCGTACGGGCGAAGCGCTCGCCTGATGAATCGAGGATGCAATGAGTCACGATAATGAACTGGTTGGACGCAGCGCCGTTGAGCTGCGCCGCATGATCGGCGCGAAAGAGATTTCGCCGGTCGAACTGCTCGACGCCTGCATTGCGCGTATCGAGGCAATCAATCCCGCAGTCAATGCCGTGACCGCGACGGACTTCCCGGCCGCGCGAGAAGCCGCGAAGCGCGCCGAAAAGCAGGTGCTCGACGGCGAAGCGCTCGGTTTGCTGCATGGCTTGCCGCTCGGCGTCAAAGACCTCGAAAATACAGCCGGTCTGCTGACGACTTATGGCTCGCCCATGTCGCGCGGCAACGTTCCCACGCAAGACGTGGTGCTGGTGGAGCGCCTGCGCGCCGCCGGCGCGATCGTCACCGCGAAGACCAACGTGCCGGAGCTCGGCGCGGGCGCCAACACGCGCAATCCGGTATGGGGCGCAACGGGCAATCCTTTCAACACCACACTGAACGCGGGAGGCTCGTCAGGCGGTTCGGCCGCCGCGCTCGCGTGCGACATGCTGCCGGTCTGCACCGGTTCCGATACCGGCGGATCCTTGCGGATTCCGGCGTCGAAATGCGGCGTGGTGGGTTTTCGTCCGACGCCCGGCCTCGTGCCGAATTCGCGCAAGCTGGTCGGCTGGTCGCCGATCTCGGTGGTCGGGCCGATGGGCCGTACCGTCGCCGAGGCCTGCCTGCAGCTCGCGGCAACCGCGGGCATCTCTGCCGGCGATCCGCTCAGCTTTCACGTCGATCCGCTGGCCTTCGCGCGGCCTGACGATATCGACCTCGGCTCGCTGCGAGTCGGCTGGACTGAAGACTTCGGCAGTTGCGACGTCGACGACGAAATCCGCAAAGTGTTCCGCGAGCGCATCGCGCTGATCGCGCCGTCATTCCGCTCCTGCGAGCAGGTGAGCTTCGATCTCGGCGACGTACACCGTTGCTTCGACGTGATCCGCGCGGAGAGCTTCGTCGCCGGCTTGCACGATGCCTATACGCGCGATCCGAACCTGCTCGGACCCAACACGCGGGCGAACTACGAAATGGGCGCGAGCATGAGCCTCGGCGACAGCGCCTGGGCCCAAGCCGAGCAGACCCGCATCTTCAAACGCTTCCAGAGTGCGTTCGAACAGTACGACGTGATCCTCTCGCCCACCACGCCGGTTTCACCGTTCCCCTGGCAACAACTGTACGCAGCGCAGATCGATGGACGCGAACAGGACAACTACTATCGCTGGCTCGCGCTGACCTACGTCGTCACGCTCACGACGCATCCCGCCGTGTCGCTGCCCTGCGGTGTCGATCATGCGGGCATGCCGTTCGGCTTGCAGATCGTCGGCCCGTTTCATGGCGATCGCAAAACGCTCGCCGTCGCGCACGCCTTGGAACAGGTCTTCGATCAATCGCCGGTCTTGCGCCGGCCACGTCCCGATCTGTCGAAGCTCACGCAGGCTGATCCGTCGCTGAAGTCGATCGTGACGGCTCCGCCTCTTTTCAACGAGTCCGGCCCGAATGGCGCCGGCATTTCAACGGTCTAAACACATCACATGTCGAACCCAATCAAACGTCTGCAAACGAACGCGCGCATGAGCCAGGTGGTGATCGCCAACGGCGTGGTGTATCTGGCCGGCCAGGTGCCTGACACGGCCAACGTCTCCGTGACCGAACAGGCCAACGAAATCCTCGCGCGTATTGACACGCTGCTCGAAGCGGCCGGCGTTGACCGGACGCGCCTGCTGTCCGCGAATATCTGGCTGAGCGACCCGAAGCACTTCGCCGAATTCAACGCGGTGTGGGACGCCTGGGTGCCTGCCGGCCATGCGCCGACCCGCGCCTGCGTCCAGGCGCTGCTGATGAAACCGGGTTGCGATGTCGAAGTCGCGGTGACGGCACTGTCGGCGTAATCGTCAGTCTGTGAGCTCATGAGCATGATGAAATTCGATACCGTCGTACTGGGCGCGGGCATCGTCGGCGTGTGCGTCGCCGTCCATCTTCAGAAGCGCGGCCAGCGGGTTGCGCTGGTCGATCGCAAGCCGCCCGGCAACGAGACATCGTTTGGCAACGCGGGGCTGATCCAGCGCGAGGGCGTGTATCCGTATGCGTTTCCGCGCGAACTCGGCACGTTGATGCGATACGCGCGCAACCGGTCGCCGGAGGTTCGATTTCACGCCAACGCGATGCTCAAGGCCGCACCGTTCCTGTGGCAATACTGGCGCAATTCTCATCCGGTGAAGCATGCGGCGATCGCGAGGTCCTATTCGACGCTGATCGAACATTGCGTGAGCGAGCACCGCGCATTAGCCGCCGATGCCGGCGCGAGCGCACTATTGCGTCCGATCGGCTGGATGAAGGTATTCCGCACCGAAGCGGTTCGCGACAGTGAAACGCGGCTTGTCGAGCAGTGGCATCGCGAATACGGCGTCGAATTCGAATCGCTCGACGCGGCGAGTCTGCAACAGATGGAGCCCGATCTCGACCGCAGCCTGATCGGCGCGTTGCGCTACACGGCATCCGATTCCGTCAGTGACCCGAACGCGCTCGTCACGGCTTACGCAGAATACTTCGAGCAGCTAGGCGGGCGTTATTTCATCGGCGATGCGAATACGTTGCGCGATCATTGGGCGGTAGATACATCGGCGGGCACCATCGTGGCATCGTCGGCGGTGGTCGCGTTGGGCCCGTGGTCGGATCAACTCAGTTCACGGCTGGGCTATCGCCTGCCGCTCGGCACCAAGCGCGGGTATCACATGCACTATGGCGCGCAGCCAGGCGCGCGTCTGAATCACCCGGTCCTCGATGTCGAACGCGGTTACCTGCTGGCGCCGATGGCCAAAGGTATCCGACTGACAACCGGCGCCGAAATCGCGCTGCACGACGCACCGAAGACGCCCAACCAGCTTGACGCAGTCGAGCCCTCGGCCCGCACGCTGTTCCCGCTCGCTGGACGTCTGGACGCCGAACCGTGGATGGGCCGCCGCCCATGTACGCCGGACATGATGCCGATCATCGGACCGGCGGCAAACCACAAGGGTCTGTGGTTTGCATTTGGTCATGCGCATCACGGGCTGACGCTGGGTCCTGTGACAGGACGGCTGATCGCGGAGATGATGACCGGCGAGGAGACCCTTGTAGATACCCGGCCGTTCAGGGCGGACCGGTTCTAGCCGCCGGCACCAGCCCGTACCTCGACATGACATCGATAAGCTTTGAGCGGTCGGGCGGGCCGCCTGCGCTTACGATTGCTCCGACATCACGAAAATACTGAGCGCCTATATCGGGCGTAAGGACGATCAGCGCGCGGGCCGTGTCATTGTGCGGGTTGCTGAAGTGATGAACCGACCCACGCGGAGTAAACATCCATTCTCCTGGTACCAGGTCTCGGACTACTCCGTCGACCGAGTATCGAAGCATGCCCTCCAGCACGTAGACGCACTCTTCGTTGCGCGTGTGGCTATGTGGCGGTGGGACTTGTGAACCCGGTCCCACAGTCAGTTCGAAAACACCCATCCCGCCCGTAGCAGTTCCGTCAATCAGGTACTGAATCTTCAATTGACCAATGTTGATTGGTTCGATCGGAGTTGCGCCGTTAAGTGTCATTTTCGAACTCCTTTGGATTCAGGATTCTCGTCAGTCCACTAGCGTTGCAGGTAAGGGGCGTGCAGCTTGCGGCGCGTCCGCCGACGAACAGAACGCAATTCATCCAGGATTATGCGCCTATCAAGGACATATTTTGTCCCGGAGCAGCGACAGACCGTAACCAGCGGGACAGGATCTGGATCCCGGGCATACTGGCCGATGTGTTGCCCGCAGGGGATTAACCCAGCAAAATCGAGCAGACCTCAACCAAAAATATCAGGAGAAACAGAACCATGAGTGATCAGCCGTTCGGACGTTCCCGTCGTGATTTCATGCGTATTGCCGTGACAGCCGGCACGACTGCGGCGCTGCCGTGGATGCAGGACGCCCACGCGCAGTCACCGGCCAACTCCTCAACCACGGCACCCGCTGCGGGACATTCGACAAAAGGCACACAACTGATTCTGCTTGGCACCAAGGGAGGCCCTACGCCTTCTGACCTGCGCGCGGCGCCGGCGAACGTGCTGGTGGTCGATGGTCAGCCCTACGTGGTCGATTGCGGCAACGGCGTCGCGCTGCAGTTGACCAAAGCCGGCATCAAGCTGCCGGGCATCCGCGACATCTTTCTGACCCACCATCATTCGGATCACAACGCCGACCTCGGCAACCTCGTGTTCCTCGCCTGGGCCACCGGCCTGCACACACCCGTCAATCTGTACGGGCCGCCACGCATGACAAAGATGATCGACGACTTTGTCGACATGAACGCGATCGACCTCGACGTGCGCATACGCGAAGAAGGTCGCCCGCCGTTCCGCCCACTGATCAACATCCATGAATTCGACGGCCCGCGCCTCGTGATGGAAGACGACCGCGTGCGCGTCACCTCGACACTGGTCGACCACTACACGATCAAGCCGGCATTCGCTTACCGCTTCGAGACACGGGACCGCACCGTCGTCTTCTCCGGCGACACGACCTACTACCCGGCGCTTGCCGAGTTCGCGAAAGGCGCCGACGTCCTGGTGCATGAAGTGATGTACCTGCCTGCGCTCGAAAAGCTGATGAAGACCGTCGACAACGCACCGACGCTGCTCGATCACCTCATGAAGAGCCACACCAGCACTGAGCAGGTCGGCAAGATCGCCGCGGCGGCGGGCGTCAAGACGCTGGTGCTGAGCCATTTCGTGCCGGGCGGCGACCCCGCGATTACCGACGAGATGTGGGCCGCCGATGCGCGCAAGCATTTCGACGGACAGATCATCGTCGGCAAAGACCTGCAGGTTATTTGAGTGTCGGGAAAAGCTGCCATGCAATCTGCTGCGATTCCCTTGACGTTGCTGACGGGCTTTCTCGGTTCGGGTAAGACCACGTTGCTTAATCGCCTGCTGCCGCAACCCGCGCTGGGCCGTTGTGCGGTGGTGATCAATGAACTGGGCGCGATCGGTCTCGATCATCTGTTCGTCAGCACCTCGCGCGACGAGACCATCGCCCTGCTGGAAAACGGCTGCCTGTGCTGCGGTGTGCGCGACGAACTGGCTGCGACCGTAACCGATCTGCTGCAGCGCCGCACGCGCGGCGAGATTCCCACTTTCGAGCGGATTCTGATCGAGACCACGGGGCTGGCGCGGCCCGGCCCGGTGATCTCGTTGCTGCTGGGTGACCCGGCGCTTGAAGGTCGTTTGCAGCTCGATGGCATCGTGACGACCGTCGATGCGAAACACGGCGCCGCGCAACTTGCCCGGCATGAGGAGTCGCGTCAGCAGGTGGCCGTGGCCGACCGGCTGTTGCTGACTAAAGCTGAACTGGTCGATGCGGCTGCGCTGGCAGACCTCGAGGCGGCGCTTGAGGCGCTGAATCCGGGTGCGCCACGCATTCCGGTGCGCAACGGCGAGATTGACGCGCAACAGCTGCTCGACATCCTGACGCCGCGTGCCTTGCGGCCCTGGTTGCGCGCCGAGCCTGCGCCGCGCAAGTTGCTGATGCGTGGCGCGACGGCGTCACGCGTGGCCCATCCGGACATCGACAGCTTCTGCCTGACTTACTCGCAAGCATTGCCGATGCAGGCATTCGAAACCGCGTTGACCGTGCTGCTCGGCTATCACGGCGAACGGATCCTGCGGGTTAAGGGAATCGGCAATTTCATCGGCGAATCCCGGCCTGTCGTGTTCCATGGTGTGCAGCAGTTGCTGCATGAACCATTGCGGCTCGAAGCGTGGCCTGACGACGATCACACGACACGGCTCGTGTTCATCGTGCAGGGTCTCGCCAGGTCGGTGATCGAGGAGACGATCACGCATTTTCTGCGCGAAGCCGGAGTGGAGGCAGCGGCAAGCTGTTAACCGAGGGTTTCACTGGACGAAACTTTCGCTCGTATCAGCCGATAACTCGAGCAGGAACCACCTGGACGACCGCCGGACAGCTCGCCGGCGCCATCTGGCGCGCCCATTCACGTGCCACTTCGCGCGGCAGCCCTGCGCGATTTCCATTCGTTTGCTCGAGGACTCAGGATGCACAAGCTCAGTTTTAAGCAGAAGCTGTGGCTGCCGCTGATCATCAGCCTCGTCGCGTTGCTCGCCGTCTCCGTATCGGCGGCGTGGCAGTCGCGCGAGACGCGGATCGAGGAACGTCAGCACGACCTTACTAACATCGCGCACGTCGGACTCAGTATCGTGACGGAGTATGCGGCGCTGGCGCAAAGCGGCACGCTACCGGAGGCCGATGCCCGCAAGCAGGCACTCGAACGACTGCGCGGCGTCCGCTACGGCGAAGACGGCTACTTCCTCGTGATCAACTCGAAGCCGCAGATGGTGATGCATCCGATCAAGCCGGCACTCGAAGGCAAGGATCTCGCGGGCAGCGCCGATGCCGACGGCCGCCACCATTACGTGACGTTCGCGTCGGCCGCTCAGGCGCCGGACGGCGGCTTCGTCGACTACGTGTTCCCGCATTCGGGCGCGGCGTCGACACAGGCGGTCGGCAAGATCGGCTACGTGGTGCGCTATGCGCCGTGGGACTGGATCATCGCGACCGGTGCCTATGTCGACGACATCGACGCTGCGTTCATGGCGTCGCTGTGGCTGATCGGCGCGATCTTCCTGGCGGTGTCGGCGGTGCTCGTGACGCTCGTCGCGGTGACGAACCGCAGCATCGCGCGCACGGTCGGCGGCGATCCGGCCTATGCGGCGAATGTGGCGGACGCGATCGCATCGGGCGACCTGACCGTGGCGATCCGCACGCGCGACGGCGACACGTCCAGCCTGCTGCACGTGATGCAGCGAATGCGTGACGCGCTGACCAGCACCATCTGTCAGATCAAGCATGCTTCCGACAACGTCGCGTGCGGCGCGAACGAGATTGCGAACGGCAATGCGGATCTGTCGTCGCGCACCGAGAACCAGGCGGCCTCCTTGCAGGAAACGGCGTCGAGCATGGAGCAGATGACGGCGATGGTCCGCCAGACTGCGGACAACGCGCGCACCGCCAGCGAGCTTGCGGCCGGCGCCGCGAAAATCGCGAACCGCGGCGGCGACATGATCACGCAGGCCGTCGCGGCGATGAAGGGCATCTCGAACGAATCGGGCCGCATGGTCGAGATCATCGCGACGATCGAAGGCATCGCGTTCCAGACCAACATCCTCGCGCTGAATGCAGCGGTCGAAGCGGCACGCGCGGGCGAGCAGGGTCGCGGCTTCGCGGTCGTCGCGAGCGAGGTGCGCAGCCTCGCGCAGCGTAGCGCGACCGCGGCGAAGGAAATCCGCGAGCTGATCAGTCATGCGGTGGGCAGCGTCGGCAGTGGTGCAACGCTGGTCGAAAACACCGGTTCGACGATCGACGAAGCGCGCGACGCGATCATGCGTGTGACCGGTGTCGTGCAGGAGATCGCGGCGGCCGCGGCGGAACAGAGCGCCGGCATCGATCAGGTGAATCTCGCGGTCACGCAGATGGACAGCATGACGCAGCAGAACGCGGCGCTCGTCGAGCAGGCGGCGGCCGCGGCGCAGTCGCTGAAGGAGCAGGCGATGAGCCTGCAACGCGCCGCCGCTGCATTCCAGGTGAACGAGGCTGAAGCTAGCGGCGGTACACCGTTCGCGTCGGCCTCGGTTTCGGCTTCGGCGTCGACCTCGGCGTCGCGCCGCGTGACGTTCGCGTAAGGGCGGCCCGCTCCCCGCAGCCGCGGGATTTTCCGGACACTGCGCCTGACGACGGTATAGACTCAAATCTATGCACATTGGTTGATCCGCCGCGTGGCGCTGGACCACCGCGTGAGGTGCACATAGCAGGTGACCTGTGCCATTTGCGTTGCGATGCGGCAAGGCGCCTGTTTGCGGCCGGATGCGCCCAGCAATGACGGAGACATTCAAATGTGTGATGTCTGTGGTGATGCGCAGCACGAGCCTCAAGTATCGCGCCGGGATTTCCTGAAGACTGGCGCACTCGCGGCACTCCTGCCGTGGAGCGTGAGCGCCGCCCTCGCGGCCGAGCCGCCGGCACCCGGCGCATCGCCACCGCCAAACTCGATCCCGCCTGCGGACGCGTTGAAGCGAATCATGGATGGCAACGCGCGCTACGCCGCCAACGCGCCGAACGAGCGCGACTTTTCATCAGGTCGTGCCGCCCGTGTGCAAGCACAGTATCCGATCGCCACGATCCTGAGTTGCGCCGACTCGCGCGTAGCGCCGGAGTTCGCGTTCGATCAGGGGCCGGGCGATCTCTTCGTTTTACGCGTCGCGGGCAATGTCGTGAACCCGGATCTGCTTGCCTCTCTTGAATACGGCGCGCAGTTCCTGGGGGTGCCGCTCATCATGGTGCTGGGCCACACCGGATGCGGTGCGGTCGATGCCGCAATCAAAGTGTTGAAGGCCAAAGCGGTCCTTCCCGGCCATTTGCCGGGACTCATCTCAGCGATCAAGCCTGCCGTCATCGCCGCCGAGAAAACGAAGACCGGCAACTTGCTGGACAACGCGGCCGCCGAGAACGTGCGACGGCAAATGGCTCGACTGAAGCGCTCACCGCCGATCGTCCAGCAACTTTACGAGAGCAAGAAGATCGACATTGTCGGCGGCATGTACGACCTCGCCACCGGCAAAATTGCGCTCGTCTAAAGGAGTGGGTTTATCCTTCCGCGGGTGGCCAATGCTGATGCCCCCGTATGAAACGCCCGGAGGAAAAATCCATGACCGACCCGACCTATCACGCGCCCGACTTTCGACAGCAGCGCAGCGTCGGTATTGTCGGCATCGCAGTCGCGTCGCTGTTTGCCTCGGGGCTCTGGTTCGGCATCGATCTTTTGATGTCGCCGCCGCCGGGCATGGACAGCCTCGGCGCGCGGATGCTTCTGACGCTCAAATGCTGCTGTGTCGCGGTGCTGTTCTGCCTGGTGACGGGCATCGAAGCCGTGGCGCACGAACGATTGACCTCGCCCGCATTCGATCCGCTGGCGGGCTTCGAGACACGCAGGTTGCGCGTCAATCAACGATACCTGCAGAACACGGTTGAGCAGATCATCGTGTTCGCAGCGGCGCTGTTCGGCTTGGCAGCCTACTGCCCCGATGGTTCGTCCATGCGCGCGGTCGTGGCGACGACTGTGGTCTGGATCGTCGCGCGAGGCGCATTCTGGCTCGGCTACCATCGCAGCGCTGCTTTGCGCGGACTCGGAGCGCCGGGCATGGCGATCAGCATGATCGTGTTGCTGTACGTGACGAGCCGATTCGGGCGTGAGATCGCGGGGACGGTGGGCGCGATTGTGCCGGTCGTTGCATTTTTCGCGATCGAGGTGGTGTTGTTTTGGGGGACGCGGCCGGTGAAAGCGGATTGATTCAATGAAGCCGATCAACCCGGCCAGCGCGATCATTTCAAATGGCGGTTGCGCCAGTCACGCGGCGTCACACCAAAGCGTGAACTAAACCAATTTGTGAAAGAGCCCTGCTGCGAATAACCAAGCAGTGCGGAAACTCGCCCGATGGGATAGCGTGGGTTGCTCATATAGCGCACGGCAAGCTCGCCCCTGACTTCCTCGACCAGACGCGAGAAGCTGGTATGCGCAAGTTCAAGTTGGCGCTGCATGGTGCGAACGCTCAGACGTAAATGGCGGGCAACCAGTTCGACGCTGGCCTGCTCGACGGGCAGCAACAAGTAGATCGCCTTGCGCACTTCCAGCGCGGTCGAATCGACACCGGTCACATTGAGTGAATCCGCGAGGCTCTCGGCATATCGCACCAGTTCCGGGTCAGCGGCCGGATTCGGGTAGTCGAGATCGGCGGCCGCACACACGAAGCCGTTGAAATCGCTGCCGAACTCCAGTGGACAGCCAAAGAACCGTCGATGAAACGTCAGGTCTTTCGGTCCCTGATGAACAAAATGGACCGAGCGTGGTTTCCAGTGATCGCCAAGCAGAGCGCTGGAGTGGCGCCAGAGGACACCGACCGCGAGCTCGATCGCCTGATTCGTCGGGGTACCCGGTTCGACGACCAGTTCTTCGCGGATGGTAACCGTTTCGCCCACGTCCTCGACATACACAGCCAGGGCTTCGTTCAACAGATGCCGGTATTCAGCCGTGGCCAGCAATACCTCGCGCAGCGTGCGCTTGTGCGCGAGCAGGACGTTGATCACACCGGTACCGAACTTCTGCCGGGTCTCGGCCATCTGCAGCGCGAAAGTTGGGCATGACGCCTTTTCGGCCGTCAGTTCCAGCAGCCGGCACGCGGCGGTTGCCGGAATGCGGTCGTCCGGATTCGCAAGCGCCGCAGTATCGATCCCGACCTGCTGTGCAAGCTCGACCGGGTTCAGTCCGACCCGCCGCGTCACATCGAAATAGCCGCTCATGGCTACCGAGCGCAACATCGTTTCCATCGCTTTGTCTCCGCGTACGCCTCGCAGGCGGCCTTCCTGCGTCTGATATTGAGGTGTCTGCCGCACGCACCGGTGTTAACGCGTAGTGGCATGAAAAGCTAAAAGAATGGCGCCATATCACAAAAGTGTAGCGCAGGATTGCCGTATCGTGGGATCTCAACGGTTCATCATGTTCCGACCAGTTTTCATGCGGCCAGCCGTGTCGCGAGCGTCGGAACACCGTACTCATATTGGAGAACACGATGCAATTCCTCGACGATTCGCTGCACCCTGAAAACCAGGACAAGGTTGTCATCACAACCGCTCCGTACGGCCCGGAATGGATGCCCGAGGACTTTCCTGAAGACATTCCGGTAACGATGCAGGAGCAGATCCAGAAGGCCGTCGACTGCTACGAGGCCGGCGCGACCGTGCTGCACCTGCATGTGCGCGAACTGGATGGCAAGGGCTCCAAGCGCCTGTCGAAGTTCAACGAACTGATCGCCGGTGTGCGCGCGGCCGTGCCGGACATGATCATCCAGGTGGGTGGCTCGATCTCGTTTGCACCGGAAGACGACGGCCAGGCCGCGAAGTGGCTGTCCGACGACACGCGTCACATGCTAGCCGATCTCGACCCGAAGCCCGATCAGGTGACGGTCGCGATCAACACCACGCAGATGAACATCATGGAGCTGCTCTATCCGGAGTACCTGGAAGGCACGTCGCTGTCCAATCCTGCGCTCATGGCCGCCTACAGCGAAATGACGGTGCCCGCGGGTCCGGCCTGGGTTGAGGAGCATCTGCGCCGCCTGCAGGCCTCGGGCATCCAGCCGCACTTCCAGCTTACTGGTATCCATGCGCTCGAAACGCTCGACCGCCTGGTGCGCAAGGGCGTCTACAAGGGGCCGCTGAACCTGACGTGGATCGGCATCGGCGGCGGCTTCGACGGTCCGAACCCGCACAACTTCTTCAACTTCGTCCACCGTGCGCCGGACGGTGGCACGATCACAGCCGAGTCGTTGCTGAAGAACGTGCTGCCGTTCAACATGATGGCGATGGCCATGGGCCTGCATCCGCGCTGCGGCATCGAGGACACGATCATTGACCAGCACGGCAATCGCATGAGCTCGGTGCAACAGATCGAGCAGTGTGTGCGCGTGGCGCGCGAACTGGGTCGTGAAATCGCGAGCGGCAAGGAAGCGCGAGAGATCTACAAGATTGGCGTGCAGTACAAGACGGTCGACGAGACGCTCGCGGCCAACGGCATGGCGCCGAATCGCAAGGCCGGTGTGAAGAACCTTCCGCTGCGCGCGGCGTAAGGATTTGACGCGCGGCTGACGTTTCGCGGACGCCGCGCTTCAAAGGCAGGACTCGCCGGCCAGGCCGGGGAGAGTTTTACAGTATCCATAAAGGCTGCCTTTGAGCTGAACGGCAAAGGCGGTCGCCAACGAGCTGGACACGAAGGAGACAACTCATGTTCACGCATGCCGAGCCCATGACGGGCGATATTTCGACAACGCAAAAAGGCGTGCCCGCGTATGCGTGGGTGGTATTCGTCCTGACGGTGGGGTTGCTGCTATCCGACTACATGTCGCGGCAGGTGTTGAATGCGGTGTTTCCGATGCTCAAGGCGGCATGGAACCTTTCCGACACCCGGCTTGGTTCGCTGAGCAGCGTGGTTGCGCTGATGGTCGGCGTGCTCACCTTTCCGCTGTCGGTACTCGCCGACCGCTGGGGCCGCGTGAAGAGCATTGTCCTGATGGCGGCGATGTGGAGTCTCGCGACGCTCGGCTGCGCGCTCGCGACGAACTATGGCGAGATGCTACTCGCGCGCGCCTTCGTCGGTATCGGTGAAGCCGCCTACGGCAGCGTCGGCATCGCGGTCGTCCTCAGCATCTTTCCGGCGCGACTGCGCGCCACGCTCACAGCCGCCTTCATGGCTGGCGGGGCGTTTGGTTCAGTGCTGGGCATGGCGCTAGGCGGTGCCGTCGCGGCTCACTTCGGCTGGCGCGCGGCGTTCGGCGCAATGGCGGCGCTTGGCATCATGCTGGTCGTTTTCTACCGGTTTGCCATCACCGAAAAGCGACTCGCGCCGCTGCAGCCGGCTAACGTGGGTCGTCAGGCACAGAGCGCCGGTGTGTGCATGAGCTTGCGCACGTTGATGCAAGGACTCTTTTCAACAAAGTCGGTCGTGTGTGCCTACGTCGGCAGCGGCATCCATCTGCTGGTTCCGGCGGCTGTGTGGGCGTGGATGCCCAGTTTCCTGAACCGCTACTACGGCATGCCTGCCGGCAAAGCGGCCATGGGCGCGGCCGTGTTCGTGCTGGCCACCGCGTTCGGCATGGTGGTGTGCGGAAACCTGGCCGACCGGCTCAGCAAGCATGCACGGGAAAGGAAGTGGAGCACCGCCGTCGCCTTCTGCCTGATCTGCTTCGTGCTGCTCACAATCGGCTTCCGCATGCCGGCGGGGTCGGCACAGCTCGTCGTGATCGGTGCCGGCATGTTCTTCTGCGCCGGCGCGACCGGCCCCTCGGGAGCGATGGTGGCGAACCTCACCCCGCCATCGATCCACGCATCGGCGTTTGCCACCCTGACGTTGGCGAACAACCTGCTGGGGTTGGCACCTGCTGCGGTCCTGACGGGCATCGTGGCCGACCGGATCGGGCTGCTCGGCGCGTTGCAACTCGTGCCGTTCGCACCTCTGGTCGCGGCAATCGCCTTCTTCATCGGTAAGCGGAATTATGGTGTCGACCTCGATCGCTTGAGTGCCCTGCGTGAGCAGGCCGGGAGCTGACTCGACGGTCACCCGCGAGCTTTAGACCTGGCAAGTGCGCCCGAGAGCAAATTGGGCAGCCCTTCACAGGCGAAATAAATTTGCAGTTCGAGTAATGAATAGGAGATTTGACATGGCAAAAGCAGTGCGCTTCCATGAAACCGGCGGTCCCGAAGTCTTGCGCTATGAAAACGTTGAAGTGGGCGACCCCGGTCCCGCACAGGTTCGCTTGCGCCATGAGGCAGTGGGCTTGAATTTCGCCGACACCTACTTCCGCTCCGGCCTGTACCCCGTACCACTGCCCGCGGGCATGGGTGTCGAGGCTGCAGGTGTGGTCGAGGCCATCGGCGCCGACGTGACCAACGTCGCCGTCGGCGATCGCGTGACCTACACCGGCTTTCTCAACACGCTAGGCGCTTACAGTACAGAACGCCTGATTCCGGCCGCGCCGCTCATCAAGCTGCCTGATGCGATCTCCTGCGAAACAGCTGCCGGCATGACGATGCGAGGCCTGACCTCCTCGTACCTGATGCGCCGCATTCACGACTTCAAGGCGGGCGACACCATCCTGCTGCATGCCGCCGCCGGCGGTGTCGGTCTGATCGTGTCGCAATGGGCGAAATTGTTGGGTCTCACCGTGATCGGCACGGTGTCGAACGAGGCCAAGGGCGAGGTGGCCCGCGCGCATGGCTGCGATCACATCATCTACTACAGCCGGGAAGATGTCGCGAAGCGTGTGCGCGAACTGACCAATGGTGTGGGCGTGGACGTCGTGTTCGACAGCGTCGGCAAGGATACCTTCGAGGCGTCGCTCGATTCGCTCAGGCGCCGTGGCCTGATGGTATGCGTCGGCACGGCGTCCGGGCCCATCCCGCCGTTCAATCCGCAGATGCTGGCGATGAAGGGCTCGCTCTACCTGACGCGGCCCGCGCTGGCGGACTACATTGCCGACCCCGTTGAGAAGAACGAACTTGCCGGCGAACTCTTCGGGCATGTCGCCGCGGGCCGCATCAAGATCGAACTCAACCAGCGTTACGCACTGGAGGACGCGGCGCGGGCCCACCGCGACCTCGAATCGCGCAAGACGACCGGCTCGTCGGTCTTCGTTATCTGAGGAGCAGGTCATGCGAGTCGAACAATTGACGTGTGCAATCGGTGCCGAACTGGTCGGGGTGAATCTCGCCGATGCCATTCACGATGACAGCCTGTTTGCCGAAATCCGGGCGGCGCTGCTGGAGCACAGGGTGCTGTTCCTGCGCGATCAGGACATTTCGCGCGGCGAGCACGTCGCATTCGCTCGCCGTTTCGGCGCGCTGGAAGACCATCCCGTCGCCGGCAGCGACCCGGAACATCCGGGCCTCGTGCGCATCTACAAGAACCCGGACCAGCCCAACGACCGGTATGAAAACGCGTGGCACGCGGACGCCACCTGGCGCGAGGCGCCGCAGTTCGGCGCTGTCCTGCGCTGCGTGGAGTGTCCGCCAGTCGGCGGCGACACGATGTGGGCAAACATGGTCCTCGCCTACGAGAACCTGCCGGACCACGTCAAGACCCAGATCGCGGACCTGCGCGCCCGCCACAGCATCGAGGCGAGCTTCGGCGCCGCAATGCCGATCGAAAAACGTCTCGCTCTTAAAGCGCAATTCCCTGACGCGGAGCATCCGGTCGTGCGCACGCATCCGGAGACCGGCGAGAAGGTGTTGTTCGTGAACGCCTTCACCACCCATTTCACCAATTACCACACGCCGACGCGCGTGCGCTTCGGGCAGGACGCCAATCCGGGTGCGGGTGAACTGCTTCGCTATCTCATCAGCCAGGCCTACATCCCGGAGTACCAGGTCCGCTGGCGCTGGAAACCCAACAGCATCGCGATCTGGGACAACCGCAGCACGCAGCACTATGCAGTGATGGACTACCCGCCGTGTCACCGCAAGATGGAGCGCGCCGGAATTATCGGCGACAAGCCGTACTGATCGGACCGCAACCACCTGCATGGGATCGCTTCATGACTCTCGATACGACGCCGACCATTCTGATGGTGCCCGGCTTGCGCGACCATGTCGCGGAGCACTGGCAAACACTGCTGGAGCGGAAGTTGCCCAAGGCCACCTCGGTGCCACCGCTCGAGCACGACAAACTCAGTTGCGCTGCGCGCGTTGCGGCGCTCGATGCCGCTCTCGCGAAAATCGATGGCCCGGTGATCCTGGTCGCGCACAGTGCGGGCGTGATGATTACGGTGCACTGGGCCGAACAGCACAGCCGCAAGATTCACGGTGCGCTGCTCGCCGCTCCCGCCGACCTCGAGACGCCGCTGCCGGCGGGCTATCCGGACATCGATGCGCTGGCCGGGAACGGCTGGCATCCGGTTCCACGAAAGCCGCTGCCGTTCCCGAGCATCGTCGGCGCGAGCCGCAACGATCCGCTCGCGCAGTTCGAGCGTGTGGCGGCGATGGCGAAACACTGGGGTAGCCGTCTTGTCGACCTTGGCGAAGTCGGTCACCTGAATCCGGCCGCAGGGTTTGGTGAATGGCCCATGGCGGAGACACTGATCCATGAACTCGTCTGATCAGATACCGGTTGGTGCGGTCGATGAACTCGGACCAGGCCAGCGAAAACTCGCCTTCATCAATGGCCGCGGCGTTGTCCTTTTTAACATCGACGGCACGATCCACGCGATTGACAACGCGTGTCCCCACCAGGGAGCCTCGGTCGCAAACGGCCATCTCGACGGGTGCGTGCTGAGCTGCCCGGCGCACGGTCTGCGCTTCGACCTCCGCACCGGTTGCATGCCGGGTGCAAGTGGGTTGAGCCTGACGACATTCCCAGTCCGGACCATCGACGGAAAGCTGTTCGTGAGTCTCGAGGATCCAGTCGCCAGTCCCGCGCCGGCACCGGCGTGCAATGCGGCATCGTGATCCGGGCCGCGCGGGAACACACAGCCATTCAGGGGAACAAGGATGCAAGGTTTGATGATGCAACAACCGCTGCTGGTCGCTTCGCTGCTCACGCATGCTGAACGCCATCACGGCGAACAGGAAATCGTGTCGCGACGGGTCGAAGGCGACATTCACCGGTATCGGTATAGGGATCTTGCGCAACGCGCGCGCCGCATGGCAAACGCGCTGGCAGGCCTCGGCATCAAGCCCGGTGAGCGGGTTGGGACGCTGGCATGGAACGGCTACCGGCACATGGAGCTGTACTTCGCGGTCTCTGGGTCCGGATCCGTGTTGCACACGCTCAACCCGCGGCTCCACGTCGACCAGCTCGCGTACATCATCGAACATGCGGAAGATCGCGTGGTGTTCTTTGACCTGACGTTTCTGCCGCTGATCGAGAACGTCGCGCCGCGGGTCAGGAGCCCAAAGGTCTTCGTTGCAATGACCGATCGCGCACACATGCCGCGAGACCATGGCCTGTCGGCGACACTGCTGTGCTACGACGATCTCGTCGACGGTCACAGTGACGCATTCGACTGGCCGTTGCTGGACGAAAACAGCGCCTCGTCGCTGTGCTACACGTCCGGTACGACAGGCAATCCTAAAGGGGTGCTATACAGCCACCGCTCGACCCTGCTCCACACCTACGCCGCGGCGCTGCCGGATTCGCTGAATTGTTCGGCCCGCGATGTGATCCTCCCCGTCGTGCCAATGTTCCATGTGAACGCGTGGGGATTGCCTTATATCGCCTGCATGGTCGGTGCGAAGCTGGTGTTTCCAGGGCCGGCGCTGGACGGCAAGTCGCTCCATGAGCTGATCGAGAATGAACAGGTCACGCTGTCGGCCGGCGTGCCGACAGTCTGGCAGGGACTGCTTGCACATGTCGACGCGATCACGGGTTCGTTTTCGTCAATGAAGCGCACGATTATCGGCGGCGCGCCCTGCCCGACAGCGATGACGACAGCGTTCCAGGAGCGCTATGGCGTCAATGTCGTGCACGCATGGGGCATGACGGAATTGAGCCCGGTCGGAACGATCTGCAGTTTCAAGGCACATCAGGCGTCTCTGCCGGTGGAAGAGCGCTACGCACTTCAAGCGAAGCAGGGTCGCCCGGTATTCGGCATGGACATGAAAATCGTCGACCTGGAAGGCGAGGCATTGCCATGGGACGGCGCCGCAACGGGCGACCTTCTCGTGCGCGGTCATTGGGTCACGCGGGAATATTTCGGCAGTGACGACGCACCGCCGCTGCGCGACGGCTGGTTCCCGACCGGCGACGTGGCCAGGATCGATCCCGACGGCTTCATGCAGATTACAGATCGCAGCAAGGACGTCATCAAGTCCGGTGGCGAATGGATCAGTTCGACTGACATCGAAAACATCGCGTACCTGCACCCCGAAGTCACGACGGCGGTATGCATCGCCGCGCGGCATCCGAAGTGGGACGAGCGGCCCCTGCTGCTGATCGTGAAGAAGCCTGGCAGCGCGCTCCTCACGAACGAACTGCTCACGTTTTTCGACGGCCGGCTTGCGAAGTGGTGGAAGCCCGATGCCGTTGTGTTTGTCGACTCGGTTCCGCTCGGTGCAACGGGCAAGGTGCTCAAGAACCGGTTGCGGGATCAGTTCGGCGATTACTACCTGTCGGCCTGAAACACTGGCACGGCAGCAACACAGTTTCATTCGAGTAACAAACCATAAACTGCCGGGTCCACCCGGCACGCCTCAAACCAGGAGGAGACACAATGAAATTGAAATCAAGCAGCCTGGCAGTGCTGATAGTTTTTTCCAGCGCGGTCCACGCCCAGTCTTCAGTCACGCTCTATGGCGTACTCGACAGCGGACTCCTGTATCAAAGCACCTCGGCGGCAACGTTCCAGCCGACCGCGCGAAACCAGGGGCATTCCTATCAACTCAAGGACGGTGGTATCTATTCCAGCTACTGGGGTCTGAAAGGAAGCGAGGACATCGGCGCTGGCTACAAGATCACCTTCAAGCTGCAAGGCACGTTTAACACCACGAACGGCAAGTCCGGGCTGTCTGATACGCCGGGCACGACCGCAATCTTCAACCAGTTCGCAACGATCGGGGCAACCGGGCCGTTTGGCACGTTCGACGCCGGCCGGCAGATCATCCCGATGATCTACGCAATGGCGGAAACCGACGTACGCGGCGCACAGTATTTCGGCAGCATCCTGACTGCGTGGCTCGGCATCAACCAGGCGGCCGGCTGGCCCGGCACCAGCACGAACGCTCCAATCGGCGCCCTCTATGACAGCAACGCGCTGGTCTACAATTCGCCGAAATTCTATGGTGCATCGCTTGCGCTTGAGTACGCGCCGGGTGGCGTCGCGGGACAGTTCCAGGGCGGCACGCGTGAGTCGGCTGTGCTCAAGTATTCGAACTACGGACTGAACCTGTCCGCTGTGTACTACAACGGACATGACACCAACCCGTTCCCGCTGACCTATCCGGCGGCGCCGGCTATGCCTGCGACAGGCCAGAGCAACAATCGCTTCTACTATTTCGGTGCGATGTACACGATCAGTGGATTTTCTATGTCCGCCTCGTACGGCATCGGCAAAAACCCGGCGAAGAGCAACACTGCTGACTTCGAAATGGTGTCGGGTGGCCTCGGCTACCAGTTCAATCCGCAACTCAAGATCACGTCCGGCTACTACTACCTGAAGGACCGAAATCATTCAGCGAATCACTCGAGCGAAATCGCAGTGGGTGCCGAATACAACCTGTCCCCACGGACCAAGGTATACGCGCAAGTCGGCTACGTCGACAACAAGGGGACGATGAACCAGACGATCATCTATGGGGCACCGGTTGCGCCGGGCATGTCCACCACTGCCGCGATGATCGGCCTCCGCCATAACTTCTGATTCCGTCACACTCTTCAAGCGGAGCAATCCATGAAAACAATCAAGACTCTTGGGCTGGCTGTCGCCGCATTGTTCGTTGCAATGTCCGCGACCACGTGGTGCCATGCCGATGAAGCAGCCAGTAGCCCTTCCAGCGCGCAAGGTGCGTCCACGACGGCGGGATCAGGCGCAGTGGCAACCACGGGCAGGAAAGCGGATCGCGCCCTGCGCCGGAAGGTTTATGCTGCCATCGGCAAATACAAGGAGATCAACGCCGGAGACATCAGCGTCATTGCGAAAGACGGCGCGGTGACACTGAATGGCACGGTCACGGAAGCTACCCAGATCAGCAAGGTCGAGGCGATCGCTCGAGGCGTTCCCGGCGTGACGTCAGTGACCAACAAGCTGACGGTGAAGAAGCCATTTGGCGGCATGTAATCCGCCGTAGTCAGAAACGGAGTGGGCGAGGCCGAAGACAACTGGCCACGCCAACTTCCACCCATCAGTGGCGGCGCCCAATGTGTCGGTCGCGCGCGGCCGACACCTATCCCCCAGGAACGGGCCTTGCTGACCAATGCGACGTGCAACGTCCGATGGTTATGCCCAATGAAACCAACCCGCGCCCTGGAAGCACTGAATTTCTTCGCTACTGTGGGTGTCGTACGCACGGCAACCTCGATAGCAACACCGTTGACGCACGCCCCGCCGAGTCTTGATTGCCTTTTGTTTACCAATGTCAATCATGGTCGCCATTTGACCGCCGGTCCGACGAACGTTTCAGATCTTCATCCCCTGATTTCCGCGTTCGATGCAGCGAGTGTCCGATCTGTCCGGCGACATCCTGGATAGACGAACGCATGTACCAGGGCCACCAGGCCAGATGCCAGAACCACAGGCATGCCCCGCGGTATCCCCGGAGCCACCTGCGGTTTATGCCAGTCACAGGGAAGCTTTCAAGGCTGCGATGGCCGAGCGCCATCACACCAATCGTCATCCAGACAACGGCGATCACGAGAGTCGGAAGCGACAGAACGCATGCGGTGACAAATATCGCAAGCGGCAAACAGATAGTGAGTGGCGAGCGGGTTTTCATTTTGCTTTCGCCCCCTTTATAACGGATCTTATTATTTTAGATTAGCGTATTTTGGAGGTATTAACCGATAGGGTTTTGTACCATCGCTTGAACCCTAACACTGACCATCAAAGCGCAGGTTATTCGGCGGTTTGAACACCCAACGCGTGATTCATAATTAGGCCCTTGGTCACGAAGTGCCAATGCTTACATGGAAAGCATGAAAGATAGATCGACAGTCGTATGCGTCCGGAATGGCAAAATCCTTCTCGTTGCCCGCACGCGCTCGCGGTGGTCTTTACCAGGTGGCACGATCCGGAGATCCGAGTCGCCGCAGGACGCCGCCTTGCGCGAACTGGAAGAAGAGACTTCGCTAGTTGGAGTGGAACTTACGTACCTGTTCCAGTTTGGCGGCCTCAGCAAACACCACCATGTTTTCCGCGCCGATGTTCCTCAGGACGCGGTCCCCGAAGCGCGTAACGAAATTTCGCGTTGCCGGTGGTTCAACCCGGCCAAAATTTCAACGCTAGTCGCAAGCATACCGACGCGGGAAATCGTCGATCTTTTTTGTAAGCACGAAAATCGCGCCGAAATGCCGCCGGCTGTCATCGGCAAACCGGATGGGAGCATTAAACTGGTGGCCCAACCGTATGCCCATGTCGCCGACACGGCTGCGCCGCCGGCTTAACATCGAAACTTGCTGGGAACGCGATGAGTGACACTATGCAGCCACCTTTTTCCGTTCTCTTCGTCGACGACGACGAGATGTCGCGCAATCACTTCGCACGCGCGATCCGTAAAGAATACTGTGTGCATGTCGCTCAAGGCGTAGACGAAGCGATGGCTATGCTAAGTGAATACGGAGCGGAGATTGCCGTACTGGTCACTGATTTCCGCATGCCAAAACGCGACGGAGACGATCTGCTGCGTCAGGTGGCGCGGGAGTATCCGCAAATCGTGCGGATACTTGTCACCGCGTATGCTGATAAAGACATGCTGTTGCAGACAGTCAATACCGGTGACGTATTCCGAATCCTCGAAAAGCCGCTTCGGGCCGAAACGGTGCGCGAAGTTCTGCAACTGGCAACCGCACGCTACGCTGAGCGGGAAGCGCGTCAACAGCGCCTGTTGGCGATGGATGAGACGCTTGCTTTCCTCGCCCACGAGCTGAACACGCCGCTGGCAACGATCTCCCTTTTTGCACGCAGCGTCGAAACCGACGTTGCTGAGCAATACGATCCGGAGCGTCAAATGGCGATCGGCCAGGCGGCAGCGTCAATGCTTAATAATGCACAGTACTGCCTGACGCTGATCTCGTCCTTCTGGGCGGCGGTGCACAAGAACGGAGGCCAACAGGCCGCGTCGGGCATTGGAACCCACGAGATCCGCGCGACGCGATTGATCGCTACCTTGCTCGATACCTATCCGTTTGCCGCCTCGCAGCGCGACTGGATACAGGTCGACGTGCAAGGGGATTTTACCGTGCACGCCATGCCCAATTGCGTGGCGCTCGTCATCTCTTCGCTGTTATCCAACGCGTTGCGTGCGCTCGACGGTACGCCCTCGCCTTCGTTGCGCCTCGAAGTCGTGGACACCCCCGAACCTGAGATCCGTATTCACGACAACGGTCCGGGGATTGCACCGGAGATAAAAGCGCGTCTGTTGCTGGACCCCGTCACGACTTACGCAGGATCCGGCGGGCACGGTATGGGCATGATCTTTTGCAACCGCATCATGCAGTCTCTCGGTGGGTGCCTCCGTATCGAATCCACCCTGGGTGTGGGCACGACCGTGACGATGGGGTTTCCCAGTTTCAGAAATCAAATGAATGCGCATCACTGACACCGGGTAGCCGTCAGGCGGTTACCCATCGCTGAGCACGTCCCGATGATCGCGACGTGCTTTGGCCGAATCGAAATACGTCTCCAGCGCGTTAGCTGAACGCTCACCCAACACGCAAATCCGCGCAAGCCAGTCAGCCTCCGAAGGCCATGCGCCTTCTACCACTCGCGGATAAATCTGCCTCGTGAATTGGTGCAGCCCCTTTGCTCCGATATTGCCGCTGACGCCAAGAAGGAGGTGTAATACGCCGCGCGCCGATGGAAGGTCACGAGCCGTCACACTGATAGTAAGTTGCGCCATAAGCACGCGAATCTGCTCGATGCCGTTGAGGAACGACTGATCCAGCAAATCAAGCGCCATAAGCTCTTCGAGGTGTTTCTTGTCAAGCAGATCGCCTTCCGCGACAGCGGCGGGCTTGCCGATTGGGCTGGCCAATGTTTGAGATAAATCTGCCTTCGCCGGCGCATGCAAGGTTCGTTGCTGGGCAAACTGTCTTGCGAGGGAGGCATACAGGGAACCGACCTGTACGGGTTTTATCATGACCTCGTTCATGCCTGCAGCGAGACATGCCTGTACGGCTTCCATATCGGATTGGCTGGTCAAGGCAATGATCGGTACGTGGGCATACGCATCGGTACGGGCGCGAATCAACGTGGTCGTTTCCACGCCGCCCATTCCTGGCATATTCAGGTCCATCACGATGGCATCGATAGTGTCGTCTTCCTGCAGCCTCGCCAGCACAGCCAGCCCATGTTCGGCCTCGACGACGCTCGCGCCGCATCGCTCCAGATAACTTTTGGCAACCAGCCCGCTGTAGGTGTCGTCGTCCGCCACCAGGATCGTTTTGCCGGCGAACCCGTCGAAGCTCTGTTTCGAATGATGCTGCTTGCCGTTTTCGAAGATCGTCTGCAAAGTGCCAACCAATTCCACCACCCCGCAGGATTTGCTGATGAGTCCGTCCATACCGGCTTGCCGTGCAAGGACGCGCGCCACATTGCTTGGCTCTGCCGTATAAGCGACGATCAGGACATTCCAGTTAGGTTCTTGACGGCCAGCGCGGATTTTCTCGGTGGTCGTGTAGCCGTCCAGACCCGGCATGTTGATGTCCATCAGCACAAGGTCCCACGGCGTTGCCTGTCGAAGCATGTTCAGCGCCGTCTCGCCGTCTGCGGCTTCGCTCACGTCCGCGCCGACCTTCGACAGCGCACGACGGGTTCTCGCCCGCTGACCGGCATCGTCGTCCACGACAAGAATGCGTTTCTCCCTGAAAAATGGCGTAGCGTGGTCGAGAATCTTCTGCTCATGGCTCGCGACTTCGCTTTCAGAAACGACCGGAAATTGCAGCGTGAACTGCGTAAATTTTCCGACTTCGGACCGGCAGGCGATAGTGCCGCCGAAGGCGCGCATCGCGCGCTGGCAGTACGCGAGCCCGAGCCCAGTACCCGCCGAATTGCCAGCAGTGCGGAAAGGCTCGAACAGATGCGGCAGAATCTCGGGCGCAATACCCGGGCCTGTGTCGTGAACGATCACCGTTTGCCGCTCGACCGTGAGTGTGAGCGTCGCTAGAGGATGCGCGGCAATGTGATGGAGCGCGTTCTTGATCAGATTGAACAGTGTGAACAGATAGACGGTTTCGTCGACCTTGAAGGTGAAATCCTCCAGCACCACGAGTCTGACTTTGCTGCGCTCCTTCTGATCGCTGAAACCGTATTCGTCCAGCGCTTTGCGTGTGGTACTCGCCGCGCTCAGATAGGTCAGATAGTCGGAGCGGATGGGTTTGGCGCTGACTTCGTCCAGTGTCATCGCGATGATACGCAGGCCTCGCTCAATCGACAGTTGTCCGTGGGCGAGATGACGATAAAGCAACGCCGCCCCGTCCTGCGACAACGCCGGCGACGGAGTGGATTCAGTCCTCGCAGGCAGCGCATCTTCCACGCGATCCAGAACGTGCTTCAGCTGGCTGAGGGGGTTACGCATTTCATGGGCGATCGAGCCCGCAAGGGCCTGCAATGCTCGATTTCTTTCGACAAAGATGCGCCCTTTGCTGATCGCATAGCTGAAAGCCATGCTGCACAAGACCACGACGGGCAGCACGGCGAGATCCGACCGGTTGGCCGCGCTTAGAACGATCGGAGCCGGTGAGCTGACCACCGCAGCCAGCGAACCGGAAAGAATGCCGATGCCTATGCAGCCCATCAGCAAAAGCGGGTTGTCGATACACAGCGCCATGATGAAAAGCATCATGACCTCGGTCATCATCCACATAGTGGAGAATGAATTTCTGATCGCGAGGAAAGTACAAACGAATGGCAATACGTAGATCAGGCAGCAATGCCAGTAGATCAGCAGGTAATTGTTAAATCGCCTCGGCCAACGCGCCTGAAAGATCAAGGGAATGCAGATGACAGCCGCACTCAACCGGAGGAAAAGGTTGTCGTACGGCTGCGGCAGGACATAGGTCCAGACGACGTAGTAAATGGGGTGGCACAGGAGGCCAAGTATGCCTCCCCATCGAATTGCAAGCCGGCTTCGTTCCAGCAAATCCCGCATGCTCTCGCGCGGCATCACCATCTGGCCTCCAATGACGTTCACGACCCTATCAGTTCGTGTTTGCCACGACGCTGGGTACTCTGGATGATCGCCGAACCGTCTTTACCGTGAAAAGGTCCGACCGAAAACCCGTACTTCTTCAGAAGACCGTGAGTATATGAAACGGACCACACAGGAGGGCTGCCGATGATGAAATCGGAAGCAATGCCTTCCTGCCAGGCTGCGTAGCCTTCGGCGAAACAGGTATAGCAATCGCGGGTGGTCGGCAGTCTGAACGGAAACACGGTGTTGAGTCCGGCAGGGCCACGGGCGAAACACTCAATATATAGCGTGTGGGCCCGCGACGCGAGTTCAGCCTCGACGCTCGCTGCCCTGGGATGAGAATCATCGATCCAGAACTGCGCCCGTTTGAGGTCAGAAGACGTGAGGTAGGGAACGCTGGTACTGCTGACGAGGATTGCGCCATCGAACTGCGGCAACGGCGTGTCCGGACTGAAGGTGTGTACCGAAATCCGGGTTCGTCCCAGCAGATCAGTTGCCAGCAGTTCTTTTGCTTGCTCCTTGAGCAGATTCACCTTGTCCGGCAAATCGATCAGAACAAGCTCTTTCGGTGCATCTTTGTAAAGCAGGTATTTAGCCGCCGTGACGCCGAGCCGCCCAGCGGCGCCGAATAGAGCGAGCTTCGTCTTGCCGAATTCGAGATCAAGTTCGTTGCAGCAGTGGATGGCCCAGTCTTTCAGCATCGAGGCCGTGGCGGCATGACCCGTGGTGATGTGGGGCGGCTTCGTATGCCGGGGGAGTGCGCCATAGTTGCAGGCATAGGGCGTGGACGCGCCCATCGCCACCATACTCAATCCCGCTTGCCTTGCCAGTTCCAGAGCCGGAAAAAATTGCGTCTCCCGAAACCGCTTGATACCGCGCGGGCTTCCAAGCCACAACTCGAGAGGAACTGGACACGCAATATTGGCCCCTATGACCTGAGATCCCGAATAGATAGGCGATGCGATAAAAGGCTTTGCTTTCCAAAGCTCTTCTTCAAATGACGCATTTCTGCGTTTCACATTATGAAATGAAAATGAAAGCGTATCCCAGTCCGTAGCGTGAAACAGAAACCCAATGCCACCTTGGCCCGCTGACAGGTTGTCCCTTATCTCTTCTGGGTGAATGATGTGTTTGAGCGTCAAAGGCGCACTATTGGGGTGCAGACTGGAGTTGGCCTGCTCATCGAAATCGATCGTAATTTCCTGTTGAGGAGACGTTCTCATTTGGGTTCCCTTAGGTTGAACTTACGCTGGAAAGTCAGCGCAGCATCGTCAGTCAGGATTGACTGCCGACATTCAACTCTAGAGAAATCCTGCGCGGTGTGTCCGTCTGTTCGGTCGCATCGCGAAAGTTGCGGGACTTACCGGAAATTGCGGCTGGGGGTGGGGTGAGGCTGGCGGCGGGTGGATTCGAAGCAACAAGCGTCGGCGTATCGGAGTTCTGATTGAAAGTTAGTCCGTCGATTTCTCATCATTTGAGAACTCTGACGACGTCTCTCAACCAATCAGACTCGCAACGTCGTCCCACGCAAAGACGATGTTTTCCGATCGCCACATCGGTCCCGGATCGATGTACTCGCCTGCCGGCCGGCCATTTAGCGTCTCGTAAAAGGCGATCGCGGATTCGTTTCCCTTGACGACGCTTAAAGCGGCTCCTTGGTAGTGCATTTTCCTCAAATGAGTTGCAAGTTGTGCAAGCAACTCGCGGCCGATGCCGCGGCGCTTGAAGTCAGGATCGACATAAAGGAATTTGATCTCGCCGCGACCGTCGAATATCGATTCTGAAGGCCTCCCGGCGGCTCCGATGCCAACGGTTCTACCGTCGATCTCAGCAATGAGCACGACCTGGCTGCTGTCATTCGCGGACAGTTTTTCCTTCCACTGCTTGCCACGATATTGCTCGTCGAGGACGGCATATGCTTCCGCTGGCGCAAGCTCCTGGTAGGTCTGCCTCCAGACCTTCACATGAAAATCGGCGATCATTTGAGCATCGTCGATATTTGCGGTTCTGATGAATATTCCCGTCATTTAAGGCTCTTTTGGATGCGGAACTGCGCCGTGGGCGCGCGCGTAAGAGATTGTGAGCGATCTGGGCGGAGGTGTCGACGACCGGTTGTGGCCGAGTTTCGCACAGGCACCTCGCATTCATTTGCGGCTGACTCTTGTCGTATCACTCGGCACGGGTGACTGACCGCACGCACTCGGTGATGAGCCGACAGAAGCTCTCAAACTCACGATCACTACGAAACCGGTATCGTTGAAATTCATAGGGCCGCCCCTGAAACGTGAAACCGATCGTCTCCCGCGCCTTGGAAGAATAGCTCCCGCGCCGTGTCAGCGAAGGCTGCTGGTAACGCCGCAGATTGCCAATCGCGGGATACGGAATCAACATCGGAGGTTTTGACAGGATAGGCGGCTCAACGATGGTTAGCCCCTGCGCTGTCACCAGAATTCGACGCGCAAGCCACGGCCCTAAAAAGCACCAGCCGAAACAGGCGACGGCGATCACTGCAAAAAACACCCCATACAAGGCTTCGCGCGTCCGGTAACTCACGCCAGCCGCATGCCATGCCCACCCCGAGTTTCCGATCCACGGCCTCCCTCCGTGCATCAGCATATACGCCGCCCCACATGTGCAAATGACGCCTACCAGCGCGCCAAGCCAGAATCGGCCGATCAACGGAAACTCGGTCACTGGTGTTTTATCGTTTTCCATATGACTTATATTTTCTTATCGGCAAACGCTTGACGGCACGCGATCGTCTATAGCTGTACACCGGAGGAAGCACCAGTCATCTTCTGCTTTCAAGCACCAGTCCACCCTCTCCGTTTGGACGCCATACCTCGCCTTTGTCAGAACTAACATTGAAGAACCCAACGTTATGCCTTGCCGCGAGCGTGAACATTGTTTTATACGCATCCTCAGCGATAGACCACGCGAATGCCGCATAGATGATTTCCCGACCAACACTGTAGTCTGTAAGACGCGGGTCATCTTCGGGTAGCGGTTGCGGCGCAAGCGGTCCGTTCATCGACGGATACGTCTGAATCATTTCCGTGAACCAGGCCCGCAGGTTTGGAGTAGACACCTCTGGATCATGATACGAATGCCCTTCGCCCCAACGGGTCTGTACCCGGTACCATTCAAGAAAGGCAGCTTCCCCTTTGGGCGCAACCTCAGGGGCGAATACCATCAAGTCATAGCTCATCTCGTTGGTTCCTATGTCGTCACGAAAGGCGCAAATTCATGGCGTTAGTCAATCCCAACGTCCGCCGACGACAGCGATCAGCGACCGATACGGAAAGCGCTGCTTCGTTGACCACAAAAAGTACGGCTATGACCCACAGAAAGGGCCTTGCTCACTCATCGCGCGCTTCCAGGTGTGTTCCGTACTGGGAACCGGCGCCGGGGAAGCGAGTGGCGCCGCCGGAGTACCTGTGTCGTTCAGATCGATATGACAGCGACCGTCGGTCACCGCGAGAAGAGCGACATAGCGGTGGGTGGCTTCCGGTGTGAACGTAAGGGTGTCGACGCAGAATTTCTCGACCACCAGCATATTCTTTGTGTAGACCATGGAGAAAGACAATGGCGCGTTTGGTGTAACTTTGCGCGCGATCTCCTTCTCAGCATCCATTACGGGAAGATGATGCCGCTCGGTACATTCAGCCGCGCCTCCATAAATAAATGCTTGTGCTGTGAAATCGCCTGTTTTGCGAAAAACTATAGTAGCAGCGTCTGCTTGAGATGGTTCCTGATAGGTTGCCGCGCAACCCGTGATGGCGAGCGCGCATGCACCCAGCATAAGTGTTTGGCTAAATTTCATAATTATTGATTAGGGGTATGTGCAGATTAGAATTCACACGCAGTCGCGCTCAAAACGCAAGCGCGCCTAATCATCCTTTACGGCACCCGGCAAAATATCTTGAGAGATTGTGCGTTCCGCAGGTGAGTGAAAATCACAGCCTGTCAGTGATTTGCATGCTGACGTTATATGACCGTAAACGGAAAAGCGAGACGGCAAATGTTGAGCGGAAAGCGAATTTCAATGGTGGCGGCCATGGCCGCGAATCGGGTGATCGGTGCGGCTAACGACATTCCATGGAGAGTGCCCGGAGAGCAGCAGCGGTTTCGTCAATTGACCGAGGGGCACCTGGTCGTGATGGGACGACGCACATACGAGTCAATAGGTAGACCACTGCCAAATCGCGATGTGCTTGTGATTGGCAAGCATGCTGTCGCCGCCGAACGAGCGTCGACTTGCAGTACGCTGCAAGAAGCGATCGAAATCATCGCGAACGATCCGCGTGAAGAGATTTTTATCGCGGGCGGCGAACAGATTTACCGTCTGTTTTTGCCTTACGCGGATACGGTCTACCTCACAGAAATCGATTTGGAGCCGGCGGGCGACACCAGGTTTCCAGATCTGCCTGCCGACTTTCATTGCACAGAAAAGGTCGACGTCAGCGGCCCTCCACGTTATACATTTTCTACCTATCGCCGCACCTCCGGTCACGAGGGCAATCTGTATTGAGAGCTAGATGTCGTGCATTTTCAGCCACGTGGCACGGCACAAACGCTCGACACTAAAGCGCCGATTGCACTAAGCCATAGAATGATGCCCGCACCGCGCTACCAGTGATCCCATTTGAAATGCTACGCTGTCGAAGCACGATCTTGAGGGACCATAAAAAAATCCCCAGACCGCCAGCGGCGATCATCGCCAGTATCCCGACCGCTGCGCCGTGAGTCTCCAGACACCACCAAGTCAGCCATGCCGCGCCAAAGACAGCAAAGAACATAGCGCCGCGCGCTCGACTCGACGATGCAGATTGAATGGAATCCATGCACGTACTCATCGTTGGAGAAAGGGCAGAAATAATCATGTTCGGTGCCAACTGTCATCGATCTGGGCATCGACCGTTTACTACGAGGCGTCGGGGTGATCCCGACTAACAAGATTCAGATATTCGCCTAGTCCGGCTTCGCCCAGCGGCTTGACCATGACCCGGACGGTCTGGATGGCATCTCTCATCACGACGCCATACCGGCGGCGCGTTTCAAGGTAGCCATTCCGCTCCCAAAAGCGTTCCGCGCGCGTATTGCCGGCAATGACGCCAAGGCGCAACCACTTCGCTCCTGACGCCTTCAGCCAATGCTCAAGGCCTTCGTACAAGTCACGGGCTACACCTTGGCCGTGTTTGTCAGTTGACACGATCAACAATCCTATATGCCACACACCGCCGGTGAAGAGGTCCGAAACGATCGTGGCAAACCCGGTCACCTCTTCACTCGCGTCGACAAATCCAATCGCATACTTGCTAGTGAATGCCCATGCCTCCGGCAGTTCACTTTCGAACTCCTCCTTGGCTTGACTATCTGTCGGTGGACAACCTTCTGCCGACAGGAAGTATTCCGGATTGTTCTCCAAAAATGTTTGAATGATCGGGATGTCGTCATCAACAAGTTCGATGGCACGATAGCCGTCCACTTCGAACAGTATTGGCTCCATTCCAGAAAGCATCGCTATCCTCAGTACCGGTTATAGAGTTTGATCCACCAGGATACTTCAAGAAGTCGATATGACTTCACGCGCGACGACCTCGACCAATTCGAAATGCAGCGTCACCAGTTCGAAATGGTCATGCAAGTCTACGTGTGGCATGCACCTGATATGGCACTCCCGAAATTCTTCCGCACTGGAGAATGTCTCGCCACGCCAGACTTCTTCCGGGATGTTCCAGAATTCGATCGTATATACCTTTGTTGCCCTAATGATGCAGCGAAGCCGCTTCTTCAAATCGTAGACTTCGATAATGTCGCCCGGCGCGTAGCTGCCGTCGCCATATTCTCCGTATGGTTTGTAATAATCTGCGACCGTGTCGGCAGTGACCGTCTTGCGCCCGTCCATGACGGCGCGCGGAAGACTATCGTCGTTTTCGTCAGCCCCCCAAAAGGTCAGTCGCTTTCTTCTGTTCATCACGTATCACATCACAGTTGAAGCTGCGCACGAAATAACGGGGGGAGTTCCCGATAGGTCTCCAGGTACCTGATCGAATCGGTATGTCGAGATGCGCGCGGGGCGAACGGTGGAATCTGACCGTGGCGCGCCGGTGATCTAGCCGAAAATCCTGCTTCTTAGTCGATGGGCTCAACAAGATGCGCTCTATTGGCCGGCGCAGCATATGGCTCGGGCCAATATTCGACAATTTTAGTAATCTTTCCAGACTCGACTGAGAAGAATGATATGGCTCGCGCCGTCAAGGCACCATCGGTAATGGTCACATCGGATACCGCTTCCTGAGTAGTGTTGGCGACGATTCTGTTCACCGTGAAGCGCCACGGTCCTTGCGCCGGATTCTCTGAGTTCATTTGTGCAAAGCGCGTCGCGCCCCTGATGCGCTCGTTCGACTGTGGCCACTCCAGGATGAACTGCTCACTTAGCACCGACTGTACTGACTCAAAGTCGTTTGAAGCCATCAGTGTCCAAAATTCCTGAACCAGCGCCGTGATATCAGCAACAACTGCTGTCATAGATCTTCCGTGTTGGCCCAAAGTAAAAGAAATTCGGAGATTGATCTTCAACGGTTCGGCCAGTCGATATCCACGGCAGTGATCCGAGCCGCCCGCTCACGTCGACAAGATATCCTTTGACTGAATCCGCTTTACGCCCACGCGATCCATGTTTTTTCGCGCAGCCGCAAGTGAGCCGTTGAGGTCAATCGGACGCGTTGCGTCTTCGATGACATAAGCTTTGAACCCTGCCTTGCGGGCGTCCATTGCTGTCCATGCAACGCAGAAGTCAGTCGCCAGTCCGGTCACAAACACGGTGTCGATATGCCGCTGCTTCAGATATCCCGAGAGGCCGGTTTCTGTCTTGTGATCGGCTTCCTCAAACGCGGAATAACTGTCCATGTCCTTGTGAAAGCCCTTGCGTATGATGACTTGCGCAGTCGGCAGTTTAAGGTCCTTGTCGAGCGCGGCGTCGTCAGTGCCTTGCACGCAATGATCCGGCCACAAGACCTGCGTACCGTACGACAACTGCGCCGTCTCGAACGGCTTCTTACCAGGATGGGAACTGGCGAACGACGCGTGTCCCGGCGTGTGCCAGTCCTGCGTAATGACAATGTTCTCGAACTTGCCAGCCAACTCGTTGATAAGTGGCACGACTTCGGCGCCGCCTTTCACCGGCAGCGTTCCGCCATCGATGAAACAATTTTGCACGTCCACGACGATCAATGCGGATTTGCTGCCGGGCGTGATGTGTTTGCCTGATGCAGCCGACGCTGCCAAAGCGCTCAGGCTTCCAAGGCCACAAAGATGAAACAGACCGAGCGCGGCGGTCGACTTGATGAGTGCCCTACGACGGTTTTCTCCCACGGCGAATCCCCTTTTCGATTGAAGCCACAATCATAGAGGCGCCAAATTTATTTCAGACTACGTCTCGAGGCACCTGTCTTTCTGAAAGCCACCGCATAAATAATCGCACAAAAATTCGCTAAATGGTTTGATGTCCGGGGAATTTGCCGACTATTCCAGCAATCTCGATGCCGCGACTCCTGCGAGGCAGAAAAATCGAGCCTGGGCGCGGCGGCCATCAAGGTTTGCGTATACGGATGGCGTGGCGCAGAGAAAACGCGCGCAAGTCTCCAGTAACGGTCGTGCAACTGCACGACCGTCATTCGGTGAAAGAGCGATACGGGAAGGTTTTCCGGACGCTGTTACCGAATCGACACGGCTCCGAAGTTCACCCGGCCGAACGGACTGACGTGATAGCCATCAATGTTCGGACGCGTGATCGCGGCCACCAATGGATGCGCAAGCGGAATCCAGAGCGCCTGATCGTGCGCGATCTTCACGGCACGGTCGTAGTCCTGCGCGCGAACCGACGCGGTGCTGGTCGCTTTCCCGCTCGCGATCGACGCATCCAGCGACGCATCGCAGTAACGCTGGAAGTTGGTACCGCCCTTCACAGCGTCACATGAGAATAGCGGCGACAGGAAGTTATCCGGATCGCCGTTGTCGCCGGCCCATCCCATGAACAGCAGGTCATATTGCCCCTGCTTGATTTCGTGAAGCAACTCGCCCCACTCCAGGGTCTTGATCCGTGCGTCGATGCCGACCTTGGTGAGGTCAGCCTGAAGCAGTTCGGCGCCCACCTTCGGATTCGGATTGAGCGTGCTGCCGGTCGAGCGGGTCCAGATCGTCAGGCTCAATCCATTCGCCATGCCCGCCTGGGCCAGCAGCTTTTTCGCGAGCGCCGGATCGTACGCATAGCCGGTCTTCGCCTCCGTGCTGCTGGGATACGGATCCGTCGCGGGAACTGCGCTGGTGCCGAACAACGTCTTCACGTACGTATCGCGATCGAAGGCCAGATTGATCGCGCGGCGCACCACCTGACTATCGAGACCGTGACGCTGCGTATTGAGCGCGACGAACGCCGTCATGAAACCGGGCACGTCGAGTACTTTCAACGACGGGTCCCGGCGCGCCGATGCAATGTCGTCCGGCTTCGGCGCGAGAGCGATATCGCATTCGCCGGCCTTGACCCGTTGAGCTCGCACGGTCGGATCGGGCGTAATCGCGTAGATCAGTCCATCGACCTTGGGCTTCGGCCCCCAGTAGTCCGGGTTCACCGTGTAGCGGATCGTCGCGTCCGGACGATAGCTCTTGAGAACGAACGGACCCGTCGATACCGGCTTGGCGTTCAGGTCTGCGATCGCGTTAGTCTTCAGCAGTTGCGCAAGATATTCGCTCGAATAGATCGAGGCGAAACTCATCGTCAGGATCGGCAGCAAGGTGGCGTCCGGATGATTGAGAACGATGCGGACCGTCAGCGGGTCGACCTTGTCGACCGACTTGATCAGCTTCGTGATCTGCATCGACTGTACGTTCGGCATCACCACGGTCGGCAACGCCTTGCGCCATGCGTTGTCCGGATTCAGCATGCGGTCGAACGTGGCGATTACGTCGTCGGCATCGAACGTCCGGGTCGGTTTGAAGTAATCGGTCGTCTGGAAATGGACGTTGGGACGCAAATGGAACGTGTAGACCGCGCCGGCCTGACTGACGTCCCAACTCTGCGCGAGCGCTGGCTGCACGGTGCCGGTGGCATCGTCGTACGTGACGAGCCCGTTGAAAATAACGTCGGCAGACGCATTAGTGATGGTCAGCGTGCTGTAACGCACCGGGTCGAATCCTTCCGGACTGGCTTCGGTGCAGACGACCAACGGCTTCGCAAAGGCACTCGCAAGCGGTAAAACCATGAGCAACGCAATAGCGGCGAATCGCAGTTTCATTGGATGTTTCTCGTTTGACTTGATCCCGGCCGCGGCATGCGTGCCACGGCCGGGATCCAGCACAGGGTCACTCAGAAGTTCAGAAGTTGTGGGCGATACCAACGCGCACGTTGGCTTGTGTCTGCGTGCTCGACGGGGTGAATGCATAGCCGATCACCGCGTTCACGCCGCTCGATGCGCGGAGGTAACCCGCCGACGTGTAGATCCGCGTACTCTTCGACAGACTCTCGTAGAGACCGACCGACAGTTCGTTCCAGTGGTGATGCTCGAAGGTCGTGTACTGGTAGCCCGAACGGAGCGCCAACGCAGGTGAGAGCTGATACGCGCCGCCAGCTTCGTACACGTGCATGAAAGACGACACATTGCCATCGGCCGACGTGATCTTGGTCAGGGTCGTGTTGGCCTTGATCGTGAGCTTGTCGAAGCTGTAGCTTGCGCCGATCCCGCCCGTATCGAGGTGGCTCACAGTCAGTCCGGTGCTCGAATACAGCGACGTGAGCTGGCCGGTCGAACTGCTGACCCTGGCGGTCGTGGTGCCCAGGAACGACGACAGGCCGAGCGCGTTGTACGGATCAATTGTCGTGCTGTTCAGCTGCGAGTATGCCGCTGCCGCACTGAACGCGCCCGCGGTGTAAAGCACGCCGGCACTCCACGCTGAACCTGTATGGAAACTGCCGGCCGTATTGCTGAACGAATACATCGCGCCCGCGCTCAGACCGTTGAAACTCTTGCTTGCGAACTTGACCGAGTTGATCATTGTGTCGCCGCTCATGCGGTCGAGGTCGCCGAGGTGAATCGCATAGCCGTCGCCGTCCTGACTGATGTTATAGCGAGACGTGTAGTCGTTGATGAAGTCGTATTGCCTGCCGAGCGTCAGCGTGCCGAGCCAGTTGCTCAGTCCCACCAGTGCAGTTTTGCCGAACATATAGCCGCTGCTGGGCTTCGAACTACCATCGGTCACACGAAAGCCTGAGCGAAGGTCGAATACGGCCTGTGTGCCGCCACCAAGATCTTCCGTGCCGCGCAGCCCCCAGTAGTTGCTGTACACAACACCGCTGTCCATCTTGTATTGGTGTTGCCCACCCGTGTCCGTTATATAGCTCACCCCGTTGTCCATCCGCCCATAGAGCGTCACGCTGTTGTCCGCTCGCGCCGCCGATGTTGCCAGCATCGCAGTCATCCCTAAAACTCCAAACCCGAAAAAGAATCTTGATTTCATGTGCGATATTTTTGTGTGGATCCCATAGAAGCCAGACCGGAACCCGCGTGATGCCGCAATGCGCTGCACACCGGGTTCGGAGCTGCATTCCCGTCCATCGGGGAACGGGAATCACTGTATCGCGGGGCCGGGAGAAGAAAAAACTAAAACCCTTCGTTCAAATAGATCAATTTGAAATAACGTTCTATTTTGAAGACTAATTAGGAAAGGTAGCATTCGTTTATCGTTTCGAATGCAATAGTTAATTCTTACCGCCCATTACATAACTTTACCCATGTGCCAACTCCTTGCTCTCAGTTGTGCTGAGCCGACCGATGTGACCTTTTCATTCACGGGATTTGCGGCGCGAGGCGGTCTGACCGATCACCATGTGGATGGATGGGGAATCGCGTTTTATGAGGAGCGGGCATGCCGCTTATTCATCGACGACAAACCTGCTTGCCGTTCGCCCATGGCTGAATTTGTGAAGCGTTATCCGATCAAATCGCGCAATGTCATCGCGCACATCCGGAAAGCGACGCAAGGTGGCGCCAGCGCCGAGAATTGCCATCCCTTCATGCGCGAACATAACGGACAGCAATGGGTGTTCGCACATAACGGTGACCTGCGGGAGCGAAACTGGTGGGTGTCCGGTCCTTACGCGCCGGTGGGAACAACCGATAGCGAAACGGCCTTTTGCACGATCATGAATGTGATCCACAAGCGTGGCGTCGATAGGGATACCACGCCGGACGAGCTGTTCAATGTCGTAGAGGACATTACTCGCAACCTGAACCACTATGGAATTTTCAACTTCCTGCTGTCGAACGGACAGTCGCAGTTTGCCTACTGCTCCACGCGGCTGGCCTACGTGATGCGTCGCTGGCCGTTCTCAAGCGCGAGACTCGTCGATGCCGATATGTCGGTCGACTTCTCCGCCTATGCGACCTCGGAAGACTGCACGGCAGTGATCGCGACGACACCACTCACCGATGAAGCATGGACCACGTGCCAGCCGGGCGATCTGCTCATGTTTCGCGCAGGATCCCTGGTCAGACGCGCACACGTCCCTGTGCCGCCTCAGGTACTTGCTACCGCGCGATATGCACCTTCCGAGACATCGGGCACACCGGTTGTCTCGATGGGATGATTTGGCGTTGCGCCCTGGAAGCTGTCGACCAGCACTTCAGCGTCGCGCCGACCACCTTCGACTAACGCAAGGGATTCTTGATCGAGACGCCAGGAACACGAAGGTGACATTGGCTGGGACAGGCGCCTTATTTTTGGGTATAAGCTCTTCTATCACTCTATTGCTCTGGACAAGCACGGCTGGCTTCCTTTCGCGCACTTACAAAACATCAAGTCTCGCGCGATGGTCCCGATAACTCGATTGCACGTCGCTACCGTGCATTCGATTTTCGACCGTCTCGCCAAGCGCGGGACAAAGGAAGCGTCAGCCCATGTCGCCTGATCCGATCAACACGAACACGTCAGTCACCACACCGCCACCACCCGAGCCTCCTCCATCAAAGGATGCATCGTCGACAGCCAGCACGTCCGACCGCAGCAACGATGCACTGATAACAGCACTCAAGCAGACGTTGACGCGGCTCGGCATCGATGCATCAACGGGCTTAGCCATCAGCGACAGCACCAACGACGACTCCGACGCCTTGTTGCACAGGCGTGTGAGTGCCTCGAGCACGTCACTGGTCGCGGCGCTCTATCAGGCGCTCGAGCTGCAGCGGTCAATTGCCGTGGCTAACGGCCTGAGCACGTCGGGTAAGGAAACGAAAGACGCGCTTTCCCCCGCAACAGATATCCAGCCATCCAGTTCGGCCGTAAGCGGCTATCGCGATCTCGGCGCTCAGATTGCCGATCTGGCGAAGACGTCCCGCACGGTAGTAAGCGACGACGATAACGATACGGACGAATGGGATTTCGATATCGACGATTTCGAAAACACACCGAGCGCCGTCACAGAGTCAGGCGACCCGATGACAGCCGCAATCGGACAATTGAATCAGGCGTTACGGGATCACGTCACGACGCTCGCGCAGGATGCGAACGCGAAAGTCTCGCTAGTTGCGGTGCTCGACGGATTGTCAGACGAGACGAAGGGGGTTCAATGGCGGCCGCTCGGTGTGTTGATCGACGTGCAGGCGTAATGCGCGATCGACGTCGTCACGTCAATCGCGCATCCACCGCTTTTCCACCAGTCATGCGTTCATCTGCAGCGATCAGGCCGTGCCCCCGGGGTTTGGGAGAACCTGGCCAATATCGATGCGATTCCCATCAGGATCTGCCAGCACGAAACACCTGAGCCCGAAGTCAGCATCGCGCAAGGCCTTGATGATCCGAACGTTGTGGGTCGTGCAGTGCTCATAAAGGACAGTTGCGTCTTCGACCATGAGGTGGGCTACGTTATTTAGCGATGCTTTATGGTTCTTGTTCTGCGACAGATGCAGTTCAGCTTTGTCCTTCTTCAGAATGACGAACCCGACCGGATTCCCGTTTTCGAACACTTTGTTAAACCCAAGCACACCGCAGTAGAACTGGAGGCTCCGGTTGATATCTTGAACTCCGAGACCTGGTGCGAGTCTTCCGAAACTGACGCCATGCGGCGAAGACAACGTGGTTTCCATATCGACGCTCCATCGAATGAGCCAGAGGCAGCCTGCAAGGCGGTGCTTATCGACAGCATGCGTGGTCTCGTTAGGCGGAGCGGTGTCCGCACGTGGTGCCGCGCAGCGTGGTGTGTGGCACGCTCAAAACAATATCAGAAAGTCGAAGCGCGCCCAAAAGCTTCGAGATATCTTCGGCTAACGACTATTCAATGCGAATATGCAGGAAGCTCGCCCGCCGTCCCGACGCGCGTCGATTAGTGCCGGCAGCCGAATGGCGTGTTCGCGATGATGACCGATCACTGTCAGATGCCGAGTGGACGAATGAGTTATCGTAGCTCGATCTGCATCTGGATTCGGCCTGAGCGACGACAACAAAGGAGACAACTGTGAAATTGATGGCCATGATCGCCATCCTTTTGGCCCTTGTTGCCGCGCCGGCCCTCGCCGCCGATGTCGGCTTCGAGGAGGTCAAGATATCGAACGGTGCGGAGCGGCCGCTAACTGCCGGAATCTGGTACCCGACTAACGCGCCGGCGACACCGCACGCCTTGGGCAATTTCACCCAAATTGTGGCGCCGGACGCTCCGATCATCGGCCAACAACTGCCGCTGGTGGTGATGTCGCATGGCGGCGCAGGGTGGTATGGCGGCCATTACGACACGGCTCTCGCCTTGGCTCACGCGGGCTTCGTGGTGGCGGCGGTCAGTCACGCCGGCGACACTTTCGATGACCAGAGCGGCGTCTTGCAGTTGTGGCGCCGTCCCGCCCAGCTTCGCCGGCTGGTTGACTACATGCTCGACGAGTGGCGTTGGCGCGGGCGGCTGGACGCGGCCCGCATTGGCGCGTTCGGCTTTTCCAACGGCGGCTTCACCGTGCTCGTGGCCGCAGGCGGGGTCCCGGACCTGTCGGAGATCGCCCCATATTGCGAGGCACACGCTGATCATGATCTGTGCGCTGCTCTGAAGCATGCCGGCGTCGATCCGCATGTCGGCGCGGATGTTCCCGCAAGCGCCTGGGTCCATGACTCGCGCATCAAGGCTGTGGTCATCGCCGCGCCCGCGTTCGGCTTCGCGTTCGGCCGCGCAGGGTTAAGCAGCGTGCGCGCTCCGATCCAGCTCTGGCGCGCCGCCGAGGATCGTCATCAGCCGCACCCGTACTACGATGAGGCCATACGCGCCGACCTGCCCCGAACGCCCGAATATCACGTGGTCGCCAACGCAGGCCATTACGACTTCCTGCCACCCTGTGACGCGGGTCTGTCCCGGAAGAAGCCAGAAGTCTGCGACAGCCTGCCGGGCTTCGACCGCGCGGCGTTCCATGAGCAATTCAACGCAGATGTGGTGCAGTTTTTCCAGGCAAGGTTGCGATAGAAAACTTCTCGTCTTTCGTGCGCCGACACCGCGAGTCATAAGGTCATTGATCGTCGCCCTTCGAGATTCGCGTCAACGGTTGGCTGACGGCTCTGGACTCCCATCGGCAGCATGCCAAACGATACGGTTGTCCAGCGCATAAATGAAACATTCCGTCTTCGCCAATATCTGGCAAATGGAAATTGCACGCTGCTCTGCGGCCCGCTTATCACCAGAAACCTCAGCTGCATCCGCCGAATATCCCCAGTGACCGTCGGTCGATATCGCGAACGCTCGATGCAACCCACCGGCTAACCATTTACGGTAGCCATCCTGCCCTCGCGTATCAATGTAGGGGACCGGGCCCTGGGGGATGGTTGTTTTTTCTTCTGGCACGACGGGCTGCGACTGCGTCACCACGGGCTGCTGCGGGGACGCGGTGGCAAACTGTTGTCGTGCTCCAAGGACTAATCCATTCTTCTCAAGGTCGTCAAAGATTCTGGAGATGAGTTTCCTCACCGTATCGCTATCAAATGCCGGATCCCATGGCGTTAGCGTACTGACCTTTACCCGGTAGTCCGCATGCCAATACTCGGTGCCTGGCGGGGTATCGCGAAAAATTGCGTGGAACACAAACTGGACATCGGCCGAATTTTGCGTTGACCGCCCACCGCTGACAAACAGCACGAGTTCCTTGCCGCTCTCCCGGGAAGCGTAGGGATTCGCACCAACCCCACTCGTATGATTGTTCCGCCGAATATCGGCGTCCGAGACGGTGACGTCTGCTTCGAGGCCTCTGTCACTTGCAACTTCCGGGGCGATGACTCTTATCTCATTGCCGAGGTCATAGTAACCATCTCTCTCAAGTAGTGCGGACGGCGAATATGCGATGCCGGGCATGCGTGAGTTTGTCGCTCGCAACGAATTCTGAATGTATCGAACACTCACGACTGATGCCGGTGCAGACGGCCGGCTGTTGAGGCTGGAAGTACTGGAGATAGAAGTGCATCCCGACAGAACCGCGAGGAGAAAGACGGTCCAGCGAAAAGAGCTCAACGACATCGATGTTCCCCGAATTTATTAGCTGCCGCTAAATTTCATGGTTATTGATTAGGGATATGTGCAGATCAAAATCACGTAACCGCGCTCGAACACGCAAGCGCGTCTAATCATCCTTTACGGCACTCGGCAAGATATCTTGAGAGATTGCGCAGAAGATCATCCAGTCAGAAAAGACCGTCAAGCTGGTGCGGCATTGGTGATAAATTTCTGGGTTTCGAAACGTCCCAATGTGATTTCCATGATTCTGACCGGCCCTGAAGTTGCCTTTGCACTAGAGAATGCCGAGGCCCGGCATTTGGCGCTGCAAGTCGAAGCTTACCGTGGACTGACGAAGCGTAAGGACATCCGTACGCTCGAGGTTTGCGGAGGTATTGCAGCGCTGACTGACAATGTCTTCGGGAGAAAGCTGAATCACGTCACGGGCCTTGGTATGGGTACGCCGGTCAGCGCGGACGCTGTGGAGCGGCTTGAAACGGCTTATAACGAGCGGGCGCTCGATGTAGAGATCGATCTCTGCCCGCATGCAGATGACACTGCGCTCGCCGTGCTGACAGCGCGTGGATACGCGGCCAATGCATTCAGCAACACCTACGTCCGGATGCTTCTGGATGAGGATCTCACAGCACGGCCGCCTGACGGGATCGAGATCGTGACCGATCGCGCTGTCGTCGAGGACGTCTTTGCGGCACATTCGATTGCAGGGGTTGAAATACAGGCGGTACGTCGATCGCCAATCCTACTTGAAGCACTGGCGAAGATCGCCGTTGCGAGAACGGATACTACGCTGTTTGCAGCAAAGCTAAACGGCTCTCTCGCGGGCACCGGAGGCATGAGCGTCATTGAAACGCCCGTGGGAAAAATCGCGCATCTCTACATTGCCAGCACGCATCCTGCCCATCGTGGTCGCGGAATTCAACTCGCACTAATCCGGGCGAGACTGGCCGCAGCACAGCAAGCGGGCTGCGCAATGGCGAGCATTACCGCTCGGCCTTACAACACTAGCGCTCGCAATACTGAACGGGCCGGGTTTGGTCTTGCTTATACGAAAGTAACGCTTGTTAAGCGGTTCTCCCAAGCTGTACTCCGGTGATTCTTTTGCATCAGTCGTTGAGCATCTGGTCCAATTGCTGGTGAGACTCTCGCAGCGGGAGGCGATAGTAAGCACCGCCGGGTAGTTCCACAGGAAGAAGCGAGGACGGATCCTCTGCATGGTTGCCGCGGTTTCGATTGAACGAGACAATCGATCAGCGGATTGTGGCCGAGCGCTCCCGGATCGCACACCAGCCACAAAAATTTGAGGCAAGTGCGTAGGCCGGCACAAGAGTGACGGCCGCTTGAGTTTCCCGGCGACTCAGTGATGCGCGACGCTGTAAACGTCCCAACGCGGATCCTGATAACGTGCCCTTATGCCCTGTTCCAATTCAACCGTGCTGCTATATTGGAACAGACCCTCCTCGATGTCGTAGAAGTCCAGCCGCCCGACGCGCGTGTCCACCGCCATCACGTGGGTATCGTTGGTGATCAGGTACACCCCTGGTGTGGCCAAGACGATTCCGAACAATGCCGTGAGCGACACCTGATCGCCCACCTGAGCACCCTGCAGATCTGCCTGCTGCAGGAGGTCGAGCGTCGCCTCTCGTTCGGTTCCCACGTTCCAGCGGTACTTCACTTGCAAGATGCCTGTGCGCAACTTGTCCGGATTGGAGTCCTTAGGTGCGACGGCAGGGTCGAGCGCGTTCTTCGTCCACAGCACGCTGGCCGCCGCACACCAGCCATAACGGCGAAGAATTCTGCGGTCGCCGGCCTCGGTTTGCGAACTGTAGTAGTCGTTGCGCGATGCGAAGAGTTGGATTTCTGACATGATATGAGCCCCAATCGACATACGTGAAGCATTGGGCGACATGCGGCCCAATGCACCCCGGACCACCCGGGACGAGACCAGTCTATGGGGCGCCCTCAAGGCACGATATCCAACGGATGGGCCAAACGTAGACAAGGGGCTTATGGCATAGGCCCTTCCTCCTGTATTGCCGGCAGCCAAGCGCCAAAGGCAGTTAACGCTCCTTCTTTTTCGCCTGTGCAGCGACCATCCAACAGACCACCGCACCCGCAGCCCAACCGCATGCGAACATCAGTTCGAGATCGAGCAAGCCTTGAAAATTCTCCGCATTTTCGTAGCTGCATGTCTGATGAGTTTGGAACTGGATGCAACCAGTTTGCATGTCTTGAAAGACCACAAACAGTTTATACAGACCGAATGCCGTGAATGCCACGGCAATAAGAGCGAACTTCTTCGAGTTGTTCATCGCACGCTCCGTTGCTTCGTTTTAACACGATACCAATCGTCAACGATCCATGTACCTAGGTCGAGTATCCCTTCCTGACCGGTTCGCGTCCGTCGGTGACTTTCTTGATTCTCTATTCGAACAAACTGAACACCATGTGCTAGCTGTTACGCGACGCCACCATCCGTCTGCAATTGATGAAGTACATGCATCGCCGTCTGTGCCGATTCGAGAGGAACAAAAATATGATCGTGGTATGCGCCCGCTACCACGTTACAACTGATGCCGGATCGCCCCAATGCAGTGGCGAATGCTGCGGTCAATCCGACCGCCTCCAAGGCTGAATTCACGGTCAACGTAATCCAGGCACATTTGAACAACGGATTCAAGCCGCTGATCGCCGCGTCTGTCTCACTCATAATGACCGACAAGCCCTCCGGCTCCCGGATTGACGCCACGATGACGGCTGGGTCAATGGCATGACCGTCCTTGACCGAAGCAAACACAAACACGCCCGGGTTAAGCGCCGGCTCCAAGGTTTTCAGTAAAACAGAAAGATCGGAAACTGGGTTCATGTAATCTCCTGTGCAGCATTGTTCTGAGCCACTCGGGCTTCGTTTAGCTTAGGGGCCGTCGTTTAAACCGCACCGGACAAAGGTTCAGGCGATCGATTGTGTCAGGACATCACGCAACGCGGTGTCTCGGGCAGCACACCACCTGCGCGTACCGATTAAACATCGCCGTGCGCTGTCGCCTCCGCGCGAAGAAACTCGATCAAGGTATCAAGCATTCGATGCCTGCGCGTTGGCCCGCGACGCAAGACGAAGCGCCAGGAAGCCGGTCGGGACAGAACAGGAAAGAGGCGTACCAGACGCCCACTGCGCAGTTCCGGGTCAATCAGCGGCGAGCGTCCGAGCGCAAGTCCAGCGCCTCCGACTGCCGCACCAATCACCTGGCTGAAGCTGCTATAGCGGACGATCTTCGTTTCAAAATCGTCCGGCAGACCGAACTCCCCCGACCAGCTACGCCAATCGATTTCAGGGGCATTCTCGTGCACCTCCTGAAGCAGGCGACAACGACAAACCGCCTTGGATGCGAATGGGTGCAGCTCAGGACTGCACACCGGAAACACATCCTCCCGTAAAAGGACGACGTCATCCGGACGCAGCGCGCGTTCAGGTACGTGCACGACGGCGAGGTCGATGGCGTGTCCTGCGAAATCTGGTTCGCCATCCTGAATGATGGCGTTCAATGGCGTGTCCGGATGGCTGGCGGAAAACTCGGCAAGACGGCGAGCGAGCCACATCGTCGAGAACGACACATTTGCCGACACGGTCAGCCGTCTGGCGACGCCTTTGATCTGCGCACAGGCCTCTTCCAGCAGCGAAAGCGCGCCGCTCGCCGCCGGCAACAGGCTGGCCCCGGCCGGTGTCAGGCGAATGCCGCCGAGGCCCGTGCTGCGCTCCAACAGGCGCGCGCCGAGCGACTCTTCCAGCCCGCGGATCTGATGGCTCACGGCGCTGGTTGAGACATTCAACTCGGCCGCCGCGCGGGCGAAGCCGCCGAGCCGCACCGCCGCCTCGAAGGCGCGCAACGCTGTGAGTGGAGGGATATTGGACATAGGGAGGTATTGTAGGATATTCAACACCCCTTGAAAAACCATCTTTTGCCTGTCCCTGTCGCGCGAGGTAACGTCGCATAACGCCGATATGGCGCTAATCCGACCGGAGGCAGGAATGTATTTCGACAGCAGGCTATGGATGATGATGGCGGGGCTGCGGCTGCGCGTTGCCGGCGCAGTAGCCCTGGGCCTGATCGCCATGGGCTTCGGCGTTCTGCGCTTCGTGTTCCTCGGTCGAGTTCTCGCGCTGGCGTTCGAAGGCGCGCCGCCGCATCAGATTGCGCTTGCCGCAGCCGGCACGGTCGCCTGCATGTTGCTGCGGGCCGCGCTCGACCATCGCCGGGTCGTCCTCGCGCAGGGCACAGCGGGGCGCGTTCAGTCGGTGTTGCGCGCGCGCCTGTTCGACCGCATCGCCGAACTTGGCCCCGCCTGGTTCGGCGCCGAGCGGACCGGCGGCGTGATGCTTGCCGTCATCGACGGCGTGGAGCAGTTGCAGACCTTCTTCGGCGCTTACGTGCCGCAGCTCATCATCGCCGCCTGCGCGCCGGTGGTGATCTTCGCCGTGCTGGCATGGTGGGACGTGCCGACCGCCGCGGTACTGCTGGTCGCCGCGCTCGCGACGCTCGCGCTACCGATGCTGGTCCACAACGCCGACAAGCACGCGGCGATCGCCCGCGCGGCCGCGTTCAAGGCGTTCGGCGAAGAGTTCCTCGACGCGGTGCAGGGTCTGCCGACGCTCAAGGCCTTCGGCCAGAGCGACGCCTTCGCGCACAAGCTTGCCGAACGTGCGCGAGCCCTGTCCGGCAGCACCTTCTGGGTTCTCGCGCTGGGTCTGCTAACGCGCTTCTTCACCGACCTCGGCACCGGGCTCGGCGCCGCGGCCGCGATTGCGGTGGGTGCATGGCGGGTGCAGCACGGCGAAATGAGTCTGGAAGCCTTGTTGATCATCCTGATGGCCGGCACCGAGATCTTTCGGCCGTTGCGCGATCTGCGCTCGGTGCTGCATCAGGGCATGATCGGCCAGTCGGCGGCGAACGCCATCCATACGCTGCTGGAAGCCCGCAGCGACGCCCCGGCCGGCGGCGCGGCGCACGTGCCGGACCTGACACCGAGTATCGCGTTCGACAACGTCGGTTTTGCCTATCCGGGCCGCCGCGCGGACGCCCATGCCGGGTTGAGCTTTGAGATTGCCGCCGGCGAGACGGTGGGGATCGTCGGACCGAGCGGCGCGGGGAAATCGACCATCCTGCGCCTGCTGTTGCGGCAGCACGATGCGCAGGCCGGTTCGATCAACATTGGCGGTCACGATATCCGCACGCTCGACCCCGATCAGGTGCGCGGCATGATCGCGATCGTCGCGCAGGACACCACGCTGTTCGACGGCACGATCGCCGACAATCTGCGGCTCGGCCGGCATGACGCCAGCGACGCCGACATGGTTGCCGCGGCCGGCGCGGCCAATATCCACGACTTTATTAGCGCGCTGCCCGATGGTTATGCGACGCGCATCGGCGAACGCGGCGCCACGCTCTCCGGCGGCCAGCGTCAGCGCATCGCGATTGCCCGCGCACTGCTGCGCGACGCGCCGATCCTCGTGCTGGACGAAGCGCTCTCCGCCGTCGATGCTGAGAACGAAGCGGTCATCCAGCAAGCGCTGGACCGGTTGATGCGAGGCCGCACCACCTTGATCCTGGCACACCGCCTATCGAGCGTAATCGGCGCCGACCGGATCCTCGTGCTGGAACAGGGACGCGTGGTCGAGAGCGGCACGCATGCCGAATTGATCGCCCGTCCGGGCGCGTATCGCCGCCTGATGGGACCGCAGGTCGCCGCAGCAGGCGAACGCCCGGCGGTAATCGAACCGGCGCGCGCCGCGGCAGTGTCGTCGGGGCCGCAAGTGCGGCCGCTCTCCGAAGACGCCGCCGCGATCGGCTGGGGCGATACATTGCGCACCTTGTTGCGCTTCGTCAGGCCATGGCGAATGAAGCTGACGCTGACCGTGCTGTGCGGCATCGGCCGGGTGCTGAGCTTCGTCGGAGTCGGCGTGCTGGGCGCGCTCATCGTTGCCGGCGTCGCCTCGGGACGGCCGGTCCTGGGGTTGATCGTCGGGCTGTTGTGCGCGGCCCCGGTCGCGGCAACGCTGCACTGGCTGGAATCCTGGCTCGCCCATGACATGGCTTACCGCCTGCTGGCGGAAATGCGCATCGCCCTGTTCGCCAAGCTCGAGCGTCTCGCGCCTGCCTATCTGCTGCGCCGCCGTTCCGGCGACCTGGTGGCGCTGGCCACCCAGGACGTGGAGACGGTCGAGTATTTCTACGCGCATACCGTGGCCCCGGCTTTCGTCGCGGTGCTGATTCCCGCCAGCGTGCTGGCGCTGCTGGCATGGGCGGCCTGGCCGCTCGCGCTGGTGCTGCTGCCCTTCCTCGCCTGGGCCGGTCTGACGCCGGTGTTCGCACGCAGCAAGATCGACCGTCTCGGCGGCCTCGCACGCGCTGCATTGGGGCAGCTTGGCGCGCATCTCACGGAGACGATCCAGGGCCTCGCCGAACTCGCCGCCTTCCAGGCAACGGGGCGACGCCGCGCCGTATTCCTCGCCGATATAGCGGCTTACCAGAAGCAGCGCTCGGCGCTGCTGGACGACCTGTCGCGGCAGAGCGCCGCCCTCGAGGTGGCGACCGGCCTGGGGGGGCTTGCGGTCGCCTTACTGGGCGCGGTGCTCGCCTCGCGCGGCTGGTTTGCCCACGAATGGCTGCCGTTGCTGGTGCTCGTCGCCGTCGCCGCCTTCATGCCCGTTGCGGAGATTGGCCAGGTGGCGCGCCAGTTGGCCGATACGATCGCCTCCACGCGCCGGTTGCATGTCGTCGAAGCGGAGGCCGAGCCGGTGACCGATGGCGACCTGCCGGTGCCCGCGAATCCGCAAGTGCAGCTCCATTCGGTGAGCTTCGCCTACCCGGGCCGCAGCGCCCCGGCGTTGGACCGGGTGAGCTTTGCCGTGCGTCCCGGCAGCACCGTGGCGCTGGTCGGCGCCTCGGGCGCGGGCAAGTCGACGGTCGCCAATCTGCTGCTGCGCTTCTGGGATCCGCAGCAAGGCGCGATCAAGCTGGGCGGCATCGATTTGCGCAGACTGCGCCTCGCCGACCTGCGCAACCATATCGCGCTGGTCGCGCAGGATACCTACCTATTCAACGACACGCTGGAGGCAAACATCCGCCTCGCCGGGCGCGACGTGTCCGATGCAGATGTCCGCCGCGCCCTGGACCGGGCCGCGCTGAGCGAGTTCGTCGACCGTTTGCCGGACGGCCTCGCCACTCGGGTCGGCGAACGCGGCGTGCAGTTGTCAGGCGGGCAGCGTCAGCGGGTGGCGATTGCACGCGCCTTCCTTAAGGATGCGCCGATCCTGATCATGGATGAAGCGACCTCGCATCTCGACACGATCAGCGAGCAACAGATCCGCGCCGCGCTCGACGAATTGATGGCGGAGCGCACCTCGATCATCATCGCGCACCGTCTTTCAACGGTTCAGAACGCCGACACGATTCTGGTCATGGATGCCGGGCGTGTCATCGAGGCGGGCTCGCATGACGCGTTGTTGAGTGCCGGAGGAGTCTATGCGCGCCTCGTTGCGCATCAGTCCGGCGTGGTTGCCGCGTAGCGGATCTCATGCTCCCTTCTTATAGAGGGCTTTCAACTGCGACAACTCTTCCATAAATTTATTCTTAAGTTCCTGCGGCCCTACGATTTTCAAATTTGAACCGTATTCCAGCAGCTTCCGCGCGCCGTGCTCGATGGATTCGATGGGCATTAAAAACTCTTTCCATCCTGATGGCACCTCCGCACTACCTGCACCCTGCAAAACCGGAGCGGTTTTAATACGTGCGTTGGCCAACCAGTTCTCGCCGCGCGGCGACACGGCGATATGTGCCGTCAGCCGATAAAGATCAGTCTCGTACCGGTTCATGGCGTCACGCCAGTGCTTCGCCAGATCAAATCGCGCAGGACGCTTGAAACGACGGCGGGAGGTCTTGAGTTCATTAATATTCGCTAGCCGAAAGGTCAGTGCGCCGGGCTTGCCCACCATCTTGGCAATCAGGTACCAGGTACCTCCCTTGAGCACCAAACCAAGCGGTTCAAGTTCGCGGCTGGATAAACCTTGCCAACTCTCGTACTTCACTTCGATACGGTACGAGCCCCAAACGGCATTGGCGACTTCACGCAGAAATAACGGCGTTTCTTGCGCACGGTACCAATCCACCGTGTCAATGTGCAGTCGGCTGGCGACACGATCAGCCTGCTCGCGCGAGTCTGGAGACAGGCTGGCAATCATCTTTAGCCGCGCCGAGCTTGCCATGCCGTCCAAGCCCAGTTCTGTCGCAGGCCCAGGCAAACCTGCCAGAAACAGCGCGTGCGCTTCGTGCTCCGTGAGCCCTGTGAGATCGGTACTCCAACCCTCGCGCAATTGAAATCCCCCGTTGCGACCTCGATCCCCCCAAATGGGCACGCCAGCAGTGGAGAGCTGATCGATATCGCGCAAGATCGTGCGCTCGGAAACCTCCAGTGCTTCAGCCAAAGCCGGTGCGGTCATACGCCCGCGCGCTTGCAGCATCATCATGATCGACAAAAGGCGGCTGGCTTTCATAAACGACACCTACCTAAAAATACATGACATAAGGTGTCATGTTAACGGACTTATTATCTGCCACACCCCTAATCTGCTCGATCATCAAATCAATTGAAGAGAGACAAATGAAAATAATTTCCGGACCCCTGAGCATGTTCGGCGCCAAGGTCGAGATCGCGGCGCATGAGAAGGGCATCGACTTCGAGCTGGTGATGGCGCCGTTTGACCAGCTGCGCGGTTACAACCCCAAACATCCAGATGTATTGCGCGTCAATCCGAAGCATCAGGTGCCGGTACTGATCGACGGCAACCTGGAGATTTTCGATTCCACGCAAATATTCGAGTATCTTGAGGACCTGATGCCCAGTCCCGCCTTATGGCCGGCGCATCCAAAGGCGCGCGCCATCGCGCGTCAGCTCGAACACTGCAGCGATGAAATCTATTTCCCTCACATTGTCCGGCTGATGGGTCTTGAAGATGCGCCGGATGATCCTGCGGCGCAGACCGCGCGCAACGAAGCGTTGCAATATTATCGACGCATGGAACGAGTTCTCGCGAATCGAGAATTTCTGGCCGAGACCTATTCCTATGCCGACATTGCGTTTTACATGGCGCAGTTGTTCGGCGCGCGCAAGGGCGCGCCGATGACAGGAGAAACGCCCAACCTGCTGGCTTGGCGTGAACGGATGACCGCACGTCCTGCCGTACGAAAAGTTGCCGGTGCTATGGCGGGATATCTTGCCTCGATTGAAAACGCGGTCCCCGATTTCCTTCAAGGACTTAACTAGCAGCCTGTTGAAAAACCTCGTGCTATTCAGGGCGTCCACCGATAGACAGTAATACTGGACCCCTTAACGTTGTTCTTCGTCACCACGTATTCACCCGTCGATCGAAGGTATGCCCTGACGCCGTACATCGAATCGATAGCACTGCTGGCGTCGACTTTACCGGTATTGGTGTTGACCAGCGTGGCGTCGAGATTGCCTGTAGCGAGATTGAACGCATCGATGTTCGGCAAAGCTTGTCCGGTGCCGAACCAGTAGCCGACGAAGAGATAGCTGCCGGCCGCGTCAATCGACTTGGCGCCGACATGGGGGAGCTTGATCACCGGATTAGGCGTCGTGGTGTTGCCCGCGCTCCAGCCGTGATACACCTCGATCCGCGTGCCTATCGCCGTCCAGTCCGTCCCCCCAACAACGCCCTGTCCGAGAATCATCGTGTCGCTGTCCGCGAGGTAGACGATTCGCGTCAACGGCTTGATGCTATCGGGAATGCGAATAGGGACACCGGGTCCCCATGTTGGCTTGCCGCTAGCGTCGAAGCCGATCAACGGGTAGTGGTAGATGTAACCAGTCTTGTCGAGGCCGGCCCACACGCCTCCTTTGCTGTCGATGCAGAATCCGTCCCTGACCGATGCGGTCGTCTTGAACGCCGGACCGGGAAGCGTGGCGTCCGGTATTGCAATGTAGCCATTCGCAGCATTGAAGTGGAAGAAGTAGTAGATATCGGGATTCTGGCCGGACGCTACAAGGATTCGGTTGGCGCCGACGGTGGCAAGTTGACCGAAGTGCTCATCTCGTGAGCGATCGTTGATGTTGATGCGCGGATCGGATGGATAGGCGATCGGATCGACAGTGTTCGCTACGAAGGTTCCCCCAGCGGTGCCGGTGTAGATGTTGGTGCCGCCATAAAAATAGACGCCGTCGGTACCCGGGTCCGGAGCGGCGATCCCCTCAAAGTTGAGAGACTGAAGCTTCCACTGCAGACGACCAGAACCGTTGTAGGAGTGAATGTCGGTGCCGCCGTCGCGGCCGAGGTCCCAGCTTCCGCCCCACGGGTTGTTGAGCACATAGAGGTTGCCTGCGGTGTCCTTGCCGATGCCAACGACGCGTGTGAAGCGCTTGTCACCAACCTGCCCTTTGATTCCCGTCGTGGTGTCGAGATAACCGCCCTGAATGCCGAACGTGCCGGCCAGCGTCGGTGTGCCCGAAACTTTGTAGCGCTTGATATTCATATCGGGACCTTCGTCGCCGACCATGAGCTGCCCCGACGACGCATCGAAATAGAGCGCCGATGGCAGCGACCCACTTGGCATACGGATGGTGTTCAACAGGGCGCCGGTTGGACTGAACCCGACAATCGAGCCCTCACTTTTCTGCGCAACCCAAACATTGCCTGCGCCATCCAGTGCGAGAGCACCCGGGCCCGTGATGTTGATGTCCCGCTGCCAGACACCGCCGGTAGTGAAGATCCGGACGCGGTTGCCATAGAAGTCGCTCGCATAGAGGAGCGAGCCCGCCGTGGCGAGTCCAGTGACGACGTCGACCCGAGGCTGATTGTTCGACGCGCTGATCTGAATCAATAGATCACGAGCCTTGGTGGTGCGGTTGTATCGTCCCACCGCGCCGCTTCCGTACGTCCCACCGGGCTGCAGTGCCACGAAGATCGATGTCGCGTTGCCCGTGATCGCACTGCCCTGAAACTCACCATGCGCGCCCATCGAGCCGAGGCTCTTGCCAGCCTGGTAGATAGCGACGCCACCCTCGTACTCATCCCACATGGAGGCCGTATAGATCACGCCTTCCGGCGCGACCCACATGGAACGCGCAGTGTTACCCACATGGGCTGCGAGGGTGCCATAGGTGTTCGCCAGCCAGTCGGTGGTGTTTTCCGCCTGACACGCCGGCGCAATCGTCGCAATCGTGGTGATCGCTGCGGCGAGTAGCACAGCATGAATTCGTTTTTTCTCAATCATGACTGATGCTCTCCAGAACGTAGTGATCATTCACGTGAATAGTCGGCCAGTCAGATTTCAAATTCGTGATCGGTGACCCACGTATGACCATACGCAACGCATTGCGCCTTTACAAGCCGCACTACGACTTTGCATGCCGATGTGAATTGATCTCCCCTCTCCTTCTCGCGCAACAGGTAATATTTCGCCTTGTCCCGGCGTATCGCTATGCATAGCGAATGAATCAGGGCGTTTTGACCGTTACCAAAAAACATAGGGGTGGAGTCGATGAATCGAAAAGAAATCAAAGCGCAGGTCGTGCAGCTTCTATCGAACGGCGTTGCGAAATCCGAAGTGTTCACCAGGTTGACGGGACAAGGCGTCAAGGATCGTCTGCTTGCCTATTTCATCGCAGCGCACGCAGATCCTGAACGATGCCGTGCAAACCGCGGCCATCTGATTGCCGTTCGGGTCATCGCGTGGTTGCAGGTCATTGTTGGCTTGTTGGCGGGATACGCCGTTGGCAGCGAGATATCTGCCGTGGCGGGGTTGATCGTCGCGGCGGTGGCTGTGGCGATTTCCCTGTTGTTCGTCTGGGGTTTTACGAAGAACAATGTCGGCGCCTACAACGCCTATCTGATTTTGGCGATTTCGCAATTGCCAAGGCAGTTCACGGACTTTGCGGAACATCCCATGTCAACCTTGATTGGTTGTCTGATCGGGGTGGGGTTGTTCGCCTACATCTGGTACGTCAGAACCCGGATCTTTCCTGATTTCAATTTCATTGCACCTAAAAAATTGAATGGGAAGTACGTCTTCTCGGAGTAACCCATCGGGTAGTGACAGTAACCGCGAGACGCCGTCTTTTTGGACGGCGAAATTTCTACCGATATGTGACGCGTTTCATTCGTCTCGGAACGGTCGATTTTGCAAATGGTCGAATTCGATTCGCGCCTGTTCAACCCGAATCCGTCAACATGAAGGGTAGACATGAAAGCAATCGAAAGCAAGCGCTCTTCCATGCGTATTGGCTCGCGGGCGGTCGCGTGCCTGCTGGCGGCGGGGTTTGCCGCTTCAACCACTTCGGCGGCCAGCGCGGCCGATTCCGTCCTTCTGCCTCAGGATGCGCCGCACTACAGGACCGGAGACAACTGGACCTATGTGTGGTCCGACTTGCTGTCAGGAAAGAGTAGGACCATCACGCAAACCGTGACGTCCGTCAATGCGGATGGGAGTGCATCTCTTCAGATAGGGTCCGGAAGCGGGCATGTAGAGCTGACCTCTGAAGCAAACGTGATTCCCAACGCGGCCGCCCAGCACGCCTGCGGTATCGCGCTTCATTTTCCGCTGCGGGCCGGAACGCGCTACGAAGCGGACTGCCAGGCCGCCGGCGAAGCGAGCACGACTGTGCTGCGGCGCGCCCAGTGCGAAGTGCAAGGTGTGGAAGAGATCAAGACAAGGGCCGGCTCGTTCTCCGCGATCAAGATCAGGATGACGGGAGTCTGGACGCCGCAATCTGGCTTTGGGGGTGGACCGATGGAGGAGACACTGTGGTATGCCCCAACCGTCAAGCGCATTGTCCGTGAGGAGTTTCAAAGCCGCATGGCGGGAAAGGGCGTACCCGCGACGACCTCAACTGAGTTGGTGCGTTACGCGGTGAGACAGTAGCGCGTCGTCGGCTGTGTCAACCATCGAAATTGGAGCGTCAGCGCGCGGGTGAACGGACTTTGCCGTCCACCACTAATGTGCGTTTGTCTGGTGTGACGTCGTATTCGACCGTTTGCGCCGGTGTAACGGCACCATAGGAAACACCGTTCACATAGACGATCCCGCCCTTCAGTTCAATCGTGTCGCCGCCGACCCGCGCGGTGCCCTGTTCGCCCTGTAAAACCGCGCCGGCGCAACCCTGACTTGTAAAACTGCGGACTGACGTAGTCGGCTTCACAGGATTCCCTTGCTGGTCCGGAAAGAAAAAATGCGGGACAAAAGGGCCATGTAGAGCGGCATTTGCCGCGCTGCATGGCGGTGCATCCTTGCTGTCGGCGCCGTGGGCAGTTCCGAAACTGATCATGCACCCGGCAAGCGTGGCAATCGTCGGGGGCAACAGTTTGTTCATGCTGATATCCGTTATGTCGTGAGTCCCTTAGACCGGAAATCGATTGCCGAATAGCGCGGTGTCCGCGTCTGGCTGAAGCATGACGTCTCAGCATGGGGCGCGCCGCTAGTCATCGGCCGCCTCGTCTTCCTCCATTGTGTCGATCGTGTCGTCATCCTCGGAACGCGTCAGGACAAACTCAGCAATCGCATCCCAGTGCCGCAACGCCTTGACGCGATCACCGTCCATTACAAACTCGAACGTCGTCTCCGGGCTCAGGTAACTGCGGAACTGCAGGTCTTTGAACGGCACCAGAACTTCAGTAGGCCCGTTTGGAAAGCGCAGAGTGAGCTTCTGTTCACGGTTCAGCCGCACCGCGGCTTTGATCCCAATCGCCGTTACGTAGGTGCCCGTGATTTTGTCGATGACGGACTGGGGCACCGTATCGGGTGTCCGCTTGAATATCGCCTCGGCCTGATCAAGCCACAGCACCGCCCGGTCGATGTCACCCAGCGAACTCGTCTGGAACAGGACGGACCATGCGCCGTCGACTTCGTCATCGGGGGTGTCGAAACGGTCGTAATGGAAATGGTTCAGCGGAAGACAGGTCTGGCGGAATGCCAACTGCAGCTGATTATTCTCGAGCGAGATCGTCAATGGCCCATACGCCGGGTGTTCGTATCGACCGACATAGCCGGCCAGATCATGCGACGGGCATGTATTCGGTACGGGGTTCGGCACAACCCTTTGGCGAGCTTCCCTAAGGCTGTTCCTCGCCCGCCTGGTGAAATCGAAAAGCCGCTGAGTCCAGTCCGTTGGCGGCAGACCCAGCAGACGGTCATAGATTTCGTAGCCCACGGCGTTGCGCAGGATCGCGCAATGGTCGCCGATAACAAAGACGTTTACGCCGATCTTCTCGTTCGGTAAATACGAAACTTGCGAATGGAACGCGCGAAGATCTCCACCGTGACTTGCTAACAGGTGCCCTCTGTACGACGCCGTTTGTCGACCCATGCCATAGATGCCATTCAGTTCCGGCGTGAATCCCAGAACTTCATTCATCGCGTCAGGAACTGCAACGCCTGGTGCCAGCGTTGCCTTGAGAATACGCTCGGGAATCACCTGCTTGCCGGCCACCCGGCCTTTATTCATCAACATCAGCAACCAGCGGGACATGTCATCCATTGTGGCGACAATGCTGCCGGCGGGGCTCGACTCGTCGGCGTCCATGTACGGCGGCTGCCACAGTTCATCGCTGTCGCGCTTCTCCAGAAACGGCACCGCAGGTTCTGCTCGCGTGAGCATGTCGGCTATGGTGAATGCCGTGTCAGTCATGCCAAGCGGCGTAAGTATCTCGTCCCGCACGAAGTGGTCCCAGCGCTTCCCGCTCAACAATTCTATGATGTGGCCAACCGCCTCATACATCATGTTGTTGTAGATGAATTTCGAGCGCAGCGGCGCAGTCGGCTTCATGAAACGAATTCGCTCGAACAATTCCGCCAGCGAGAGGCGTGCCTCGTACCAGATCATGTCGTGCCGCGGTACGCCCGTCCGATGACTCAGCATATCGCGCAGCGTGACGGCCTCGTCGAGCGCCTTGTCATAAAAGCGCAGGCTGGGGACGAATTCGCGGATCGGCCGATCAAAACTGAGCAGGCCGCGATCGACGAGGAGGCCCGCCGCCACAGCCGTAAACAACTTCGTATTCGATGCAATTGGGAACCACGTTGCCGCGGTGTACGGCAGCTTGCTGGCATGGTCGCGATACCCATAGCCCTTCGAGAGCACGACCTCGTCGTCCTTGGCAATGCTTACGCCGATGCCCGGCACGTTCCAGTCGCTTATCAATTTCTCCATGAAACCGTCAAAATCACCCAGTTCTCTCAGCATCGAATTTGTCCTTTAACGGCAAGTTGATCGTCGGAAAACGTTTATTCCGGCTTTCTAAGGCATTCGGGATGAAACCGATGGAGATCGTAAAGCAGAAAGGGGAAGTAAAGCAGAGTTGCCTGACACATGACTTTCATATGTCAAAGCAGGCGGGCAGTCACTCAAATTGTTGAACCGGTAGGTCGTTCGGAGGATGACGCGCCGTTCATTTCAGAGTTTTTTAGCGCTTTAGATGCGTTCGGCATAACCCCGATGCCGCTCGGCAGGTGGTTTCGTCAAGCCCTTTCACATCCTGTGAGCTGATGAAGTCTGAGCGGTTGATTTCTTTCAGCGCAGCCACCGTTTGCGAGAGACGATGGCGAAGCTCACGGCGATCGCGCCCGTCTGAACCTGGCGATCATCTGCCGAAGATACGCCGGCGAAGCGAGGGCGACGCGGGCCGCGCTTCCTACCAATCAAAGGATCCGGCGCCGGTTCAGGTTCGCTGGCGCGATCGTCAACCGAGACCTCTGTGCGGCCCAGCCGGTGTGGATGAAACTTAGGGCTCGTCGAGGCCATGGGTAATCTCGTGTGAAAGGACATACCCGTATTGAACGACTCGACCATCGATTAGTAAAATGAATGATTTGATTGATACGATAACGAGCCGGAATGGAACTCAAACTACTGAGAACGTTTTTGTCGGTCGTCGAACTGCGTCATTTCGGGCGGGCGGCGGACGCTCTGCACATGAGTCAGCCGGCGTTGAGCAAACAGGTCGGCGCGCTAGAGGCTAGCCTAGGCGCGAAGCTGTTCGAGCGGGGTCGACATGGCGCGGAGCTGACGCGGTTCGGGGAAATTTTCCTGCCCGATGCGCAAGCGCTCGTCCACGATGCGGACGAGATTCTCGCGCGTGCGCGGGAGGCCGGCAGCGGCAGGCGTGGGCATTTGCGGATCGGCATTTGTTTGTCCGTGCTGACGATCGCGCCGCAAATCATTGCCGACTTCCGTCAGCAGTATCCGGGCATTGCCGTCGCGTTGAGCGACCTGTCTTCCGCTGAGCAGACGCGCCGCCTTCTGGCGGGGAAGCTGGATGTGGGCTTTATGCGGGCGCCCTCGGTCGACGGCCTCTCGTCGCTTCGTGTGATGGAGGAGACACTGGCGCTGGCGTTGCCCCCACGCCTTGAGCACGTGCGTATTCCCTCCGATTTTGCCAAGCTAAATGAAATAGGTTTTCTGGCCTTGCGGCGTGCGCGTGGGCCCGGCCTCGCTGCTCAAGTCGAAAGCTGGTGTCGCGAACAGGGCTTTGTACCAAACGTGACTCAACAGGCTGATGATGTGCAGTCTGTCCTGGCATCTGTCGCTGCTGGAGTCGGCGTCGCGTTCGTTCCCTCGCGTGCGCAACATCTTCTTCGGGACGCTACCGTCCTGCCACTTCGCGGAAAACACGCGAAGTGGCGCGTAGGACTTGTGTGGGCGGATGCGCAGAAGAATCCGGTTACTTCACGGTTTGTTGCGTTTGTGCGCGCTGCGTTGAAAGGTGTCTGATTCTTCTTTTCGGCGACAACTTACCTGAGGGACGAGTCGCAGTCGGCGTGCCAACGATTCGGACGCACCACGCTACTACTCGCCCGCCCTTCTTGATCGCCTAGTGTTGCGCGACGACCGGTTGCTGAGCCGTGTCGGCTCTTAGCGCTGCGGCAGTTTTCTCTGCCGGGCTTTGGCGTTGCGGCTCATTTGCGGTGGCTATCGGCTCGCCTGCTCGCTGCGCCACCTCTTCTGCAAGCAGGTTCGCTGCGTGGCGTGCTGTGATGCGGCTTTGCGGAACACCCTTCGCATCGAGCGCAATCACCTTGTACAACTCGCGGTCGCATTCGAGTTCCTGCTGATATTGCTCAGCCTTGTCCACCAGCAATTCAAGAAGCGTCTGACGACGCCTTCTTTCCTCCAGCGTGATGGAAGGATTCCTACATATCGAGGACGCAAGTGTGATCAAGGTATCCAGTTGAGCCAGGTGCCGGTCGCATAAATCGAAAGCCGACAGGGCAAGCTTTTCGTATTGGATTGCGTCGACAGCCGGACGTGATGCGGGTTGATTTTTGTTGGGCTTGCTCATGGTGACGATCTCCCTGTTACTTCTTGGATCGCCCGACACTCGCTTGGGAAGGGGGTGAGCGGGCACGTAGCAGGTTAGCAGACCGGGTCGAAAACAAACCGGCGAGCCTTGCGGCTCCCCACCACGGCCCGCCCATAGAAATATAGACGTGCAGAGGTAGACGCACGACCCGCCTGAGCGGGTGTGCGGTTTTCGACTACAGGCTGCTAAACCCGGCCGCCGGGTGTTTCCCAACGACCTGGCAATTATAAATCAGGTGGCGTGGATTGCCTTCAACCTTGTAGGCCAAATGTTTGATTTTGGCCAAACGGATAAGGGATGCTAGGACGAAGGGGCGTGTGTTTGGCCGGTGCTTCGATTCGCCGCACGAATACCCGATCCCAACTTCAGCGAATGCGCATTTTCGATCCGCTTGAGTCACTCAGAACTCGCTTCCCGCTGTTCGTTTTCGCAGCGGCATGAGACCTCCGCCGAAGACTCATCGGCTCCGCACGGCGCCACAGGGACTTTAGGAACAACGTCCACCGCATGCGAGGAGAGTTCTGCTTCGACAGGTTCGATGATGGCAACCAGACCAGCCTCCAATCTGACATGGCGTTCGAACAAGGCGAGAAGTTCAGGGCGCAGTCCGTCGCCGCGTTGTGCTGCAAGAGCGTGAAGCGAGAGAAAGGGCAACATGGTCAAACTCCAGTCGATGAAAGACAGGCGAGCGCGATGACGATGAAAGAATTGGCATGTCGGACGCCTGCGAGATCAGTGTGGTTCGGACGCGCCGCGCGTCGTCCGCCGACCTCGGCTAATGCGGGATCGAATGCTCAAGCTAGCGCAGCAGATCGGTACGGGCACTCCGTTTCTTGCTGTTCAATTGAGATGAACGTCTTCGAGTATTGCAGCAAGAAACGGGGGGCCGCTGACCGCTCGCGCCAATATTGTTCAGGCAGAGAGGAGCGATCGTGCATCTCTCTTTCAACCACAGTCAATGAGGAATTCACCATGTCCAAGGAAGATGACAACAAGGCCATCGTGGGCCGCTGGTTCACCGATTTCTGGGGCAAGACCTGCAACCTCGAAATCGTCGACGAGCTTGCCGCTCCCGACATGCTTCTGCGCTACTCGCTGCACGAGCCGCGCCGTGGTCGCGAGGACATCAAGGCATTCATGAGCGACTTCCGCGAAGCATTCCCGGATCTCAACTTCTGGGGTGCCGCCGATCTCATCGCCGAGGGGGACTATGTAGTCGGTCGATGGGAAGGTGGCGGCACGCATACCGGTCCGGCATTCAGCGATTTCCTCGTAGGATCGTTGCCGGCTGCGACCGGACGGAAAATGCGCTTCACCGGTACGACCGTGCTCCAGCTAAAAGACGGCAGGATCATTGAAGAAATCGGCCTGGACGACGGCGTGACCGCTCTGCAGCAACTCGGGCTCATCAAAACAGCGTGACCGAAGGCACGATGCGTCCGATATGTTTGCGTGACGCCATGTGCATCTAACGCTACAACGGGTCGGGTGTACCCCTGCTCGTTGTAGCCCGTGACGCCAATCGCGAAGGTCAAGCCTGTGGCCAGCAAGAGTTATTCGAAGAGACAGCGTCGGCCGTCGTTTCCTGGCCGGTTGCTGCCTGACGCGGTCGGCTCACTTCGACCCCGAGAGGACATTCGTATGCCCCCATAGCGGCCGTTTGACTCTTCCGTTCAACCGCCAAAACGCGAAACTACTTGCGCCTCAAATGTACCAGTTGGCGCTCGCATGCAGCACGTGAATATGGTTGATGCTCGACATCGCTCTTAACGACGTACCTTTCGTAGGAAGCGAATTCGTAGTAGAGGGTCATGGTTTCAGCGTGGGAACGCGCCCAGAACGTCCAGACCCATTCACTACCCGGCTCGTTAAGAGCACGCGCGGCGTCTCCGTCCGGCCCATGTGGGATGCACGCGGGCAATAAGTTGCCGCGCTCGTCTGGACATAGCCATACGTCATGCAGGTAGCCAAGGGTTACTCTCATCTGAGCAGGTCTTTAAACCGTGACTTCGTCTTCAAACATCGTCAAGCGCTGGCTGCAGTGTGCCATGTGCCAGACGATTGAGCGTTGCTGCAGCATCGGGATCGAGGTAATAAAGCACCATCGCCTGTCCGTTGTCTTTGGAATAAAATCGGCGCCCGTCAAGCTGCTGAATATCGCGCATGACATGAGAAACGGCTTGTGGATCCGCCCAAGTCCCCGTTACCTTTGCCGACAAATTGCGCTCGACGTCCCCGACCCGATACTTCAACCAAGCTTTGGCGCGTTGTAGATCAACAAAATCTCTAACATCGTTCAAACCGTCGGGCATTCCGGCAACCTGGCACAATCGTTTTACGATCCGCGTGTAGTCGCCCGTTGAAGTAATGCACTCCAAGTCGAAGTTCCACACCCGCGAACAAAATGGACGGTTCCACGGCTCACGCTCCACTTCGATCCCGAGCACAAAGAGAACTAAATCAAAGGGGCGCTTCTCGTATTCCTCGCGTGAGAATGAATAGAGCATATCTTCGATCGTAATGCCGTTGTCAAGGTTGATGCCACAATCCGAAAGCGTTGCAAGTTGCTGCTCTAGTGTCATGACGGCACTTTCCTTTGCCAATTGAGAGTTCTATTTGAGGGCTCTAGTGTCGACGATCTACGCCATGAGGTCGAACGTCCGAAACTGGCCGAGGGTGTGTGAAAACGCATTGATCGCCTAAACTGAATCAACGTACTGAGACCGGGTGATTCATGAAGCGATTCGTTGAAGGCGATGACCGCAAGCAGGTCGCACTGCTGCCCGAATGCATAGATGACTACATCGGGCAGGACAATCCGGTCAGGGTCATCGATGCCTTCGTCGACGAACTGGACCTGACGGACCTTGGTTTCGACGGTACCACACCGGCGCTCACGGGCCGCCCGTCCTATCACCCAGGCGTGATGCTCAAGATCTATATCTACGGGTATCTGAACCGCGTACCCTCCAGCCGGCGTCTTGAGCGCGAATGCCAGCGCAATGTCGAGCTGATGTGGCTGACGGGACGTCTGGCGCCAGACTTCAAGACAATCGCCGACTTTCGCCGCGACAACGGCCCAGCCATTCGCAACGTATGCCGTCGTTTCGTCGAACTGTGTCGCGGACTGAAGCTGCTATCCGGCGACATGGTGGCAATCGACGGCAGTAAGTTCAAGGCTGTGAACAGCCGTGACAGGAACTACACCGCAGGGAAGATCGACAAGCGTCAGCAGCAGATCGAGGAAAGCGTTCAGCGATATCTCGACATGATTGAAACCGCAGACCGGACCAGTCCGACAGGTTTCGATGTGAAGACCGTGCACCTGTACGAGAAGATCGCGCTGTTGCGCCGGCGGATGCGTGAGCTCGAGCAGATCAAAAAGCAACTGAAGACGCAACCGGACAGACAGCTATCGCTGACTGACCCGGATTCCCGCTCCATGACCAGCGGCGGCAAGAGAACCGGCACCGTCGGCTACAACGTGCAGACCGCCGTGGATACGAAGCACCATCTGATCGTGGAACACGAGGTGACGAATATCGGGGGCGATCACGGACAACTCAGCAGGATTGCGAGTTCTGCGAAGAGCGCGATGGGCAAGCTAAAGCTGAAGGTGCTGGCTGACCGCGGCTACTTCAGTGGTCCGGACATCCGTGCCTGTGAACTGGCCGGGATCACTACGTATGTCCCGAAACCACTCACCTCAGCGTCAAGGAAGAAAGGGCTCTTTACCAAACGCGACTTCATCTACGTTGCCAGGAACGATGAGTATCGATGCCCCGCCGGCGAGCGCGCAATTCTTCGATTCAAGACCGTTGAGAATGGCATGAATCTGAACGTGTACTGGCCCAGCGCATGCCCGCGTTGCCATCTCAAGGAGCGATGTTCACCCAGTGACTATCGCCGCATCCGACGATGGGAGCACGAACATGTACTGGAAGCCATGCAGCGTCGACTCGACCGGAAGCCCGATGCGATGACCATCCGAAGAAGCACCGTTGAACACGTCTTCGGCACGCTCAAGCATTGGATGGGTGCCACACACTTCCAGACCCGGACGCTCGGGAGGGTGAGCACCGAAATGAGCCTTCAGGTACTGGCATACAACCTCAAGCGAGTCATGAATATACTTGGTGTTGCGAGGACAATGAAGGCAATGAGGATGGCTGGAAGCTGAGGCCCTGAAGGGCTTCTTGCGCTCGCATTGCTCGAATAGCGCAAGCTCGACGCATCTAACTTGATTGACCTAACCGGCAACCTCACCCTCAGCGGAAAAAATGGAGTTTCCACACGCCCTCGGCCGAACCCGGCTGTTCCCGCAGGAAACACGGTGCCTGGGAGACTACGTGTGCCGTCCCATTAGGGCTGGTGACGATGAAGGAGCAAGCACCAAAGTGGAGACCTTGCCGTCGTTTTCGATTTCGACAAAACCGATTCTGCTGTACCAGTCATAGGCAATTCGGTTGCATACGAAGACATTCAAGTACAGCGGCTTGTGTAAGTAACTGGACAATGATATGACCTTGGCAATCGCTGCACTTCCGATCGACTTGTTTTGCATCTCCGGCGCGATACAAAGCATCCTCAACCATACGAGATCCGGTTCGACGTCCCAGTGCACAAACCCGCATCGGCCACCTTCCCACATAACTGTTTGACAAGTGCCCTGGCGAAGGCTTTTTGCAAAACCCGCTTGCTGCAAGTCGTCATCCCAGCCATACGCTGAGGTAACGAAACCTTTCATCGTTCGCCGGTATGTGTCAAATAACCATTCCGAGTCTCCGGGTACGGCCAGCCGAAAATCTAGATTCATCAAAACCGCCGATCGCGATATGCATGTCTTCGCCAGAGTACTGGATAAGGCGAGTCGGCATCAATCGGTTGAGGCCGGCGAACGCCGACAGATGCGGAATACCACTCACCGGACAACTGAGTTACCGAACCGCTGCTGGCCGAGCCTGGGCTCCCGACGAACCGCCGAAATCGACCCCGAAGGGACATTTGTTTCGTTCGAAAGGAGACGTTCAGCGCGTCGAGCCCGTGCCACAATGCGCGTGTTTTGTTACCGATGTTCGGGGTTGCCAATGGCTGGGAACGACGAAGGCAAAATAAGCGCGATTGAGAAAGGCGCATTGAACACGCTGGCGATTGGCGTCGGGATTCTCGTGGCGCTAATTACCTGGGGCGCACTGTTTAACTTGCTCATGTACCACAGCCTCTTCCAGCCACAGCATCCCGTGGCTGACGGCGGCGATCTTAGCGGTGGATTTGTGCTGCTCGCGACGCTTCCGGCTCTGTTTATTTTGCTACCTATATGCGTGATCGCAAGTCTCCGGCTCTTTCGAAAGTTGCGATGACAAGGATAGCCGGATGCGCGCCGCGGTCGGCCAAAGGTAGACTTTCGACGATTTCCAGAACGTTTTCGGATAACCGCTTCATGGCCGAACTCGGTCTGATGCTGAACGAATAAACACGGCGTCGTTGCGCAGCCTGCGTTCGGCTCAATTCGGCCCGATACGGATCGTCGACCCAGCGCGGCGTCTCCTTCGGCTTTCAAGGTACAACGGCCGTTCGTCGCCCCGCATAGGGAGCCAGGAGTTCGGCCTTATGGAAAGCTTCGCATAAGACCGATGAAGGAGCGCTGAAGCAGGCAAGCGCGATCGTCAGTCCCAATACATCCACGTCGTCCACCGCCCTCTTACGCCCGCCTGCCGTGCTGGGTTCCCCGACGCACCACAACCAGGGCAATACCTCCGAGGATTGCTGCCGAGGCCAACACGATTCGGATGGTCACGCTCTCTCCAAGAAATACGACTGCGCCAAGCGTCGCGATGACCGGCACGCTCAACTGCACCGTGGCCGCATTGCCGGCTTTCAAACCAGGTAACGCCGCGTACCAGATGGCGTAGCCAATGCCGGAGGCCAGCGCGCCGGAACCCGTTGCGTACCAGAAACCGGCGCTATCAATCGAAGCGTGGGCGGACATGGCGGCGCTGAGCGCTGCGGCAAGTGGGACTGCGCGCAGGAAGTTGCCGGCCGTCACCGCGGTGGGATTTCCCGTGCCCTTGCCGCGCAACGAATAGACGCCCCAAGCGACGCCGGCGCAGAGCATAAGGACCGCACCTCCGAGCGGTGGCGCCGAGAGGCCGGGAAGCAGCAGCCCGGCAAGGCCTGCCAACGCGCATGTCAATCCGATCCATTGCTGACTTTCGAAGCGTTCACCCTTTCGGATGCCGTAGCCGATCATGGTCGTTTGCACAGCGCCGAACAGAAGTAGGGCTCCAGTGGACGCCGGCAGGCTCAGGTATGCGAACGAGAAGGCGGCAGCATAGGCGAACAGCGCCAGCGCCGACAGCCAGTTTCCGGCGCCGCTCACCCTGCAGCCCCGGAGCCGCACTATCAGCGAGAGCGAGAGGGCGCCCGACGCGATACGGATCGACGTAAAGGTCGCTGCATCGATCCCGGTGCCTTTGAGGGCTAGCCGGCATAGCAATGAATTCGCTGCAAACGCGACCATTGCAAGCAGCGTCAGCACAGTGACACGCACGGGTGACACGGAAATCCCCCAAAAAACCTGAATCTTCCGCCAGTATCCGGCCATTGCGCTGCCAGTACGAGCGATGATGGTGGCGGAGCGATCCACATCGACGGTTGGAGCGACTGATTGTGTTTAGAAAGACGGCACTAAATGCGCGCTGATCGACCAGCGGTCATTGATGGGCGTCAGTGACCAGTCGTCTCTGGCCCGAACGCGGCCTTTTGCAATCGGCTCATGCCGACCCAAAGGAACGCAATCCGCCCGAAGCCGTACATCTGTTTAAAACGCGCTGGCCCCCGGGGCGACAGAAATCCGCTTTTGACCAATACATCAGGGGGTGGATTTCGCCTTGTACGTTAGCTATGCTGAACAACACCAGTTCACCCACCATGGCACCTGGCCCTTCACCACACGTCCGCTCTGGGAGTAGTTTATGCAAAGCACACCAAACGCGGGTCGGCAGGAATCAGGCGCTAACGGCGCGTCCCAGCCCGAACTCACGCCTGAGCGATTACTCCAACTGGGCATGGGATTCTGGGCGTCCAAGACATTGCTTTCCGCTGTCGAACTCGGCGTGTTCACGCGCCTGGCGAGCGGTCCTCACAATGCGGCGGAACTCACTGAAGCGCTCGGACTGCATCCGAGATCGGTTCTCGATTTCCTCGACGCGCTGGTCGCATTGAATTTGCTGGAACGTGAAAACGGGACCTACCGCAATACGCCGGACTCTGACCTGTTTCTCGACATGGCCAAGCCCAGCTATGTGGGTGGATTACTGGAAATGGCCAACGCCCGGCTATATCCATTCTGGGGCTCGCTGACCGAAGCGCTTCGCACCGGACAGCCACAGAACGAGGCGAAACAGGGTGGTAACCTCTTCGACTCGATTTATCACGACGAACACACGCTGCGAAGTTTCCTGCGAGCGATGAGCGGGGTCAGTCTGGGTGCAGCCAAGGCGATTGCGCAAAAATTCCCCTGGCAGAATTACGGCACCTTCATCGACATCGGCACGGCACAAGGTGCCTTACCTGTGCAGGTCGCGCTCGCCCATCCCCACCTACGCGGCGGTGGCTTCGATCTGCCGGTGGTGGGCCCCGTGTTTGACGAGTACGTGACGTCGCACGGCCTGCAGGAGCGGCTCCTTTTTCATCCGGGCGACTTTTTCAAGGATTCCTGCCCCTCGGCCGACGTGCTCGTTATGGGACACATCCTCCATGACTGGGACCTTGAACAGAAGCTAGTACTCCTGGCGAAGTGCTACGCGGCACTGCCTCCTGGAGGTTGCCTGATCGTCTACGATGCGGTGATTGACGATGACCGCAGGCGGAATGCCTTCGGCCTTCTGATGAGCCTGAACATGCTTATTGAGACGTCCGGTGGCTTCGACTATACCGGCGCGCAGTGCTGCACATGGATGAAGGAAGTCGGCTTCACGCAGATACGTGTCGAGCCTCTTGCCGGCCCGGACTCGATGGTGATAGGAATCAGATAGAAGCGGGGCGGCAGCACCTCAGCATCCTCCGCTGCGGACGTCGACGCCACGCTGTCAACGAGCCATTGCGCGCATTCCGTGACCGTCCGCAACGGCCGGCGAGTGTAGTTGTCGAACGAAGGTCCGCTTGCCGGACGGGAAGCCGACGTTTGAATGTCCATCCGAGAGCGCCGGCCAGCGGCCGTAGATGGCCGAACTCAGCCGGATGATGAGAGACTCAGTTCGACCCCGAGCAACTCTCTCCGAGCGACTCGAACATGCCCGCCTCAGTGGCGATAACAGCCCCATGTTCACCGCAAGGCCACTGTTGCCAACCGATAAAGCGGCTCGCCAAACCGCACGCCATATCGTCGCGGTTACCTGCAACTTCTCGTTGACTATGTCGACGCCCAAGGATGCGATCGATCAATCAGCCACGAAGTGCACGTGGACTGAAGCGGACCTGCTGGCCGGCGCGGCGTGCAGCATCTATCAGGGCCATGCTGGCGGGCGAGTCTGAGCGAGGAAACGCGTAGAAACGTGCAACCGGCAACTTGGGTAATCCTTGTTCGCGACCCATCACGCACAGGCCTTCGACTCGCTGACTTTCGGCGATGACCGTAACAGCAAAACCCGAGCGCGCCGCCGACAGGCAGCCCGCCATGCTGCTGCTCTCGAACACCAACCGCCACGCCCGGCCCGCCTTGTTCAGTGCTGTAATCGCAGACTCCCGATAGATGCATGGATCGGGAAAGACGGCCAGCGGCAGCGGCTGGTCAGGATCCAGTGGTTGATCCTCCGAGAACACCCAGATTAGCGGCTCTTCCCACAGCAGTTCGCCGCCTTTTTCGACGCGGTTGCATTGCTTGCCGAACACAAGATCCAGACGACCGCGCTCTTGCTGGCGCAATAGATCGGCCGTGACGCCGACTTTCAGATCGATCGTCGCCTCAGGGTGCCATTGGCGAAAACGCTGCAATACCTTAGGTAGCCACGTTCCAGCAAAGTCTTCCGATGCACCGACCCGCAGCAGCCCGCGCAACGGCGCGCCGCGCAGTTTCGCGCGGACCTCGCGCTCCAGATCCAGGATATTGCGGCCGTAGGCGTACAAGGTGTCACCGCCCTGCGTCAACTCAAGGCGGCGAGTCGTGCGTGTCAGCAGGCCAACCCCGACGATCAGTTCCAGACGCTTGATATGTCCGCTTACGGCCGACGGCGTCAGCGCCAGACGCTCGGCGGCCATGGCAAAGCTGCCGCTGTCCACGACTTCGAGAAAGGTGCGCAGTAACACGGTATCGAGCGGAACACCGTCGGCGGCAGTCAGAATGACCATCAAATCATTCGACACGAGAAGTCGAGCTATCGTGGTACATCCCTGATTGCACGAGGAACGCCATGCACACCTATCGCCACGCCGCTACTGAGCGGCTCGACATCGCTTATCTCGAATGGAACCCACAGGGGCCGCGCACAGCAGTGTTGGTGCATGGCTGGCCGGACAGCCCGCAGTGCTGGAAGAGCGTAGCGCCGATACTGGCCAGCTCGGGTTACCGTGTGCTCGCGCCGGCGCTGCGAGGCTTCGCGCCCACCCGGTTCCGCGATACGGCCACGCCTCGAAGCGGCCAGTTGTCCGCGCTGGGCCGCGATCTGCTGGATTTCCTGGACGTGCTGGGTCTGGAGCGGCCGGTTTTAGTCGGTCATGATTGGGGCGCACGCGCGGTCGCAAATGCTTGCGGCTTGCGAGACGGCGTGGCTTCATATCTGGCGATGCTATCTGTGGGATACGGTACCAACGCCCCGGACCAGTTGTTGACCCTGCAGCAGGCACGCAATTACTGGTACCACTGGTTTATGGCCACGCCGCGCGGCGCGCGCGTAGTGCGGAACGAACGTAAGGCCTTCGCCCGACAGATGTGGGACACCTGGGCACCGGCCGGCTGGTATGCGGAGGCCGACTTCGACGAGGCAGCGCAGGCATTCGAGGGCGACGATTGGGCCGAGATCGTGCTCCATTCTTACCGCCACCGTTGGGGTTTTGTCGACGGCGATCCGGCCTATGCCGAGGACGAGACACGTCTGAATCCCGCGCCGGGGCTATCGGTTGCAACGCTGGTGCTGCACGGCGGGGCGGACACCTGCAACCATCCCGATAGTTCCAAGGGACGGGAGGCTTTCTTCCTCGGGCGCTATGAGCGAAAGGTGCTCGATGGAGTGGGACACTTCCCGCAGCGCGAAGCGCCGCAGGAAGTTGCCGATGCCATTCTGCAGTTCTGTCGATAGGAGACGGCGAACGTCCGCATGTAATCTGCTGAGAGAACATTCGCGGCAGTTGCGGCGCTCGAGGTATAGATTCAGGACGCAACCTATCACCCGAAAGGTCTCACGAAATCAGCCGGGTAAGTTCGTCGTGGAGTTCCGTTGAAAGCGACACGCCGTGCTCGATGCTACGCTGTCGCGCATCGAATCGTCGCTGGGAAGGCAGACGTGCGCCCTGACCCACGATTCCTTCAAACAGAGTCTCAGCGCGCTGCAGGTTGTCTGCAGGGGCAGCGCCAGCGAAGACCGCAGGGTCGAACGCGATGACAATTTCACCATGGCAAGGGGCCGCTCCTACGCCTTCGTCAAAAGCCAGCGACTCCGGGCTGAGCATATCGCTGATCAACGGCCCAGCCAGCAATTCAACCATCGCTGAAAGCGCGGAACCCTTATAGCCTCCGAATGTAAGCATGGCCCCCCTCAATGCTTTGTCGGGGTCGTCGGTAGCTTGACCGTTTTCGTCGATCGCCCAATCGTTCGGGATCCTGGAGCCGGACCGCTTGTGCAGTTCGATGTCGCCACGAGCGATTCTGCTTGTAGCCATGTCGAACACAAACGGAAAGGCGCCTGGACGTGGCCAGGCGAACGCGATCGGGTTGGTTCCAAATAGCGGCTTGTTTCCGCCAGCAGGTGCTACACAGCTATGGGTAGGCGTCATGGCCAGTGCGGCTACGCCTTCAGCAGCAATGGCCTCAACCTCCGGCCACAAAGCGCTGAAGTGAAAGCAGTTGTTGATTGCCAGGGCGGCGATACCCGATTTTTTCGCCTTTTCAACGAGTACTCGACTCCCCAATTCAAACGCAAGCGGAGAGAATCCGAACCGGGCATCGACCTTAACAAGCGAAGGCGAGACATCGTTTATCTGCGGTTCAGCATCAGCATTGATTTTGCCCAACTTCAGTGTTTTTACGCACCCAATAAGGCGCCATACACCGTGTGAGTGGCAATCGTCCCGCTGGCCCGCAACGAGCACCTTCGCCATCGCGTCCGACTGACGGGCACTTAGACCATTGGATGCCAATACGTCAAAGGCCAACTTGTGCAAGCGATCAAGTGAAAGAACTATTTCTGCCATATCTTCTGAAGTCCGTCTCTCAATAGTAGCCGCGCGGCCATGCGCGTTCGATTTGTATCCAGAGTCTGGTGATGATCGGCGGGGACATCGCCGCGGCGATCGCTTTGTCGACGATGGTGGAGTGTTCGCGGCCAGCTAATTGATCAAGCCGGCTCTACTTGGGCGCAATATCTCGCCGCACCCGCTTGATATGCTGCTCCACGTAGAACCCTGCTGCGTCAGCATCACCGCTCACGATCGACTCGTAAATAAGCCGATGCTCGGACGCATACAGACGTATCCGTAAGGGATCGAAGATTCCGTCGTCTTTGAGCCTTTTCCACAACGGTTGATCCATTGTTTTCGCTACTTCGTCTGCGATCTTGACGAGCAAAGCGTCACCGGTCATTACCGCTAGTTGGCGGTGGAACATTCTGTCGCTGTTGTTCCAAAGTGCGCGCTGCTCAGGATTGTCAATATCCTGAATCGTCTCCATCTCCGCAAGGTATTGCTCAGCGAGGCGGTCGCGCTTGCCTCGTGCGGCGGCTCGTCGTGCGATTGCCGGTTCGAGGATGAATCGCGTTTCGAGCGTTCCCGTTGGACTAAAATCTGGTTCCGCGTTCTGAGCGCCATGATTGCCGTCGTCATTAAGTAAACGCTCAGAGGCCGCAGAGGACACGTAGGTACCAGAATTCCGTTTCGTCACAACGAGACCTTCATTCTGAAGAGCCCCTATTGCCTCTCGAACAGCAGGTCGGCCGACACCATAGAGCGCCGCAAGTTCGCGTTCCGATGGCAGGCGGGACTCGGCCGCGAACCGTCCCGTGCGGATTTCCTCCTTGATCTTCTCTTCGACCTGCTCATAAATCTGCAGTGGTCTGAAATTCGATTCGAGATCCTGCCGTGTCGTACCCATCTCACTTCCTTTCATTTCCTGACGCCCGATGCGAGGGAGTTCACCTGTCATTGACGGATAATTATCATACGTCGTGGCGACATGATGCCACCTCCTGATGCGGCCACGCGCGAAGTGTTCCCCGTGGCTCACACAAGGCAAAAAGCGCGGCGGCATCCCATTTCAGAATGCGCCGCGAAGGCACCAAGGAGATGGGCCAAAAGGTGTCACGTCAGTGCGGCGGTTGCCGTCGAAGTGAGCTTGGAATCTGCCCTCTCTACCGCACCAGGAACCCGTAGGTCAAAGGATCGCGCTCGTCGATCAACCACGTCCCGTAGCCGCAGATAAACGCATTCCCTTCGATCTCTGGAATCACTGCGTCGAATTCACCGCATTTCGTCTCACCAAGCACGCGGCCTCTGAAGATCGTTCCGATAATCGACTCGTTCACGAGCGTTCCATCCGAGGGTAGCTTGCCACGCTGGTAGAGCTGAGCGACGCGTCCTGCCGTGCCGGACCCTGTTGGCGATCGGTCAACCTCGCGATCGGCGAAGATACAGCAGTTCGCCTGAGTCGATCCCGGATGACGGGGCGTATTCGAAATGATCGTGCCGTAGAGCCCTCTGATTTCCGGAATCTCTGGATGAACGATGTCAAACGCTGCGTTGGTTGCCTGTGTGATCTCGTCGCCGAACTGCTTCAGTCGATCAACGTTGCTTTCGCCTACCGCCATATCGTACTGCGCACCGTCGACGTAGAAATAGAACGCGCCTCCGTAAGCGATGTCTCCGGACACGGGGCCGAACGTTGGCGTATTGACGGTGACGTCCTTTTTCCAGACGAACGACGGCACGTTCACAAAACGCACATTCCCTGCATTTTCGCCGTCCCACTGGACGAAAGCTTCGAGGAATCCGCAAGGCGCGTCGATGCCGACGCGCGTTTCCGGCGACGTGCGCTCAATCCACCCCAATTCAACCGCTGCGGTGGCCAGCGCAATCGTCCCATGGCCGCAATGGGGACTGTAGTCTTTATTCTGCGTAAAGATGATGCCGAAATCCGCGCCTTCGGTTACCGGCTCAGTGAGGAAGCCTCCGTACATATCGGCATGGCCTCGAGGCTCCAGCATCATGGCGCTCCGCAACTCATCCGCATGCTTCTGGATCCACTCCCGCCGCTCCACGATGGTTTTCCCCGCGAGACGCGGGAAACCATTGGTGATGATGCGAAACGGCTCTCCACCGGTGTGCATTTCGATCGTGTTAAGTGTCCTGGTAATTCGCATAGATACTCCGCCTTGCTTACTATTTTCGTTGAGACCTTAGTTGCCGTAAGTTACGACAGCGCCGTCCTTGAATGTGTACACGGTCGTCGCCGAGCTTTTCAGATCATGATGTACGTCGAACGAGTACTCGCCGGCCACGCCGGTGTAGGCGGACTTGGCGAGTTGCGCACCAATTTTGGCGCGGTCGGATGTCGTGCCAGCCTTCACCATCGCGTCGGCCAACAGCTTCATGCCGTCGTAATAGCTCACGCCGTACACCTGCGTATCGACGTTGAAGGTTGTCTTGTACTTTTTCAGGAACGCGCTACCTGCCGGCGTCTTGTCCAGCGAGACTCCACCTTGTGAACAATACGCATTCGTCGCTGCGGGACCTGCGATTTTGGCCATATCAGACGTACAGATTCCGTCGCCGCCCAGCAGCTTCGCCCGCAATCCGAGCTGACGCATCTGTTTGACTAGCGGGCCGCTTTGCGACGCGTAACCACCATAGAAGATGACGTCGGGATTCGTCGCCTTGATCTGGGAGAGGACGCCCTTGAAATCGACGGCCTGACCATTCGTGTATTGCTGGTCGATAATCTTCAGCCCGCGTGCCTTGGCCACGCTCATGAACTCCTCAGCCACGCCCTGTCCGTAGGCCGACCGGTCGTCCATGACTGCCGCTGTTTTCGCTTTAAGCTTATCGATGGCGAAATTAGCCATCGCTCCGCCGAGTTGCCCGTCACTAGCGCCGATACGAAATACCTCGTTGAAACCTTGAAGAGTCAGCGCCGGGTTCGACGCAACCGAAAGCATCGGAATGCCGGCGTTCTGGTAGAGCCGCGAGGCTGGGATTGCGACTCCAGAATTGTATGGACCAAGAACGGCAGCCACCTTGGCGTCGACCAGTTTTTGCGCGACCTGCACGCCAATCCGGGGATCCGCCTGGTCATCTTGCGATACCAATTTGAATGTTATGTTTTTACCGGCGATCGTCGTCCCGGCGCTATTTAGCTCGTCAACCGCCATGCGTGCGCCATTTTCGTTGTCTTTCCCTTCTGACGCTTGGGGACCGGTCAACGGCCCAGAAACCCCAACAAGAACAACCTCTTGAGCGCTCGCACTACCTAAGGCGAGAAGTGCAGCAACCGCCATTACCGAAGAGACAAATTTTTTCATCGCACACCCCAGTGGTTAAAGTACACTGGATTCGATAGTGACCACTTTTGGTTCTATTTGCAACCATTGCAAAATAAAATCTCACAGGGGGTTTCCCTGGGCGTAGGTGGTCGCAGAACAGCGTCTGGGATCACCACCAAGAATGATTGATCATTTGACTATGACTACTTCAGACTCCCAAATTCCCGCGATCATCGGCTATGTGACCCCGTGGAGCGCACACGCTGGTCAGGAACTGGCGTTCAAAATCAGTTCGCGCGGCGATCGCGCTTTTACGGCAACGGTTGAGCGCATAGATTGTTGTGACCCAAACCCTGACGGGCCCGGGATGAAACTGGTCCCGATTGATGTCCAGTTGGAAAGCACCTACCCAGGAGAGGAGCAGCCAGTGTTTCCCGGCTCCTGCGCCTACGGCCCAATGCCGGTTCTGGAGGGCATTCAGCACGTCAAGCTTGACCTGACGGTTCAGCCCACACTTGAGGACGCCACCCTTCAGACATTGGTCGCCCTCCAGAACCATGATGGGACGCATGGTGTAGCGATTGCTCTCAATCGCGGCGAACTCGTTTTCCAGAGCCTCGCAGCAGGGGAACAGATCACAACTGGCTTAGCCGTCGCCGCCGATTTATGGACAAACTTGCAGATATCGATCGACCGTGACGGGCATGTTCAAGCAATCAGCTCAGGCACGAACGCGCGCGAAGAGGTGTTCAGGAACGTGGCAGACTTTGAAGCGCCGTTCTCTGCTGCCGCGTTTGACGGTTCGACGGTGTGCTTTGCGGCTATCTGGAGAGGACACCCAGAGCATGCCTTCAACGGCTTCATCGAAAGCCCGGCATTGCGTGCGCCCGGCAGCGATGCACGCGGCGATCAGCGCGAGGACAACGTGTTGGCACATTGGGACTTCACGCCGACGCTCGTCCACACGAATGTACCGAACAGGCTTGATAGCGACGCCCCGTTGACGCTTGTGAACGCTCCAATGAGGGCAGTTCGGTCATCAAGGTGGACCGGACATGAACTGGACTGGAAGCATGCGCCAGAGGAATACGCCGCGATTCGGTTCCACGCTGACGACCTGTCGGACTGTGGCTGGCAAACGTCCATACATCTAAAAATTCCGGCCGACATGGCATCGGGTGTCTATGGACTGCGCGTGGACAATGGCGAAGGCGTCGATACGATCCCGTTTTACGTCACGGTTGCGTCGGGAGGGGAGCACGCGCGCATTGCGTACCTTGCGCCCACACTGACTTACCTGGCCTACGCCAACAACGCCCGTGGAAATTTTTCGGGGGCGCTTGCTGCTCGCGTTGAAGCATGGGGGGCGTATCCGCACAATCCGGACGTCGTCACTTCATTCGGCACATCAACGTACAACTATCACAGCGATGGTTCGGGCATAAGCCTCTCCTCCCGCTTGCGCCCGGTTCTCACCATGCGTCCAGGCTATCTGACGTTCATTGACGAGCATGGCTCGGGTCTGCGCCACTTTTCCGCGGACTCTCATCTGACCAACTGGTTAAGGGAAAAGGGATTTGAATTTGACGTCGTTACCGACGAGGATCTTGATGAGCGAGGCGTCGACGCGTTGAAGCACTACGACGTTGTCCTGACCGGATCGCACCCGGAATACCATACACGCCGAATGCTGGACGCGCTTCTGGCCTATCGGTCTGCGGGCGGAAGCCTGATGTATCTTGGTGGAAACGGTTTCTACTGGAAAATCGGGCGCGCCGTATCAGCGCCACATTTGCTTGAGATTCGTCGAGCCGAGGCGGGCATGCGGGTATGGGAAAGTCAGCCCGGTGAGTACTACAACCAGTTGGATGGCGAGTATGGGGGGATGTGGCGTCGAAACGGATTGCCGCCGCAAAAAGTTGCGGGAATCGGGTTTACAGCGGAGGGAGACTTTCGGGGCACATTCTATCGGCGCACGCCGGCCTCGTTTACCACCGAACATGCCTGGCTGTTCGCGGGGGTTAAAGCAGGAGCAGGAGAGCCACTTGGAAACTTCGGGTTGTCGGGCGGCGGCGCTGCAGGCTTCGAAATTGACCAAACTGCTGCCGATCTCGGCACGCCCGCCTACGTGACAGTGGTCGCGTACTCCGACAATCACGACGCCAGTTTCGTGACCGTTCCCGAGGAGCTACTCTTCAATCGAATGGTCGGCAAACCGAGAGTGCATAGCGGCATTCGAGCCCACATGATCTGCGGCTTCAGCCCGAGCGGCGGCGGACTATTCGCAGTCGGCTCAATCTCCTTTCTCGGAAGTCTTTACTGCGCCGGTTACGACAACGACATTTCAAAAATTGTCGAGAACTGTTTGCGCCGCTTTCTAGCCGTCTCCCTCACCTCCAACTCGAGCAAGTTGCCCGTATAGGAAGTGTGCTTGGAGGCGAGGTCATCAATGAAGGTCATTCCGTGACGCTGGCGTGCACAAGGTCTGGGGATCATCGATTCATGACAGCGCGCAATCGGAAATAGGCATTACACGCCCGCAACGGCTGTTGCGCGCCGAGCGCCAGACATCCTGGCGTCGGTCACGAAGGTCACTAAATGGCCGACGGCCGTCTTATGCCCGACGGACGAGAGCAGGATCAATGAGATCCGGCGCTGCTTGAATCAGAGTCCTTGCCACGTAAAGGACTCTCCCGATTGAACGTCGACGCCTATCGGACCGGCCTGGGAGTGGTGACTGAACACGATCGCGCGTGAGTGTGCCCCAGACAACCTTAAGAACGTAAGAATTGCATCGCGCTGCTGCTTGCCACGATAAGGAGAAATCTTCATCTTCTGTTCGTCTGACCGCACGATTACCACGTCGTTATGCTTAACAAGTCTCTCGATTTCATCGAATCTGAACGATGCCACGTTGACCCTCCATTAGCTGCAATCAGCCACATGAATGATCGCTATATCGGTCACCGCTCCAATCAGCTTGAGCAATCGAAAGTTGCCGTAATGATGTTCTCCGAGGAAATATTCGGACGATCGCGATGGCTTTTTCACGTCCGCGATACCGGGACGCGAGGTGATCCGCAGACCGAGGTTGAAATCCTGCCCAAGGTTGCATGCCACGGCCGCCATACTAGATCGAATTATTCTCGGGGTCGTCGTTCCCCAACTTCCCGATTCTCCGTCACGACTCGGCGAACGGCTTCCAAAAAATCGGGGCGCGCCTCGGGGTCAGGGACTTCGATCAGCTTACGCGGAGCCTTGGCTTGGGGCTTCAGTGTCACACCGTAAAGTTTTTGCGGCGCAGTCATAGTTCGTCTCCGGCTTCGATCACAGCTAATTCGGACGGCAGGCTCGATCTTGCTTCTGGTTTCCGAAAATCAGGCTTTCGGAACTTTACTGAGTTGGGGACTGTGGACTCCGTGCGTCGTGCGTCTCCAGGCTTCGTCGGCACGTTGCTGGGCTGATTTGACGGTATATGCGACCCCTTGCTTGCCCTTCGGACCTGGCGAAAACGCCGAAGTCAGACCGGAAAATGTCCGGCGGACGGTCTTGGTGACCATGGCGCACTCCGCGTTTGTGTCGGAGTTACAAGTCTAGGTCTTTACGTGCAACCCGCGATACTGTACGTTTACACAGTACTTTGGCGAGCCCACCATCGGCGCGAGACGACGTCTCGAGCGAAACAGCGCCCGTACGATCACTCCGCGCCAGGTGACTCAGCGCCAATCCACTACACCCTTAAGAGAGTGCTAATGGAAATCAGAGAAGCGCGCCGGATTATCCGCAGCCTTTGGCATCAGCAACGAGCGCCAAGGCGCACCGGAGTCGCTGGAGCGAGTCCAGTACGAACAGGATGCGTTCGTCCGTCAGGAGGATTGCAATGACAGATGACCTGCGGCGACAACTCTGCGAAGTTGAGCAAGCCTTGGTGGCACTTGAGGGCGTGATTGCAGTGCGACGGGAGTACATCTCGCTGCTTCAGCGTTTGGGAACTCGTGACAAGGAGCTAGCGTCTCTCGACGCGCTTATAACTGCCTGGTCACGTCTGCAGTCGCAGCGAGACCGCCTCGCCGCAGCTATCGCCAACGGGGCGCAATGATAGCGTTGGGGAATGAGGCGATCTACCGACGTTTGTGGAAGAGTTCGCGCCCCGCGTAGACGGCAGAAAACAGGCCGACGATGACGGCCGCTACGGCCAACGATTCATCTTGTCGCCCAGAGGAGGCCGGCGACGTCGCATAAAACCAGAGGCCCATTCCGATTGCCGTCATGAACATGCCAAAGACAAGCCCCCACACCGGCCCCGCCGTATCGGAGCTTCCTAATCTGTGAGACATTTTCATCGCTATACTCCCCGTCCCGCACCGACATTTGCTGATTGCCGCAGCCTGCGAGTTCCGCATTGGCAAGATTTTACGGTAGCGTACGCGACCAAAAAGACGTCATCAACAAGCTAAATAATGATTGAGGTCTTTCAAAGTCTTGCGATCAAACGGACAGACATCCATATTAGCCGCCGCCCAAGGCCTCGGATTGGAGTCGACCGTTATCGTTCGGATACCTACTGATTGAATTCGCAAACCACATTACGCTGGGCTTTGACCGGTTCAGGTGAAATGCGAATGGAGACCATGGCGCTTCGACCGCCGCTCCGTCGTGCTACTCGATGTATTGGTGCCGGATGACGCGCAGGCAAAGCGTCTGGAGGCGTATAGCGCGGCGCTGCTATTCAGCGGTGGCATAAATCAGATGTTTGTAGCGGTCGGCAAATCAGTGAAAAGAGGCCAGAAAAAAGGCCTGTTCGCGATGCAGACGCACGCATATGACCGATAGAATTTCACCCTATACACACGTGACGCAATGTCGCGCGTTCGAGATCTGTCGGATCGCTTTCTCACATCGGATTTCCGGTAATTCAGCATGGCACGGCTTGCACGGCATTACGTCCCAGAACAACCTCAGCACGTTATCTTGCAGGGGCTCACGGGGCCCGCATTCCTGGACGAAGGAGACTACCTGTACTTCCTCGCCTGCCTGGCAGACGCAGCGCGCGTCGCCGATCTGGCAGTCCACGCATGGGTGCTCATGCCTGACGCGATACAGTTCCTCGTCACGCCTTCATACGAGTCGAGCGTGCCCGTGGCGATGCAGGCGGTCGGCCGTCGCTATGTCGAGACCTTCAACCGCCGCCATGGACGCCGCGGCGCGGTGTGGCGTGGCGAGTACCGGGCAACAGTGATTGAGCCCGATCGATATTTCCTGCTCGCGAGCCAGGTCATCGATCATGCGCCGGTGCGCAACCGCCTTGTAGCCGAGGCTGGAAACTATCAATGGTCTAGCTACACGCACCACATCGGGCTGCGTGTCGATAACTTCATCAAGGACCATCCACTCTACCGAGCGCTCGGCAATACGCCGTTCGAGCGCCAGCAGGCTTACCGCGATTTGGGCGCACAGCTTCTTGATGAACGCGAGGTCAATGACCTGATGCAGTCGACGCTCAAGGGCTGGGTGCTCGGCAGCGCCGCGTATTGCGAGTGGGCGGCCCAGACAGCCAACCGGCGTTTGATGCCCCTGCTGCTGCGCGACCGGCCGCCCCAAGGTTTGCACGACACGCCCCCTCGCACACGTGGGCTAACCAAAAGATAAACAAGCAAGGGAACCTTGCTCGGATGCCAGATCGCAGCATTGGGAAGAAGTGGACATTCGGATGGGCTACAAGATCGTCGCATTCTCGTCGCCCCGGCGACGTTGAGTCGGTGGTCGGCTAAGCGCTTGGACAGATTTTCTCGCCCAGCAAAGCTCGTGGCGCCAGAGTGAGTTAGCCGGGACGCTTCTCAAGCACATCCCTCACAACTGGAAGCGCCGTAAAAACATTCGGCCAACCCGCATAGAACGCCAGTTGCGTCATGACTTCGGACGCCTGTGCCTTGGACAGTCCGTTATCCATTGCCCGGTTCAGGTGATAGGTCAGTTGCGCGACCTGTCCAGTGGCGACCAACGCGCTGACCGTGACGAGACTACGATCGCGAGGCGCAAGACCAGGCCGCAGCCACAGGTCGTTGAACAGCGCATCTCGGGTGAATTGAACAACCCCGGGCGAAACGGCGCCGAAGTTTTGCTGAACTGTGCTTTCGCGCTGGGCTTCGGCCGCCTTGTCGAGCGGCAAAAGGTCAACTGCTGCTGGCGGGAGTTGCGTCGCCATAATCCCATGTCTCTCGAAAACGGCATTCGTCACCTTCACAGCCGCGGTCGCGTTGGCCCAACCGGAGTAGAAAGCAAGATGCGTGATGATTTCCGAAATCTCGCCGGGCTTGAGGCCACTCTTGAGCGCGAGATCGAGATAGAACGGCAACTCCGTGCTCTGATTGCGCGCAATCAATACTGAGAGCGTGACCACGCTGCGATCCCGTGCGGACAACTGCGGACGTTTCCACAGGTCGCCCAACACCACATCGTTCGTATAGCGCTCAAGAGCGGGTGAAACGGTGTCCATCCCGGTGAGCAAGTTGCTGGAGGACGCGCGATCCAGGCTTTCCATATCAGTTTTCCTTTTGAACTGCGAACAGGCCGCGGTACCGAGCGCAAGCGACATCATCGCGACAATGAATATCCTCATCGGCAGTTTCCTCGATAGCGCCTGACCGCATTGAAATGAGTCGATATCCGGAATCTAACGTGCGCACTCATGCGCGACTAGGCGCTAGAATCGGCAAACACCTATGAAAAGAGTTCATCAATGCGTCGCGAGAGCTACAACGACCTGCTTGCACTGATCGCCGTCGCGCGCGAGCGCAGCTTCACCCGCGCCGCCGCGCAACTCGGCGTATCGCAATCAGCCTTGAGCCATACCATCCGGGCACTCGAAACCCGGCTCGGCATGCGACTCCTGACCCGAACCACGCGCAGCGTCGCGCCGACGGAGGCTGGCGAGCGCCTCATTCGGACCATCACACCCCGTTTTGAAGAGATCGATTCCGAACTGGCGGCCGTGACGGAGTTTCGGGACAAACCTGCGGGCACGATCCGCATCACCGCGACCGATTACGCGACCGAGACAGTCCTGTGGCCCAGGTTATCGCCGGTCCTGCATGAATATCCTGACCTCAAGGTGGAGATCATCACCGACTACGGTCTCTCAGATATCGTGGCAGATCGGTACGACATCGGCGTTCGCCACGGCGATCAGGTAGCCAGGGACATGATTGCGGTCCGCCTCGCGCCCGAAATGCGCATGGCGATCGTTGGGACACCGGAGTACCTGAAGACGCGTGCGTTGCCAAGGAAGCCCCAGGATCTGACCGCGCACAACTGCATCAATCTTCGTTTGCCGACGTTGGGCGGCTTTTATCCATGGGAGTTAAAGAAGGGCAGTCGGGAGGTGCAGGTCCGTGTCGACGGACAACTCGCTTTCAACGGGACCTACCCGATGCTGGCTGCCGCGTTGTCGGGATACGGCCTGGCTTACATTCCGGCTGACCTCGCCCAGTCTCATGTCGAAGCGGGTCGCCTCGTGAAGGTATTGGAAGAATGGTGCCCCACCTTTCCAGGGCTGCACGCCTGCTATGCGACCCGACGTGAGTTCTCGCGGGCGATGACCGTGGTGATCGATGCAATCCGTTATCGCAAGGAATAGCCCAGGAACTGGAATGAGATTCATGAATACAGTTCATGATGGTTTGCTGTTTTACTGGCTTTATCACTAGATACCATCGACCTATCATCCTCCATACAGACGGCGATGAAAGCGCCCGCTGATGCGCCTTTCCGGCGTGCACGTTCTGTTAACCGCAGGCGCGGCCTGCATGGAGATGATGAGAGTGGACTATGGATATCTGGGGCGCAGCGCCCTCAAGGTTTCGCCCCTGTGCCTGGGTGCAATGATGTTTGGCGGCGAAACGGATGAAGCGACCTCGCGCCGGATTATCGACAAGGCTTTCGACCAGGGCATCAATTTCCTCGACACTGCCGATGTGTACCACGCTGGCCGATCTGAAGAAATCGTCGGGCGGGCAATTGCGGATCGACGGGATGACTGGGTCGTGGCAACCAAGTTCGGCTATCCGGCTTCAGTTAGCGCCCGCCCGAACGAACAGGGCCAGTCACGCAAATGGATCTACCAGACGGTCGACGCCAGCCTGAAGCGCCTTGGCACCGACTACATCGACATTCTCTACTTCCACCGGTCGCTTGTTGACGCGCCGCTCGAGGAAGGGGTTCGTGCCATCGGCGACCTCATTCGTCAGGGTAAGGTGCGCTACTTCGGTCTGTCCAACTTCCGCGCCTGGCGTATTGCGGAGATCGTGCGCCTTGCCGATCAGTTGGGCATCGATCGCCCCGTTGCGATCGAACCGGTCTACAACATGGTCGACCGTACCGCCGAGGTGGAGTTGATGCCGGCGGCTGGACACTACGGCATTGGCGTCGTGCCCTACAGCCCGCTCGCCAGAGGTGTATTGACCGGCAAATATGCACCCAACGGTGCGCCTCCTGCCGACTCCCGTGTTGCACGCGGTGACAAGCGCATCCAGCAGACCGAGTGGCGTCCGGAATCTCTCGCCATCGCACAGAAGGTCGCGGCATACGCCGCTGAACGCGGCACCACCTCGATAGCGTTCGCCATTGCGTGGGTGCTCAGGAACAAGCTTGTGAGTTCCGCTATCGCTGGGCCACGCACGGAAGCGCACTGGGACAGCTACATCGACGCATTGACGCTGCAACTGGGACCGGACGACGAAAAGTTTGTCGACAGTCTGGTGCCTGCCGGGCATGCATCGACGGCCGGCTATACCGATCCGAACTATCCGGTTGAAGGCCGCCGCGTGACCGGTTGATCTGCCGGCAGAGAGCACAGCTGACTACCGTACCTGTACGAGTTGAGGGAATTGATTGTGAATATAACTTTTGAGAACAAGGTTGCACTCGTCACGGGTGCAGGTTCTGGCCTTGGTTTGGCGACGGCGAAAGCATTTGCCTTGGCAGGGGCTTCCGTCGTGCTGGCAGACTGGGATAGAGAGAGCGTGGAGTCGGCGGCCGACGAACTGAAGGACCAAGGTTGTGCGGTCCTCGCTGTGCAGTGCGACGTTGCCGACGATGCACAGGTAGAGGCAATGGTCGCGCAAACCGTGTCGACCTTTGGAAGATTGGATATCGCCTACAACAACGCTGGCGTCCAGAATGTCCTTGCTGAAACAGCCGATTCGACTCGAGACGACTACGACCGCGTGATGTCAATCAATCTGGACGGTGTCTGGAGTTGCATGAAATTCGAATTGCAACAGATGCGCCGGCAGGGCAACGGTGCGATCGTCAACTGCTCGTCTTTGGGCGGCCTCGTCGGCGGCGCGGAGCGTGGCACCTATCACGCTGCGAAGCATGGTGTACTGGGGCTGACCAAGAGTGCTGCCCTTGAGTATGCGGCACGAGGTATCCGGATCAACGCGATCTGCCCGGGTCTGTTCTGGACGCCGATGTCCGAGCAGATGGCAGCCTCCGGCCAGAGCGAAGCGCTCGATGCACTGTTGAAGACGGTTCCGATGGGCAGATATGGGAAACCAGAAGAGATCGCCGACGTCGTTCTCTGGCTTTGCAGCGATGCTTCGAGCTATGTCACCGGTCAGTCCATTTCCGTCGACGGTGGCTTCATCATGCGATGAGCGAGGGGCAGCGCTTCAAAGCGAGTAGCTTGAAGGTGATCGGCAGCACGCGCCCCTGAGCAGGTGGCCGTGCTGCCAGGAAAGTCGGTTACTTTACTTAGGCGGCGGCAGCGAAGGATCGAGCTTCGCCGATTCCTTGACGAGCTGTTCCGTCATCGCGGCCGCAACCGGATTCGAGCCCTTGCCAGGCTTCGTGCTACTTTGGTCCGTGGCGACGCGAGCGGCCGACATATCCGGCGGAGGCAACGATGGATCGAGCTTCGCCGATTCCCTGACCAGTTCGTCCGTTTCCGGTGTCGCGCCTCGAGTCGTTATCGCGCGATGGTCCACGCCGTCTTGTCCACGCTGGGCGCGCTGCGCCGGAGTCACCTTCGGCGCACCCGAGTCCTGTACGTTCACCGACGCGACTGCCGTCGATGGCGCCTGCTTCGGTCGTGCTTCAGGTTTCGGTTGCGCAGTAACTTGTGCGGCGGCCGGGCCGGATGCGGGTGCTACTGCCAAAGCAGGAGCAGGAGCGGGAACCACCGGCTCCTGCGCATTGGCAGTGCTTTTTGTGATCGAACCGGACGGCTGCGATTGGTCGATGCTGCCGGCCGTCACATGATCGCCTGGGCGCGAATCGACGACGGCAGGGGGTGCGGACTCATGCATGGCGCCCGTGAGTTCTGCCATTGAGCGGCGGTCCGCCTGAAGGAGCATCAGGTACGTGACCCCTACTGCTACGAGCAGGAGCCCTCCAACGATCATCAAAATCTTTCGGGTATTCATCATACTTACTGACCGAGCCTGCAAACGACGTGAGATGGTCATGGTAAACCATTGATCGTAGCATTTGTCAGACGAATCAACGTACGAGGAATCCATACTTGAGCGGATCGCGCTCGTCGATGATCCAGTTGGCGAATCCACAAACGTAGGCTGAGCCTTCGATCTCGGGGATCACGGCGGGGAATTCACCGAGCTGCGTTTCACCGACAACACGCGCACGAAACACCGTGCCGATGATCGATTCATTCACGAGTACGTCGTCTCGCCCAATCTCGCCACGCAGATACAGTTGCGCCACGCGGCCTGCGCTGCCCGAACCCGTCGGAGAACGGTCCACTTCCCGATCCGCGAAAATGCAGCAGTTCGCCTGAGTGGATTCGGGAAATCTCGGCGCGCCGTGAATAATGGTGCCGTAGATATGATTGATTTCCGGAATCTGCGGATGCACGAGGGAAAACGCGCGATTAGCGGCGATCTTCACTTCCGCACCGAATTGCTTGAGCGCTTCGACCGACGACTCACGAATCGCGAGGCCGTGCGGTGCGCCGTCCGTGTAGAAATAGAACGCCCCACCGAACGCGATATCTCCCGTCACCGTTCCGTAGGTCGGCGTCTCCACACTCACGTCGCGCTTGTAAATGAACGATGGCACGTTAATGAATCGCACACCGTTGGCGTGCATGCCGTCCCACTTGACGAACGCTTCGATAAAACCACACGGTGCGTCGATGCCGACGCGCGTCTCGGGTGATTCGCGCTGCACCCAGCCGAGCTCCACCGCAGCCGTTGCCAGTGCCATCACACCATGTCCGCAGTGGTCGCTATATCCTTCGTTGTGCAGGAAGATGACGCCGAAATCAGCTGTGGGTGAAACGGGCGGCGTCAGATAGCCCCCGTACATATCCGCGTGTCCGCGGGGTTCGAACATAAGGGCCTGGCGAATATTGTCCGCATGTTCGCGTACCCAGGCACGGCGCTCCACGATCGAGTTGCCCTGCAGGCGGGGAAGACCCGAGGTGACGATCCGGAACGGCTCTCCGCCGGTATGGACTTCGACGGTACTAATTGTGCGAGTGACCTGCATATCCTTTATCCTCCACGTGATGTCTGCGCGCCGCTACGAACGCGCGTGCCGTGCGTTATGCTGCCACGGGCTCGTACGGTTTGCGCTGCCGTCGCAAATCATTCAGTTGGATTTCGCAAATGCTCGTTCGATCCCGTCACGCTCACTTGCGCGGTTTCGCGCTCCCCTCATACTTTTTCCAGTATTGAAACTCCTCTTCGTGCACCTCGAAATCTAGCTCCGAGACACGCTGCAGGAGTTGCTCCTGCGCGTCAGCCACGGCGTTGTTGTAGATACTCGGGCCAATTTCTTCCAGGAAGAAACCGAGAAGCGCGCCAGCAGCGATGTTGCCGATAGGCTCCTCCATATTCTTCTCGAAGTACCGCTGAATGGATGCAATCGCATCGGCTCGAACTTCCTTGGTCAATTCAATTGTCATGGAGGTTATGTCCGGTGAAATTTCCGTGAAAAAGGCGGGTTTAACATTCCGACAAGCGCCGATCGCCGGCAATGTAGGCCACATGGTCGAGCCTCCCTTCATGGCCGCGCACTGCCCTGCAAACCGCTCTGCGGCGCGATCTCCCTCGGTCCCGATCGACAACACATACGCGCCCCCCGCTCTAGTCACGCGACAATCTACGTGATTTGTCTCGATTCGGGCACTCTAGGTGCTTCGAATGCATGGGGATATTCGTGACGAAACCAGTCTTTCACCTGATCGTGATTGAGCTCAAAGAATTCGCGCGATCGCGGTATCAAAACGAAACCGAAAGCGAGCAGACAGGTAGCGAGACCGAAGCATGTATATACTTGGCCCACCGCCCAGTGCGTGAGTGCCGTACCTGCGATCATCGGTCCAAGAATGCCGGCGATCTGCGTAGTCATCATGCTGGCAGCGAGAATGCGTACGCGGAAATTCTGCGGGATGGCCAATGAACGATGAGTCGCGCCAACGAGCCCCATCGATGCATTGGCGAAACCCACACAGGTAAGCGTCAACACGAGAACGATAGGTGAATGGGCCCAGCCGGAAGCAGCAAGTGCCAGCCCTTCACACATCGCAGCCCCCACCCGGACATTGAACCGGCCGAAGCGACTTACCAATGCGTCAGAACCACGAAAGCTGCCGAGTAGTAAACCTATAGATAAGGCCGCTTCGCAACCACCGAGCCAGAGCCCCGACAGCCCCAGTGATTGAACTTTGAGCGGAATCAGCATGCCGACTGCAGGGCCCTGGAATATCCAGACGAGGAAATTGACAAGTGTCCAGCCGCGCTCCAACGGGACGATCCATTTAGCATGCAGTCCGGCGCGCAGGTCTTCCCACCAACGGGCCAAACCGCGAGGATGTTCACGATGCTGAGACCGGGATGGAAGCTGCAAGGTCACGTACGCAGCAACGCCAAGCAGAATGCCGTTCATCCAGAAGGTTGCAGCAATACCACCCAAAGCCAATGCCGCGCCAGCCAGTGCCGGCCCTAAGGCACGTCCAGCCGCTTGCGTCGATTTACGAAGACGAAGCGCTTCGGCCAAACGATTCGCGGGAACAAGTTCGGCCGAAATAGTGGAACTGGCCGGATCGATGAAAGCTTTCGCAATAACAGTGACTACGCCTATGCAGATGATGAGCGTAAGCCGGTAGTCGGACAGCGAGGCGAGCGTAGCGAGGGTAAAGGCGACGACCATTAAGGCGCAGATACCCCATACAATCTGCGGTCTCTTTGCGTACCGATCCCCGAGTGGCGAAAGCAGCGGCATTGCGAAGATCGTGGTGACGGCAATGCTTACGCCGTAGATCGCGAGGTGATGTGCGCCGCCCTGATGAACGATCCACCAAGGGAGCGTGATATAGCCAACCATGTCTGCCAGGATCGTAAAAAGATCGCTGAGAAGCAGACAGGCAAGAGAGGGGGCGATTGCGTTTATGCGAGATTTGATTCCCCAAAGCACCGGTTTCCCCCTGTTGAGTTCGATGATGCTACCTCAACATTTCTCCCACAACTTAGGTGAATGTTTCCAGACATCGTCGTTTCATCAGCCGAGATCCGTGCATCTGATCTTCGAAAGAAAGGCTGCAACGTTGGCCAAATTCTTTCCCTTATCACCACTGCTGTCGGCCATGCACCAACTTATCGATCAATCGCATCGACGAATCGACCCAACAACCTTCGTCATGTGATCAGTTTCCGCAGTCTGGCAAGCGGCAATTTCCATCGGCAAGATGGAACCCCCTCCGTATTTTGCCTCGGCGGACTTCTTGCAACTCGCATCGCGTCGCTTCTTCCACCCCGCGATTTTCTTCTCCAAGCGCGCTTTGCAGCTAGGGAATTTTGCGGACTTATCTTCGACGACGTCCTGCAGCTTTTGCTCGGCAACCACCCTGTCGCGCCATGCACAGAAGTTCAGGCTCATCTGGTTCGCGTCGCAGTTCGCGAGCATGCCTCGCACCTCGCTCGCAGGCAGTCCGCTCTGCTGCGAGATGACGTCAGCGGGATCCGGGGCGCCAGCAAATGCGGGCGAGCACGCGAGTGCAAGAAGTACGAGGAGAGCGCGGTGGACGAAGTGCACCCGGCAAATTGGTTTGAATGCAGATCGCATAATGATCCCCTTTCGCGGGAACAAATCAACGTACCGGGTCGCATTTTCATGCGAGCGCGCCACCGTTCTACCGCCACCCGCAAGCGCGTCACCGCATCGCGGTCTAACTCCGTCGGCGCACTAATCCGTAAATGATCAGCAGAACGATAGCGCCAATCACCGACGCAATCCAACCTGCCGCCTGGCCTGGTTGATACCAGCCCAGCGCACGCCCCACATAGCCCGCAATCAGCGAGCCGGCAACACCGAGGACGATGGTCATAATGAGCCCCATGCTGTCGTCTCCTGGCTTCACTGCCCGTGCAATCAATCCGACGACCAGCCCTACAATTACCGTACCGATGAATGAAAGCATGCTGACCTCCCGAGAGTGTGAGTGCTACGGTTTTCTTTTACTACTGGCTACTGCTCCACTGCGACGCTTTTCGAAGCATACGCGCTAAATGTGGCAGTCGGCCAGTCCCGCATTAGCTCCGCCAGATATCCAGATGCGCATCGATATAGACTCGTTGCAGTACTTCTTTCGTGGCCAGATAGTCCTGCAAAGCCCAATCTGAATAGAGCGCTGCCGCAATACTCGATCTGCCTGGATGCTTCGATACCTCTGCGGCAAGTGTCCCCGCACGTATGCCGGATTCAATCGCGAACCGAAGGCCATCTCCTGAGGCGGGATCGAGATATCCCGCAGCATCACCGCATACGAAATAGCCAGGACCGGCGGCCTGATGAAGATGCCGCCAGCGCCGGCATTGTTGCCACACAGTTCCAATGACGGATATGCCTGAACGCAAGCCGATATGCGTGTTCCGTTGCACGGACAACGAAGTCCACATGTATTGCGCTGATGTCGGCCGTAGCCAGAGCCAGCCGCCCCGCGCGATCTGCCAATAGGTGTCACGCTGCGACGAACATCCGCTCGCGAAACCGCGACGAAGCCAGATGGGTGACGAGTCGACGGTTTCGTCGAGTGAAAGTGCGCGACGCAGGCAGCCGGTGATTCCCGTCGCGTCTATGACGATGCTCGCCCTGCACTCATCGCTTCCGCACGTCACACCGACGACATGTCCGCTTTCAATGCGAGGCAAAAGCGGATACAGACATTTGCGCGCATAGGCTACCCCAGCCGCCGAAACATCGACGCGCAAACGGTCGTCGAGTCGGTTGCGTACAACCGCGCGGCCCGGACTAGATTCGGAATCGATATCGAGCCATACATCCGACTGCGCGATCACTGCGGGAGCCAGCAACGCGAGTAACTTCAATGCGTTGTTCGATACACACTCCGGCGCCGCATGCGACAGGCCGCGACCCAACATCGTGACATCGCATCCTGCGTTGGCGGCGACAATTGCCGCCGCGCACCCGGCAGGACCATCGCCAATAACCAGAACGTCACACGGACTCATGCCTTGAGTAAAGCCGAAGTGCCTCAGGTCCGGGTGGGCATCGTTGAACGGGCCCTTTCAGCATCGAATCGGTCACGTTACAACTGATCGCCTCGCCGTATCGAATGCGCAAGCGTCCAGGCACATGCTGCACCGGTTTCGCACCGTCTTCGGGAAGAACGAACAGGAAGTGATAGGCCTTGGTCGCGCCTGCCGGTTGATCGAGTTCCGTTGCCGATACAAGCCACAATTGGGTCTTTGCGGGAGTCTGCGTTGGATCGCACGCTGCCACGGCGAGGCGCAACGCCTTGATCCTGCGAATGAGTTCGGCTGCGTCGACATGTTCGAAGGCGCCATACAGCATATTGCCGCCCAGCGCATTCGCGACGTAATCCGATCGCTCGATATCTGCGTAATCAACCGTGCCCGCGGCCGTAATAAAAGGACCGTACTCGCCGTCCCATCCGGCGCGCGTGTTATGTACAAGGCCGCCTTGCACCAAAGGATGTTGCGGATGAAATCCAAGTTCGCTGTCCAGCATTGGAATGGCCGTTGGTGCATCGCTCCGGTTGAAGGTTCGCGAAGCATCCGGGCTTACGGCAGGCCAGAAACTGTTCGACGCTGCGCACAACTTGATGTCTTCTGCGAATGGACTGCCTAGGCCAAACGTTGCGAGATAGATCCCTTTACGATGTCCCCCCGCATAGGTCACGTCCCAGCCCGGTGCAAAAACACTGGATGATGCATCTGATAGAAACGACACCATGCGAGGCAAATGCGCCTTCTCGTGAGACTCTTTTGATGCGCGTGGTGCAAGACTAAATGAAACGGAAATCGTATCTTCGCTGGTCGAAAACGCCTCTTTCTCGCTGAACGAATCGACGTGATGCGGATTGACGGGAAGCCGCTCAGCGCTGAGCGATATAGGTGAGCCGTTTCTAAACTGAGTCTTGGGATCGATGTGATCTTCTTTGAACCAGCGCTGCAATTCGGACTGGTCCGCATAAGGGAAAAAATCCGGCGCCGCCACGATCGAATAAGCGGGCAACACGCGTCGATTCACCAGCTCCTTGATTCTGATCGTGACTGCGCCTTCGACACAGTGATCAAGAAACAGTTGTGCATCGTAACCGCCTTTGATCACCTTCTCGACGAATGCCGATTGGCGGATCGGATGCGTACGCATGTCGGCATACGTACCGTTCTTGTCCCTCATATGGCGGATATTCATGTATTCCGGCGAGTTGCGCGGTTCCGGAAAACGCAGCCAGAACCAGTTCTTTGCGATCGTTGGGAAAAACATTTCATGTATCTGCGCAACGAACGCAAGAAACAACCTGTATAGATCCGTGAACAGACGCATAGTCGTATAGCGCCGATTGACGATGTGTATGAGGCGCCATCGCGCCGGCACTGAGAACCCGCCAACGTTATAGTTCGCCGACGTCACAGGTTCAATGAGGGGCCGCGCCGCAGGCATCAACAGTACGCTTTCGCCACAATGCTTGAGCACGATTGATGGAACGCCCGTCGCGGCCGGCTGCGCCAAGTCCGGATACCGGCATACGATCGAATACGGTGGACGGTCGAGATCTCCCAATGGGACCGGAGAAATGCCCCATCGTGCCTTGACGGCGCGCTTCAGTTTTTCGCCGATATGCCAATGGCCGTAGTCCAGATTCAACGTCATGTTTGGCAGGCATTCGGCGGAAAACAGCTTGCGCACCGGCTGAATGAATGCACGATGTCCGTCGTCACGTTGTTTTCCCTCGATCAACGCAAGTCCGTCTGGTCCGGATACACGCCGCACAAGAAACGCTCCATACCGCGCCGGCAACACCCGCACATGCTCGATTTCGTTCTCGACGTGCGGAACGTAGCTCCGTGTCCGCGCGTCGTAGAGTGCTTCCGTGTCGCCATTTCGCGCGATGCCGAGCCGCGAGAAAACCATGTCCGCGTGCTGCTGATGTCCGGTACGGCGCGCGGGACGGTACTGGTAGGCCAGCACGGCAATGTCGAGTGTCGACCAGTCGGAAGGCAAAGCTGCAAGCGAGTAGATATAGTTTTCGAGTAGATCTATATCTTCCAGGCTTATTCCGCCATCGGGCGATGGACACTCGGATAGCGCAAGCATGTGATAAAGCAGGCTCCGCGCGGGGTCGCCCGGTTCTATCGCGCGTTCGGTGCTTCGGCAAAGATCTTCAACGCGCCGATCTTGCCAGTCTATTTTCAGTCCTTCACTCAGCAAAACTGCAGTACGTTGCGGCGAATCCGAAGACGAGAGATCGAGACCATGTCGGTTCAGCACGTCCTTCCACGGCGTCGACAATTTGCCAACCAACGTGTGGATTTCATCGATCAGCATCTACCACCTCCCAATGAGTGGCTCACCCAAGGCTGCGCGGAAATGACTTGTCTGCTGCTTGCGTGCTTTCCCTGGGTCTACTGGCGATTGCTGTGTTTTCAGCGATCGCTCCACTTGCCTGTTGCATTTCGGGTTCGCAATCGCCAAATCCAGTGACTAATATAGGTGATTCGAGAAGAAGAAAAGCGTTCGTTTTGTTTGAAGCAACTCACATCTCTATCGTGAGCAACGCAAGATCCCGGCTTCGGCCTTCGCCGACCTCAATACGCTGTAAGAACATACGGTGGACGATGTCATGCTGGCGCGGCGAACCTTTCTTCTGGGTGGTGCCAGTGTGGCGGGCTTGGGTGTGCTCGCGATCGGATGGTCAGTATCTCCGTCAGACGACAGGCTCGTCCCCAAGACGCCACTCGATACACCTGGCAGCAATGCAGCGCTCAACGGCTGGCTGATGATCGATACCGGCAACAACGTCACGATCGTCATGAGCAAAGCTGAAATGGGCCAGGGCATCCACACGGGCGCTGCGATGTTGCTGGCGGAAGAACTCGGCGCGGACTGGTCGCAAGTCCGCATCGTCGATTCCCCTATCGATACGATCTACACAAACCGCGAAAATCTGTCGCGCTCGCTTGCTATCCGTCCTGACGATCACAGCTGGGAAGCGACGACTAAAGAAGATTTCGCGCGGTTGATTGCCCGCCTGCTAGGCACCATGGTGACAGGCGGATCGACAAGCATCGTCGATCTCTGGAAGCCGATGCGCGAAGCCGGCGCATCGGCGCGCATGATGCTATGCAGCGCGGCGGCAAAGCAGTGGAAAGTATCGGTCAGTCAATGCAAAGCACGCTCGGGCCGCATTATTTGTGGTCCCGAACAGTCGGTGACGTTCGGCGAACTTGTCGATGCGGCGAAGCTCGAACCGCGCCCCACCCATGTCACGCTCAAAGACAAATCCAGCTTCACCATTATTGGTCAGCGATTCAAGCGCATCGAGGCACAATCGAAGATTAATGGGAAAGCGATGTTCGGAATCGATGCACAGCCGCGCGACCTGCTATATGCGAGCGTCACGATGTGCCCGACGCTCGGAGGCACCGCGACCGGCTACGATTCTTCGAACGTGAAGAATAAAGAAGGCGTGCACGCTATTTTCAAATTCGATCCATACAACGGCGGTACCGGCGGAGTCGCAGTCATTGCCGAAAACCCCTTTATCGCAATGCGCACGCTCTGCCAGTTGTCGTACACATGGGACCACGGGCCGGCGGCGAAAGTAAGCGATGCAGACATTAGCGCCACCTTGATCAAGGCGCTCGATGACAACACTCATCCCCAGTCTTTCTACAAGACAGGTAGCGTCGATGAGGTTCTGAAGGAATCGAAACCTCTGGAAATGCAGTACAAAGTGCCATACCTCGCGCACGGAACGCTCGAACCCGTCAACTGTACGGCGCAAGTGACGGATGGCGGAGCGACGATCTGGGTGTCCACGCAAATTCCAATGGCGGCCCGCAAGGCAGTGGCAAAGTCCCTGAATCTGAGTGAGGACAAAGTACAGGTGCATCGGTACCTGTTAGGCGGCGGCTTTGGCCGTCGGCTCGAAGTCGACTACATCGTGCAGGCGGTTGCGATCGCAGGTCATGCCAAAGGACGTCCAGTGCAGACCATCTGGCCGCGTGCGCAGGATATGACACACGACTTCTACCGCCCCGCGTGTGTGTCGCGATTCAAAGGTGCGCTTGATTCCGACGGCAACCTGATCGCCTGGAAGAACGAGTCGGCCAGCCAGTCGATCAACGTGGAAGCGCTGCCCCGTGCATTCGGCTCCCCAAAGATTGTCTTCGAGGTTCTCAAGGACATCACGACCGCGGAGGGTGCGTTCGATCAGCCATACGAATGCAAAAATATTTCCGTCACGCACAATACGGCCTCACTACCTATCCCGGTTGGTAACTGGCGCTCGGTTGGGCATTCCTACCATGCGTTTTTTGTCGAAAGCTTTATCGACGAAATGGCGACGGCCGCTCACAAAGACCCCATCCAGTTCCGGCTCGATATGCTGAAGAAGCCGGAACATCAACGGCATGCCGAAGTACTCCGGCAACTCATCGATTTTTCCGGCTGGTATACGCCACTGAAGCGAGACGGGAAGACCGCGAGAGGCGTAGCGATGCACGAATCATTCGGCAGCATCGTCGCGCAGGTTGCGGAAGTGCAGAAGCATGGTGACAGTTTCCGCGTCACGCGCGTGTTCTGCGTGATTGATTGTGGCATTGCAATCAATCCGAATCTCGTAGAACAGCAGATGGAAAGCGGCATTATTTTCGGCCTCTCGGCCGCATTGCAGCAACAGATCACGATCGTGCAAGGTCAGGTTCAGCAGAAGTACTTCTCTGACTTCCCTCTCGTCAATATGTCGACCTGTCCTGAGATTTGCACGAGAGTGATCCAGAGCGGCACTGAACCTCAAGGTGTCGGCGAAGCCGGTACGCCGCCCATTGCGCCTGCTCTGGCGAATGCGCTTTTTGCACTCACGGGAACCCGGTTTCGCAGCCTTCCACTCATGCAGCCGCCTGTGCCTTGCGGAGGTGACATATGGTGTCAATCAGTGTTAACGGGAAAACCGTCGTCATGCATTCCGCCCCCGACACGCCCCTGCTCTGGGTACTCCGGTGCGAACACCAACTGACGGGTACCAAATTCGGTTGCGGTATCGGCGTTTGCGGCGCCTGCACTGTCCTGCTCGATAACACCGCCAGGCCGGCTTGCCAGATACCGATATCCACGATTCTCAAATCGCGTGTCGTCACCATCGAGGGACTGGACAGCACAGAGGCTCGCGCGTTGAAAAAGGCCTGGATCGAATGCGATGTCGTGCAGTGCGGCTACTGTCAAAGCGCTCAACTGATCGCGGCAACAGCGTTGCTTTATTGCCATCGTCATCCGACCGATTCCGATATCGACGAGGCCATGAGCGACATCGCATGCCGCTGCGGCACTTTTCCCCGCATCCGCAAAGCCATTCACCAGGCGGCCCGGTCGCTGCGCCCATAAACAAAGGCTGAGCAGCACGCCCAGCGATTGATCCGCACGCTCGCGGACTCGCAGGCTCTCGGGCAGGAAAAACCGGAAAAAACAATTTTCTCTGATTAAACAAAACTCATCGCTTATAAAAGCAAACTAAAAAAGCGAGGTAAAAAATCCGGCTTTAGTAAAACTAAACCCGGAACTCAAATCAAATCGTTTGTGCGTCACCCCCGTCGCCGCTACTCTGCCCAGCAATGATCTCAGGCAAACATCGCGCTTTGAAGCGGATTTTGCCTCCCACTTCATTTCATGCATTCGACAGAGGACATTCAGAATGAGTCTGGCGCACACCGAATCTCGACCCAGCAAGATATCCGACGTTCAGCTCGGGGAATCCGATATTTCAATCGAGCAATTCATTGCCGTAGCCCGACATGGCGCACAGATAAAGTTTTCTTCCGTGTATCGCGAGCGCGTGTTGAATTCGCGCCGCCTGGTCGACCTGTTTCTGAGCCAGAACCGGCTCGTCTATGGGGTGACGTCTGGCTTCGGCGCTAATTCGACACGCGTTATCAGCCCGGACGACGCCGAGCAGCTTCAGCGAAATATCGTGCGCTCACATGCTGTCTCGGTCGGCGAACCGCTACCGCGTGAAGTAGTTCGAGCCACGCTGCTAATGATGCTGATCAGCCTCGGCAAAGGTTATTCCGGCGTCAGCCTCGAATTGCTGCAGCAAATCGCCGGGCTACTGAACAACGACATCACGCCGTTCGCGCCGGGCGATGGCTCGGTCGGTTATCTCGCGCCCGAGGCACATATGGCGCTCGTGCTGATCGGCGAGGGAGAAGCGTTCTACCAAGGTGAACGCATGCGCGGCGCCGAAGCATTGGAGCGAGCAGGGCTGAAGCCACACTCGCTGCGCTGCAAGGAGGGGCTTTCGCTCACCAACGGCACCACCTCGGTAACCGCGATCGGGATGTTGGCGCTTTACAACGCGCTCGAGCTTTCGAAGGTTGCCGACATTGCCGCATCGATGTCTCTACAGCCGCTTAAGGCCACCACGCGCTCACTGGACGCCCGGTATCACTCCGTCAAGAAACATGTCGATCAGAGGAACACGGCCGATAACCTGCGGCGGCTGCTGGCCGGCAGTGCGCTATGCGAGCGCTTTGTCGATTACAGACTGCAGGACGCTTACAGCCTTCGCGGCATTGCCCAGGTACATGGGGCATCCAAGCGGGCGATCAAGAACGCGTACGACTCGATTCTCGATGAAGTGGGATCGTCCGGCGACAACCCCATCATCCATCCCGAAGGCGAGGACGGTATCGCGATATCCGGTGCCAACTTCGACGGTACGTTCGTCGGCATCGGGTGCGATCTCCTCTGCATCGCCATGACCACGCTCGCGAAAATCTCGGAGCGCCGGACAGACCGCCTCGTCAACCCGTACCTCAGCGAACTGCCCGCGTTCCTCGCAAAGGATCCCGGGCTGAACAGCGGTTACATGATCATTCAGTACACGGCGGCCGGATTGCTGGGCGAGATGCGCACCCTTGCTCAACCCGCGAGCGTCGATAGCGTGCCGACGAGCGGCAACCAGGAAGACCCCGTGAGCTTCGCCTATCACGCAGCGCGAAAAGCCTACACAACTTCACAGAAGTTGCAGCACGTGCTGGCGATCGAGCTGCTCACCGCCGCTCAGGCGCTGGACTTCTTCGATCCCGCCGACGCATCACCCGCAACCGCTGCGGTGTATGCGCGGATTCGGCAGGTTGCCCCGACAGCAGAAGGCGATCGGTTCTTCTATCCGGACATGATGGGTGTCCACCGCCTCGTCGAACAGGGCGACCTGCTGAGCATCGTAGAAAACATCGCCGGCACCTTGCACAGCTGAAGCCGGTAACGCCAGCAATGCCGCGAACTGTGGCGAGCCGAGCATTTCCAATCCAAGCATAACCTTGATTCGACACTATAGAGGTGTAATGTGAATGCGATTTCAACAAGAGTCCTGAAGACTTCTCTCGTCACTTTTCTCGGCATGCTGGCACTGGTAGGAACCGGCGCTCAGGCAAAGGAATGGAAGACCGTAAAGGTCGCCCTGGAAGGCAGTTACGCTCCGTGGAATCTGACCTTGCCGAACGGAAAGATCTCCGGGTTCGAACCGGAATTACTCGACAATCTGTGCAAGCGGGCCAACCTGCAATGCGAGCCAGTCGCCCAGGACTTTGACGGCCTCATTACCGGCCTGCAGGCCGGCAAATTCGATGCCGTGATGGATGCCCTTGCAATTACACCCGAACGTCAACAGGCCATTGCGTTCTCCAAGCCCTATGCTGCAACGCCGGCCGCGTTCGCGACGGTAGATGGGCATGGACTGGCGAACACGACAGGAAAGCCCTCTTCCCTCAAGCTGACTGGCGACCCGAAAACCGACGGCCCTTTGATCGCCCCACTGCGCGATCAACTGAAAGGGAAATCGATCGGCATTCAATCCGGCACGGTGTACACCAAGTTCATCAACGACAACTTCAAGGACATCACGTCCGTACGCCTCTACAAGACCTCGGCCGAACGTGACCTCGACCTGGTCAACGGACGCGTCGACATCGCCTTCGACGACGTCACCTACTACGCTGGAATCGCCGACAACAAAGACACCGCCCGAATCCGGGTCGCCGGACCCACCATCGGCGGCGCAGTTTGGGGACCGGGAGAAGGTCTTGGCTTTCGCAAACAGGATGCGGATCTGAAAGCAAAATTTGATGCGGCCATCACGGCAGCACTCGCGGACGGTACCGTGACGCGCTTGTCGGAAAAGTGGTTCAAGACCGACGTGAAACCGTAAGCGTGCGGCATTGCATGACGCCGTTGCGCGTCGAGGCGGCGATCAGTCTTTGCTAGACTGGCTTCACGATGGCATTTGCCAGGTCAACGACATGAACCGCCTTCCTCCTCTTCGAGCCTTGCAGATATTCGACGCCGTCATTCGTTACGGGGGCGTCGTAGCCGCTGCCGAGGCGCTTTACGTAACGCCCGGTGCGATTAGTCAGCAGATTCGCGTCCTTGAGGAGTTTCTCGGGGTCACGCTTTTCGAGCGGGAGAACACGGGCCTGCGACCGACTCCGCTTTGCGAGTTGTACCACTCGCACATCTCCCGGGGGTTCGAGTGCTTTCATAGCGCTCAGGCGGCGCTCAAGGCGCAGACGGGCCCCCGGCTCACCCTGATGACATTCCCGTCGGTCGCGACCCATTGGCTCGCGTCCAGATTGGACAAGTGGCACACCATCTGCCCTCACGTGCAGGTCCATGTCGAAGTCGTCGATCACGAAACCAGTATCGCTGCGAGAAGTGCTGACGTGCGGCTAACGTATGGGACACTACCCAGCGACGGAACACCCTATCACGTCGTCTTTACGGACAAGGTTGCGCCCGTCTTCGCACCCTCGCTGTTGCACGCGGAAAAGCCGCTCGCGCAACCGGCGGATATCTTGCGGTACCCGCTGATTCACGTCGAATGGGGATGGGCAAACTTGTCACCGCCGACGTGGGGACACTGGTTGCATGCGGTTGGCGTGCCTCTACCCGAAGGTCTGGCGCCACTCACCTACTCCGTTTCCGGCATGGCGATCGACGCGGCAATTCGGGGAAGAGGCATTTCGTTGGGACAGGGCTTTTTTGCCATCGATAGCATCAAGCGACACGAACTCATCGCGCCGTTCAAGGTCGCGCTGCCCATGCCTTTCCCCTACTTCATTTGCTGGAAGCGAACGGCCGCAGACTCCCCCGCAACGAGGCAATTTCTCGACTGGCTAATTGAGGAAGCCGAGCAGACGGGACGCGACATTAAAGCCATGTTTGGTGAGTGAGGCGTCGGTCCTCGCCGGGCAACGGCAGCACCGCTCAGCTAACCGGCGATGAGTCGCGACTCATAACCAGAGCGAGCGACTCGGAGAGAATCGATTTCGCCAGTTTGTCGTCGTCAACGACGCGCGCAAGCGTAATGGCCCCCACGATGGTCGCGACGATACCTAAGCCAGCCTCTTTGCTATCACTGGATATAGCGTGCGCTATTCGTGACGCCAGTTTGCGCACGTAATCCGTGAGCTGTTCCCTGACATCCGGATTTGCATGCCGCGCCTCCCCGGCGAGCGCACACAGCGCACATCCATTGCCGGGATTCTTCACGTGACGCTCATTGAGGAAAGCTTCGGCAATAGCCTGTAGAGGCGTTTCCCCACGCTTTGCCGCACCGCTTGCGATAGAAGCCATGCGCTTCTCGCTCTGACTCACCGCGTGCTCGAGCGCCTCCAGGATCAACGCATCACGCGACGAAAAATGGCCATAAAACGCACCGTGCGTCAGCCCCGCGCTGCGCATGCACTCGGCGACGCCGAGCGCCTCGATGCCGTTTTCGCGAATCTGCCGTGACGCGTTCTCCAGAACCCGCTGCCTGCTCTCAGCCTTTTGTGCCTGCGAATAACCCATTTTTCCGCCTCATCACGCTTGACAAACTGCATGATGAGCATAATACTGAATTTCTGCATGATGATCAACATACAGAATGAGATGTTGAGGACGTTCATGCCAGCTTGGATGCAGCGGCAATCCTGCGCTGCTTAACAGAGATTTTGCGAAGTTTTTGCTCCGCCAGCACGTGCGACTTGGAACGTGATCTCGCGGCGCAATACATAGGAGAAGGAAATGCGTTTTACTGGAAAGACAGCGCTCGTCACTGGCGGCAACAGCGGCATTGGCTTTACGACAGCGAAGCTTTTGATCGCCGAAGGCGCCCGTGTTGCCATCACCGGCCGCGATCGCGCAAAACTGGATCAGGCCGTATCCGAGCTGGGCGAAAACGCGCTCGGCATTCAGGCCAATCTCGACGATGAAAGCGCGATCGAGTCGACCTTCAAGCAGATCCAGGCAGCCTTCGGGTCGCTCGACATCGTGTTCGCCAACGCCGGAATCTCCGGTCCGACACCGCTCGGCGGCACGACCGCTGCTGCATTCGAGGCGATTCTTCGTACCAATCTCACCGGTGTTTTTCTCACGGTTCAAGCGGCCCTGCCGCTGATGAGCGCCGGAGGCTCGATCGTCTTGAACGGTTCCGTGATGCGCGAACTGGGCTCGCCCGGATCGGCCGCTTATTCCGCAACGAAGGCGGGCGTCACCGGCATGGCGAAGGTGTTTGCGTCCGAACTCGTGCGGCGTGGCATTCGCGTCAACACCGTGATTCCCGGCGGCACACGCACACCGATCTGGACGCGCGGCGCACGGGCCGGCGCAACGCTCGACGCGACCGAAGACGCGTTGGCACCGGGCATTCCGATGGCTCGCCTCGCGGAACCTGAAGAAGTTGCCAAGGCCGTGCTTTTCCTCGCGTCCGACGATGCGTCGGGAATCACGGCGGCCGAGATCGTTGTCGACGGCGGCACGATCGGCGCGCCGTGGGGAGCGCCGGTATTCCGCAAGGGGTGAAGGCACTCGAGTTTCCAGTAGCGGGTCGACCAGCTTAGGGCCGCAACGCGCAGTCCTAAGCTGCCGGCAAGTTCGCTACTGCCAGATCGAAGGCTCGTTCCGGCGGACCTCCTTTGGGCGCCCCTTTCCAAAGGCTACACGGATGGACGAGCGCCCTCCCAGGCACGCTGTAGCAGTGCTCTAAGCGGCTCCTCCTCAATCGGCCGCGGATTCCAGTATGGATTCGACAATGCCACCTTGCATGCGTGATCAAGGTCGGCTTCGCCCAACCCAATCTCGCGAAGCCCTCGCGGAACGCCAAGTGCTTCGTTGAGCTGGTAAAGACCGTCTGGCGCTGAGTCAACGTTCAACGCCCTGGCGATTCGGCCCATCGCCTCATCCGCAACGGTACTGTTATAAGCGAGAGAATGCGGCAGAACGATTGCGTGCGTCTCAGCATGAGGGAGGTTAAATGTTCCACCCAAGGTGTGGCACAGCTTGTGATGAAGCGCCATGCCAACATTGCCGAGCACCATTCCGCACAGCCACGCACCATAGAGGCACTCGCTGCGCGCCGCTTTGTCCTTGCTGTTCTTCTTCACGCCACGCAGGCCGTTGGCAAGTGAGCGAATACCCTCCTCCGCCATGAGCGACATGACGGGGTTTCCGTCCTGTGCGTACAGCCCCTCGGCAGCATGAGCGATAGCGTTGAGGCCGCTGACAATCGAGAGACGGACCGGGAGCCCGATGGTCAACTCCGGGTCGTACAGGACCGTCTTGGGGATGACTTTGACATCGCGACCGGTTTTCTTCAGGCCGTTTTCAGTTATGCCGTAGATGGGAGTCATCTCCGACCCGGCATACGTCGTAGGTATTGCGATAATCGGCAACGACGATTCGAGCGCAATCGCTTTGCCGAGCCCAATCGTCGAACCGCCACCAATAGCCACTGCGCAGTCTGCGTCCACCGACTTCGCGTGTTCGCGCGCGCGGCGAGCGTTCTCGATAGGAACGTGCATCTGGGCGCCGTCGAACACGCCTGCGCTCGCAGGTCCAAGAAGCGACGAAACCACTTCGGCCTGAGCCTTTTGCTCGGGCGTGCAAAGAACCAGCGCCCGGCGAGCACCCAACGTCTCCACTTCCTGTTGAATCAGCTTCATGCTTCCAGCACCGAATACGACTCTCGACGCCTGCGTGGTATAGGTAAACTCATACATGAGATTAGCTCCCTGTGTGGTCAAACGGTACGGCTCGCTTAGACGTAGTCGACCTGGTGGCGAGCGATACGAATGTCACCCACGATCTGCTTCACTCGCAGATGCTCAGGGTGCGACGCATACGCGTCGAGCGACTCCTGGCTTTCGAACTCTGTGTACAAAACCACATCGCAGGCGTAATCCACGGCGCTTACATCCAGCCCGACCTCCAGCCTGGTAAGTCCGGGAATCTTTCCGCTCAGACTCTCGAACGCAGTCTTTACGAGCACAGCGGATTCCTTCTTTTGCTCGGGAGTCTCACCGCGAACGTTCCACATCACGATATGCTTGACCATATTCGATTCCATTAGTGTTGCTTATTACCAGGCCAAATGTTCGAGATGCAATCTCATGACTCAAGTATGCATGTCAGTCGAGCCTCGCCACGCACCAGGCCCAGCTGAGTTCTAAATCCGGTCTGCCATAGGAAAGTAGCTACGCTTTGTTCTTGTTGTACACGTCGACGAACACGGCCGCGAGCAGAACGATGCCTTTGATAACCTGCTGATAATCCACGCCGATGCCCATAATGGACATGCCGTTGTTCATCACGCCCATGATAAAGGCGCCCACAACTGCTCCGACGACCTTCCCGACACCACCGGAGGCGGAAGCGCCGCCGATGAAACACGCTGCGATGACGTCGAGCTCGAATCCCGTGCCAGCCTTCGGCGTTCCACTATTCAGACGTGCGGCGAAAATCAGACCTGCCAGCGCAGCAAGGACACCCATGTTCACAAAGGTCAGGAAGCTCACTGCCGGAACGCTGACACCCGACAATCTCGCTGCCTTTGCATTGCCACCAACCGCGTAGATACGTCGACCGATCGTGGTGCGATTCATGATGAACGTGTACACACCAATCAGCACAGCCATGATGACGAGCACGGTAGGCAGGCCACGATAGGATGCAAGCAGGTAGCAGAAGAACACAATCAGTGCCGTCAGGACGAGATTCTTCGCCACGAACATCGAGAACGAGCCACTCTCGACACCATGTTTCGCCGCGCCGGCGCGATGCCGAAGCTCAATCGCGAAGAAAAGCGCACCGACAAACGCACCGAGGACAATCGACGTGATGTGAAGCGTCTGTCCGTGAAAAAGGTCAGGGATAAAACCCGAGCTCACGGCGCCGAATGCATCAGGGAACGGGCCGATGGACTGGCCTTGCAGAACGAGGTTTGTCATGCCACGGAAAACCAGCATGCCGGCCAGCGTCACGATGAACGAAGGCATCCGCCAGAACGCAATCCAGTAGCCTTGCAAGGCGCCAATCAGCGCGCCGGCCAGAATACAGATGATGGTTGCCCAGACGTAGTTGACCTCGAACTGCACCATCAATACTGCCGCCAACGCGCCCACCAAACCGGCCGTTGAGCCGACGGACAAGTCGATGTGGCCTGAAACAATCACCATGAGCATGCCAAGGGCCATGATGACAATGTAGCTGTTCTGAAGCACCAGATTGGTGAGATTGAGCGGTTGCATCAGTACGCCGCTCGTCGAGACCTGGAAGAAGGCCATGATGATGACGAGCGAAATGAGCAGTCCATACTCGCTGCCAATACGCTTCACCACACCCAAAACTTCGCTTTTCTTAACCTCGGCGCCTTCGGCGACGACTGGAGAGAGTGCCTTACGCATTTTCGATGCCTCCATTTCGCATAATCGCCCGCATAATCTTTTCCTGCGAGACTTCTTCTGCGGTGAATTCGCCGACAAACCGGCCCTCGTTCATGACGTACACGCGGTCGCACATGCCAAGCAGTTCGGGCATTTCTGAGGAAATCATGACCACACACTTACCTGCCGCAACCACCTGATTGATGATGTTGTAAATCTCGTACTTCGCTCCCACATCGATACCTCGCGTGGGCTCGTCGAGAATCAGTACCTCGGGTTCAGAAAACAGCCACTTGCTCAGCACCACCTTCTGCTGGTTGCCACCCGACAGGTTGCCAACGACGTGGGTAACGCCTTGAGCACGGATCCGGAGCTTCTTTAGAAAATCGGTCGCAACCTTTATCTCCTCGTGCTCATCGACGACGCCAAATCTCGACACTCCAATCAGGTTCGCCAGCGTGATGTTTCGTTTGATGTTGTCGTCAAGGAGCAGACCGTTGCCTTTCCGGTCTTCTGTCACGTAGGCGATGCCCGCCTTGATGGCCTTCTGTACCGATGAAACGTCGACCTGCTTTCCGTGCATCAGCACCTGGCCCGTGATGTCCTGACCATACGTGCCGCCGAAGACGCTCATGGCGAGCTCCGTACGCCCAGAACCCATCAGCCCTGCGATGCCAACGATTTCGCCCTTGCGCGCTTCCAGATTGACGCCTTTGATGACGGCACGGTCCCTCTGCGTGGGATGCTGGACACGCCAATCCTTCACTTCAAAAATGACTTCGCCGATGTCCGGCGTACGTGGCGGGTACCGGTCGGACATCTCACGGCCGACCATCGCCTTGATGATGCGGTCTTCGCTCACGCTCTCGGCTTTGCAGTCGAGGGCGTCGACCGTCGAGCCGTCACGGATCACGGTGATTCCATCCGCGACACGCGAAATCTCATTCAGCTTGTGCGAAATGATGATTGACGTCACACCGCGCGACTTGAGTTCGAGCAGAAGACTAAGCAGTGTGTCGCTGTCTTTTTCATTCAGGCTTGCGGTAGGCTCGTCGAGAATCAACAGGCGAACCTCTTTAGACAATGCCTTTGCAATCTCGATGAGTTGCTGCTTGCCGATCCCAAGCGTGCCGACCGGTGAATCTGGCGAGTCAGAGAGGCCGACTTTCGCCAGCAACGCCTTTGCCTTCGCGCGCGACACTTGCCAATCGATGACGCCGCGCTTCGACTGCTCGTTACCCAGATAGATATTCTCGGTAATCGAGAGCATCGGTACGAGGGCTAGCTCCTGGTGGATGATGATGATTCCGACTGCCTCGCTATCGGAAATATCGGCGAATGCCCGCTCCTGACCGTCGTAAAGGACGTCGCCAGAATAAGAGCCGTGCGGATAGACCCCACTGAGGATCTTCATCAGGGTCGATTTTCCCGCGCCGTTTTCTCCGCAAATGGCGTGAATCTCGCCCTGACGGACCTTCAGATTGACGTTATTCAGGGCTTTGACAGCGCCAAAGCTTTTCTGAATTCCGCGCATCTCCAGAATGGTATCCATGGTCAAATTCCTCTGATTGGTCACGCTCGCGAGCGTGCCTGCGTGAAGCGAGGCGCTGGTGGGCGCCTCGTCACGCGGACGTTCAGATGCCTTACTTGATCTGGGCCTGCGTGTAGTAACCGCTGGTCACCAACTCCGACTGGTAATTGGCCTTGTCGACCAGGATTGGCTTCACGAGATAAGTCGGAACGATCTTCGTTCCGTTGTTGTAGCTCTTCGTGTCGTTGACAGGCACCTGCTTGCCGCTCAGCGCGTTGTCGACCATTTCGGCGGTCACGCCGGCAAGCTTGCGAGTGTCCTTGAACACGGTCGAGGTCTGGTCGCCGCGAACAATGTTCTTGACGTTCTGGATGTCCGCGTCCTGTCCCGTGACAATGGGCATGGTTTGCTGGGCCGAACCGTATCCGATGCCCTTAAGCGACGAGATAACGCCAACTGCGATTGCGTCATTGGGCGTCCAGACCGCGTCGAGGTGGTCCTTGCCGTAGAAAGCGCTCAGCAGGTTGTCCATCCGGGCCTGAGCCGTCGCGCCATCCCAATTGCGCGTCGCGACTTTATCGAAGGCAATCTGTTTGCTCCGAACCACGAATTTGCCGCTGTCAATGTACGGTTTGATAACTGACATACCGCCCGCGTAGACCATATGGGCGTTGTTATCGTCCGATGAACCACCGAACACTTCGATATTGAACGGGGTTTTGCTGCCGGCCTTCTGCCAAGCGCTGACGATGCTCTGCCCTTGAAGAACGCCCACGCCATAGTTGTCGAAGGTTGCGTAGTAGTCGACATCCTTGGTCTGGCTAATCAGACGGTCGTACGAGATGACCTTGATGCCTTTCTTCTGCGCGAGCGCCAGAGCGTCAGAAAAGGTCTTGCCGTCGATCGGTGCGATGACCAGTGCTTTGACACCCTTCGCAAGCATGTTCTCGACCTGGTTCACCTGCGTCGGAACGTCGTAGTTTGCGTACTGCAGGTCGGCCGAATAGCCTTTCGCCTTCAGTGCATCGACCATGCTTTTACCATCGGTAATCCAGCGGGATTCCGTCTTGTCGGGCAGCGAAATGCCAATAACACCCTTATCCTGGGCGAAAGCAGCGCCAGACATGGCCGAGAAAGCTGCCGAAGCAGCCAGGATGACCGCGACACTCTTCAGAATTTTCATGACTTCGTCTCCTATTTAGGAATGCGTATTTGTGTTGCCGGTTTATGAATTACGGAATCCCAGGCCGACGCCCGAAGACGTCAGCCATTCAAACGCTCAACCGATAAAGACCTCTGCACCCGCTTCTTTGGACGAAGCAAACATGGCCTCGATGACACGGCTAATGTTGTACGCCTGCGTAGCCGGCACAACCGACTGCGTGCCGTTGCGCAACGCGTCGAAGAACGCGTTCGACTCCCGGTCGAAGTACACCGGGTTGCCGATTTCGGCGATATCGGGCGAATACTCCGTCTTTTTTGTTGCCCAGATTTCCGGGAAACTGGTCTCTTGCCACTCGGTCCATCCCTCCGGATGGTCGCCTTTGCCCGCGTCATAAATCTTGTAACTCGCGGGCAGCGAGCGGGAAGACATAATGCCTTCCGTTCCGTAGGCGGTGATGTCCCAGCTCTCGGTCCACGGCAGGACGTCCCACGACATGAAGTCGACCGTGACAATCTTGTCTTCGTAGTTCAGGACCGCGCCTGCTGCGTCTTCACGCGATTCGTCACCGTGGAAGTTCGGAAACTTCGTGATACGCGCGTTGACCGAGCGGGGCAAGCCGAAGTGCAGAAGGATGCGGTCCACCAGGTGACATCCAATAACGAATACCGCGCCGCCAATATCGCCTGGCTGGGTCATATGCGGCGTTCCGGCCTCGTCGTGCGAGCAGCCGCCGTGGGCGCGCACCTGAACGACTTTGCCGAGGCGTCCGCTCTTGAGTGCCGCCTGCATGGCATCGACCGATGGTGCGAAACGCCAGCAATAGCCGACTTGCACGAGTCCGCCGGTACGCTCCACAGCCTCGACGATGCGCTTGGCGTCGACGGAACTGCGGCCAGCAGGTTTCTCGCACAACACTGCCTTGCCCGCTTCGAGCGCTTCAATGGTCAGATCGGCCATCTTCTCGCTCTTGGAGTGGACGAGCACGACATGAACATTCTCGTCCGCCAGGATGTCTTCCTTCGAGCGTGCCTCGAGACCGAGAGCGTCGACGAACGGTGTGAGCAGCGGGCTTTTGTCCCACGCGCCGAGCATCTTTGCGTCGGTGCGACGCTGGATTGCCTTGACCCGCCCCGACGTATGGGGGTGAGTGATGCCAAGACATGCTACGCCGAGCGTTTCGTTGGGACCGATCTTTCGCGTCATGACTTATCTCCTCCAGATTTCCCGTTACACCTTGACGGTTTTGCCCGACAACGCCGACTCGAGCGCGCAGTCCGCCAGACGCAGCGCCTTCAGCCCATCCTGAACGGAGGTCGGCAAAGGCGAATTGGCGTTCAGTGCGTCGACGAAGGCTTCAAGTTCGGCCTTGTATGCAGCCTCGTAGCGCTCGAGGAAGAAGTTGAGCAGCGGCTCGCGGACATCAGTCGCTTCCTTGGACCAGCGTCGAATCGTCGAAGGACGCAGATTTTCTTGCAGGAGCATTCCCTTCGAACCCGACACTTCCATGCGCTGGTCGTAGCCGTACACCGCTTCGCGACAGCAGTTGATGTGGCATTGCTTGCCCGAAGCTGTTCGCAACTGCACCATCACCGTATCGAAGTCAGTCAGCCTCTCAAGCGACTCGTCGACGAGACGGCTGGCCATGGCCATTACCTCGACCGGTTCTTCGCCGAGCAGCCAGCGAGCCATGTCCAGGTCGTGGATCACCATGTCGCGGAAGATGCCGCCCGAGTGTTCGACATAGTCACGCGGAGGCATGCCCGGGTCACGGCTCGAAATGATGACCTGGCGCACTTCGCCGACGTCGCCTGCGTCGATCGCTTTGCGGAAGGCTTGCGATGTCGGGTCGAAACGTCGATTGAACGCGAGCATGACGCGACCGCCCAGTCGCTCGACTTCGTTTGCCGCGGCTAGCGACTTCTCCATGTCGAGATCGATGGGCTTCTCGCACAGAACAGCCTTGCCGCGCTTGACGGCTTCGAGCATGAACGTGATGTGCGTATCCGTCGGCGTACCGATGACCACTGCGTCGATGTCGTTGCGCTCGAGGACTGCTGCAGCGTCCGTCGAGGCCTCGCAGCCCAAACGGCTAGCCAGCGACTTAGCCGCACTTTCAACAGGGTCTGCCACCACGACCAGCTTTGCGTTCGGGCTCGCGGCGACGTTGCCGGCGTGAATGCGACCAATGCGGCCGGCGCCGAGTACGGCGATTCGAATCATGTGAGTCTCCAGGAATACGTTGTCGGTTAAGGTCAAGAGCTTCAGGCGGAAGTCGCGGTTTTTGCCGAGAACTGCGCGATGGTGGTGTCGTAAGCGCGCTTTGCCATCTCGTCGAGCGGAAATTTCCGGTGCACCTCGGAGATGAGTTCCACGCCGTAGTACGGCAGCGTGCAGCCTGCTTGTTCAAGGGCATCGACGAAGGCGGGGCAGTCACCTGCACCTTCGCCACAAAGCTGGCGGTTAAAGGTCGAGTCGTCGAACAACGATCCCTTGACCTGCGCGCCGACGTCATCCATCTCCACGCCCTTGATGAAGCGCGCGGGGATCTGGGCGACTTCGCTATAGGGGCTACCGCCGCGTGCGACGTGCCAGTGGTCAACCATCAGGCCGCCATTGGGTTGGTTTGCGCCTTGAGCAACCTGCAGCGCTTCCGCGATGTTTCGAATGGGAGAGAAAGGCATGAACTCGATTGCAACCGTGGCGTCAACCATCGCCACGTCCTGGCAAAGCTTCCCGAATTCGTCGGTCATGCGGGGGAAGTCGGCCGGATTCTTGTCGAACGGACTCGCGCCGATTTTCAGATTGCGCATGCCCAGTTCGCCGCCCAGTTCGATGAGACGGCGACGGTAATCGTCCGACTTGGCACGCACCTCGCCGTCGAAGTACCAGTCCATGAGGATCTCGAGCTCGAAGTACTTCATACCCGTGTCGTCCAGAATCTTCTTGACGCCGGACACGCCGTACTTCCCGATGCTGTACTCGAGATCATCGAGAATGAGGCCGATACCGCTCCAGCCGGCACGCGAAGCTGCTTCGCAGCGATCGCGCAGCGGGAACGGGCTGATTTCGTTCGGTGCACACGGATAGACGTCGCCAGCGAGTGTCCAGTACGCAGCCAGCAATTCTTTCTTCGCGCTCATAGGTAGTACTCCTGTATCTCTCAATGTCATCAGTTTTTTGGGCGGCACGCTCCCGCGCACCAAACGACTACGGGATTGCCCGGGTGGGCTTCGTGGACGTCGCGAGGGTGAAGTCCCACGACACAGACCAAAACGGTGATAAGACTCCGACGCGCTCACCCGCTTCCGGGTCGTCAATCTTGTTGAATTCAGCGATGAGTTCACGCTTGACGCCGAAGACCGCGTCTTCAGGAAGATAGGGGCAGTCAGGTGTGAAAATGTGAGTGATGACCGGGTCAAAGCCAGGCGCGGTCACGATGAAGTGCAGATGAGCAGCTCGGTTCGGATGTCGACCTATTGCGGCGAGGAGCTTGCCAACCGGACCGTCTGAAGGAATCGGATAGTGACGCGGCTTGACAGACTTGAACCAGTAGCGGCCTTCAGCATCCGACGTAAAAACGCCGCGAAGATTTGAGTCAGGCTGAATGCCCTTCTGCTGCACGTCATAGAAGCCGTCGTCGTTCGTCTGCCAGACCTCGAGCTTCGCGTCAGGAATCGGGTTTCCCTTGATATCGGCAACCCGGCCTTCAACAACCATGGGCTCGCCCTTTCCGTCCAGGCAGATGTTCGCGCCGTTCGGATATTCAGGTGCGTTGGCGACGTAGAAGGGACCCAGAATCGTGTTCGGCGTAGCACCGCTCGGACGACGATGATTGATTGCATCAACGAGCATCGAGACGCCCAGGACGTCGGAGAGCAGGATGTACTCTTGCCGCCAGTCCGTGCACATTTGACCCGTCTCGGTCAGGAAGCGAATGGCGGTGAACCACTCTTCATGCGTCGGCTCAATTTCCTTGACCGCAGCATGAAGATGCTTGACCAGAACGGACATCACCTGACGCAGGCGAGCGTCGGCATCTTCGCTCATACGGGCGTTGACGACTTCGGCCGAGCGAGCCTCATCGAAATAAGGCGATGCGGACGGAACTGCAGAGGTTGCGCTTTGCATTGCGTGTCTCCATCAATCTCTTCTGTAGCTTTGAGACGAGTCTATATTCGTCGTGACTGGCAAAACAGAGCTAGAAAGGGAAAGTCTTTCGCGCTAAGTGGGAAGAAACCCCAAATGCGATGAGCGCAAGCTCACGCTGTCCAATGACGTTCGTATTCGTTGTGGTGAAACCGCTCGACGAGCGCATCAATGAACAGGCGTACCTTTACAGGTAGGTGTGAGCGAGTCTGAAACGCGATGTTCATGGTTAGGCGAGGAAGGTCCCAGTCGTCGAGCACAGGGACAAGTCGGCCTGCTTCGAGATCGTCGTAGATGATGTATTTGGGCTGCACCAGAATGCCCATGCCGTCTAGCGCGGCGATGCGCAATATTTGGCCGTCATTCGACTCCACTAACGGCTTCACTTTGACCACGACGTTCTCGCCACCACGTGTGAAGGAAAGCTCGCGTGGATTGTCGGCGAGTTGATAGTTCAGCAGTCTGTGCTTCGCGAGCTCCGCCGGGAAGCGAGGGCGTCCGTTCGCCTCGATGTAGCCGGGCGATGCGGCCAATATGCGGCGTGTCGAAGCCAGTCTTCTAATGGTTATGTTGCTATCTGGCTCAAGGACTTTCGTACGAATCGCGACGTCGATGCCGTTCTCGATGATGTCGCAGTAACGGTTAGCCGCTACCACGTCCACTGTAATGTCAGGGTAGCGCGCCGTGAAATCAGGAAGCATCGGCGCGATGTGAAGCATGCAGAACGATAACGAGGCGGTGACGCGAAGGATCCCGCTTGGCCGCACAACCGCTTCCTTGGTGACAGCCTCTGCTTCGCCAAGATCGGCGAGGATGGATTTGCAACGTCGATGAAACTCGGCGCCCGCCTCAGTCAGGTAAAGGTTGCGAGTCGTCCTGCGCACCAGTTGGACGCCAAGTCTCGCCTCCAACGAAATCAAATACCGACTTGCGGCCGAGATGGAAAGCTCGACAGCTTCCGCAGCACGGCTGATGCTGCCCGTCTCGGCCACCTCGACGAATAGTTGTAGTTCCTTGAACTGATCCATGCCCTTGCACCATTACGCCTCGTTCGCCCACAGCCGAGCCGGATGCGGGAGCACGCGCGACTTCGCTGAGTCATTTCGTGTGTCGCGTCGGCATCATGATAGTGCTGTAGCTCTATCTTTTAGTCACAAAAACACATCAATAATCTATCAGTTCAGTGGATTCGCCATGCCCTTGACGCCAGGCATGCTTTGCGAGGGCTCGCGAAAACTCGGCCGGCTCCCAGTCCTCCCGAAGCGCTCTGAGCATCATCTCGCCTTGGCTCTCCGGCGCGAGTCCCCCGGCGGGCGGATCCCTGTCGAGGTTTGTCGGGAACGCATAGCCTTCGGCGCACGAGGCAATCACCGAAAGCGCCTCGAGCCCGCTTATCTTGCCGGTCTTAAATCTGTCCCGAAGGACTGGGTAGAGAGTCTCGGACATGCGCGTTCGATCCACGGCTTCCATCGCCCGACCATAAGCCGACGAGATTTGAAGCAGGTTTGCCATGCGCTGAACGTGGCTCGTTCGATTCGACCCGGCTGCGTGAAATAGCGCCGGATTGAAGAAGATGGCATCGCCCTTGGCAAGCGGCACCTGAACGAAGTTGTTCTCGAAATACTCGCGGAAATCAGATCTACGCCAAGCCACATAGCCTTGAGCGTATCGCTGCGAGTAAGGCAGGAGTTTGGTCGGACCGCTCTCAACTGGCATGTCGCTGTGCGCAACAGCCCCTTGCAGCGTGAGAAAAGGCGACATCCTATGCACGTGCGCTGGAAAAGACGACGCCATCTCAGCCGTCTGGAAGCCCAGATGGTAGTCACGATGGGCTTGCTGTGCCTCGCCGCCGGGTCTGACAACATTGACCTGCGACGTAACCTGAAAGCACGGGCCAAGCCATGCCTCGGCGGCCGCCGGCAGCCAAGGGTTCGAAAAGTATCTGGCGAAGACATCAGGTGCCGCAAGGCAGAGTTTTTCCTGCGCGTTCCAGATACGATCGTTTGCGCCTGCTTTCGCGAAATGGTCAGCCTTCGAGCCCGATTTCTTCTCGGCTTCAATAATCGATTCGAAGATGGCCGTCGCCTCATCCACGCACCCGGTGTCGGCAAAAGCGCGCTTGAGCACAAAGACGCCCGCTCCATCTCGCAGGACTTCGGCCCACTCCGACAGTAGCTGAAGCCTTTCCGTTTCAGACGAGCGCACTTCTTCCAGCTCGCGGCATTCGTATACAGGAATCGCTTGAACCGACGTTGTCGCGTAGCGTAGCCCGCGCTCCCCTGTCGCGTTGAGCGCTCTCACGAAATCGCTCAAGCTGCAGTCGCTTTCGCGATACCAGTTGGTTCGCTCAGCGAGATAGTCTCCGCGTCGGTCGTCCATACGTGCCTCCTATATTCGATGTAGGATAGCTCGCAAAGCACAGATCGAATTATCAGAAACACATCAAAAAACTATCAACGATGGAGGGTCGGATTGGCTCACCGCTTCTTGATCAAGGAAATTGCCCTTCAGGCAGGGCTTGGAGTGGCAACTGTTGATAGGGTGCTGAACGGACGCGCGAACGTCCGGGAGCACACTCGCAATCGGGTTGAGCAGGCGATAAAAGAACTTGAGAAACAGGAGCTAAACCTGGCGACCACGGGGCGCAAGCTCATGGTCGACGTGGTAGTGGAAGCACCAGCGCGGTTCAGCGACGAGATAAAGAATGCGCTCGAAGCGGAACTCGCGTTGATGCACCCGGCGGTTGTTCGTCCGCGCTTCCTGTTGCGGGAGACGATGACGACGCCCGAAGTCGTGGATGCTCTTCGATCTATCGCCCGCAGAGGCAGCCATGGTGTTTTTCTGAAAGCCCGCGACGTTCCCGAGATTGCCGAGGTGGTCCGCGAACTCCAGCATCACGGCATTCCCGTCGTCACCGTCTTCACCGACATACCGCTGTCGGGACGCATCGCCTACGCCGGGCTCGACAATCGCGTCGCTGGGGCCACGGCGGCCTACCTTCTGGGCCTTTTGCTGGGCCCCCAGGCGGCTAATGTGTTGATAACGATGAGCGACGAGCATTTTCGGGGCGAGGAGGAGCGCGAGATAAGCTTTCGTCGAGCATTGCGCAAGCACCACCCCCAACTCAGGCTGATCGATGCAAGCGGCGGACATGGCCTTGATTTACCGACTGAAGAGCGAGTCCGAAGCGTTCTCAACGATGGTACTTGTATCGCTGCCGTGTACTCCATGGGCGGGGGTAATGTCGCGATTCTTCGCGCGCTGGAAGCGCAGCAGCAAGCTCCGGTCTGCTTCATCGGTCACGATCTGGACAAGGATAATGTGCAGCTTCTACGCACTGGAAGGATTCAGGCCATTCTGCATCATGATCTCCGACAGGACATGCGCTCCGCGTGTCATCACGTCATGCACTTCCACAAGCTCCTGCCAGCATCCTCTGTCGCGTCATCTTCTTCGGTCGTGGTCGTGACGCCAGAGAATATTCCGGACCACATCGCCAGTCGTTTCCGCGATTGAATCGACCACTCGCGTTCCTGAGAGGTCCGGGAATCAATCGTCACCCGGACCTCTCGACAGCATCAGAACTTCGTCGCCAACCCTGCAATAACGCCAAACTGGCTTTTGCCATAGTTGGGGTTGGTGCTCGAGGTGCTCCCGTTGACGGGGTCGTTGTTGATATTCGCGCCATACAGACCACTGTCGAGGCTGATGTTAGACGACGAGCTGTTTCTCACATACGCCAGTTCCGTGTACAGGAGCGTTCGTTTGGATAGCGAATAGTTCGCCCCCAACGTGTAGAGGGTTGCGTTCCCGTTCCCATTGTTTGCATTCGCGTGATAGACGGCGCCGGTGATAGCAAGCGCAGGCGTCGTTTGCCAGATCGCGCCAATCCACTCATGATTAACGGCTGTCGGGAGGCTCGTTCCTGCCGGCAACGCTGACGGGGTCGCCGTGCCGAAATAGCCCGCATTCGATGCGTTCGGAGCGCTCAGATGCTGGTAGCCAATGTATCCAGTCACAGGACCGAATGCGTACGTCAAGCCCGTGAGAATCGAGCGGGAAGCAAGGTACACGTTGCTGAATTGGCCGTTTCCGTCGCGAACTTCGTCATAGGTCGCCTGCCAGAAAAGGCCCTTGTTCGCGTAAGAGAGTTTGATACCATCCGAGCGCCCCTGCGAGCTTCCGAGTCCGCTAGAAGTACCGAGTTGACCAGGTGCGCTTCCAGGATTTCCCGCGTTCCACGTCGACGAATTCGTCAAATCATACTGGCCTTGCAGGGTAAAGCCGCCAATCGTCGGCGACAGGTACTCCGCGCCGTTCGCTGCCTGCGAAAAGATGCGGCCGCGTACCAGCGTTCCAATCGCATACTTCTTTGTTTGCTGGGGGTCGACGTCGCCCGAGTATTGACTTATCTCAGCCGAACCCATGTTGCCGAACTTGATTTGCCCCCAGGTGTCATTCTGCAGGCCTACGGTCGCCTGCCCCTCAAAGAAACTTCCGTTCGCGAAAGCCCCGGTCATGGTATTCAGTCGGGACTCGAGCGTGAAAATTGCATGGGTGCCGCCGCCGAGGTCCTCACTGCCTTTGAGACCAAATCTCGATTGCGCCCAGCCTCCACTTTGCGCACCGAATACATGCCCCTTCGGTTGATTGGTCTCGTATGCGATACCGTTGTCCACGATGCCGTATAACGTGACGCTGCTCTGAGCCATCGCGGTTGCCGTCGCAGACAATGCGAACATGCCGAACAGAAGTTTCTTCATTGCTATCTCCGTTAATATAGTTGTACTACGTACTTCCCCTGATACAGCAGGAGCTCACATCTTTCCCAGCGCCCGTCAATCGTTGATCAAATGCGACACGCCTGAAGGGCGTGGAGTCTCAGAGACGCTCGCAAGGAAGGAAATGAGAAGAAAAAACAAGCACTGGAGTGAGGCTTAGGCGGAGGGTAATAACTTCCGTGGGGCACGTCTCCTGAACTGCGCTTGTATTTTTGCCCGAGTGTATATTCCCCATCCACTCGAACAAAGAGCAGAAAGGGGAATCTCTTTCGTGAAATCAGGGAAAATCCGCGTTAGAGCAAGTGCGCAAAAGCCTTTCAGCGTTATGCCTCCTCGCCTCCTCGCGGTTAACCCCTGTATCCCTGTCGACGTCTCATCGATTACGGTTCGAGCGTTCCCCATGCGAAGAGACACGTTCTTCTCAGGAACCAACCCAAATGGACCGTGAGCAGTCTCACGCCGCCTAACGCACCCATACGGAGATACGTATGAAGTTCAAGCAACTGTCTGTTTTTGTTGTTTCAGCAGGTATGGCTTTGAGTCTCCTCTCACTTCCGACGTTGCAAGCTCATGCAGCGACAAGCGATGCCGGCGCCTCCGATAGTGCGATGTCGAAGCAGGAGATGAAGGCGCAAAAGAAGGCCGACCGCAAGGCGCGCCGCGCGAAGAAAAATGCCGAGCTCAGTAAGTTGGAAAAGAACGGGTATAACCCGGCGGGCGATCAAACGAACTATCCGCAGAATCTGCAGAATGCCCAGCAGAAGGCGAATGGTCAAAAGCCTACCAACGCTCCTGCGGTCGCACCTTGACGCTTTACGCGTACTGAATCGCACGCGTGGTCAAGCTGATGATGGCTCGAGTCGCGCGGGCGATCGAACACGATCGTGGGTAGCCTGCCGTCGTGTAACAGCCGCCACCTCTGCCCACAAAAAGAAGACTACGTAAGCGCCATCCCTCCTTCGGCCTCACTCCACTTCGCAACCCATCCGGGCAACTCTGGCGACGGCTGCGTAATCTCCGACAGCTCCAGCAACTCGGCAGTCGTCACAACGCCGCCACTTCGCTTCAGGAACCGTGCTCGCACAACGGCCAATGCAACCCGCACGTCATCACGCACGAACGCTTGCTCGATGAAAATGTGCTTCTCATCCCAACCGATAACGCGAGTCTGGACGTTATAGCGGTCGCCAAGCTCGAGCGACCGATGAAAACGCATCGTTTCCAGTGTGACGACTGGATACCAGCCTTGTGCCTTCAATTGCCGCCACAGACCACTACGCATCATCAGATCGACGCGCGCCAGATCGAGGATCGTAAAGTAGCGGCCGTTGTTCATATGGAGCAAGACATCGAGGTCATTGAGCCACACTCGAAACGGCGTGACACACGTGTCGAGCACCTGCAGCCGGCTCCGGCCACGACTGGTGATTAACAAAAGCAGCAAACGAATTAGTAGGCTCATGCGAAAACCCGGTGGTAGGAACGCGCCGCGCGCGGCACAAAAGCGTGAATGGTAGTCGCGCAGATAAAATCCGGGATGCAGAGGGCGAGGCAAATCTGTAGAACATTCCCTCGAAAAGATGCGGCATGCAGTGGTGAATCACGACGTAGGGATATGTTGCCGGCGCACGCGCTTCGCCAAATGCCCGGATAATATCGCTCTGGCACGCTAATCAAGGGCACTCCAAGATGACAAAGCCTTCAATCGCAAAACGCCGTAACGGCATGGTCAAAACATTGGCGGCCTTGATGGCGTCAAGTGCGGTCTTGTCCGTGCCCGTTCCCACGCCCGCTGTCGCGCAAACGAAAGACGCCGGCGCATCGATGGCAAGCGTGTTCGCGCCGAGCGGCACGCTGCGCGCGTCGATCAATCTCGGCAATCCGATTCTGGCCAATCTTGATCCGGCAACGGGCAAACCGGTCGGCGTGTCTGTCGATCTCGCTACCGAGCTCGCCAAACGACTTGGCGTACCGCTGCAACTGATCGCGGTCAAGTCAGCGGGTGAATCGGTTGAGAACGTGAATCAGGACAAGGCAGACATCGGGTTCTTCGCCGTCGATCCGAAGCGCGGACAGGAAATCGCCTTCACCAAACCGTACGTGCTGATCGAAGGCTTTTATCTCGTACGCGACACCTCGCCGATCACCACCAACGAGGCTGTCGATCAACCCGGCGTGACGGTCGCGGTCGGCAAGGGTAGCGCCTACGATCTGTTTCTGACGCGCGAACTCCATCACGCGACAATCGTCCGGATTCCAACTTCACCGGCGGTTGTGCAGGGATTTCTGGATCAGCATCTGGACGTGGCTGCAGGCGTCAAGCAACAGCTCGAAAAAGACGCCGCTAAAGCGGGCGGATTGCGGTTACTGGACCAGCGCTTCATGGTGATCCGTCAGGCGATGGGCGTGCCAAAGGCCAAGGGCGATGAAGCGGCCACGTATCTGTCGAAGTTCGTTGAAGATATGAAAGCCTCGGGCTTCGTCGCGGCGTCATTGGCGCGGCATCACATCGCCGGTGCGGAAGTCGCAGGCAACGACGAGTAGCGCCCCCCATCCTATTCGTTCGCGACGTCCGGCATGACCTGTCCCATCTCCATCGCCTGACTGGCCGGTACGTCCTGAATGCCGATGACAATCTGGTCATCGGGCGCTCCCGTCGCGGTCTGAAACAGTTTCCAAAGACGCTGTATCAGTTCCCGCTTATATTCAGGTGGCCGCCCGGCCCGCATCAAAAGCGTGAGCGCGGCGGTCGCCGCCGGTTCTCCGGCGGTGAACCCGCTGCCCGGCGCATAGTCCTGAAACACAATATGCACCCAGTTTTTAGGCACGCCCGCAAATTCGGAATGCAATGTCGTCAGTTCCATCGCGAGCTTGGCCTTGGCGTCACTGCTTAGTGCGCCGTTCTGAGTAGTCAAGGTGTAGAGCGGCATGGGAGCGACTCCTGGACTGATGTTTCACGGGCGCTCGCATCGAAGAAAGCGCCTCTCGTAACCGGACCCTCTGCCAACGCATAGGGGCACCCAGACGATCACTCGACGTAGTTCTTCAGAATGCGCAGGTCGGTCACGGAGTACGCCATACCGAGCCGATAGCCCCGTCCGACGCGCACGGGCGCAATCAGGTTCATGTCCTCACCGGCGACTTCGGGAATCTTCAGCTCCGCCGACCCGGCCCAGACATCCACGATCGCAAGATTATCCGTGAGCGACATAGTCAATTCATCGACCGGCGGCTTCTCCTGAAGTCCCGCGGCGAGTTGAGGAAAGTAACGGCGCATCGTCGTTGGCCGGTTGAACACGGTCGTCGGGTCAGCAACAGGTTCCTCGAGCTGGATGCGGGCGGTCGCCAGCCGCTCTCCATGCGCTGACACACTCGCGCCGAAGCGGCTTCCTTTAGCAAGCGGCGCCGCTGCCAGACTGGGCGCGGAGAAACTGCGAGTCTGGTAGACGCTGGCGAGTTTCTTTGGAAAGCCCTGCGCCCATCCGCGGGCGATGGCGGCGTCGTTATCGACGAAGATGTACGGGCAGTAGTTGACCGGAACACCGTCGAAGACCGCCTCGACCAGAACGAAAGCCTCGCGGTATTGATAGCGTGCCGGGTCCGTCACCTCGTCATTGGAACCCGTGAACTGCCAATCCAGAAACCAGAAGAAGGCCCGGCCGCCGGATTTCTCGTCCACCGTGACGCCCGGCGGGAGGAGCGCCGCGATCGCTTTCTGATCGGTCCAGTATTCAATGGCGATACAGTCGCTGGAATAGTGCCAAGGCGGCAGCGTCGCCAGTGCGGACTTTCCTTGCGGAGTGATAGGGACCGAAAACGCTTTAGGCATCTCGCTTCTCCTTGATCGGCGCGACGAAAGTCGCTATACGTGGAATCCATGCGTGTCCTCCGGACGCCGCGTATCAGTTGACGCAGACCGTTCGAGGACACAACGCGCGGTCAGAATGCGATCCGCCGTAGCGCTCGATCCGGCGCGCCGCGCGAGAGCTAATAGTGCCGTGTCCCGCCTGCTACCGCTTTCGAAATCGCACGGCCGCGCAGCAGTTGTGCCCGCTCTCAGGATCAGTTCACGTCGTGCTCGACAAGGAATATCGACATTGCCTCACGCAAAGTCCGCGCTTTCTCCCGCAAACTGGCCGACGCCGAAGCGACGCCCTTCACGTGTTCGACATCGCGCTCCAGCATCGCGTCCATCTCGCCCATGCCTTGACTGAACCGATCGACATCGTGGCTCTGGGCATCACTCGACGCGCTGATGTGCTCGATCAACTTGGCCACGTCTCCCACATTGCCGACAACGTGTTGCATGGCCGTGCCGGCGCGTGTCGCGAGCGTCGAGCCGTGCTCGACACGCTGTAAAGAATCGCCAATCAGGCCTTTGATTTCACGCGCAGCGCTCGCGCTCCGATGCGCGAGCGTACGGACCTCTTCGGCCACCACCGAGAAACCCCGTCCGTGGCTGCCCGCACGGGCCGCTTCGACCGACGCATTGAGCGCGAGAAGATTTGTCTGAAACGCGATGCTCTCGATCATCGTGATCATGTCGCCCATTCGATGCACGGCGTCATTAATCTCAGTCATCTTATCGACGACTTCGCTGACAACCTGTTCGCTTTGCCGTGCTGCGGCTGAAGTTTGCCGCGCGAGGCTGTTTGCCGATGCCGCATGTTCCGCGCTTTCCCTCACCCGTTGCGCGATCTGCTCCATCGCCGTGTTGGTCGCGTTGAGCGTTTCAGCTTGCGTGCTGAATTGCTGCGACAAGGTGTGGTTTTCGGAAGCGATGTCGTCCGATGAAACAGCCATCTGGTCGATCGTCGTGGTGATGCCTCGCATCGCATCGTGGATGGCGTTGAGTGTGTCCTTGAAGGTGCGGCTGCTGGTGCCGTTGAGCTTCATCGGCGGAAGACGCAGGTCGAATTTGCCCTCTTGCTGTGAAAGGTTTTCGCCAAGAACGGCCAGTTCCCGGCCCGTCTGTGCATCGGCTTTCATATGCCATGCAATGAAAATCAGCAACCCGGCCTGGACGACTACATAGGCTGCATGCGTCAGCACGGTCGACCACGCTGGCTCGGTGAAGCAATAGACGTCCAATCCGGCAAGCTGGAGATAGTTGAACGAGAAGTGGTGCACCGCGATGACGCCGGCGGCGCAGAGAATCGGTCGCCAGTCCCGATAGGCCAGCAGGAACGACATCAGCACAAAGACGCCAAAGTGCAATTCAGTCAGACCGTGCACCTGATGAATCTGCAACGCAGCGAATGTCATCAGACTGGCCGCGAGGAAGAGACGCGTCACGAGTGCGCCTGCGCGCCAGTAAGTTAGCGTCGAGGCGATCACGACGGTAGGCAATCCGACCCACAGTACGGCGCGCAAGTTGTAGTCGCGTATCGCCAACAAGCAGGAGATCGCGAACAGGGCCCATACGACAACGAGCATGAGCCTGTCGGCCTTCACGTAAACCGTGTGCAACAACTCGTCTGGCTGTTTCATGCGGGTCTCTCAGTATCTATTTTTATTGGCCTGGTGCGGCCGCGCGCTCGCCGAATATTCTGCGGACAACGGCTTGAGCGCGCGATTGTTGACGTGGGGCCTCGTCCACGCACAATGCACCTGCATAACGGCATGCGTGACCGATTCTTTAGATCAATGGAAACCGTACTCTGGGTTACGTCGGTCGAAAATCGAATCGCTCCAGTGGTGAGGGACGACGTCTTCGAAACGGATCATCTCCACCTGGTCGCCGCGTTCGTTCCATGCAGCTTCACCACTGGGCCAGGAGTGCTGCAGATCGAATAGCAGTCTCACGCGCTGCGCATAATGCGCTGGCGGCCCCAACGGTGCCGTCCATGTCCATGCAAGGAAGCGTGCGCCGTGCACGTTCATGAGTTCGATGCGGGTCGGTTTTTCAGTCAGGCCTTCTTCACGAAAGCTATGGGCATCGTGCTCGATGGTGCGCGCAATGTACTGCAGGCCGAGATCGCGGACACTATGGCGGGACTGGGTGTGCGCGAACGCGCCGTCGACGGCGACCTTGCCCGAGACGATACGCAGCGCGCCGCCCAGATGGGCGACGATGCTATCGGGATCCCTTGTTTCGTCGTAGAGAATCTCCTGTCCTGCATGGGCGCCGTCGGGTAGCCATTTTGCGTAGACTTTTCGAGGGGTGTCCTGGTAGCGGACAACCATGTGATCGGGCCGATCGGACCATCTTCCGGATATCCGCTCCTGGCGGAACATCCTGTATTCGCAGGCGTCGCCGGGAACCATGTCGGACCTCGCGTACTCGACGAAGGCATCCGGCTTCATTGCATCCATCAGCGAAAGGATCTGAGCGTCGGTGAGGGGCAGAAGCGAGCGGCTTTCAATCCACGTTCGCAACGAAGCCGCCTGATCGCGAGCTGCGAGACACCGGAACCGGTTGACGTCCATACTCACGGTATCCGGCGTGGCAACATCGGCGCATCCCGCCGACGCGCGGGATGAAGCCAGTGAAATCGGGCTATTAGATTGGGCGTGAATGTCCGTTGAGACAAACAGGCATGTCAACGCGAACGCGCACAGCAAGGTCCGCACGGTTGCCTGCCAACCTGCGGCAAGCACCGAGCTTCGGCTTGCTGGGTGGTCTGAAATACGCGCTCCGCAAAACATCATGGGTTCAAACCGCCGCTGGTTTCCCGGCTTCTGAACGCCCGCCCGAGCATGCTGCATGCGTCGACCGCCATGGATCGCAATTGCACCTCTGAGACGAGGCCAGTCAGCGCGCATCCCGTCCCCTGACTCTCCCAGTAGAACGTGCTGCGATTACCGTCACGAAACAGGCGGAACGCCGTCGCGTCCTTTGGAACCCCTGCAACGTACATCGTGAGCCGGGCGCCTGCCGTGCTCTGATACATGAACTGCGCGGCAGGGCCGGATTCGCCGGGCAGCAAACGGCCGCCAATCAGCGAAAAGCCGTATTCCCGAAGCGAAGGCACCGACAAGCGCTGACCGAGGCGCCGTGACAGCCAGTCGACCAGTTGATCGCGTTGCGGCGCCGCTACTTCTACGGGGTGGCGTTGCTCAGGCGCGTACACCGCGAAAGCGATGTCGGCGCGCTTCGCGAACACGGGTGAATCAGCCGCGATATTCGTCGACATCCAGCCTGGTACTGAGCCGAGCGCCACGCCCATCGCCACGCACGATGCCGCCACGCCGGCCTGCTGCCACCATGACGCACGTTGGCGCACGACGATACAGCGCGCATCGTCGTGCGGTTCTCCGAACAGTGCTGTCAGCGCGGCTTTTTGCGCGCGGTAGTTCGCCACGCGCTCGGCCGCCCGAGGGTTGGTCGTCAGCCGAACGAGCGTGGTCTCGTGCTCCCTGGCGGACAGTTCGTCGTCGGCAAACGCCGATAGCGGCCGCAAATCCGGGTCGCCCAGGCCTCGCCTCGTTCGGTCTCCATGGTCGTTCATGGTTCGTTTCAAACTTCCCCCAAGCGGATGCCGCGTGATGATGGAATGTCGCGCAGAGCGCCATGCATCATTTCTAGCGTCGACACCCCGAATAAACGTACGGCGGGGCCGCTATATTCCATCAGGAACTGCGCGCAAGGTGGAATAGACGCCCCTGCAAAATCGTTTAGACGACATACGAACCACCGGCAGACTTCGATGAGCACTCGACAACAGCACGTCATCCGTTCTGTCAGCGCGGGGCTGCTAATTGCATCCGTTGCGTTGTTCGCTGGCTGCGGCGGCGGAGGCGGTGGAAGTAGCGCAAGCAGCGTGTCGATGGTTTCGATCGCCGGTACGGCGGCAACCGGCAAGGCGCTCGCGAACGCGACGATCAGCATCAACTGCGCGCGGGGCTCGATGTCGGTCACAGCAGATGCGAGCGGAAACTACCACGCGGCATTCAGCGCAGCGATGCCGTGCATGATCACTGCGACTTCGGGCGGGACGACGCTGCACTCCGCAACGTTCGCCGGCGGCACGTTCAACGTCACGCCGGAGACTGATCTGATGTTGTCGTATCTGGCGGCGCAACTCGGTACGAATGAAAGCGGGCTGATCGCCGGCTTCGCGACGAACACGCAATTTCAGCAGACGCTGCAGAATCAGACGAACGTTCTGACTGCGCAGGCCGCTGTCGTCCAGAACCTGCAGCAAAAGTACAGTGTTACGCTTTCCACCGCCAATTTTCTGACCACCGCATTCACTGTCGGTCAGCCAGGCGAGGACAGCGATCTCGAAGCGCTCCTATCTCTTGGCGCAATCGACGCCAATGGAGAACCGGACGCGGCCGCCGTCTCACTTATCGCGACGACGGGGGCCGCACATCCGATTGCCACATCGCCAAATACCGGCACAAACGGGACCGGTGGAACCGGGGTAGGCGGCACGGGAAGCATGGGCGGAATGATGTGAGGCAACACGACACACGCTCAACCGACACCACTCACGCATAGGTCAGGTCAATTCCACGGTGAAGTCACCCGCAGAATGGCTGCGGCTGGAATCGGGTGAACTCGTGCGAAACAGCGCGGTGAACTCCTCCGCAGGCAGAGGCCGTGAGAAGAGATAGCCCTGTCCCGCCTGGCACGACCATTCCCGAAGCAGTCTTGCCTGCTCACTCGTTTCAATCCCCTCGGCCGTGACGGACAGTCCAAGAGACTGCGCCATGGAAATCACAGCACGAACGATCGCATCGTCTTCCGCACTCGTGCCAATGCCCTGAACAAAGGATCGATCGATTTTCAGCACATCCAGCGGCAGCCTGCGAAGATAACTGAGCGATGAATAGCCCGTACCAAAGTCGTCGATTGCGATTGTGACGCCAAAGTCTTTCAGCTTCTGGAGCGTCTCGATACTCTTTTCGGTATCCCGCATGATCAGACCCTCCGTAACCTCCAGTTTCAGCGAGGCTGCCTCGATGCGAGCGTTGGAGAGCGCCGCAGCCACGTCGGCAACGAGGTGGGGATCATCGAACTGCCGAGGCGAGAGATTGACGCTAATCTGCAGCGGCGGTTCTGTTGGGAACTCCCGTTGCCAGCGGGCGACTTGCAGGCACGCCTCTTCCAGTACGTATCGTCCGAGCGGAATGATCAGGCCGCTCTCTTCTGCAATCGCAATGAACTCGGACGGCGGCAACAAACCTCGCGTGGGGTGCTGCCACCGCACGAGCGCTTCCATTTCCCGGAACCCTGCCTCCTGAAGCTGCATGATGGGCTGGAAATACACGCGTAGATCGCGATGCTCGATCGCGTAACGCAGGTCCGTTTCAATCTCCAGCTTCTTGACTGCTTCAGCGTGCATGTTCTCTTCGAAAACCACGTAACGACCCTTTCCGCCGTTCTTGGCCCGGTACATCGCAACGTCGGCGTCCCGCAACAACGTGTCAGCATCGCCGCGGCCGCGCCCCGCGTGCGCGAATGCCAACCCGACGCTCGCGCTGACGATGTACTGCTTGTTGTCGAGATCGAACGGCTGACTGAATTGCGCAAGAATGTTGTCTGCGACCAGGGTGCCTTCGCTCGTCGCTTCGCTGCCCAAGTGTTCCAGCAGGATGACGAACTCGTCTCCGCCCAGTCGTGCGACTGTGTCAGTCGGACGAACACATCCTTCGAGACGCTTGGCCGCTGCGATCAGCAGCCGGTCTCCCACATGATGTCCAAGACTGTCGTTCACCCGCTTGAAGTTGTCCAGGTCGATGAAAACGACGCCGATCATCGCGTTACGCTCACGAGCGCGAGCTTCGGCCTGGCTAATACGATCCAGCAGCAGTGCGCGGTTCGGTAACGAGGTGAGCGTATCGTAGAACGCCCGTCGCGCGAGCTGCTCCTCGAAGTTCTTTCTTTCGGTGGTGTCGCTCGCGGTCGCCACGATTGCGCCGACGGCCGGTTCGTCCAAAAGGTTCGTCAAGGTAAGCTGAATATAGCGCCACGCGTTGCCTTCGCCTCGAGTACGGATCTCGATGGATTTCGTGGATCGAGCCGTCGACGATACGGTCTCCAACAGGCCCTGCAGCGTGGGACGGTCGATGGGATGAATCGGATCGAGCAGACTGGTGCCGACGAGCTGGCCCATGTTCTTCAAGGGGTCCGGTCGTCGCGTCGGCGCCTCGTAAGTCACAGTCCCGTTGACGTTGGAAACGAGTATCGCATCCGACGTGTTGGCGACAAGCGCCTGCAATCTCTGTTCGCTCGTGCGCAGCGCGTTCTGAGCCGCCGCGTCCACGTTCTTGCGAATGCGCCGCAGCATCTGAAGAAACAGCAGCGCGAGCCCCACGCCAATCGCCAGCACTACAGGGGTCGATATCAGGACGACCCGTTGTACGGCAACGAGCCGTTCGAGTTGCTTCGTCGCATCGTCGCGGTGCTGTGCTGCTGCTGCGAGAACCTTTTGCTCGATATCGTCGAAGAGCGGATCGGCCGAGTCCTCGTCGATCTCATTGGCTCTGGCGATATCGTGATCGTCGACGGCCTTGAACATCGGCTTGGCGAACGATCGATACTTCGCGTGCTTCTCCAGCAGGCCGCGCAGCATCACGCTGCTGTCGGGCTCAAGTGTCATTGCCTTCTTTAGCGCCGCGTCGAGTGCTTCACCGGCCTCGCGGTGCTCGCGAAGAACCTCCGGGCGTGGGTCCTGGAAGTACTTGCGCTCGGCCGATTCCTCCCACGCAACGCTATAGCGGGCTTCCTCGAAAGCGTTATCCGCCTCGTTGGCGGCTTGCGCGGCGAAACCGGCACTCAAACTTTCATACGCGCCCCAGAAGGCCAGGAGCGGCACACTCAACAGAACGAGGACGAGACCAAATACTGCCGTGCGGCGCGCGGGGGGCACGTTCGACGACGTCTGCTCAACTTGGTCTTCTGCTGCGTTGCGTCGCCATAGATATCGACGCCTTTGGGTGCCCTTCTGTCTGATCACGATTGCTCCGATGTGGAACGGCACGTCGACCAGGTGACCTGTTCGAGCAGGTTGGGCGGAAGGAAACTGAAAGTGTCAGTCCGCCCGTAGACGACGTGCGCATCCGGAAGTCGTGATCCGACGCACCGCTCGGTTCGTTCGTTGACTCCGAACCGAGCAAATGACGGACGACTCCGATCCCGGTCCACGTTATGTCGGACCACCGCTTATTAACGGCACGCTCCGGTTTTTTCTAAAGGTCTCGCGTGGGTGGACTGCAGTGCGCGCGTCAGTCGCGAACTAGAACAGCGGATGCGCTTGCGGATACAGCGCGGTCCTGAGGGCGAGGCCACCAAGGACAACGAAGATGATCGCGGCCAGAATGTGGACCGCCTTTGTTGGCAGGCGATCCGCAAATTTGTGTCCAAGGTAGATGACGGGCACATTTGCCAACATCATGCCGAGCGTCGTGCCGGCAACCACACCGAAAAACTCGTGAAAGCGCGCCGCCAGAGCAATCGTGACGATTTGGGTTTTATCGCCCATCTCGGCGAGAAAGAATGTGAGTGCGGTTGTGCCGAACACGCCCATCGAATTTTTCGTCAGAACCGCGTCGGCGTCGTCCAGCTTGTCCGGAACGAGAATCCACACCGCCATCACGGCGAACGACGCGACAACCGCCCAATTCAGAATGCCTGGACTCAGAACGCTCGCAAGCCACGCGCCGAGTGCGCCAGATGCACCATGGTTGATGAGCGTAGCGGCAAAAACACCAAGGATGATGGGGATGGGCTTGCGATATCGCGCTGCCAGAACCAGGGACAGAAGCTGAGTCTTGTCGCCGATTTCAGCAAGGCCGACCACACTGGTCGAAATGAGGAAGGATTGCATGGGGGTTGTTGTATCCGGGCCGCGCAGAAAAAACGCGATGACGCGCATTCCGGCGACCCGGTTAGGTCGGAATGCGAGTCATCGGTCTTGCCAGGCATTTAGCTGCACACGCCATAGCGGGTCTTTCGACTCGCCAAGTATGTTGACGTGCGCCCTCGAACATGGCGTTCGAGGCGGCTACTCCCCAATGAGCAGGCGCGATTCTATCGCGCCATGTGTCGCAGAAGCAAGTCGCCACAATAGCGCTTTTCGCGGTTGAACGTTGCTCCGCGCGCCTATTATTACGAATGCCTTTCGTGCGCGATATGTTCGCCTCTTTCTTTGGGGAGTCGTCCGCTCCTACCCAGAAGCGCCCGCGCCAACATCTATTCGACGGCGGCAGCGATCGGTCTTTCGGTTCTCTTCGCTGCTGCTGTGTTGGCGAGCGGGCAACTGAAATCATCTCAGGTGATGGTCGTTAGCCCACCGCGCCTCACTCCAATGTCGTTGGATCGACGAGCCAGCGTGAACCAGCGTGGACTACGCGCGATGGCACAACATATGCGTCGATTCGTACAAGCGTCCGGCCGCTCGTCCAGTCCTTATCCTCTACTCACCCAAGGAGCGCATCATGAAAGCACTAACGATCATGGACCTTTCCACGTCCATTGACCTGGACCGCGAGGCGATGGCCGAGATTCACGGAGGCCGCATGAAGATCATCGGCCAACATGCCAACGGCGCAATATTGACGTCGGCCGACGGCGAGCCCGTCAGCGTCTACGTCGATGGCGTGCTGCAGAATTCTGTTGGCGACGGCTTTTACCACGTTTGATATGGCCAGGTGAGGCGCGCACTCTGTGGCGCGCCCCGTCGACGTTGCCCGGTACTCGTGTCCTATAGTCCACCGGGCACATCACGGGCGAGCGTTGCAAATCGACCCTGAGCCGTCATTCGGATCACCATGTCGGCAACGACCGCTTCTCGGTCCGATCACCAGCACGCGTTTAGCGAAGCGCGTGGCCGCTGTGACTTCGTCGTGAGGCGCCGCTATTTGAACTTGACGAGGTCCTTGAAGATCAGTTGACCCCAGGTATTCCCTCTGCCTTGGACAAGCAAGCCGCCATCCTTGAGCGGTCCTAGCGCAATCGGCGCGAAACCGAGTTGTTCGGCCAAAGCAGCGACCGGTGCCACCGCATTTTCGTCATCGCTCGACAAAAACACGACGCGGCTGCCGCCATTCAGGCTCGGATCAGCGGCCAGAACGGCAGCGGGCAGATGGTTAAAGCCCTTTACGAACCTTGCGCCGGTAAACGCTTTGGCGACAACCGCAGCCGACGGCTGACCTTCCAGATCTTCAACGGGAACACCGAAACCATTTGTCGTGTCGATGATCGTCTTGCCCTGCCAGGTTGGGATCTGCTTCGCGACTTCGCGATGTTCCCAAAACGGAACCGCGAGGAAGATCGTGTCGGACGCGATTGCATCCTGCAGCGTCGCGGGGACAACGGTGGGGCCGATCGCTCGTGCCTGTTGCATCAACGCCTCGGGAGGGCGCCGGCTGGCGACGATCACATCGATGTTCTTTCTTGCAAACGCTCGGGCGAGTGCCTGGCCTATCGCGCCAAAGCCAATAATCGAATAGTTCATGCGGACTCTCCATTCAGTACTGTAAGGAATCCAAATTTATCGACACAAATCAGATCATCTTTGTCGAGTTGAAAGGTCCTTCTACGCGCCTTTCGGCGCGATTTCAGATGGCCGAGAAGCCGCCGTCGACAGACAACTCCACCCCATTCACGAAGCTCGAATCGTCTGACGCAAGAAACAGCGCGACCGTCGCAATTTCCTCAGGACGCCCCATCTTTCCCCGCGGGATCAGGGATTCGAACATGCGCTTCGCCTCCTCGGTGAGAACCTGGTCCTGCATCGGTGTGGCGATCGGCCCCGGGCTCAGCACGTTCACCCGGATATTCCTGCCCCTCAGTTCGTTAAGCCAAGTGCGTGCGAATGAGCGCAACGCCGCCTTGCTCGCCGCATACACGCCATAACCAGGGAAACCTTTCACCGAAGCAACTGACCCGGTCATGAAGATCGACCCGCCATCGTTAAACAGCGGCAACGCCTTCTGAACCGTAAACAGCGTTCCGCGCGTATTCAGACCGAAGGTCGCATCGAAGTGCTGCTCGGTAATCTCGCCCAGTGGGACGGCTTCGCCCGTGCCTGCGCTCGCGAACAGGATGTCGATCTTGCCCTTTTCCCGCTTGACTGTATCGAACAGGCGATCGAGGTCATCCAGATTGGCCCCGTCGCCGCGCACGCCGGTCACGTTCCGGCCAATCAGTTTGACGGCTTCGTCGAGCGCCTCCTGCCTCCGGCCCGTGATGAAGACATAGGCGCCTTCTTCAACGAACCGCTTGGCGCTCGCCAGCGCCATGCCGCTTGATCCACCCGTGATGACTGCAACCTTACCCTCGAGCTTTCGCATGACATCTCCTTTCGTGGTGTCGTACTGCGCGTCTGTTCCCATCTGCACGAATGTGCTGTATCTTGTGGATCACTGATCCGGATACAGGTTCATTATATTCGGATCACTGATCCGTTTGTCAAGGCAATTTATGCGAGCTGACGCCAGAAAGAATTACGACCATCTCATTGCAGTCGCGCGTGACGTCGTCACCGAGCATGGTGCCGATGCATCCATGCGAGATATCGCCCGCCGGGCCGACGTCGGGTTGGCGACACTATTTCGCCATTTCCCGACACGAGAAGCCTTGTTCGAAGCGTTGCTGCGCATGAAAGTGGACGAACTGATACAGCAGGCAGCCGAACTCGAAACGTCGAATCCACCTGACGAAGCGCTGGTGTCCTGGTTTCGCGAAGGGGTTGCATTCGTTCGTACCTATAACGGTATCTGCGCCTTGTTTGCGACCGCGCACGCGGATCCGGACTCCGCGCTTCACGCTTCGAGCACAGCGCTGCGTTCAGCGGGCGCGCGACTACTGCTCCGCGCTCAAGCCGAGGGAACGGCGCGCGCCGATATCGATGGAGTCGACCTGTTCGCCCTGATGTCGGCGTTCGGCTGGCTCGTCGGCCAGCCTGGATTCGCGCCACGGGGGGATCATCTCTTTCACGTTATTACGGGCGCCATCCTGGCAAATCGGCCTGGCAACGATATCAAGAAGGCAGCGTTCTAGCGGCCCTCCTGTCACGCTGGTGACTTAAGGTCCGCTTACATTCGTGGCTCACATTTAATCCCAAAGAGGACACAATCCGTGAACCACTCCTACCGCACTACGGCGGTAGGCTGCTGTCTGGCCGTCTGCGCCAGCCTGTCTGCCTACGCACATGCCGACGAATCACCCGCCATTTCCGGCTCGTCTGTCACGCTCTACGGTATCGTCGATACCGGTCTTGAATATCTCACCAGCGCATCGTCGTCGAAAGGCGAGACGCATAGCATCACCCGTCTGACGTCCGGCGATATGTCCGGCTCGCGCTGGGGCATCACCGGCACCGAGGATCTCGGCGGCGGCTCACGCACCTTCTTCCTGCTCGAAAGCGGCATCAACGTCGATCGCGGCGCCCTGCTGCAAGGCGGCCGCGAGTTCGGCCGGCTCGCCTATGTAGGCATCGCGAACGACACCTGGGGTTCGTTCTCGCTGGGCCGCCAGGGCGGCCTGTTCCTCGACTGGGTCAGCGAATACAACCCGCTGAAGAACGCGGTCTATGCCATCAAGATGCAAGACCCGGCATTCTCGGACCGGCTCGACAACACCGTTCGCTATGAAAAACGCTTCGGCGAACTGACTGCGATCGTGCAATACAGCTTCGGCTACGACGCGGTCACGTATGGCCCGCAGCCGGCTGGCGACACGCGTTTCGCCCGGGTGATCGAAGGCGGCCTGCGTTATAAGCACGGCCCGTTCAGCGCGACACTCGTGTACGACCAGAAGAATGGCGGCAGCACGAGTCCCACAGCCGCGCATACGTCGAAGGTCGGCGGCTACGAAGGCGATACGGATCGCCGCGTATCGTTCGCAGCAAGCTACAAAATTTCCACGGTCACGACTTACACCGGCTACCGCTACCTCGATTCGCATGCGGTGCACCTGAGCACGCTGAGCACATCGCCCGTTGAAGCAACCAGCCTCTACTGGCTCGGCGCCACCTGGCTCGCACAGCCCAACTTCGCGCTCTCCAGCACGGCGATGTACCAGAACTTCTATGGCACGTCGCGCGACCCATGGTCGTTCCAGGTTGATGCGGACTACTTCCTGTCCAAGCGCACCGACCTGTATCTGAACCTCGCGTACGCGCTGAACCGCAACGGCTCGAACCTGGGTCTGAACGGCTTCGGCACGGACGTCGTGGCCGGCAAGAACCAGTTCGGTCTGATGGCCGGCATCCGCCACAAGTTCTAAGCATGCAGATGAACGACGCGAGCGTATCGATCCACTTGCGCGGACTTCGTCAGCGTTTCGGTGAGCACACCGTGCTCGACGGCATCGATCTCGACGTGCCGGCGGGCACGACGCTCGCGCTGCTCGGGCCATCCGGCTGCGGCAAGAGCACCCTGCTCAAGCTGTTGGCCGGGCTGCTGCGTCCGGACGAGGGCTGCGTGATGTTCGGCGGCGAGACCGTCGCCGATCCATCGCACTGTGTGCCGCCGGAAGCACGCGACCTCGGCATGGTGTTCCAGGACTACGCGCTCTGGCCACACATGACGGTAGCGGGCAACGTGTCGTTTCCGCTGGAAATGCGTGGCGTGCCGCGCGCCGAGCGGATTGCTGCGGTCGCACAAGCGCTGGCGCGCGTCGGTCTCGAACAGATGGCCGCGCGCCGCCCGTCGGCGCTCTCCGGTGGCCAGCAGCAGCGCGTCGCGCTGGCACGCGCGATCGTCGCGCGTCCACGCGTGTTGCTGTTCGACGAACCGCTCTCGAATCTCGACACGCAATTACGCGCCACCCTCTGCGACGACATTCGCACCGTCCTCGCGCAACTCGGCACGACCGCCGTGTACGTGACCCACGATCGCAGCGACGCCGATGCGCTCGCGCACACGATCGTGACGCTTGCGCAAGGACGTGTAGCGCAGACTGTCCATCGATAACGGAATCGCTACAATGTATAAGCTACTTTCTTCTATCGTTTGTTCCCTTTCCCTTGCCTTCGGGCCGATTACTTCCGTGCAAGCGCTTACTGTCTACACTGCCGGTCCCGGCAATCTCAGCAAAAAACTCGTGCAAGGTTTCGAGCGCAAAACCGGCGTCAAAGTCGACCTGTTTCAGGCCACGACCGGCAAGGTGATGGCGCGCATCGAGGCGGAATCGAGCAATCCGCACGCAGACGTCCTGATTTCCGCATCTTGGGATACGGCCCAAGATCTCGAGCGACGTGGCTGGCTTGCCCCCTACACGAGCCCGAATGCGGCACACGTGCCGCCCATGTTCAAGGCGCCGTCTTACGTCGCGCAAGGTATCTCGGCGCTTGGCATCGTCTGGAATACGCGCGCCGGCAAGCCTGAGCCGCACGACTGGCGCGATCTCGCCGCGCCCGAATATCGCAATCAGGTGACCACGCCGAATCCTGCGCTGTCGGGTGCATCGCTAGATCTGCTGTTGGGCCTGCAGGACCGGCTCGGCGAAGCCGCATGGACACTATTCGACAGCCTGCACAAGAACGGCATGCTCGTGCTCGGGCCGAATGCGCAGGCGATCAATCCGGTGCTTCAAGGGGCAAAATCAGCCGTGTTCGGCGCGGTCGATTACGTCGCGTACGGCGCGGCGGCCAGCGGCGAATCGGTCAAGGTGATTTTCCCGAGCAGCGGCACGGTGATCGCGCCGCGTCCGATGATGATCCTCAAATCGTCGCATGCTCAGGCGGACGCCCGGGCATTCGTGGACTACGTGCTGTCCGACGAGGGTCAGCAACTGGTCGCCGCCGCCTACCTGATTCCAGCGCGCGAAGACATCGATTCGCCGCGGCCGCGTTTGAAAGACCTGAAGCTCCTGCCACAAGACGATGGCAGCAATACGAAGTCGCGAGCCGAGGTTCTGTCACGCTTTAACGCGCTGTTCGGCGAACACTGATGGCCAGCGTGATCGCGCAACGCGGCCTCGCGCGACGCGGGTGGCGGTCGGGGCGCGTCGGGCGCACCGCCGCGCTTGGCATGCTGTTCGTCGCATTGGGGCTGCTGGTTGCGTTGCCTACCGCCTTCGTCGCGTTGCAGGCGATCTTTCCGCAGTTGAATCACGGCTCCTTTGCGCATCCCCTTGCGGCGATCCGTTCGACGCTTACGCAATCCGACACGTGGCCGCTGCTCGGCAACACGTTGCGTTTCGGCGTTGCCGTCGCGCTGGCGAGTATCGCTTTGGGCGTGCCGCTCGGCGCGCTGCGTGGCTTGACGCGATTGCCAGCCGCGCGGCTATGGGATTTGCTGTTTCTCGCGCCGTTTCTGATTCCGCCGTATCTCGCGGCACTGGGCTGGATGTTGCTGCTGCAGCCGCATGGCTATCTCCAGCAACTGGCCGGTTTCGATCTCGGCGGTTATCTGTTTTCGTTCGCAGGCATTGCGCTCACGATGACACTGAGCGTGTTTCCAGTGGTGTATTTCGCGGTCTCGCGCGCGTTGATGTCGACCGGCGGCCGGCTCGCACAGGTCGCTCGGGTATGCGGCGCCACGCCATGGCGTGCGTTCGTGCGCATCACGCTGCCGCTCGCCGCACCGGCGATTGCCGCGAGCACCCTGCTCGCGTTCACCATGGCGATCGAAGAATTCGGCATTCCGTCCGCACTTGGCGCGCGTGCCGGCTTCAGTTTGCTGGTGACATCGATCGAAGCGCGTTTCTCCGATTGGCCGATCGATCTGTCCGGCGCAGCGGTGCTCTCTGCGTTGCTCGCGCTCACCGCGCTTGCGGCCTTCATGGCGCAACGGCGTCTGCTCGCCGGCCGCGACTTCGATACGCAAACGGGCAAGCCGGTCGCCAGCGATCCGTTCGAACTCGGTCGCTGGCGGTGGCCGGTTTTGTTGCTGTTCGGCGCGGCGGCGTTCTGTACGACGATTGCGCCGCTCGGCGCGATCGTGGCGACGTCTTTCGTGCGTACGCTGTCGGGCGGCTTGAGCGTGTCCAATCTGACGCTCGCGCATTTCGCAGCGATCGCCTCGGTGGGCGAAGGCGCCGGCGCCCTGTTCACGAGTCTCGGTCTGGCCGCAGCGACCGCCGTGTTGACAGGGACACTGGGGTTTCTGGCTGCGTGGATCATCATCAAAACGCGCACGCCTGGACGCGCTGCGCTCGACGGCCTCACGCTGCTGCCCCATGCGATGCCCGGCATCGTGGTCGGCGTCGGTTTGATCCTCGCTTGGAATCTGCCCTTCTGGCCCATCACGCCGTACAACACGTGGGCCATTCTCCTGCTGTCGTATAGCTGCCTGCTGCTGCCCTATCCGGTGCGTTATGCGAGTGCGGCGCTGCGGCAGATCGGCGGCAGCCTCGAGGCCGCGGCACGCGTGCATGGCGCAACTGAAGCCCGCGTGCTGTGGCGCATCGTCTTACCGCTGGTGGCCCCGCCGCTCGCGGCGTCGATGATGATCGTCTTCGCGGTGGCATCGCGCGAACTCGTGACCTCGCTGCTGCTCTCGCCAAGCGGCGTGCAAACCGCGTCCGTATTCATCTGGCAGCAGTTCGAGCAGGGTTCGATCGGCGACGGCATGGCGATGGGCACGTTGATGCTGGTGATCAGCGGCACCGTGCTTGCGCTGGCATCGCTTTGGACACGACGTCTGGATGTGCTGCCTTGAATTGCGCCGCGCCGACGACTGAGTTAAGTCGGCGCGGCAGAACTGCGATTGTTACTGGCTACAGAAGGTCGGCTGATACTTGTAGACCCACGCGGTCTTCGTCGAACTCGGCGATTGCACCCAGTTCGTCATGCCCTGGATCGTATTGAAGATCAGTTGCGAGCGCGAAGTGACCTTGTCGGTGAAAACGCCGTTGTCGTTAACGTCGACTTCGAAGGAGATTTCCGCGAGCGCCGGCGTGCTCGAACCGTTGGCGTACCAGACGGTCATCGTGAAGTCAGCGTCTTCCTGACCGAGATCGCTGGTCGGGCCGTCAAAGGTCAGCTCATGAATCGACAGACCGCTCACCGGCGCGAGCGACTGGCTGCTGATGCTGTCGAATACGTGGGTGGTAGGGAACAGGTCGTTGATGTCGCTCAGGTGGTTGATGTTCTTGGAGTTGGAGAGCGGTTCGTTCGTCGAATGCGAGTACGTTTGATTCGAAGGCGGTGTGATGTCGTCTTCGAGCTTGCTGCTGGCCTTGGACGAACTGCCGCTGACATCCGTATTCGCCGAGGTGGTTTCGTTTGCTGAGCCGAACTTCAACTCGATATTGCGACCGCTGCTGTCATCGCGTTCGCGCATCGAGTAGCCGGCCTGCTTAACGGCGCAGGTTCCCGGCGAGTCGTAGTACAGCACGGTGCGATCGTTGTCGGCGCTAAAAGTCTTCTTGACCGTGCTATCGAAGCCGTTTGCCGCGAGACTCGCCTGAAGATCCGTCAAAAAACGATTGGCTGTATCGACGGGCGAACTGTCGAACGCAACGGGATTGAGCAACACTTTGTATTCGCGGCTGCCTACGCTCGGCGTGCCAGCGTGAGCCACTTGGGACGCCGCGAAAAACGCGAGCGCTGCTGCATGATTCCATTTGATCTTTGTCATTTCGGTTCTCATGGTTGAAGGGGTACTGCAACCGTGACATTAGTTATCCGAAGTGACGTTGATGTGAAGTTTCTGAAAAATAGCGGCAGTGAGCGCGACGTCACAGACTCGTCGCGCAATCACGCCTTATTCAAGTTGCTAATCGGCGACCGCTCCTTTGAAACAGCGGAGCGGAACCGGTCAGTGATTGTTCACGCAGCGACTTTCCGTTCCGCTCCGAGGGGCAGTTCTGGCATGTCACGATCGGACTGCGGCACAGCGCCAGGCCGGCGATGCACGTCATGCGTCACGAAACCCTGTTCGCGGCTCGGCACATCGAACCACTCCCGATGCGCAAACGAATCGCGAATGTCTTCAAGGCCACTTTCCCAATGCTCGTGCATTGTGTCGACGCTGAACTCGTAGTCCTTGTAATGCCCTTCATACGGCTTGTTCTTGTAGATCAGGTGGACCACATTGATCGCGCTCCCATCGGCTGCTTCTTCAGCGAGACGGAATAGCGGATCGGTCCTGCGCAGATCCGGTGGAACATGCGCGAGCAACTCCTTGATGAAACGTGCATGCTTCTGACGATCTGCCAGCATGCTGGTTACCGCTCGCGTACGGCTGGAGTACTGGATATCTTTGGCGCGCTCGGACACGTCGAGAAAATCTCCGGGCGCATTACCTCGCGCGCTCCACAGATCGACCTGGAAAACCAACGTATCTTTGTGGTCCGCATCGCGAAGCACTTCGGTCAGCGGCGTGTTGGAAACCAGCCCGCCGTCCCAGTAGTACTCGCCGTCGATCTCCACCGCCGGAAAGCCTGGCGGCAACGCCCCTGACGCCATGAAATGCTCCGGCTCCAGACGCATTTTCGTGTTGTCGAAGTACACCAGGTTGCCGGTCCGCACGTTCACCGCCCCCACTGAAACGCGAATGTCGCCATCGTTGATTCGATCGAAATCGGCGAACTTCAACAACGTTTCCCTCAAGGCGGCCGTGTCGTAATAGCTGACCGCGTTGGGGTTTTGCTTGCCGAAACCTGCCATTGGCAATGGGTTGCGCGGCGAGAAGAAACCTGGCTGCCCCTCTGTCAACGCGCGGCTGGCTGCCCACAAACTCGCCCACTTGCGCGACAGGTCCTGCGCGCCGAAGCCGGGCAGCATCCATGCGCCCAGACCACCGACCCAGTCGAGCGGATGGCAGATCGAATCCCAGAAACCGCGTAACGCTTCCACGCGGTTTTCGGGCGCATTGCCGGCAATGATGGCGGTGTTAAGCGCGCCGATCGAGACACCGGCAATCCAGTTCGGTTGCACACCGGTCTCGGCCAGGCCTTCGTAGACGCCGGCCTGGTAAGACCCGAGCGCGCCGCCACCTTGAAGCACCAGGGCGATCTCGTCATAGCGCGGCAGCACAAACGCATCCGGCTGCCCGTTGATTTTTTTTGTGCTGCTGCGCATACGCGACCCCTTATTGCATTGACCAGCCGTGGCTAACGATCACCGACTGCCCGGTGAGCGCAGACGATTCGAAGCCTGCAAGGAACGCGACCGTATTGGCGACGTCCTCAACGGTGGTGAATTCACCGTCGACGGTTTCCTTGAGCATCACGTTCTTCACCACTTCGGCCTCGGAGATACCGAGCGCCTTGGCCTGCTCGGGAATCTGCTTGTCGACGAGCGGAGTACGCACAAAGCCCGGACACACGACATTCGCCCGCACGCCGCGCGGTCCACCTTCCTTCGCAACCACTCGGGCCAGTCCCAGCAAGCCGTGCTTGGCGGTCACATAGGCGGACTTCAGCTTCGACGCCTCGTGTGAATGCACCGAACCCATGTAGACGATCGAGCCGCCTTTGCCGCCCGCGTACATGTGCTTGATTGCCGCCTTAGTGGTGAGGAAGGCACCGTCCAGATGGATGGCCAGCATTTTCTTCCAGTCGGAAAACGCATACTCCTCGATTGGAGCGACGATCTGGATACCCGCGTTCGACACGAGCACATCAATGCTGCCGAGCTCCTGCACCGCACGTTCAATGCCGCTATTGACTGCTTCTTCATTCGTCACATCCATTGCGACCGCCAGCGCCTTGCCGCCCGCGGCGACGATGCTGTTGGCCACTTTCTGCGCGTTCTCGAGATTCAGGTCGGCAATCACCACTGCAGCACCGAGGCTAGCGAGTTTGCGTGCGCACTGCTCACCAATACCGCTTGCTGCACCCGTCACAAGCGCGACTTTATTGTTCAACGACATGTTGCGTTCCTTATCGGTTCACGGACCGTTATTGATTGACTGCGAGCTTCACGCTCTCGGTTGTGGCGAGATAATCGAGCGCAACCTCGCCGATATCCAGTGTTAGATTGGCGATCACATGCCGTGCGCCGACCACCCGCTTCACCGGCAGATCGGCGACGGGCGCCAATGCGTGCGGATGCAGTTCGAGCGCGGCGGGACCGGACCACGCACCCAGCACGCTCACGTCGCGCAGATAGAAACGCACGAGTTCGCACACGCGCGCCGAACCATCAACGTGCGGGATCACTTTGAGCAGGTAATTCGGTGTGTCCGCAAGCTTCTTGCGTTCAACCTCGATGTCGAGCGGCACATGCTTGAAGCCCATCGTGCCGGTTGCGATACGTTGTGTGCCGTAGTCGAGTGTGCCGAGCAGTGTGTCATTGCCATCGACGCTTAAGGTCGGCTTAGCCAGCTTCTTCGGAAAGCCCCAGATCTCGCGGCCGCCGGCGATCGGGCCTTCGTCGTCGAGGTACATCGAATGCGTGTAGTTGCCGAGGCGTCCTTGCTGGTCTCGCACCGAGATGACCTGGCCGCTTTCGGTGTAGTCACCGAAGCCCGACGAATCCGGCATGCGAATGAATTCGTAATGTACGAGATCGTTTTCCGGATGCAACGGCTCCGGCACGATGGCGCGCAGCGCATCGAAATCGGTCTCATACGAAATGATGAAGTATTCCCGATTGATGAAGCGGTACGGCGGCCGAGGGTAGGCTGGATTGTGAACGGGCATCGCAAAGGCGTCTTTGCGGATCGAAGCGAGGTTCATGAGACTCCTTTATGACTGGCACATGCAGCACCGGTGCAATGGTAGAGGCAAACCTCACGCGATAAGACCCATCATTCGTCAATAGACCGTTAACCACACTGCAACACTGCCGCTGGAACTTTGGCCGCGTCATGCAAATCAGTGCATGTCTAAACACGCCAGAAAGGAGCGAAGCACACCGGCCCCAAAAAAGGTCGCACGAGTGCGATCCGATGCATAGCACCGGGCGCCCGCCTCATTTTGAGGTCAGTGAGAAGCAGAGAACGCGTCGAACGTCGCAGCCGGAGATAGCGCGAACGATGCCCGCATATCTCGAGCCTCATCGACCGGTGAACGTCCGAAGAAACGCTTGAATTCGCGGCTGAATTGCGAGGGACTTTCATAACCGACACGCGCCGAAGCAGAGGCTGCCGTCAAACCGTCGCGAATCATCAGCAGCCTCGCCTGATGCAAACGCGTCGACTTGATGTATTGGATCGGCGAGGTGAGCGTGACGGTTTTGAAGTTGACATGAAACGCGGGAACGCTCATCCCCGCCTCTTCCGCGAGACGACTGACATCCAACGGCTGCGCGTAGTCAGTGTGAATTCGCCGCAGCGCTTTCGCGACCCTGCCGAAGCGCCCCTGATGCGCGAGCGCAGCCCTCATCGCTGCGCCTCGCTCCCCGATCAATACCCGGTAGCAGATTTCCCGCACGATTGCGGGCCCCAGCACCTCCGCGTCCAGAGGTGACGTCAGGGCTTGCAGCAGGCGCAAGGCCGCTTCGGCGAGGTCTCCCTCGAGCGGCGTCGATACGATCCCTAGCGGCGTGCCTTCCTGATGGCTTCCGCTGCGATCGATCGCCAGTATCAGATCCGTCAATTCGATCAGATCGAGGCGCAGCGTCACAGCCAGCATTGGCTCGGCCTCGCTCGCTTCGGTTTCAGTCGAGAACGGCAGCGGCACGGACAGGATCAGATAGTGCTGGGCGTCGTAGACATACACCTCCTCGCCCAGAAACCCCAGCTTGCGCCCCTGGCACACGATCACGATGCTGGGCTCGTACAGCACGGGCGTGCGCCCCAGCGGCCGGTCCGACCGCATGAACCGCACGCCCTCCAGCGCGGACTGCGTGTACCCCTCATTCGGAGCCAGACGCTCGAGCAGGCTCACCATCTTTGCGGAAACCGGGTTGTCGGCAACTGTCACGAAGACTCCTCTTTCGCCAGATCGGGTGAATAAATTCTACCGGATACGCTCGGCGGCCCGCATCCACTTCAATAGGAATAGGCAATACCGCGATTGTCACGTGTATTCGCGTGCAGGAGCTCGGCTCATAAGATGGGTTATCGGCTGCACGGTGTGGCCGAAGCGCTCGGGAGACCGCGCCGCGATTGCTTTGCCGCCTCGTGCGCAGACTTCGTAGCCTCTCCCTCTGACAAACCTGCACAGCTTATTGGCACGGAGAACGCAACATGACAACGCAAACCCATCAACCCAAAGTCATCCTTATCACCGGGGCAAGCAGCGGTATCGGCGAAGCAGCGGTCCGGCTGCTCGCCGCCCAAGGTCACCAGCTCGTGATCGGCGCGCGGCGCACGGAACGACTCGCGGCGCTGGCCGAAGAAATTCAAGCAAGCGGCGGCTCGGTTCGTTACAAGGCACTCGACGTCACGTCCGCCGACGACGTCAACGCATTCGCCCAGTCCGCACTGGACGCCTTCGGCCGCATCGACGTGATCGTCAACAACGCCGGCGTGATGCCTTTGTCGCCCTTGAGCGCGACAAAGGTGGACGAATGGAATCGCATGATCGACGTGAATATTCGCGGCGTGCTGCACGGCATCGCTGCGGTCCTGCCGACCATGGAGCGCCAGGGGTTTGGCCAGGTCATCAATATCTCCTCGATCGGCGGCCTCTCTGTCTCGCCGACGGCCGCCGTGTATTGCGCGACCAAGTTCGCCGTGCGCGCTATCTCGGACGGTCTGCGTCAGGAAACCGACAAGATTCGCGTGACCGTGATCTGCCCGGGCGTCGTGGAATCAGAATTGGCCGATTCGATCTCCGACGACACCGCGCGCGCTGCGATGCAGGACTTCCGCCGCGTGGCGCTTACGTCAGACGCTATTGCACGTTCGATCGCCTACGCAATCGAGCAGCCGGCGGACGTGGATGTCAGCGAAATCGTTGTGCGCCCAACGGCGAGCCCTTTCTAACAAGTCTCATCTCTTGATCCTCATTTCTTTGGAGCAATTCATCATGACTTCACAAGCATCCACCTACCGACCGTTCGCCGGCAAGGTTGCCATCGTCACCGGTGCGGCAAGCGGTATCGGACTCGCCACCACCGAACTGTTGCACTCCCAAGGCGCGAGCGTGATCGCCGTTGGACGCGGCAGCAACGTCGAAGCATTGGCCCGGCCCGGGATCGTTCCGCTCATCGCCGACGTCGCGCATGAGGAAAGTGCAGTGCGCGCGGTGGCCGCTGCGATGGAACACTTCGGCAAGCTGGACATTCTGGTCAACAACGCCGCGATCATCATCAACAAGCCGGTCATCGAGATGACGCTCGACGACTGGAACGGTATCCAGGCGGTCAACTCCACCGGCGCATTCCTGTTCTCGCGTGAAGCCATGCGCGCGATGATGCCGGCGAAGACCGGCGCAATCGTCAACGTGGGTTCATACGCGTGCTATCAGGCATTTCCGCTGATCGCCGCCTATGCGGCCTCGAAAGGCGCACTCGCTCAGTTGACGCGCGCCATGTCGCTCGAGGCGATCGATCACGGCATTCGTGTCAATGCGGTGGGATCCGGCGATGCCGTGACGAACATCACGAACCATCTTCACGACGACGGCCCGGCCTTCCTCGCCGAGCACGGTAAGAATGCGCCGATCAAACGGGCAGCCGATCCGCGTGAAATTGCTGAAGTAATCGCCTTTCTGGCTTCTGAGAAAGCGAGCTACATCGTCGGCGCAGTCGTAATGGCTGACGGTGGAATGAGCGTGGCACTCAAGTAAGACTCTGACCACATTCTTTTGAAACGTCGTTGAAATTTTATTTCGTATTCCATATCTCCTAAGGAAATTATCATGAACAAGTCTGCAAAAATCTGGTTTGTCACTGGCGCATCGAAAGGCGTCGGCCAACGGCTCATACGGCAACTCCTCGCGCGTGGCGATTACGTCGCCGCGACTTCGCGAACCGTGGCGTCGCTGACGGAAGCGATCGGCCCCGCATCGGAGCAATTTCTTCCTCTGCAAGTGGATCTGACCAACGATCAGAGCGTGCACTCCGCCATCGCGCAAACGGTCAAGACGTTCGGCAAGGTCGACGTGATCGTCAATAACGCCGGCTACGCACAACAGGGCACCGTCGAGGCGCTTTCGGACGAGGAGCTTCGGCAGAATTTCGAAGTCAACCTGTTCGCACCGTTGTTGGTACTGCGCCACGCGCTCCCGCATCTGCGCGAGCAGCGCGGTGGGCATGTTATCAACCTCTCCTCGATTGTCGGCTATCAAGGAGGCTACGCTGGTTGGGGCAGCTATGTGGCGAGCAAGTTCGCGCTCGCGGGCCTGACCGAGTCGCTCGCGGCCGAGGTGGCTGAGTTCGGTATCAAGGCGACGGTCGTCTACCCTGGGCCGGTGCGCACGGAGTTTTTGTCGAGCGGCGCGCTGGCGGTGGCCAAACGACAGATCGATGAATACACCGAAGCCAAGGCATCGCTCGATCTGCACCTGGGCACGCTGCACGGTCATCAGGCCGGCGATCCGGACAAGTTGGCCATGCTGATCATGCAGGCTGTTGATGTCGCCGAACCGCCGTTGCACCTGTTCGCCGGCAAGATCGCCAATGAACTGGCGGCGCAAAAAGCCGCGGCGGTCCAACGCGATCTTGAAGCGTGGAAGGGCTCATCCGAAGCGACGGACTTCGCCGAGTAATTTTGAAATCAGGCAGCGTCCAGTGATGGGCGCTGCCTGGCGGGAGAATTCCAATGTTGGCGATCGGTTGAGTCACTTCTTCCCCTCCGACCGCCCCCCACCCAGCGCCTCAAGCAGTGGCCGCAGCGCATCCAATTCCACACCAAACCCACTCCAGTCCCCCGCCTTCAATCGCTCGATCGCACGGTCATAGTGTGCAAGCGCCTCACGCGCACGCGCATCCGCTGTCCCCTGAGGCTGCGACGCGAGCGGACCACTTTCCTTGAAAAGCGCCGCCAACGCCTCACCCAACGTTTCCCTCATCACCACTCGATCCCCATACGCAGCAATCACCCGCTTCAACTCAGGTAACTGCCCCGACTCCGCACGCAGGTAGAGCGGCGAGATATAGAGAATCGAATTCTCAATCGGCACAACAAGAAGATGGCCGCGAATGACACGCGAACCCATCTGGTTCCACAGCGAAATCTGCTGCGAAATCTCAGTGTTCTGCTGGATGCGCGCCTCAATCTGGAACGGCCCATAGACGAGCTTATCCTTCGGAAACGAGTAGACGACAAGCTTGCCGTAGTTAGGCGGATCGCAACGCGCGGCGAGCCACGCGATCATATTGTCGCGCTGGCTGGGCACCATCGGCAGCATTAGGACGAACTCCTCGCGCGGTTCCCCCGGCAGCCGCATGATCATGTAGTAAGGCGCCATCGGCGTGCCGGGACTATTCCCGCCATCAACGCCGATCAATTCCCGTGGGAACTGCCAAAGATCCTCGCGATTGTAGAAAACCTCCGGCGCATCCATGTGATAGGCCCGATAAAGTTGCGCCTGGATCTGGAACAGCTCTTCCGGATAGCGGATATGTTGCTGAAGATCTTGCGGCATCGTCGCGAGCGGCTTGAACAGACCCGGGAAAATGCGCTGATACGTTCGCATGATCGGATCGTTCGGATCGCTCACATAGAAATCGACCGTACCGTTATATGCGTCGACCACAACCTTGACTGCGTTGCGGATGTAGTTGGCGCCATCGTCGAAGCCCGGCTGCGCATAGGGGAACCAACTGCTCGTCGTATACGCGTCCTGCATCCAGAAAAGGCGTCCGTTGCTTGTGACGAGGTAGGGATCATGATCGAGCCTAAGGAACGGGGCGATCGTGCGCACGCGATCCTGAATGTTACGGTGCAGCAGAATGCGGCTACTGTTCGTGATGTAGTCGGTTAGCAGAATGTTCGGATCGTTGAACTGCCACGCGAAGAGGCTGCGGCGCGCGCTGCTGCCGAGGCCAATACCATCGCTCCCGCTGTAAGCGGTATAGACGTTGTCCTTCCCCTTGGGATAGTCGAACTCGGGGACGCTGCCTTTCACAATGACGTAACCCTCACCCCCTTCACCAAAATACAGACGCGGCTCGCGAATGGCCGGCCCGCCGTGCGCGACAGGCGGAATATCCTGCAGATAGAAGGACGGCAACCCTTCCGTCGATTTTTCAGTGACGGGCGACATCACCACGCCGTTGCCATGCGTGAACAGGAGGTGCAAGTTCACCCAGGTCTGAGCGTTGGCGGGGAGCATGGAAGGCTCCAGTTCGCGGGCCGACAACATCACCTGCCGATATCCAGCTTCCAACCGATAGCGATCAATGTCGACGGAGAAAAATTTGTAGTACGTCCTGATCTCCTGCAACTGCGCATAGGTATCCATCAGCGGCTGCACATCCCACAGCCGAATGTTGTCGATGGTCGCGCGATTGGCCTCGAGCGAGGCGAGATTCAATTCCTGATCAGCCGGAAACGGTTTTACCGCGATCTGGTTGAGGCCGTAGGCCATTCGCGTTAGCGCGATATTGTGTTTGATATAGGGCATCTCCAGTTGCAGCTCGCTCGGCTTGACATAGAGGCGCTGGAACAGCGCCGGGTAGATCAAAGCGAACACGAACGAGGTGCCGAACACCAGCAACACCGAGGCAACAGGAATTCGATAGCCCTTCCGGCGCATATTGACCCAGCACGCGACGGCTGCAACAACCGCAAGGCCAACGAGTACCCACAAAACCGGCAGCTCGACGTGGATGTCGGTATAACCGGCGCCGACCACGACGCCGTTATCGCCGTAGAGCAGCAGGAAGCGGTCGAGTGTGTAGGACCAGGCCTTCAGGAGAAAGAACGCACCGAGCAGCGCTGAAGCGTGAGCAATGGCAGCGGGAGAGAGTACACGCGGTGCCCGATCGAACGTGATGTCGCCGCGAACTCCATACACCGCGGCTGCAACGAGCGCACTGCAGAAGATCAGCTGCAGCAGCCAGTTCTTGAACGCAAGATAGGCGGGCAGCGAGAACAGATAAAAGCTGATGTCCTGGCCAAAAACCGGATCGCGGTCGCCATAGGGCACCTGATGCAGGAAACGCAACACCAGATCCCAGTTCGAGATTGCGCCGCCAGCGATGATCAGCGCCAGGACAATAGCGCTGCCCACAATGCTGGCGCGCCATGGAATGCGCGGTGCGAGCTGGTCTGCCAGTTCACTGATGAACTCCGGCGTACCTGACAGACGGGCCGTTTCAACTTGCCAGCTACCGGGACGCCGCGCGTAACGATGCGCAAGAAACCCCGATGCAGCAATTACGCTCGCCGACACTACGAACACGGCGGCAAAGAGGAGTGCCTTGGCGGAGAGAGTCGTCCAGAAAACGTCGACGTAACCGATTGAAGCAAACCACAGCCAGTCGACCACGACGCCAGTGAGACGCCCGGCAACGATCAGAGCGCCCACAACGACCGCAACCATCATTGCGATGCGTTTAACGTTCACGCCGGAGCTTGGTTGCCAATGCATCGCCCCTCCTTTGCCGGGACGCCACTTGTGGCTGACTGCGATCAGGTCTGCTTAAACCGCTAACCTGCAGCGAACCTGATTGACCGGATTATCGACGCGCAGTCAATGAATGATTAGGGTCACATAACTGATTGTAGTCCGGCGAGGCAACGCACGTACGCTCACCCAGTCCGCGCACGGATGAACGGACAAGCTCCTACCGCGCAACGTTAGAAACGCTCGATCATGCCGAACTGCACGCCCCGCACAGAAGCCCCTGGCCACGACGGCGTGAGCCCCGTCACATTCACCCCGCGCAACGTGAACTCACCCTGCCCGCGATTGCGCAACCAGCCAGCGCTCGCATAGAGCAGAGATCGCTTGGAGAGGTCGTACTCGCATGCCGCGCTGAACTGATCGGCGTTGTTGTCACCACCTGAGCGATCACGCAGATAGGTGTAGCCGAGTGAGGCACGAAAGTGCGAATTCACGGCATAGCGCGCGGAGACGGCTACACCGTCGTTGTGATATCGCGGCGTACCGCCATCGCCATTGAAGAACGATAGAAACCCCGTGACCGGGCCATAGATGTACGAGACGCCACCCAGGTTAGCGCGCAACGCGCCGTCGCCATGCGTCTGTTGATGCGCGTACGAAATGCGGAACGGTCCCTCGCGCCATGCGAAGGTTTCGATGTGACCGGCGAGCCCGTTGCCATCATTGCTGGCGTCGCCGTCGCGCAGCGCTGCCATGATGGTTGTGGAAAAGCCGTGGAATTCCGGCGAAAGATAGGTGATCGCATTGCTCTCGTAGGGCGTGATCTTGGAGAGGTTGTCGAGACCGGAAGCGATCGTGCCGGCGTCGAACGCATCGAGGCCGCCCTTGAACGGAATATAGATCGGCGAGTACTGACGGCCGACGCGCACGGTGCCGTAAAGCGTATCCACTCCGACCCAGGCCTGCCGGTTGAAGATCGTGTTCGCGACGGCAAAGGTGCCGTCAGCTGAACTGAAACCGTTCTCCAAAGTGAACAGAATCTTGATGCCGTCGCCGATATCCTCGACGCCGCGCAAGCCGACGCGCGATCCCCGATAAGCACCGGAATCCATGCGAGCAACGTAGCCCGCACCCGGATTGGTGATTTCAATGCTCGTATCGAGTGCGCCGTAGAGCGTGACCGAACTTTGCGCATGCGCAAGCGTGGCGTGCACCGCGATCAAGGCCAACACGACACAGGCTCGCGACGCAAAGCGTGAATGGTTCATTCGACAATATAAAGAGCGGCGCATTCAATGCGCCGCGTAAGGACGGGAAAAACCGCATGCGCGGCGCGTGCCGCTTACCGCGCTGGTAACGCGTAGGCAATCACATAGTCGCCGAGCTTGGTGCCGAACGAGCCATGCCCGCCCGCCGCGATCACAACGTACTGACGGCCATCGATCGAATAGCTCATCGGCGTGGCCTGACCGCCTGCGGGCAGACGTTCCTCCCAGATCTGCTCGCCGTTGTTCACGTTGAACGCGCGGATGTAGTTGTCCGCCGTTGCGCCAATGAACGCGACGCCGCCCGCCGTGACGATCGGACCACCCAGCATCGGCATGCCCATCTTGAACGGCAGAGGAATCGGCGAACTGTCGCGCACGGTGCCGATGCGCTTCTTCCACACAATCTCATTGGTCTTGAGATCGATCGCCGAGATGTAGCCCCATGCCGGTTGCTTGCACGGCAAGCCCAGCGGCGAGAGGAACGGATTGATCGTCACGCCGTACGGCACACCGTACTGCGGCTGGACGCCTGATTCCGTGCCGCTGCCCTTGGCGCCCTCCACCGGTTCCAGCGGGTTGCCCGGTCCGCGCGGGATCAGACGCGAGACGAACGGCAAGCCGATCGGGTTCGCGACGGCAATCTGGCGGTCGGTGTCGACGGCAAGACCGCCCCACTCAAACACGCCCAGGTTGCCCGGAAACACGAGCGTGCCCTGTAGCGACGGCGGCGTGAACGTGCCCTCGTAGCGCAGCTGGTGGAACATCACACGGCATATAAGCTGGTCGAACATCGTGGCGCCCCACATGTCGGCGTCGGTCAGGTTCTTCGACGGACGATACGTGAGCTGTGAGAACGGCTGTGTCGGCTCAACGTGGTCGCCGGGCGCCGCGCCCTGCGGCACGGGCGTTTCGGGCGCCGGCACGACCGGCACGCCGGTGCGGCGGTCGAGCACGAACAGGTTGCCGGTCTTGGCCGGCGCGTACACGATCGGCACGGTCTTACCATCCTTGCCGGTGATGTCGGCGATGGTGGGCTGCGACGGCTGGTCCATGTCCCACAGATCGTGGTGCACGCTCTGGTAGAACCAGGCGAGCTTGCCGGTCGAGGCGTTGAGTGCGAGCAGCCCGGTGGCGTATTTCTCCAGCTCCGGCGTGCGGTCGCCGCCCCAGATATCCGGCGTCTTCACGCCCATCGGCAGATAGACAATGTCGAGCTTCGCGTCGTAGGCGGCAGGCGCCCACGAGTTGGGCGAATTCCACGAGTAGTGTTCGCCTGGGCCCGGAATGTGATTCGGGTCCTTCGCGCCCGGATCGAACGCCCAGAGCAATTCGCCCGTGCGCACATCGAAGCCGCGGATCACGCCCGACGGCTCACGGTTCGAGAAGTTGTCCTCCACCGCACCCGCCACGACGATCACCTTGCTGGTGATGATCGACGGCGAGGTGGGCTCGTACATGCCCGGCGTTGTGACCGGTTGAGCGTGTTGAAGGTCGAGGTCGCCGTTGTTGCCGAAGCCCGCGCAACGTTCACCCGTCAGCGCGTCGAGGGCGTAGAGGTGGCCGTCGTTGACCGGCAGGAAGATGCGGCGCGTACAGGCGGCCGTAGCGGGCCCTGAGGCGTCTGCGACTGCAGCGCCCGAGGCAGGCGTGGCAGCAGCGCCCGAGGCGTCTGCGGGGGCTGCTGCGGCATCGCTCGCCGGCGTCGCAGCGGGTGCGGCCGCCGGGGCACTGGTCGACAGATCGACATACGACACGCCGCGGCACGTCACGTGCTGGAACGACGGATCGTTCTTCAGTCGCGGATCGAACTTCCACTTGAGCGTACCCGTCTTCGCGTCGAGCGCGAACAGGATCTGATGCGGCGAGCATAGGTAAAGCAGATCGCCGATCTTGATCGGCGTGACTTCGTTGGTAATCTCGACAGGATCGTTGGGCCCCTTCATGTCACCGGTGCGGAAGGTCCAGGCCACCTGGAGATTCTTCACATTGTCAGGTGTGATCTGCTGCAACGGCGAGTAGCGCGTGCCTTCCTGGGTGCGCCCATAGGCGGGCCAGTCGGAGGGGTCGATCCCAGTGCTGGCGACGCTCGCGGGCGCGGAAGCGTTCAGTGTGCCGTTGACCTGTTGCGGATCGTTGAAGTTGGCGTACACGAGTATGCCGGCCCATGCCACGAGCGCGACGACGAGCGACGCGACACCCAGCTTGCGCTCGCCCTCCAGCCGCCCGCTCACGAGCAGCAGCAACCATACGCCGAAGATAGCGAGTACACCGGAGCGTGGTGCGAGTGCCCAGAAGTCGGGACCCGACTCGAAGAGTGCCCAGATCGCCGTGCCGATCAGCACGAGTGCATAAAGCAGGAGCGCGGCGGGACTGCGCCGCCAAAGCAGCCAGGCCACGCCCAACAGCACGATGCCTGTGATGACGTAGTACGGCGAGCCGCCGACCGCCAGCAGCCATACGCCACCGATCAACAGATAGAGCGCGGTCAGCACCGTAAAGAGCAAGGTGATGCCGCCGATCACGCCCCGCGAATTCGATTGACTGGTCATGATGAGATCTACCCTCTTGAGTGGATACCGCCTGCCAGTGGTACCGACATCGAATTCGCATGCCGGCGCACGGTAAAAAGGATATCAGAACGCTAACTACACATATTAGGAGACGTAGCGGCCATCTGAAATGACATATTCGTCGTAAAGCCGGCTACTGCGCTTCGTGTCGCCCGATCAGATGCGCCGCGAGCTGGATGGCATAAACGGCAGAACCCGTTACCACGCCTGTTATCAACACGCCGAGCAGTCCAAGCAGAACCGCGATGATGAGGCCCGGTGTGGTGGTCGGCACCACGTCGCCGTAGCCGATGGTCAGCGCCGTGACCGCGCAAAAATAGAAGGTGTGGCCTAGCGATGAGGGCGTGCGTGTGGCTACATCGACGGCCCCGCCAACGTAATACATGGCGACCGTCAAAATGAAGAAAAGGATAAGCAGCATCGCCAGAATGGCGCGCAGATGCCAGAGGACCCTGGCAAACTCGGCAATTGCCCGTTGCGGCTGGATTCGGGTGCGAGCAGCGTTTTCGGCGGCATTGTCCATGTCATGAACCTCAGAGATGCGCGCCGCTTTGCGCGACACGGCATCCGCTGCTTGCACTCGAAATAGCGCGTGATGACGCGCGGCTTAGACCAGCGTCAGCTTGACGTCGATGTTGTTGCGTGTGGCGTTCGAATAAGGACAGACGATGTGCGCCTTGGCGATCAGCGCTTCCGCCTCTGCGCGGTCCATGCCCGGCAGCGAGATTTTCAGTTCGACTTCGATGCCGAAGCCATTGGGGATCTGTCCGATGCCGACATTGCCATCAATGGCGACGTCCTTTGGCAGCGCGATCTTGTCACGCGCGCTAACGAACTTCATTGCCCCGATGAAGCATGCGCTATATCCCGCCGCGAAGAGTTGCTCGGGGTTCGTTCCGTCGCCGCCTCCGCCGCCGAGCTCCTTCGGCGTGGTCAGCTTGAGATCGAGGTGGCTGTCGGGAATGGTCGCGCGTCCGTCGCGACCGCCGGTGACGTGTGCGTGAGCACGATACAAGACTTGTTCAATCGACATTCAAGACTCCTTTGTGTGCCAGGATGATCGACGCCTTACGCCGCCCTTTCTGTTCACGTTCTGCGACATGAAGGTCTCGAGAAGTTGATGCCAAAGCTAACACGCATAGTAGTCGGGTCAACTCAGACCGGCAACCGGGACGGAGGTTCTTTCGCCTACTTTAAGCGGTCTGTTGGCGGATTGATATGACATATTCCAGGTAGGTGCGGTGCTATGCGGGTGGGGTTGTGCCGTGTGACATGGGTTGCCGATGGTATGGGTTATGTGACAGCACTGAGACGGGCGATGGCCGTCTCAGTGTGGGCGGTTTCCCAACGATTCTTCGGCTGTACCGCCTTGTCAGCCGATGGCCGTTCTTGATCGTCTAGTGTTGCGCGACGACTGGTTGCTGGGCTGCGTCGGTTCTTAACGTTGCGGCAGTTTTCTCTGATGAGCTTTGGCGCTGTGGCTCGTTTGCGGTGGCTGTCGGTTCGCCTGCTCGTTGCGCCACCTCTTCTGCAAGCAGGTTCGCTGCGTGGCGCGCCGTGATGCGGCTTTGCGGAACGCCCTTCGCATCGAGCGCAATCACCTTGTACAACTCGCGGTCGCATTCGAGTTCCTGCTGATATTGCTCTGCCGTGTCCACCAGCAATTCAAGAAGCGTCTGACGACGCCGTCTTTCCTCCAGTGTGATGGAAGGATTCCTACATATCGAGGACGCAAGTGTGATCAAGGTATCCAGTTGAGCCAGATGCCGGTCGCATAAATCGAAGGCCGACAGGGCAAGCTTTTCGTACTGGATTGCGTCGACAGACGGACGTGAAGTGGGTTGGTTTTTGTTGGACTTGCTCATGGTGACGATCTCCCTGTTACTTCTTGGATCGCCCGACACTCGCTGGAAACGTGGGTGAGCGGGCACGAAGTAGGGTTGACAGACCGGGTCAGAAACATGCCGGCGAGCCTTGCGGCTCCCCTACCAAGGCCCGCCCATTGAAATATAGACGTGCGAAGGTAGACGCACGACCCGCCTGAGCGGGTGTGCGGTTTCTGACTACAGGCTGTCAAACCTGATCGCCGGGTGTTGCCCGACGACTTGGCAATTATAAGGGAGGCGACCGAGATTGACTTCAATCTTGTAGGCTAAATGTTTGATTTGGCCGAACGGATAAGGAGAGATAGGACGAGGGTCGACGGTCTTCCGCCAAGGCCGTCTTCGGCCCATTGGCGTTGATAGACCGAGGCTCAACTACGCGCGAATCGCAGCACTCGATACGTTGCGTCGCGAGCAATACTGACCGGCCATCGGTGCTGAAGCTGAGGCACACATGCTGTCGCCGAGGTCCACTCCATCACGTGTCGCATGAACTGGGCCAGTGTAATATCCTTGTGTCAACAATAACTCCATCGTGGCATGCGCAAGATCAATTCGGACGAACTGGGCGACAAAGGCGAAAACCGCTTCCAGGAGCTGTGCAGCGATGCGAGGCTGACCTGTAACAAAGCATCGCGCGATCGAACCGGGTGGGACTTTATCGTTGAGTTACCGATAGACGAGAGTGATGTTTCGCTAGATCGCCGCCCTCCTTCGTGGACATGCTATGTGCAGCTTAAGACCATATGGGACGACAACGATGCGATCGCAGTTAACCTGAAGATGGCAGAACGTTTGGCCAAACAACCAAACCCATCCTTTATCCTTGTACTTAAGGTCGACAATGACCTCAATTTCACTTCTGCTTATCTGCTGCACATGTCGGGCGCAAACCTCGCGAAGATCCTTAAACGACTTCGTCAGGAGGACGCAAAGGGCGATCGTCAAACTCTGACCCGAAGGAAGATAACTTTTTTACCGCAGAAAGAAGAGGCGATTGCCGTTTCAGGATCGGCCTTCTTGGAACGCATGCGTTCAAAGCTTGGTGCAGATGTGTTTTCAGACATTAGCGGAAGACAAAAAGAGCAAAGCGAGCTAGGGTACGAGGCAACTCCATACGAGGTAACAACGACGTTTCCGCAGATGGACGTTGACAAATTGCTCGACATTTTTCTCGGTGTCGAACAACAGTTTGAGATAGAACGCGTTGAGGTATCTGAGACTCGGTTTGGGATCACTCTACCGTTTGGCGAGCCTTCGTCAGCAAAGATCACGATTCAACCTAACCCAGTAAGCTGCGTGGTCAGCTTCGTAGATGAGTCTGGCCGTGCCCCTGCAATGTTCCAAGGGGGAATCATCAGCACCCCGGAGGTCATTAACGGACGAAAGCGAACGCACGTACGGACACCGGCACTCACCGTGTGCATCGACTCTCAAAAGGGGAAGGTTTCAAAGTTGAATCTAAAGACGAGCTTTCATGGTCAGCACTCGCCTTCGGTGTGGGCCAATACATGGAAGGCGGTTAGCATACTAAGAAATGGAAAATGCCGGATGCGAGTGGTCCAGAGAGGCAACGAAACCGCTGAACTCAACATTGAAAGTAACGGCTTTCAAAATGTACCCGACCTTGAAAACTGCCGTTTATATCAAGAAGCCGCAATTGCACTTGTCGAGATTTGCGGGGCAGCGTCTCTCGTTCCCGAGCCAGAGTTCGATTTCGGTCATGTCGGACATGCTGCACACTCAATTTTTGCGCTCAAAGCAATTATCGACGGTAACACACCGGCTATAAAGCGTTCCGCTACCTGCTCCGATGAAGACTGGGAGTACCTGAAATTTATCGATAAACTGATCTGCGCCCACAGGTTCGAAGTCGGCGAAATCTGTTTCGCTTACTACATTACCGGTACGCTCTGCAAAGCTTTGGCTAGCGACGCAGTGGAGATACCGTTCGAACACTCGACGTTGCGCCACGTGGAAACGATCGACACAAGTGCAGACGCCTTCTCGTCCTTTGTTGAGCGGGCAAGAGCACGCGAAGGTACGCTTGTATGCGGAACGCAACATTCGAGACTCTCGATGTGCGAATGTAAGGCAAACGACCGGTAACCGCCTCACCAACGTCGATGCCCGAATATCGGTTTCGGCTGATCAACCGCCTGTCAGTTCGCGTCAGGGATTGGCAGATCGTCGGCCTTAGCGGTCGCTTAATCGATGAGTGTCCAGACGGGCCTCCGATGTCCGGTTTTGACGGACACGATCAACCGTAGTCGACCCCGAAGGAGCCGGTCGGTAGGCTGACTGGAGCGCCCGACACCGGTCGTTCGACAAAAGCCTGCTCGGATTTCCGTTTCGAACACTGCGTGGCGGACATAAGCCGCTTGCCGCCTTAGGACCGGTGCCGACCCGAAGCAGGGGAAGTACACAGCGCGTAATAGATCTACGGAAAGCCGACATTGACGGCTACCGTCAGGTCGACTGTTCCTGATGATGCTAACTAGTTCCGCTCCACCCTGCGTCTTCCTCGACATGTGCAAATTATTTCAGCCTACCTAACGACGGCTATAAAACGTTTCATGGCCGCGTCCACGTAATTGTTGTCAATGAATTTTCGAGCACTTGTGACGAATTCCGGAGCAAGAGAATAGTGAATGTCGCTGGCTTTTTCGGCTTTGATAACTATGAATTCTGGTATCAACTTATCGAAATGTTTGGCTCGAAGCCCACGCACCTTACTCGAAAAATGTAACCAACTCTGCTTAGGGTCGTATGACACGCCAGACTTGAAGAATCCGCGCAGGAAAGTCAGACATTCGCTTTCTACGATCTGTTCTTCTAGTGACTGATTCGATTTGGCCGCCGAAACCAGCGCTGCGACGTCGCCCAAAGTGCAATTTGGGTCAAACTCTGCCAGGTGAATTGAGGATCCCGTAGCGTTATCGCCCGCGCAGTTCTCAAAAATACACGAAATAAATTTGGCGTCAACAAATTTAGACCGAGAGAAGTTTTTGTAGTCTAAAAACTTCGAATTGAAAATTGTTTTTCCGTTGAAATCCATCGGCGGAAATTCACCGTAAATCGATAGTCCATCGATCGATTGATTTCCAGAGTAACCAGGCAATAGCTCGACGATCTTGTCACTCATCTTCGTGCCAGTGAAATTTCGGGTCTCGAGGTAGATTTTCAAAACCCCTGAAATGGCGCGTCGACCTAGTTCGAGACGCTTGTGCTCGGAATTGTTTCTTACATACTCTCGGAGCTTCGGAACCAAGATATGAAGTTGGCTTTCGAGTTGCTCGATGCGACCTTCGTAATACTTCCTAAGGTATGCAACCTCAGGGCTCTCGGAGGCATTCGACTTCGCGTATGCGTTCAACGCTTCCGGAGAGTGCAAGTTGCGGGCGAGGCATTCAATAAGAAAGAGTGCACGGAAGTATGATTGCAGGAAGTCATACCTGAGCCGAATGGTCGTCTGCAGAACCTGAAAAAAAGGATTTAAGCTTATTTTTTGAAGAAGCGCTTCAGCTCTAGTTTCATAGTATAAATCCAGCAAATGTTTTAATGATGCCGTACTAAAACTGTCACCCTGCTCGGACACGAGTTCTGAGACCAGAGAAATCAGCTGACCAGCGTCCAGGTCAATCGTTTGCCTACGGATTTCTCGCCGAAACACCGAGTGGACTACGTGATCCGTAATTTCATTATTGGACGCATAGGGCGTTGAATCTTCTACAAATTCAAAGACCTCCCTGGAGTCGACTTTCGTTTCATCCTCAAACATCGTACAAAGAACATCGACGAAGAAGGGCACTACCCGTCCCCCTTCATCTTTAAGGCGAGACGAGGATAACGTTGAATTCAAACGATTTACGATCTCCGTGCTATTCGGATGATTTTTGAAACGCCGCCTTGCATATCGCATCCAGTCTGTGCTGTTAAACCCGAGTAGTTCGTAGCGCGCAATTCCAAATTCAATCGATGCGTCAGCGTCAACGAGCAGGCTATCCCGCGTAGTTATGAGGATGTGGCTGCTCGAAAGGCTCGAACTGAGTGCGACAATGGAACCGAGAAATTTGTTTAGATCAAAGCGCTCTTGCAGCACCGTTGCAAGTTCATCGAGACCGTCGATGACGAGAACGATATTTCCAGCGATAACAGCAAGTTCAAAGGTGCCTCTGTCGTATAAGCGCTCGCTTTTCTGAGAATGCGCGTGGAGCTCGTAGAGATCAAATACTGATGAAACTTGAACATGTGCGGAGCCAACTTCTTGAACGTAATTGCGCAGATTTTCCGCTTGAATAAGAACGACAAGATTTTTATCCGATACACCCGAGATGATCTCAGAAGCGATACTTCGGCAAAGCCAAGTTTTTCCCATGCCTCCGGCAGCCAGTACAAGATGAGCATTGTACTCGGGCTTACCACGTAATTTTTCTAGGATTAGCTCTCGAGCTGTGGTTCCTTCAACGCTACTGCTGTTAACAGCGATCGCTTGGTCAACATAGTTGAGCGGAGGTTCAGCGCTAAGTGACGTCTTGAACTGCTCGTCAATGCCGAATTCCCAAAGATATTCCTTAAGTGTGTAGTCGTGAACAAACGAGGCAATGCCTTCACTTGTAACAATTTTCTGGATATACTGAGGCTCGCTAGCGTCTCTGCGAAGAACAAAAAGTGTTCTTGGGACTTCCAATGCCAGTGTTGCTAGTAATTTGGCAAATCGCTTTAACGTCTGCTTCAAATTGCTGGAATGATGTATAAATAAAAAATATGCTGGCTGTGGAGAAAATGTAGCCCAATATTCGAATTTAATCTTCTGACCACGTGAATAATCTGTACTGGCCGACTTATCGATAAGCAGCTGTCGACGACGCGCCGTAAGCGATAGCAAATCCTCGAATCTTTCAAAGCCAGCGGCCTGAGAGTCCCTGTTAAGAAACAATGTGCGAGCCTTTTCGCCTCGCGGAGATGTTTTTGGGGCGGGCAAGATCTGAATTGTTGACTCTGCGGCAGCTCTTTCCGCGACTCCTTCAAGGAGTGATATAAACCGCTCTGCAGTAGCCTTCCAGTTGAAATTCGCAACTTCTGACGCAAGTTTCCTAGCATTCGCCTTTTGTACATCTTGATCAGTTAAACATTGCTGAAGCTGCGCTGCAATAACGGCTTCGTCAAAAGGTAGTACGCCGGAGATCTCAACGCTAGCAACCAGTTCTGATAGGCCTTTGCCTTTAAGGAACTCGAAGAAACCGCTGGATCGACTAATCAGGACAGGAATTCCCAGACAAGCGGCTTCCCATGCGACCAACCCAAAACCCTCCTTCACAGAGGGCATCAGGACGAGATCGGAATCCTGCAACTCAGTGAAGTAGTCAGCGCGCCTAGAAATATACGGCACAGAATTGATAGCAACCGAATTGTCGCGGCCTAAACGTGCCACATTGATGTCTGTCGGAAGAGCACCAATCAGGGTGATACTGCCTCTGCGATTCTCCAGTTGCGCAAGACAACTATGTGCTGCTTTGACAGCCGCTGTGAGATTCTTGACTTTATCTTCAGCGGGATCGAGCCTGCCACAGATCGCAATACGGTAGTCGAATTGACGTGGTTGAAGTCTTGCTGGAATCTCAGGAACTCCCGGCATGATTTCATATGTTTCTAGGTGACTCGCGCGGAGATGCCTCGCGTTCTGAAATAGTCGCGGCCCAACTCCGAAGACAATGTCTGCATTTTTTATCAAATGTTTTTGCGTCTGGATTTTCTCGCTTACTTCCTGGTGCTTCAGGTAATAGTAATTAGAGTAGTCCATGTGATGGAAGACTGCCGCTCGCCCACCCAAACTATTTTTGGCAAATAGGGCTGCACCGCCTGAAATCGCGTCGTGCCCGACCCATATAGTCTCTGAGAATTCGGGGACGATTGATGAAATGAATTTCACAGATTGCTGATCGAAGCTCGCAAACAACGTCGGGAGTTCATGAACCTTGATATTGGGCGGAGCTGATTGGTCCTTGCTCGCTCCACGCTCGATAAAGACATCTATAGATTGCCCAATAGAGGCGATGGCGGTGCACAAGTCTAGATTGAACGAGTTGATGCCACCGTTCACGGCGGACCATGCCGTCGCAAAAAACACATATCTATTCGCCATACCACCTGCCCCCGAAGTAATTCTCTGTGAATCTATTGGAAATCGGCAATCACCATCGCGATGCCGTTGTGCCATATTATAATGGCGCGTTCGAGTAAGGACGAGTCCGATTTGCGCTTCATTATCGGCACCTTCTCGAGGAGCACCGTGGAGCGTTAGCGAATCGAAGTACTGTACTTCATCGCACCCAGCCGCAAACGAATGACTGCCACGGCGCGATACTATCGAAACAGTTGCTGGCCGTCGCTGTCGCGAAGTTTTCTGGGCTTTTCTTGCCTTGACCGCATCGCGCGAGCGATCAGGCCGATCTGAGAAGTCGATGTTCGCGCGGGAGAATAGAAAAACCCTCGCGGCGACTTCCTCAGCAGATCGCTCGATGACAGACTTCCGGGGCGAGCGCCCGATGTCCGCTGGCGGCGGGAGCCGCCCCCCTCGCCGTAGAGCCGATACCCGTGCTTTTGGCCTCAAAAGCAGCCGTAAAGCGGACTGTCGCGAATGACCGGAAATGGCTTGCTTCGGCTTGATGTGGAGCTAGCCGAGAACGGACGTTCATCGACAATATCACGGCCTCACGAACGACCGAAGGCCGATCAACCGTCCTTCACGTCACGCCCTTGATCGCCAGGTCGTCGGCCGGCGCGGCCATTCAACTCGGTGCGTCATAACAATGGGGCGCTCATTCACCTCAGCAAACTCACCCGCCTTCCGACGATACCAATCAGTCGGCATTCTCACGGATGATCCGCTCGAGAATCGCGGGTTCCTCCGCCTCGCCCTCCGGCCCCTTGAATACACATACCTCCGTGCACCCGTTGCGGAATACATCGACCTCAACGCGCATCCCGACAACTGCGATTGACACCAGGACGGCATCGGGTCGATTGCGACTCAATGTGTAGTGAATTTTCGCTGCGTCGAGCCTATCGAGCAGATCGAACAAAGCTGTTGCCACGGCTTTGCCTATTTCTTAAGACGATAAGGTTTCCTGAGTTTTTACAAAATACCAATCCGCATCCCCCCACACCAACGTCAATTCCCCCGCACCCCCATCCCACCATTTGCAACACGATACCAGGGGAAAAACCTAATGTCTGACAAATCCTTACGCGTGCATATTTGAACTATATATTCATTAGTGGATTCAGCATAAATTCCCAGCAGGAGACACGATGAAGATTTCCATCAGTCAAAAGCGTCGCGAGTTGCTGAAGTCAGGCAGTGCTGCTGGCATCCCATCGGTTGCAGCACCTGCCCTCGCTGCAACCCTCCTAGCCCGGCGCAACCGGCAATCCCCCTTCCCTTCCACCTAACCCTTTCAATCCAGCCAACGCCTCGCCGCAGGCGAATCAAATCCCGCGCGAGCAAACCTAAGGCGCTCTATCTAAACGAAATCACGTTGCGCTCGGCCAGCAAGACCAATGTCGACCTGGCCGACACAACGCCAAGAAAGAGCACCTACCCAGAAGTCCCAGTTTCATTTTTCAGCAAAGGAAAATCATGAAGATCCTGGGTGGTACACAGGTGTATCTGTTCTTCGCGAGCATCGTGATGGCTTTCGTTTTGTCCGGCTGCGGAGGCGACCAGCAAGGGTCGTCCAACGCCGCGAGCGTCGCGCAGGTCGCGGCCAACTCTGCAAACGTTTCCGCCCAAGACGCGTCATCGCAAACTCAGGCCCGAGGGTCGGTTGCATCGATTGCACTACCGCCTATGGGTTGGGCCTCGTGGAATGCGTACGGCTGCAACATCACCGAGGATCTGGTGAAAACGGCCGCGGACGTTATCTCCGACGGCCTGAAGAAAGATGGTCCGTTGATGAAAGCGGGCTACAGCTATATCAACGTCGACGACTGCTGGTTCGCGCCATCCCGCGATGCGCAAGGCAACCTGGTCGCCGACCCCGTGAAGTTTCCCAGCGGCATCAAAGCGCTGGCCGACTACGTTCACGCCAGAGGTCTGAAGTTCGGCATGTATGAAGTGCCCGCAGCCGAAACCTGTGCTCAGCGCAACAATCTGTACCCTGGACACACCAACCCGATGGGCAGCCTTGGTCACGAAGTTCAGGATGCCAATACATTCGTTGCATGGGGCGTCGACTACGTGAAGTACGACTGGTGCTCACCAGATGGCACCGTCGACGATCAGGTGGCCGGTTTCCAGAAGATGCGCGATGCGCTGAACAGTGCGGGTGCTGCCGTGAATCGGCAGATCGTCTACAGCATCAATCCAAACAGTTTCCACACCGACAAGACCGGCAGATCGTATGACTGGGGGCAAGTCGCGGATCTGTGGAGAACGACCGAGGACATCACGTATGACACCGGCACGCCGGGTCATCAAAGCACGCCTGATTTTTCCAGAATCGTGAACCAGAATTTCTACGGCAATCTGTTTCCGGAAGCTCAACATACGGGCGTCTATAACGATGCGGACATGATGCTTGCCGGATTCGGTCTGACCGCCGCGCAGGATCAGACGCACATGAGCCTGTGGGCCATTTCCGGCGCGCCGCTTATCCTGGGTCTCGATGTCACGACGCCGATCAGCGCGGCAACGATGTCGACGCTGACCAATCCGGAGGTGCTCGCCGTCGATCAGGACCCGCGTGGCCTTCAGGCGATCCGGGTGGCGGTGCCGCAGAACGGTTTGGGCGTGTGGGCCAAGCTGCTCGTCGGTCAAGGTCGCCGTGCGGTAGTGCTGCTCAACACAACTGGATCGGCCGCTCCGATCACGGTGAACTGGAAGGATCTCGGGCTAGACCCCGCTGCTTCGGCCAGCGTGCGGGATATCTGGGCGCACAAGGATCTGGGTTCGCACAGGTCCGGGTACACGGTGTCCGCTGTTCCGGCTGGCGGCTCCGTCATGCTGACCATCGCCGGCGTGGACGATGCATCGAAAATCCACCCAGCCAAACCAGGCAGACATGAAGATGGCGCAGCACGCTATACGGTGAATGCAACCACGGGCGGCTACATCGACGTGACATACCGGAACGAAGGAACGTCTTCGTTGAAGGTGCCGTTGACGCTCAACGACAACGTACTCACAACGATCCAGCTGCCCGTTACCACCGGGCGTGGCCAAGGCACCGTCACGCTGTACATGCCGTTCGTGCCGGGAAGCAACACGCTGAGTTTCGCTCTTCCGGACAAGGGCCACCACGCTCCGTCGATCGAGAAGATGACGCTGATCGCCGCTCCGCAACCCGCGTTGCCGCCTGTCGCCTATCAAGCGGAAAGCGCCACCAACATCATTCAGGATGCGGCAGTCCAGGCATGCAACATATGCAGCGGCCACGAAAAGGTCGGCAATTTTGTGAACGCGGATTCGAGCCTCCAGTTCAACGGAATCGCGGTGCCTGTCGATGGCGAGTATGCAGTCCCCGTGGTGTATATCAGCGCGGACGACGGTGGTGGTTCGCCTCGTGCACTGAGCGTGAGCGTCAACAATGGCCCACCGGTTCCCGTGCAGTTTCCTGGTGAAGGCACCTGGGACTTTCCGATCCTGTCGAGTGCTCAGGTCACGGTTCCGCTGAAAGCCGGTGCGGCCAACACCGTCAAGTTCTCTGTGATTTCCGGCAACTACGGTCCCGACATCGACGGCTTGGGCCAACCAATCAGCCAGCCGGTCAAACAGTGAACCGGCGATCCTAGGAGACAGGCATGAAGAATTTCTTGATGCGGATTGCGCTGCCGCTCGTGTTGGCTGCGAGCGGGGTGCAGGTATCCGTTGCCGCCGACGCGACGGCCCAACCGAATGCCGCAGCGGCAGAATCGTGGAACAAAGGAGCCCGCTTCCGGCACGACGAAGTGGCGGTCCTGTTCGTGATGGGACAGAGCAACAGTGCCGGTCTTAACGGCCTGCCCGCGAATCTGACGTTGTCGGGAGCCTCGGGTGCAGGCGCGGGCAGCGGCGGGATGCCGGCACCCAATGTATGGGGCATCCGCAACGACGGCTGGAGCAACATCGCAGGTAACGCCGATGGATCGGGTGCGCCATTTACCCAGCCGATATCCGCGATCGATCACGTGTCGTGGGTGAACTGGTCGGACAGCACCTCGTCCGACATGAATCTCGGCTACTACGGCGGCAGCGGAAATGCCGCCAATTTCGCCGCGTATGCGTGGCAGTCGGCGATCAATGCAGGCGAGCCGCTGCCCGATCTGTACATCATTCATATCGGCTGGGGCAGCCAGGGCGTGGACGTCGCAGACGATGCGTTCAGCGGCTGCTGCGGCTGGACGGTGCATGGCGTGAATCTCTGGCAACCCATGCTCGATGCAAGCAAGACGCCGACGTATGCCCTCGCACCGTTCGCGCGACGCATGATGTATCTGGGACTGAAGCAGATTCTGGCCACCGGAAAGAAGCCGCGCATCCTCGGCCTGGAGTGGAACCAGTGGGAGGCAGAAGCGGCACCGCTGAATTCGGCCGGCAACGCAACGACGATTCGTCGCGCGCCGCAGAATTACGCTTACCTCTTCAGCAGTTTCTTTGCCGCGGTGGGTTCGACCTTCCCGGTGCTGATCGTGAAGCCGTTGTCGACCGCTTACGACAACGTCACCAACGCAGTCGCGCCTTATAACCCCGCCGCGCTTGCGTCGATGCAGAAAGTGTTCGGCGGCTTCGTCGACGCGAATCCTCACATCTTCAGTTTCGCCGATGCATCGCAGTCGCCGGACTGGAATGGACAGCCGCCCGGCTTCGGTATTTTCCAGGGCGGTACGTTAGGCGGTGGCGACGGCAGCGTGCACTACAACCTAGACACGCAGAAATGGTTCGGTGAGCAGGCGCTTGCATCGTGCCTCGGGAACGCCCGATCCTGCGGGCCGCGCATCACGGATCTTCCGAGGCGTACGCCGAATTAACGAACGGATCGCTCCGCGGCCTCCGTTCTCGTTTGTTCATTGGAGCGGAGTAACGCGGGCGACAGGAAGCAGCCCATGACCGCAGACAGAATAATGAAAATCGAGGCCGCATCGACGAGCAACCCAAAGCGGATAAAAACAAAGTAGCAGCACAGAAGATTCAGCAGATGCAAGCTGATACCCACAGCGGCGACACCCTTCGGGACAACTCTGATGAACGTCGCGAACCGGGATTGGGGGCGAGGCACGTACCAGATGATCAGCAGCCCGAACGTCATGATGAAGGCGCATTCCGCCCATTTCAGCCAGGTAGGACGGCGCAGAAACCGTCCCTCGACAATCGTCTCGATGACCTGCGCCTGAATCTCTATACCCGGCACCAGTTCCCCCAGCGCCGTCGTGCGCATGTCAGTCACGCCGGCACCGGTTAGTCCGACCAGCACCAGTTTGTCCCGGATCCGTTCCGGATCGACTATGCCCTGCATGACGTCGCGTGCCGACACGTAGCGGCTCAGCGTCGACCGAATGGACGCGAAGTGCAACCAGATGTCCCCTCCGGGCTGCGTGGGCACCAGCACATCGGCGACACCCACCGCTTGCACGCCCGAGGTATCCGCAAAGACGTCAATCGCCGATGAATCCGTGGCAACGCGGAGCATTTCCATCGGCAGACTGGGGACCAGTTTCTCCCTCAACCCCGTGATGAGCGGAATATGCCGGACTACGCCTTGTTCGAGCGCTACGCTCAGCATCGCCTGCCCGCGGGCCGCCGCCTGCAGTTCCGGCAGGCTGCCGAGAACATAGTCGAAACGCGGCACGTAGCCCAGCGGGTCGGTGCCATGAACGCGGATCGGTGCGCTTCGCAGATCGGTGCGGGTGCCGAACGCAGCATGATCGAGCGCCGCGGCGCCCAGTATGGTCGGCGCTGCGCGCAACGATCTCGCAAGAATGGCTTCGTGACTCGGTAGGGCTCGCAAACCGGCGGCCAGCGCCGCAGCCGTTTCCGGCAGATTGCCCGCCACCTTGTCGGGAGAAGTCTGATCCGGCTCCGGCATGTAAATGTCGAGACCGATCGCCAGCGGTTTCAGCGCCGCGATGGCATCGATCAGGTTCGCGAGTCGATTTCGCGGCCAGGGCCATTGGCCGACGGTTGCGAGCGTCTCCTCATCTATCTCGACAATGGTCACCGGCTGAGCCGTCGGAACCCGTGGGTAGTGACGTTGATACTGATCGAACAGAATTTGCCGGGCTGTTTTAAAGGAGTCGGGAAGCGTTTCATCGAGCGTGTCGACGAAAGCTGGACGTGCTATATCGCTCGGCCATTCGCTGCACAGGTTGAGCAGGCTCAGGCCGAACAACACCGCCAGTGCCACCGGACGCCCCTGGGCCACCCTCAGCAGATTCCTGATCCGGGCGTGCCATGGGTCGAAATAGCGTTTCATCGACGGAAAGCCATTCAGCGCCGATGACTGGCGCGGGTCATTGGATTGTGATGACTGCGCGCCGGTTCATGCGATTGGGAACACCATCTGCCGTGGGCACCAGTGGCTCGCGCTTGCCCCGGGCCGCGGTCTCTATTTGCTGGGCAGGGATGCCTTGCTTGATCAGGAACGCTGCAACCGTCTTCGCCCGCTGCATGGAAAGTTGGTCATTGAATTCCTGAGAGCCCGCCAGATCAGTATGACCGACCACCACGAGCTGCGGCGCGGGCCACGTCGCCAGGACGGCTTTGAGCTGTTTAACCGTGGCCGTCGACTCAGGGGCCAACTCAGTGGCGGAATCAAAGAGAAAAAAGATCGTGAATGCCTGGGGACGAGGCGGCCGGGCCGCAAGCAGCGCGCCATATCGTGTCTCCACGGTGGCTTGGCTATCCATCGTTTTTTCGATGGCGCCGCCCTTGGTGACGTCGGCCTCGGCGTAGGCCTTGTCTATTTTCTGTTCCCCGGTTGCGCTGTGGACAATGACCGCTCCGACTTTGCCATCGGGATCCGGCAATAGAATAATTTTGTCCGGCGTGCTGCACGCGGCGAGGAACGGCAGCAGGACGCACGCTGCGGCAAAGGCCAGCCCGTAATGTCGAATTGCAGCCTTCAACGCGCCCCCCTTATTTATCGCCGACTTCGATGATGAATTCGGTGCCGCGCACGCCCAGCGTGGTAGTCGGCGTGCTGAAGCGGACCGCATCCGGATTCGCCTTCGCCAACTTCCCCGAAATCACAGCCAGGGAACCGCGTTTGATGGAGGCGTCGAGCACCCCGTCATGGGTGGTGGTGTTGAACGCGAATTTGTTGAGCTCGAGGATGGTATTGGCGCCGGCCGAGAGTTGGGTGGCGTCACGCAGCGTGATACCGACGGAAGATTCCGGGCCGGTCACGATGCGATCGCTGCCGAAAACCTCGCTGCCGATGGCCGCACCCGAATTCCCTCCAGCCCGCTCGATCTGCACCGTACCCTTAAGGGTCTTCACGACGCCGGCAGCATCGGCGGCAAGCACATTCGCGACAGCCGTGCATCCGCAGGCAAGAATCAAGGCATATCTGATGGTTCGAAGACGCATCGGTGGCACCTGATTGCGTAAAGTTGCTTTCCGCGGAATAGTGCGGGGGCCCCGATGTCGACCTGGTGTTGTGCGCGATCATTCCCCATTGCTCGTCGAGCTGGGGCTTTTGAAGGACATGCAGAAATACGGCGCTGGATGTCCGGTGGAGATCTGTCTGCTGCACCGAACAGAGTATGGACCTGATTCAAATCACTCTGTGCGCTTCCGCGCATTTCGTCAGACACTTCTCAGCGCAGGTCTTTGACCTGGCTCGGCGTGACGTCTCCGGCAAATCGATTGCCGAAGTGGGTTCTCGTGTAATTGACGACAGCGGCGACCTGATCGTCATTCATCTCGTCGCCAAAGGATGGCATCGCCTTTCGGCCGTGCAGTACGTTGATGATGATGTAGGGCGCGGCTCCGACCGCCGGGTTGTCAGCGAGCGCCGGGTAGTGACCCGCGCCCTGGGCGCCTTTTCCATCGGGCATATGGCATCCCGCGCAGGTCGCGTTGTAGAGCGTTTCGCCGCTTTTTTCGGTGAAGCGATAGCCCGGCGAAATCGTGAAGGCGTGTGGGGCGTCCTGTGCCGCAGTCTGAGCCGACACCGTCGCGGCACCCGACAGCCAGGCCATCAGCATCACGCGGAGGATCCGCGTCGGCCTATCCATTGACGATTCTCCGATGCAAGCGAGTGATCGCATCCAGCGACGACAGCACGGCGCCTTCCTGCCATGCCGGGACATGGGAAGCGTGCTCTCCGGCAAGGACGATCCGTCCGTCGATCTGGCAGAGATTCGCGTAATGCGCTTCTCTCAACGCCTCCGTCCATGCGGCGAAGCAGCCATTTGTGAACGGCGATCGGCTCCAGCTCATCGCGAAACCGTTCTGATACTCGCGCGCGTACTGCGGATGAATCTGGCTGCCCTGGCTCAATGCCACCGCGATCCGTTCCGCAGGAGGCAGCGCACCCATCTCATAGCTGGCGGGCCCCCACATGTAGGCGCCGAGCAGCACCGCAGGACCGGGCGATCCGTAACCTGTTGCCGGATAGCCGATCGTTGAGATCGGCAGGTTCGTATACGTAATGCCGCCGTAGATCTGCTCGTCTTCCTCCCAGAATCGCCGGCCGAATTGCAAGCCGATTTTCACGGATGTCTCGTAGGGCACTGCGTCGATCGCGGCGCGCATGGCCGGGCCGACCGCAATGTCGATCTGACTCAGAATCGAGAGCGGGATGGTGCACACCAGCCAATCCGCGTGCGCGTTCCGTTCGGTTCGGGTGGTCGTATCGGTGTAGCGCACGGTGACGCCTTGCTCGTTCTGCAAGATGGCCGTGACTCTGGCGTTGAACGTTACGGCGCTCGCGACCTGCGAATAAAGCGCGTGGGCAATCCTGTCCATCCCGCCGACGGGCTGAAAAATGCTGCTCTGGAAATCCTGCTCGTTCCCAGACGAGAGCCAATGCCACAAACGCGATGCAAGCAAAGGGTCGCGCGGGAGCAGATTCGACGGCACGGCATTGGGCATCAGGCCGCCGCCATCCGCGGTCGCGAATCCACGGCGTTCACTGCTTCGCAGGCCCGCCTGGTAGCTCCCATCCCGACCGAGTGCACCCCATTGGCGCAGGGATTCGAGTAGCAGATGTGCATCGTTGGCTGACAACGCATCATCGAGTGCGTCCTTGCGGATTGCTTTGGAAAGGAGCTCGGCGATATAGCCTTGATAGTCGGTCTGCACCGCCCGGAATCGTTGCGGCTTGCCGTCGAAGGCCTCCGTCGAATGCAGATAGGCGTTGTAATTGACCTGGATGAACGGCTCGAGCGGCACCTTCAGGCGCTTTGCGTAGTCGAGTACGCCCTGGTGGTGATATGGAATGCGCCACGGCCCTGGGTTCAGATAAAGCCCGTCAGCGAACTCGCAGTTCTGGGTGGCACCGCCGAGTTCGGTATAACGATCACCGCCCCTGACAGTCCAGGCCCGACCACCTGCGCGGTTGTTGTACTCGAGCACCTGCACGTGGTAGCCCGCGTTCCTCAACTCAAAGGCCGCGACGAGGCCGGCCATGCCCGCGCCGAGCACGAGAATTCGCGTTCCTTTGGGTGCGCCATCGAGTCTGATCGGTCCGGCGTAGGTCGAGGGAGCGGCAAACCCCAACGTGCCCATGCCTTGCATCATGGCGGCCGCGCCAAGGTTCTTGCCGATCAGCGTCAGCAGGTGCCGGCGGCTCATCGCATTGGTGGTCATTCTCGACATAAGGACGTGGTGCCCCGACTGGAGAGAAACGATAGCGAATGAAATCAGATGGCGTCCCAAATTGCAAAGGCCAGAGTCATCTGGATTTGTATGTCTGGGGATTGCGTTTGGGCGTGTTGCGGCGGACTAGTTCATTCTATGCGATCGCCCGTGCGACTGCCCGTTACCAGGACGGCAGACTGCGACCTGTCGGTCGGGCTCGCCCGGAAGCGTGAAACGGTAGCCGGCCAAGTACTGACATTTGGAAAATTCGGTCGAACGTCCGCTCACTGACTGACAGGAGTCATCGGGCTTCAACAGCTTGACGCACTTCCGTAACGATGCCTTCATGGACTCTGCGTCACGTCCCGCCCGGAGGTATGAGATAGAAGCCCAAAAACATACTTTCCGTTGATATAAATTAGTACAACGAGTAACGCGAATACGTCTCTATCGGGATGATCGCTTGGGCGGGAACCGGTCGGGCTTCACAAGCACTTATCAAGTGCTCGACAGCTGTTCGCAGCATGAGTCGAAGGTCCTGAGTCAGCAAATAGTCAATCGCGTCGGCCCGCAAGAGCGGCTCCGTGATGCGGTTAACTTCGTGAGTCACGTAGACCGTCTGGCCCGCCAGGCTGTATTCCCGCAGCGCGGCCGCCAGCCCTTCGTTGCCACCCGCGACGTTGTAGATGCCATCGAGCTTGCCGTGCTCGTCCAGAAAGCGCCGGGTTGCCTCATAGGTCGCAGCGCCCGAATCAGCGCCCTTGATGACCTCCACGAGGTTCACGTTCGGGAACCGCTGCCTGATCAGAGAACGGAAACCGATCTCGCGGTCCTCGTGGCAGGTATAGGAAAACGTTGCGACGACCACGGCGACGTCGGGCGATGGGTGCGCCTGCAAATGCCGGCCGATGAGAAACGCCGCGGACTGCCCTGCAGCGCGGTTATTGACACCAACATAGGTGTGACGGGCATCGGCATCGACATCCGTTACCAGCGTCACGACCGACTTGCCAGCGGCCATACATTTGCGCAGGGCTGCGGTTGTGGCCGCCGTGTTCGTGCAGATGATTGCAATACCGTCCGCCTCATCAGCCGCGACGCTCACTTGCGCTGCCACGTCGTTATCGGAAACACCCACGCAGTTCACGACCTCAAGCCGCGCTCCTGCCGCGGCGAAGTCATCTTCGAGTTCGGCCGCGCATCGCATCAGTTCCTCTGTGAAAGCGTCCCCGGCCTGCGCGAGCAACCTGAAGGCGTAATCCCGCTGCGCGACAGGAATCGCCAAATGTGCCGGGGATCCAGCATCCAGTTGCCGCAGCGCGGCGTCGACAGCGCTGCGTGTACGTGGGTGCACTCCCGGTCGGTTGTTCAGCGCGCGATCGATCGTCGCCCGGCTGAGCTGCGTCATCTCCATCAGTTGTTTGAGGGTCGGCTTGCCTTTCATCGTGCATTCCCATGGGTCGAAGCGCGGAACCAGCGCATGGCTGGCATTTTGCCTCAAAAAATGAGTCTTCATGAGACATGACGTGAGTCAATGCTACCCAATCAGGCAGCCAGGCGAATACAGTCGGCAGGGCGGGGACTGTGGAATACCCTAAATGGCTCAATATGAGGCATATTAGTCTTTGACGATGGCTCATAAAGAGCCTTAAATGAGCTCAATTGTGATCAATGCTTCATCTCACATCTCATCGTCAAACCGATTTCTCGTATAGGGTGCGACTCATGTCCGACCAGCAAGACAGCAGGAAAACGATCACCATGGACGACTGGTATAAATGCCGGCTCGACAGAAAGGTGCTCAAGGACGTCACACGACGCAACGACTCCGCCGCGCTGCTTCGTTTTAGCGGATTCATTGGGCTGGTGGTGGCAAGCGGCGCGCTCGCATGGTTCTCGCTCGGTTCGCTCTGGTGCATACCGGCGTTTCTTCTCTACGGCACGCTGTATGCATTCGCCGAGGCGATGGAACACGAACTGCGCCATCGCACGCCATTCAAAAGCGAATGGCTGAACGAGTCGGTGCATTGGCTGATCTGCTTCATGACTTGGCGTGAGCAGATTTATAGCCGCTGGTCGCATGCGCAACATCACACTTACACGCATCTCACCGCAACGCTCCCCGCCGACGTTGAAATTGCGGTCAAGCGGCCACCGAATTACCTGAAGCTCGCCACAGATTTTCTGCGTGTTTCGCACGGCATTCATCACCTGGGCAACATCGTCCTGCATAGCTTCGGCGTCGTATCGAAGAGCGCCAGGGCCGTTGTTCCGCCCACCGAATTTCGTGCAATGTTCCGCAATTCGCGTGTGATTCTGGCGCTGTACATTGCCGTCGCCGCGTGGGCGATCGTGGCCCACAGCTGGTTGCCGGTCATTTTCCTGCTGCTGCCTCGCTCCTATGGCGCCTGGCTGCACGAACTGCTGGCCATTACGCAGCACACGGGATTACGTGAGAACGAACTCGACCACCGCTTCTCGACACGAACGATCAAACTCAATCGCGCTCTGCAGTTCCTCTACTGGAACATGAACTACCACGTCGAGCATCACATGTTCCCCAACGTGCCTTTCCACGCGCTGCCGAAACTGCGCAAAGCGATCGAGGCCGATCTGCCGCCGGCATACGAAGGGCTCTTGAACGCTTGGGGCGAAATCTTCCACGTCTTCCGGATGCAACGACACGATCCGGACTACATGATTACGCCGTGCGTACCGGGCAAGTCGCCGTACGTCGCGGCAGAACACGACACCGCCGCGCCGCTTGCGGCCCAGGCACGCTAACTGGGAACAGATGCAATGAATATCCTGCAATGGCATCAGGTCTGCACGTGCGATGACATCGACGAAGAGGACGTCATCGAGTTTCGTCATGACGACAAGCTGTATGCGATCTATCACACGCTGAGCGGCTTTTACGCAACCGCCGGCCTTTGTACCCACGAGACGGCGCGCCTCACCGAAGGTCTCGTGTTCGGCGAGATCATCGAATGTCCGATGCACATGGGCCGTTTTCACATTCCGTCGGGCGCGGCAAAAGGCGCGCCCGTCTGCGTGAATCTGCTTACTCATCCAGTGAAGATCGAGGACAACAAGGTCTTCATCGGGTTGGCAGGCGATTGACCGCCGCGCCTCGGTTGAGAGGCGCGGCTCCCCCTGGCCCGTATCGTCATACCGGCCAACAGAACGATATATACGGAGACAGCTATGCAATCCACCATAGGGAAGGCGCTTTGTCTGACCGCCACAGTGTTGAGCCTGGGACTATGTACCGGCGCTTTCGCGGACCCCGTCGCTCATTTTGATTTCATCACGCACGCGCCGGATTCGGATGCGTGGTGGAACACGGTCAAGAATGGCATCAGACAGGCCGATCAGGATTTCAACGTACAGACCGACTACCGGAATCCGCCAAACGGGGACATCGCCGACATGGTGCAACTGGTCAACCAGGCGGCCGCGCGCAACTACGATGGCGTGGTGTTGACGATTGCCGACTACGACCTTCTCAAAGGAGCCGTCACGAAGCTGAAGGCGAAGAATATCCCGTTCATTACCTCCAATACCGGTACGGAGCAGCAGAGTGCCGATCTCGGCGCCATCATGCATGTGGGTCAGCCGGAATACCTGGCAGGCAAGGAAGCGGGGCTGCGTGCGAAGGCGGCCGGCATCAAGACGTTTCTGTGTGTGAACCACTATGCGACTAATCCGCTCTCGTTCGAGCGCTGCCGCGGATTCGGAGAAGCCATCGGTGCGGACACGAAGGCATCTTCGCTTGATGTCGGCACCGATCCAACCGGTATCGAAGCCAAAGTGAGTGCCTATTTGCGTGCTCACCCGGATACGCAGGCCGTGTTGACGCTGGGACCGACGTCCGCCGACCCCACCATTCGCGCCGTGACCAAAATGGGGCTCGCCGGCAAGATCTGGTTTGCGACGTTCGACATTGATCCTGACGTTGCCAAGGCGATCAAGGACGGCACCATCAAGTTCTGCACCGATCAGCAACCCTATCTGCAGGGCTACATTCCCATCGCAATGCTGGCGATCATGCACAAGAATCACAACACGAATGTCGTAGCCGCCCGTACGGAGCTCGAAAAGGATCCGAAGTTCATGAAGCGCCTGGAGTCCTATGGACTCAAGCCGGTCTACGAGGCGCGCAATATCAGCTCGGGACCTGGCTTCATTACGCCGCAGAACATTGAGAAGGTGTCGGCGCTGGCTGGCAGCTACCGTTAAGCCCAGTTGCTCGCCGAGGAGGTCCAATGAGTCAACGCCTGCTGGTGTTTCAGTCAGTGTGGGCGATGGAGCGTCGCCATACCGACGGCTACGAACGCACGCTTGAAGAGAGCCTGCGAATGATTGCCGATGCGGGCTTCGATGGCGTGAGTGCGCACTATACCGACCGGGCGTCTGTTCAGCGGCTGGCGCAGTTGCGCGGGCCGCATGGACTGCATGCAGAAGGCCAGTGCTTTCCACGGACGGTGGACGACTTGCAGCCCGTGCTCGAAAATGCCGCCGAGTTTGAGGTTCACCACATTGATCTGCAGCCCGACGTGCGTCCTCGCACAGTCGCAGAATGCGTGACGCTGCTCGATGGGTGGCAGCGGCTGGCGGAACAGGTCAACTTCCCGGTCTACATTGAAACGCACCGCGACCGGATGACCACGGACTTGCATTTCACGCTCGATCTGCTCGACGCGCGGCCCGATCTTAAGTTGCTGGGTGACATTTCGCATTACCTCGTGGGGCGTGAATTTGCGTGGCCCGTGTCCGACGAAAACCACGCGCTGATGCACCGCATCCTCGACAGCTCATGGGCATTTCACGGACGCGTCGCGAGCCGTGAGCAGGTGCAGATCGAGCTGTCGTTCGAACCGCATCGGATGTGGGTCGACCTGTTTCTCGACTGGTGGCGCTATGGCTTTGCATCGTGGCGCCGGCGAGCGGGTCCTGACGACACGCTGGCGTTCACCTGTGAGCTCGGTCCCAAACCGTACGCGATTATCGGGCGCGATGGCAACGACACGACCGACCGGTGGGCAGAGTCACTGCTGCTGCGCGACTGGATACGCGAGGTATGGGAAGAATTGCAGCTCGCTGCAACGCTCACGGGCAGCGCAATCCCCGAATAACAACTGCATCACTAGAGGACGGTAGGATGAAAACCAAGGCAGCAATCGCATGGAAAGCCGGCGCCCCGTTGACGATCGAAGAAGTGGATCTGGAAGGTCCGCGCGCCGGTGAAGTCCTGATTGAAGTGAAAGCGACGGGTATCTGCCACACCGACTACTACACGCTCTCGGGCGCCGATCCGGAAGGCACCTTCCCGGCGATTCTCGGCCACGAAGGCGCGGGCGTGATCGTCGATGTCGGTCCGGGTGTCGGCACGTTGAAGAAGGGCGACCACGTCATTCCGCTGTACACGCCGGAATGCCGTCAGTGCAAATTCTGTCTGTCGCGCAAGACCAATCTTTGCCAGGCGATCCGTTCGACGCAAGGCAAGGGCCTGATGCCCGACGCCACGTCGCGTTTCTCGCTGGATGGCAAGCCGCTGTTTCACTACATGGGCACGTCCACGTTTTCGAACTACATCGTCGTGCCGGAAATCGCGGTGGCGAAGGTGCGTGAAGACGCGCCGTTCGACAAGATCTGCTACATCGGCTGCGGTGTGACGACGGGCGTCGGCGCTGTTGTGTATTCGGCGAAGGTCGAAGCGGGTGCGAACGTCGTGGTGTTTGGTCTCGGCGGCATTGGGTTGAATGTGATCCAGGGCGCGAAGATGGTTGGCGCGGACAAGATCATCGGCGTCGATATCAACCCGGGCCGCATTGAACTGGCGAAGAAGTTCGGCATGACTCACTTCATCAACCCGAACGAAGTCGAGAACGTGGTCGACCATATCGTGCAACTCACCGACGGCGGCGCGGACTACTCATTCGAATGCATCGGCAACACCAAGGTGATGCGTCAGGCGCTGGAGTGCACGCACAAGGGCTGGGGCCAGTCGTTCATCATCGGCGTGGCGGCGGCGGGCGAAGAGATCAGCACGCGTCCGTTCCAGTTGGTGACGGGCCGCGAGTGGAAGGGTTCGGCATTCGGCGGCGCGCGCGGCCGCACGGATGTGCCGAAGATCGTCGACTGGTATATGGAAGGCAAGATCAATATCGACGACCTGATCACACATCGTCTGCCGCTCGAGCGCATCAACGAAGGCTTCGATCTGATGAAGAAGGGTGAATCGATCCGCTCAGTCGTTCTTTACTAGCAGTAGGCGGTCACTCGATCACTTTCGTTCAGGTAAGGACTGTGTCTGACGTTGGCGGAGCAGAACACGCGAAACTCGACTGGTTCGGCCCGGGGTGCCGTATCGACGATACCGCACGCATGGAGGGCATGCTGCAATGCCGCGATCACCTGTCCGTCCGGATCCTGGTCAATCGCGATATCCATGCTGCCCGCCTTGATGAAGTCGCGATGCAGATCGAGCATTTCATGACCGACCCACACCACCTCATTTGCCGCGCCGAACTTGCGCAATGCCGCTTCGATACCCGCCGAGCCGTAGCCGCTGTTGTAGATCGCGCTGAGACCGCCTTGTTCGAGCGCTTTAGCCACGGCGTAATAGCAGCGGTCGTCATCGTCTTGCGTCTCGATCGGCTCGGGTTCACATGTCAGATGGGCAAACGCTTCGTCGATCTGTGCACGGCAGCCGCCAATGCGATCGAGATGCGCCCGGTAGTCCATACGGCCGCACAGCAGCAACACCCGGCCCGGTTGCCTCACCAGCCGACCGATGTAATAGCCGGCGGTGCGGCCCGCGCACACGTTGTCGATGCCGGCGTAGTGAAGTCTTCCGGTATCGGGAATGTCCGTGACCATGGTGACCACCTGTTCCCCGCGCGCGATCGCCGATCTGAGTGCGTCGCGCACCGGCGTCGTATCGTGTGTCGTGATGATGAGCGCCGCGCGTTGACGACGGGACGGGCCGATCGCCTTCGTGATCACGTCGTCGTCGGCGGCCGACAGTACCATGCGATGCACGACAACGCGGCGATCCAGCATCTGCATGGCGCGTTGCAGCGCCTGATTCAGACGGTTGAAGAACGGCGCCTCGCTGTCGGGCAGCAGCACGTCGACATGGATAAGTCCGTGACGGGTCTCAGGCAACAGGCGCGGCACGGCCAACTCCCGAGCGGCCGCCACGACGCGCTTGCGTGCTGCATCCGATACGCTGCCGCGCTCGTTCAGGACACGGTCAACGGTGGACGGACTGACGCCGGCAAGTTGTGCGATCTCGATGAACCGCGCAGAGCGCTTACGCCGAGGGGGGGCTGCGCTATTTGCCACGCTTGTCTCCTTGTGCTGTTCATTATTTTCATCGCCATTTTCCTACGCTAGAAGGTTGACGATAAATCGTCAACCTTTCCGTTGAGCGATGCACGAATAGGGCTTATTTTTGATTCATAGACTCTCTGCATCATGCAGAGAAGGACATAACGGAGACAGACTTGGCAAACATGACCGACCGTGCGCGCAAAGCTTCCTCGTCCGCACGACACGAGGAGTATCGGCTTGTCGGCGGAGCGGGTGAGCGCGCGCAGGCTGCCGGTCTAGTCAATGCGGAGTGGTACAAATGTTCGGTACCCCGCCCGGTGATGAAGCAGTTGATGCAGCGCAGTGATGCCCGTGCGATTCGCGACACGCTCATCTGGTACGCCGCCATAATCGCCAGCGGCGTGCTTGCCGGGTTCGCGTGGCACGTTCACTCGCTGTGGGCGATTCCAGCCTTTTTTCTCTATGGCACGCTCTACTGCAGCCCGGCCGATTCGCGTTGGCATGAAGCCGGGCATGGAACGGCATTCAAGACGCGGTGGATGAATAACGTGCTGTATCAGGCGGCGTCGTTTCAGGTGTTCCGTCGTGCGACGGTATGGCGTTGGAGTCACGCCCGTCATCACACGGACACCCTCGTGGTCGGACGTGATCCCGAGATCGCAGCGCCCCGGCCAACCGATTGGCTGGGCCTGGCACTGAGTATCTTCGCGCTAAAACACGTCTGGAATGAACTGCCAAAGATGATTGCCGCGGCGTTTGGCCGGATTAATGAGGAAGACCGGACTTTCGTGCCGGCGTCGGAATGGCCGAAAGTGTTCCGCGAGGCCCGAATCTCTCTGGCCATTTACGTCGTAGTGATTGGTGCAAGTGTCTATTTCCGCACAATCCTGCCGCTCCTCTATATCGGACTTCCGAGCCTGTACGGGGGCTGGCTCTACCTGTACTTTGGTCTTACCCAGCATGCGGGGATGCCGGAAAATGTGCTGGACCACCGTCAGAACTGCCGCACCGTTTTGATGAATCCGGTTTTCCGGTTCCTGTACTGGAACATGAATTACCACGCCGAGCATCACATGTTCCCGATGGTTCCGTTCCATGCATTACCGCAGCTACACGATACGGTAAAGAGTGATATGCCGCCGCCATATCGCAGCAGTCTTGCCGCCTACGCTGAGATCATTCCGGCACTCGTACGACAGACCCGCGATCCGTCGTATCACATCGTGCGTCCGGTTCCAGCCGTCAAGCGGGCCTGAGAGAAATCAATACAAAACCTGGAGACAACCGCCATGTCACAATGGGTCGAAGCTGCCGCGCTGGGCGATATCGAAGACGAAGACGTGATGCGTTTCGATCACGCGGGACATACCTACGCAATTTATCGCGTCAACGATAACGTCTATGCGAGCGACGGATTGTGCACGCATGAACATGTGCACCTGAGCGATGGGCTCGTGATGGACCATGTGATCGAATGTCCGAAGCACAATGGCCGCTTTGACATCCGCGATGGCCGCCCGCTTTGCGCACCCGTGTGCGAAAAGCTCAAGACCTACCCGGCGAAGATCGAAGCCGGCCGCATCCTGATCGAGGTCTGACGCGATGACAACCGATCGTGTCATGGCAATCGTCGGCGCGGGTCACGTCGGTGGCCGCGCTGCCCAGGCGCTGCGAGAATCCGGCTGGCGGGGTGTCATCGCGCTAATCGGCGCCGAGTCACACTTGCCGTACGAGCGGCCGCCCCTCTCGAAGGGATTGCTGACGGGCGAGCGGGAAGCGGCGCAATGTCAGCTCCGAACACGCGACGCATGGCAGCAGGACAACGTCGAACACATCGTCGCCACGGTCAAAGCAATCGCGCCAGATACCCGCGAAATTCAGCTTGCAGATGGCAGGATCATTCCCTACGAGGCGTTGCTGCTTGCCACCGGAGGTCACGTCCGGCGTCTCGCGATTCCGGGTGCCGAACTCGACGGGGTATCGACCCTGCGCACACTCAACGACGCGGCGGCGATCGCACCAAGGCTGGTGCCTGATGCTCGCGTAGTGATAATTGGCGGCGGATTTATCGGCCTCGAAGTCGCGGCTTCGGCACGTCAGCGTGGCTGCCATGTTTGCGTGCTCGAAGGCGCACCGCGTTTGCTTGGGCGTGCAGTGCCTGTAACCATTGCCGCACGGGTGCACGCATTGCATGAGAGCAGGGGCGTCGAGGTTCGCGTCAACACGGCACCGACGGCGATCGAACGTACTCCGGAAGGAGCGTTGGCTGTTACGCTCGCAAATGACGACGTGTTGATAGCAGACACAGTCATCATCGGCATCGGGATTGATCCGGCGGACGAGTTGGCGCGAGAGGCCGGACTTAAGGTGCAACGTGGTGTAGTCGTCAATGCTGAGCTCGAGACGTCGGCGCCTGGGATCTACGCGGCGGGTGACGTCGCCATCTTTCCTAGCCGCCTCTCAGGTCAACTGATCCGGCAAGAAACATGGCACAACGCGGAGACGCAAGCGCGTATTGCAGCTCGCAACATGTTGGGCGCCCAGGAAAAGTATCAGAACCTTCCGTGGTTCTGGTCCGACCAATACGATCATCAACTACAGGTGGCTGGCGAGCCGGTGCTTGGAGAGCAATGCGTGACCAGGGCACTTCCCGGTGCGGCGGAGATTCACTTCAATCTGGATGCTAACGGTCGGCTCGTTGGAGCGAGTGGTTTCGGGCCCGTAAGCGGTTTTGTGAAAGAGATGAAACTCGCACGCATGCTGGTCGATCGAGGCGCAACACCGGCACCCGAAACGCTCTCCGATTTGAACTTCAAGTTGAAGTCACTTCTGTAAAGGAATGAGAGTACGCACCGATTCGTTTTGTGGCGCTTCGCCAACGGACACTTGTCTGCCACTTCCCGACCACCGGAGGCGTTCGGTAATCGGGCTCGCCCTCGCATTCGCACACCGTCTCGCGCCCCTGTGAGCTGACTGCGTATCGGCCGAACCCCGGCTTGCCTTTACCTCCCGGATACGCGACATTTCTGGAACCACCTCGCTGACAGTAGCGAAGCAGAACACCCTGATCCAGGACGGCTCGTCACTTCTGCACCCAGGAACAATGCGCATCCCTCCACTTAAAGCCATCGTCGCGTTCGAGAGTGTCGCCCGGACAAAGAGCGTCAATCGGGCGGCTGACGAATTAGGGTTAACGCCATCGGCGGTCAGCCACCAAATTGCCAACCTCGAATCCATGGTGGGAAGACCCTTGTTCACAAGAGTGGGACGGGGACTCGTGTTGACGCCAACGGGGCAGCAATATCTGGCGGATGTCACCGGATCACTCGCCGACCTGAGCCGGGCGACGGAGCGAGCATCGAGCAAGTCGGGCGTTGAGATTCTTCGCATTCACTCGAGTCCCAGCTTTGGGTTGATGTGGCTGCTGCCGAGGCTGGCTTTGTTCCAGGAAGCGAACGGTGACATTCAGTTGAATCTCGCGTGCTCGTACGAGGATGTGTCGTTCACCTCCGGCTTCTATGACGTCGACATACGGCATGGCTACGCCCATTGGACCGATGGCGAGATCAAAACGCTACGCAACGAGTTCATCGCGCCTCTTGCTTCGGAGGAATACCTGCAAAGACACCCGGTGCGTACCCCCGAGGATCTGCTCGAGCGGCGCCTGATCTTCTCCGAAACGCCTCTCGTGCAGTGGAAGCAATGGTTCGGCAAGTTCGGCGTCGCCGTGTCGCGCAAGGCATACGATTTCGCGTTCGACCGCTCGTACATGTCGCTCGAGGCGGCGGCATTGGGACACGGCATCGCGCTCGAAAGCACAATGCTCGCATCGGTCCATCTAAAACGAGGTTCGCTCGTACCGGTCTTCGATCGCACGTATGCGGTGGAGGTCGGAGCTCATCACCTCGTTTACCCTTCCCAGAACGCGGACTTGCCGCGCGTGGCCAAGTTTTTGGCCTGGGTCGAACAAGAGATCAGCCGCGACACCTGAAAATTCTTCAGCAATAGTTGAGCCGAACTGCATTGATCGAGAGGGTTGAAGCGCTGAAACTGCGTCTACCAACTAACGTGATCGATGGAGACAAACATGTTGCTCGACAGCAAAGTGGTAATCGTAACCGGCGCAGCCTCGCCGCGTGGCATTGGCAAGGCAACCGCAAAAGCGCTTGCTGCGCAAGGCGCGCGAGTGGTGATTCTGGACCTTCGCAAGGAAGACGCAGAGAGTGCCGCGCGTGACCTCGGCGAAGAACATCTCGGCCTCGCCTGCGATGTGACCGACAAGGCCGCATGCATGGCTGCCGCCAAAGCGGTCATCGAGAAGTACGGTCGTGTCGACGGATTGATCAACAACGCGGGTATCACCCAGCCGTTGAAGACGATGGACATCGGAGCCGACAACTTCGATGCGGTCATCGACGTGAACCTACGCGGTACGCTCTACATGTCGCAGGCGGTCATTCCGCAAATGAGAGAGCAAAAGAGCGGCAGCATCGTCTGCATGTCATCCGTTTCCGCGCAACGCGGCGGCGGCATCTTCGGCGGTCCTCACTACAGCGCTGCAAAAGCGGGCGTACTCGGTCTCGCTCGTGCGATGGCGCGTGAACTCGGGGCGGACAACATCCGCGTCAACTCGATCACACCGGGCCTGATCCAGACCGATATTACCGGCGACAAGCTCACGACGGAAATGCGCGCCGACATCATCAAGGGCATCCCGCTCGGTCGACTCGGCGATGCGGCCGACGTCGCGAACGCCTGTCTGTTCCTCTCGAGCGACCTGTCGGCCTATCTCACCGGCATCACGCTCGACGTCAACGGCGGCATGTTGATCCACTAAGTACGACATCCGTCGCGATTGCGGCGGATGGGTCAATGCACCCGGCGGTAAAACCCGGGGCGATATGGTAGGAGACAACCATGAAAACGAAGGCCACTGCGCCGTCAATGACGGGCGATGTGACATCGCTCGCCGATCCGGCGAGCTTCGAATCAAAAACGTATGCGAAGGTGGGACGGCGCTTGATACCGTTCCTGATGCTGTGCTATCTGGGCGCTTATCTCGATCGGGTCAATGTGGGCTTCGCAAAACTACAGATGCTCAACGACCTGCGATTCAGCGAAACCGTGTATGGCTTCGGCGCCGGCATTTTCTTCCTCGGTTATTTTCTCTTCGAGGTACCGAGTAATCTCATGTTGCACAAAGTGGGCGCACGAAACTGGCTCGCTCGCATCATGCTGACGTGGGCGGTGATCTCAGCCTGCTTCGTCTTCGTCAAGTCGCCCACCACCTTCTATGTTCTCCGCTTTCTATTGGGCGTGGCCGAGGCAGGGTTCGCGCCGGGCGTCATCCTGTATCTGACTTACTGGTTTCCTTCTGCGCGGCGCGCCAAGGCGCTCTCTCTCTTCTTCATGGCGATTCCACTTGCCGGCATTGTCGGTGGGCCGCTGTCCGGTTACATCCTGCATGCGTTCCAGGGCGTACACGGTCTCGCTGGCTGGAAGTGGCTGTTCATCCTCGAAGCGCTGCCGTCGCTGCTCCTTGGCGTCGCCATCCTGCTCTACCTCGACAACGGTATCGCTGCCGCCAAATGGCTCACTGATCCGGAGAAGGCGCTCCTCGCTCGCAACGTGGCGAACGACAACGCCCACAAGATCGCCCATGTGTCGATCAGGTCTTTCATCGGCGATCGTCGTCTGTGGTTGATGGCTGCCATCTACTTCTGTGTCGTGCTCGGTCAGTATGGGCTGACGTTCTGGCTGCCGACGATCATCCGCAAATCCGGCGTGGCCGACCCGCTGTGGGTGGGCATCTTTACGGCCGTACCGTACCTGTGCGCCATCATTGCGCTGCCGCTGGTGGGCGCAAGCGCTGACCGCCACCGCGAGCGTCGTCTGCATCTTGCGATCCCAATGCTCGTCTCGGCGGCAGGCTTTGCAACGCTGCCGATGCTGGGCGGAGTCGGCGCGTCGCTGGTGTGTGTCAGCGTGGCTGCCGCCGGCATCCTCGCCTCGTCGTCGCAGTTCTGGTCACTGCCGACAGCGCTTCTCGGCGGCATGTCCGCTGCAGCGGGTATCGCCGCGGTGAACTGTTTCGCCAATCTCGCAGGCTTCTTCTCGCCGGCCATCGTGGGCTGGTTGAACGACCTGACCGGTAAATCGACGGCTGGGCTCATCTTTATCTCTGTGGCGATCGTCATCGGTGCCGCGCTTGTGTTCCTCGTGCCAGCCAAATCGGTCAATCGCTGACACCGTTTGCCGCAAAGACTCATTTTTTAATCAAGGAGACATCATGAACAGTCCGTCATCAGATGCAGTGACGCTCGCCGAGCGCGCCTATCGGATTCGCAGAAACGCCTTGCTGATGGGCGAAGTACAGGGCCAGGGCTATATCGGCCAGGCACTTGATATCGCCGATGTACTCGCGGTTGCCTACTTCGGTGCGATGCGCTACCAACCCGACAACCCCGACTGGGAAGGCCGCGACCGCTTCCTGCTGTCCAACGGCCACTATGCGATCGCGCTTTACGCCGCGCTGTTCGAAGCCGGCTTCCTGCCACCGGAAGAACTCGAAACCTACGGCAGCGACGACAGCCGGCTGCCGATGTCCGGCATGGAGATGTCCGGTGGCTCGCTCGGCCACGGTCTCACGATCGCGGTGGGCCGCTGCCTGGGACTGAAGCGCAAGGGCTCAAACGCCTTCGTCTACACGCTCTTCTCCGACGGTGAACTCGATGAAGGCGCGATCTGGGAGGGCCTGATGTCGGCCGCTCACTGGAAGCTGGACAACCTGATCGCCATGGTGGATGTCAACAACCAGCAAGCAGATGGTCCCTCCTCGAAGATCATGGCGTTCGAGCCGCTCGTCGAGAAGCTCGAAGCATTTGGCTGGTTCACGCAGCGCGTGGACGGCAATGACATCGACGCAGTGAAGGCGGCCTTCGATGCTGCACGCGACCATCCGAAAGAGCAGCCCCGGATTATCGTTTGTGATACCCGCATGGGCTGCGGCGTGCCGTTTCTCGAAGAACGGGAAAAGAACCATTTCATCCGCGTCGATGCCCATGAGTGGCAACTGGCGCTCGCAGCACTCGAAGCAGGGAGACAAGCATGAGCGACACCACTCTTACCCAGAAGCCGCGCCTGAAGACCTCGGCGATGATCGCTTCTATTGCCGGCGAAGGACAAGTCACGCGTTCCGCGCCGTTCGGCCATGCATTGGCCCAACTGGCCCGGGAGAAGACGAACGTGATCGGCATGACCGCCGACCTCGGCAAGTACACCGACCTGCATATCTTCGGAAAGGAATTCCCTGAGCGCTACTATCAGATGGGCATGGCCGAGCAGTTGTTGATGGGCGCGGCCGCCGGTATGGCGCATGAAGGGGCCCAGCCGTTCGTCACGACGTACGCCGTATTCGCAACCCGTCGCGCGTATGACTTCATGCACCAGGCCATCGCCGAAGACAACCTCGACGTGAAGATCATCTGCGCGCTGCCGGGGCTAACGACCGGCTACGGTCCGAGCCATCAGGCAGCCGAGGATCTTGCGCTCATGCGCGCAATGCCGAACATGACGGTCATTGATCCGTGCGACGCGCTCGATACCGAGCAGATGGTGTCCGCGATCGCCGCGCATAACGGCCCGGTGTATGCGCGCCTTCTGCGTGGCAACGTTCCGGCCGTGCTCGATGAATACGACTATCAGTTCGAACTGGGCAAGGCGAAGCTGCTTCGCGACGGCGCCGAGGTGCTGATCATCTCGTCGGGCATCATGACCATGCGCTCGCTGGAGGTGGCGAAGTTGCTGGAAGCGGACAACGTGGGAGTTGGCGTACTGCACGTGCCGACCATCAAGCCGCTCGATACTGAGACGATTTTGCGCGAAGCGCGGCGCACGGGTCGCATGGTGGTGGTCGCCGAGAATCATTCGGTGATCGGCGGCCTCGGCGAAGCGGTCGCGACCACGCTGCTCACGGCCGGTGTCACGCCGATGTATCGTCAAATCGCACTGCCCGATGAGTTTCTCGGTGCGGGCGCGCTACCGACCTTGCACGATCGCTATGGCATTTCGACCAACGTCATGGCAGATACGATCAAGGGCTGGCTTGGATGAGCCCACGGGGGTCATCCAGACGCTGCTGCACGACAGACATCGCTCCGTCTGAGTGTGATACGAGTTGTGCGCTAGTTTGGGGAGACGGTGCGTCAGTTCCAACGACGCACCGTTACTGACAAAGCAGAACGCTGATATTTTTTAAGCGAAGCGTGTCCGGCTGAAGAAGATAGCCGAGCGACCGCTTGCCGCTTGTCTTCGGCCGCTCGGAATGAGCGAGTGACTGCCAGCAAGGGGGGCGACCTGAGCCGATCGTCATCCAGTTCAGTGCGGCCATGAACCCCGGGCGCGAAACTTCCCGCGCCCGGGTACGTGACGGGAGTATGAGGTTTAGCTCCCTTGCAGCCGAATATCACGCGACGACGCCCCGACGTACACCGTCCCGCCAGGCACATACCGCCAGCCATTGCGCGACGTATCCCACACGCTTTGCATGCGCGGTGTGACCGTGATACGGACGTGGCGTGCATCGCCGGGGTTCAGGCCGATCTTCTCCCAGCCGACCAGACGCCGCGGCGGCTCGTCGCGGTAGGGCACACCGAGATACACCTGCGGCACTTCCGCGCCCGCCATGCGGCCATCGTTGCGCACGGTGAACGACACGTCGATCGCGCCGTCAGGGCGATGCTTCACCGAAAGCCCCGAGTACGAGAAATGCGTGTACGACAGCCCATATCCGAACTCGAACATCGGGGTGATGTTTTTCGCGTCGTACCAGCGGTAGCCCATGTTCAGCTTCTCTGCGTAGACAGGGTCCGGCTCGAACGCGCCGCTTTGCCCCCACGTCGGCGTATCCTGATCGCGCACAGGGAAGGTGACGGGCAACTTGCCGGAAGGATTGACCTTGCCGAACAGCACGTTCGCGATCGCATTGCCGCCGCCTTCACCCGGATACCAGGCTTCCACGATTGCCGCCACGCGATCCTTCCACGGCATCAGCACCGGGTTGCCGCTTTCCACAACAACGATCGTGCGGGGATTGGCGTGCGCGACCGCGTCGACGAGCGCATCCTGGTTCGACGGATTCGCAAGGCTCAGACTTTGCAAATCGCCGAAGTCTTCACCCGCCGGCTGCGCGACGACGACAATTGCGACATCCGAGCGAGCCGCGAGCGCCGCCGCCTGGTCGATCTCCTGTTGCGTGTATGCGCGAAACGGCGTTTGCTGATCGCTGTTGCCCGCAAAGCTCACCTGTGCCGACGGTGCGAGCGCGCGAATCGCGGCAACAATGGGTGTGTTCAGCTTCAGCCACGGATTGGTCCACCAACTGCATCCAGTCGATGTGCCGAACGTCAAGCCGCCGCAACCCGCGAATGCCCCTGTGACCGGGTCACGCGTATTGCCTGACCCGCCGCCCGTCAGCACGGCTGCATCCGCGTGTCCGCCAATCACTGCAATCCGTGAGAGCGAGGCTCCGGAGAGCGGCAACTGGTTGCTGTCGTTCTTGAGCAAGACCATCGACTGCTCGGAGACCGCCTGTGCGAATGCGTTCGCGCCAGCGAAGTTGATCGTGGCGCCCCCCTTCGCAGGATCATCCATCACACCGACGCGAATCATCACGTACAGCTTGCGACGAACCATGTCGTCGAGACGCGCGGTCGATACCGACCCGTTCGCGATCGCCTGCCGAACTGCCGTAGGTGTCAGATAGACCGTGCTGCCGACGTCCTCTTCCTCGTCGAGGCCCGCGTTGATCGCGTTTGCTGTGCTATGCGTCGCCCCCCAATCCGACTGGACCTGTCCTTCAAAGCGCCAATCGTTCTTTAGCACGTCGTTCAGCAGATGCGCGTTCTCACACGCATAGTCGCCATTGAGCCGGTTATAGCTGCACATCACGCTGCCTGGCTGCGCGCGCTTTGCGGCAATTTCAAACGGCAATAGATAGAGCTCGCGCAGCGTGCGCTCGTCGATCTGGCTGTTACCGCCCCCGCGGTTATGTTCCTGCTCGTTGCCGGCGTAGTGCTTGATCGTGGCGATGACCTTCTCACTCTGCGTGCCGTCCGTGCGCTCGGCGAGCATCTCGCCGGCGAGCACTGGATCTTCGCCGAGGTACTCAAACAGCCGGCCACCGCGCGGCTCGCGCGCGAGATTCGTGCCGCCGCCAAGTCCCATTCCGAAGCCCTGTGCACGCAGTTCTATCGCAACCTGTCGGCCGAAATTGGAAGACAGGCGGCGATCCCAGCTTGCTGCAAGCGCGATCGTTGCCGGGAAGGTCGTGCTGGCCTGCGACGTGCTGCCGGAGCCCGTCGCGGAGTCGACCATGTTCAGATCAGGAATGCCGAGACGCGGTACCCCTTGAATGTAGCCTGCACCACCTCCCGGCACGGCAGACATTGCGTATTCCGAATGAATAAATTGCAGCTTTTCGTCGAGCGTCATCTTGCTGACGAGGGTGTCGGCGCGCCGATGCGCGGCGGCCGATCCGAACGCGTTCATCGCAGCTGAAGTGGGCGCGAAATCAAGTGAAAAGTCGGGTACATCCGCACGGGCAGCGACGCACACGGCCGCCGCTAACGCGACTGCTGGCCATAGTTTCTTCTGCATAGTTGTCTCTCCGAGATTCTGCTTTTGTTGGAATGCGGAAGCGGAGCGAGTCCGACAGGTTCACAGCGGACACGAAGGCTGGCGACGCAGGATGGCTGCGCAAACGTTTGCCTGCCCGAGCGGAATCGGGACCATCGGATTGACTGTAGCGACTCTCCGTGCAACGTAATGTAAGAATGTAGTCTGACTACAGCATCAGTACTTGTACTAATACGATGCGTTTTTATGCTGAATGAGGGTCGCCCGGTAAAAATTAACAGCGATTAAATGCATTGAGCACGTAAATCCAATGCATTCAGCACGACGAGTTCTGCCCAGTGCGGCTAAGCTTCAATTTCACGAAATGAAATATATCGGTCTATTTTGGTGTCAACGATTATTTTCATTCAAATTGCAGGCGGTTGTCCAATTCCAATGAACTCTGGCGTTCGCCGGCTCTGGATCTCCATCGAATATGTACTCCGTGATCTGGACCGTCACATGGACATTCGTGCGACTACCCCGTTTTCTGAGCGGCCGTGTCGATCACAACGACGCGTGATTCATGGATGTTTGAGCGCAATGTTCGCCAGCGTGCGCAGTTCGTCGAACTGCGTAACGAGTTCGAGGCAGAGAATAAAGGCCAGCGCCGCTGAAGGTCCCGAGTAGCGTTCTATCCATCGCAGCGCCGGAGTCGCGTAGCGCACGCGGATCACACGTCGCGTCATGACATAAGTAATTCCGATTCCCACAGCGGCGCCCACCAGCAAATCGGTTGGGTAGTGAAAGCCGAGATAGGCGCGCGGAACGCAAATGAACAGCACGGTATAGAGAATCGCCAGTACACCGATGCCACGCGACACGAGGAAGATGCCGGTGGCGACCGCCATCCATAGCATCGCGTGATCGCTAGGGAACGAACTCCAACTTGTCAGCAGTGCTTCCTTGATATTGCTACCGGCAAACTGCAGATGCAGTTCGGCGCTATAGACGGGGCGCACTCTGAACGGCAACCAGTGAGTCAGCAGTCTTCCGACGAAGAGCGCCACGAGGCCACTGAGAAGCGTCGCGAGAACCATTTCTCGTCGCCATTCGCGGCGCTCGTCCTTCTGAAACCACATCCACCACAGCACGGGAATGAGTACGAGGCCTTTGAAGGTGTAAAGGTCGGCGATGCTTTCTATGGATTGGGTCGCGAAATGGCCGAAGTGTACGTTGGACAGATATATTTCTATAGACGAATCGAAGCTATTCATCATTTTTTATGAAACTTGGCTAGTCGCATCGAGGCTAGCATAGCCCACTGAATGCGCTGCATTTATTGGTGCTTTCCTTCACTGGCTGCACTCCGAGACGCGCCGCACAGTTCGCAAGATGGCAACCATCGCCAGGTGATGCAGGCGAACGTCAAACAAAGCGCGATGGAGGGAATCGCGGAGTCCTTCGCTGCGGTCGGACTCTTGCGCCGCTACAGCGACTGAAGAAGCTGGCGTGGTTCATCAAGCGCTGGCTCCGGCTCACATGAGAATCGCCAGTGCAGCGCTGCGAAAGGTATTCGGCGTTTCGGGCTTAGCCTTTGATTGAACCACGCCGTTTTTTAATCAACGTTCAGTCATGGTGACGATGTTTGTGATGGCGCTTGTTCGGTCGGTAGCCGCGGGCGTAGTCGTCCGAGTACGAATTGGACCGCGACATGTTGCCGCCAAGCGCTGAACCCGCGCCGCCGCCCACAGCCGCGCCGACGAGGCCGCCCGTGCGGCCGCCCATCGCATTGCCTGCCGCTGTGCCGGCACCGCCGCCGAGCGCACCACCGATGATGGCGCCCGTGCGTTCCCTGCGGTTTGACGTGACTGCGCCGCCGGCGCCGCCGCCAATTGCACCGCCAATGACGGAACCGGTGCTGCCGCCTACTGCGCCACCCAGGGCAGCACCGGCTACGCCGCCGAGCGCGCCGCCAAGGGCATTGTTCATATCGCCGGCCACCGCGGGTAACGACGCTGCAGTGGTGAGCGCTGCAATGGCCACAATCTGGAAAATTCTCTTCGACATAAAAAGGTCTTTAGTTTTAGGGACGGCGCCGAGTATAACCGCCCTACGAAAGCATTTTGTAACCTACCAGTTGGGGCCTCGGTAAGAGGTGTAACAAAATGATCCGATGGCTTTTTAGTGGAACGCTTTCGGCGCCATTGGCGTCAGGCGGCCGCGAAGGTAGGGAGTAGTCGGCCGGAATCGAGTCGTGAAAGATGTAGACGCTCCTGATCTGGCAGGCACATCCGGAACGCTACATTTGTGTGTATGACCCTGGAAGACGCCCTGCTATCCTGTTTGAACTACACGCTGCCCTATCCGCGGGCAGCGAATTTCCTGATCGAGCGCCGTCATGAGATCGTCAGGCCTCAGGGTGCGCAGGTTCAGCTCGGCGGCTCAGGAACGCGCGTTCCGGATGGACTATGCGCGGCGCTTCTTCGGACAGCGCAGGCTCGCCATCACAATCTTCACCGCGTTGTGGGTCGTGTTTTCGATCCACGATTTCGGGCGGTTAGACGTACTCGATCCCTCCCATCTGCACCACAACGAGCTCATTCTCCTGAGAGTCGCCGGGGCAATCGGCATGACGGTGTCCGTGCTGTTGTGGAGCCGACGCGCACTCGATGAACGTTGGGCCGTCGGGCTGCTCAGTGCCTGGACGATCAGTTGCTGGTTCGCGGTCCTGAGAATGGTGCAGATCTATCCGGACAACCTGGCCTGGCGGGAAGCTTATCCGGTCCTGACGTTTGCCCTTTTCATGATATTCATGGCGCTCCGGCTTCGAGTGAGTACGGCGGCGTGGCTGATCGGGCTTTGCATCGTCAGTTACCTGGTCATGCTCTATCTCAGACCCAGTGGCCAGAGCGTCAACGCGCGCATGGAGTCAGTGATTGCGCACGCCACGATGGTGCCGATGATGTATATCGTCGGTGTGCTCGTCAGCATCCCGCTCGAACGTGCCGCGAGGCGTGAATTCATATACCGGCGCACCTTGCGTGCGGCCAAGGCGCGCGTCGAAGCGGCGTCGCGCGCGGTCAACGAGCAAAACAAACGCATGCAGGAGCTCGTCAAGGAGAAAGAACGGTTCTTTTCATCGGCGTATCACGACATCCAGCAGCCTCTCGCCGCCATCAACCTTTTCATCCGAAGCGCCCGGACGAGGATCAAGGACGGCTACGCCGTGGATCGCGAGCTCGATGTCATCGAGGAGACCGCGTCCGACATCCTCGACATGTTCAAGGATATTCAGGACTACAGCGAGCTGGGTTCATATGTTCCCCATGTCGTACCTGTCGATACCCGCGGCCTGTTGACCGAGGTCTTCGAGCAATACCGGGAGACGGCGCGATTGCGTGGCATCGATCTAAGAATTGCGGGGCGACGACGGTACCCGCCGTCCATCGAAACCGACCGATCGCTCTTCAAGCGGTCCGTGTCAAATCTCGTATCGAACGCGATCAAGAACACGTCATCGGGTGGCGTTGTGCTTGGCTGGGTGCAACTGAATGAACGGCTGCGCGTCGATGTATGGGATACCGGCATCGGTATTGCACCCGCCCATCGGGAGGCGATTTTCTCCGAGTACTATCAGATCAACAATCCGGGTCGCGACCGTTCGAAAGGGTTGGGGCTGGGGCTTTCGATTGTGCATCGTGCGATCCATATTCTGCCGGGACACAGCATGAGTTTCGCCTCCGTGGAAGGGCGCGGATCACGCTTTTCCCTTTACGCGACGGTTTCGGCATCAACCCCGATCGTCGGGGCACATGCTCAGGATAGCGACGTCTACACACCCGATCTCACCGGCACGTTCATGCTGCTGTGCGACGATGAGCCTACTGTCCTCGAGGGCCTGAGGCGTCTTTTCTCAAGCGCGGGCGCGCTCGTGTACGCCGCCGATTCGATGGCTGGATTCGAAGCCATCCTTGCCGATGACAGCCGTATTCCCGATCTCATCGTCGCCGATATCCGCCTGCGCGACGGAGCCACCGGCAAGGAGGTTGCCAGTCGGATCAGGCGTCATTTCGCATGGGCGGGCGTTATTCCCGTCGCATTTATCACCGGCGAACTGCTGTCCGATCACGTCCTTCGCGACTTCCCCAAACCGTTCGTGCTATTGCGCAAGTCCTCCGCCCCTAAAGACCTGCTGGCGGAGATCAGCCGGTACGTGAGCGCTCAGCGGAAGATGAAATTCGATCTCGCGAACGATCAGTGATTGAAAGCGTCCCGGGCGCGGTGGTTCTTCGAGTACGCTTGATTCGTCTAATGATGGGCGAAAACCGCCACTTTTCAGGCGACGCCATTTAGATCAGCCGCCACTGTGTACTATCTGACCTGAATACATCGGACGATCACTACTGGTCTAGCCATCTTCCGATGTGTAATTGCAGCTCGGCTCGAAGCAGTTCCAGGAGACGATGGGATGCGCGTACTGATCGTCGACGACCATGAACTGTTCAGAGCCGGATTGGCGCTTCTGCTGACGGAGCTCTTTCCGGACATCGAGTTGCTGCACGCGAGCACATTGTCGCAGGGGATGAATCATGCGCTTGGCGAGCTCCTGAACATCGTTTTTCTCGATCTCGACCTGCCCGATGGCAACGGTTGCAATGCGCTTGCCGAATTGAAGGAGTCGCGACCGTCGTTACCGGTGATCGTGATATCGGCCGATGAGCGAGTGGAAACCATCAGTCGATGCATCCAGCTCCGCGCCATGGGATACGTGCCCAAATCGTCGCCGCCTGAAGCGCTTCGTGCGGCGATAAGCGCGGTGCTTGCCGGGGGCGTGTTCCTGCCAGCCTCTAGCATCGCCAGTCTCAGTCGTGACATGGACACTGACAAAGCTCCGGCAAATGGACCTGAAGATAAACAGCCGCGCGTTAAATCGGACACGAGCAATGCGTCCGAGCTGGGGCTCACACCGAGAGAGTTCGAAACGTTGGCGTGGCTGGTGCGCGGACTTCCGTCCAAGGCCATTGCCGTGAGAATGGGGCTCGAGGACATTACGGTACGGAAATACATCAGTCATCTGCTTGCGCATTTCAATCTGCGGCGCCGTACGGAACTCATCGTCATGCTGGCGGATAGAGGGGTCAGGCTGGGTGTCCCGCCGGTTACGGATCCGGCGCTTGACCGAAGCCTGCCGGCTGATGGCGGGCACCCAACCGCCTGACTATCAGATTGACAAGTCTGGTCGCGAACGATCGTAGTGCATACATCTTTCGCCGACGTTTGCTGTCCACCACCTACGCATGTGCGTTGCGACGGCACTTCCCCTGACCAAGAATGAATATGACAGCAACGCTGTGGGTGCATTCGTCGAGTGCACCCGGAGCGGTTGGTCGTCGTGATGAGCTGATATGGAAAACTCAACGCAGATAAAGGACCCAACATGAAATCACCACTGATAGTCGTATCCGCTGCCGTGCTGTTTGTTGTGGCCGGTGCTGCGCATTCGCAAGGCACGCCGCAAACCTCTCAGCCCGTCCCGCAAGAAAACGCCGCGACACAAGCCAATGACCCGAGCGCGGGCATGGAAGCATACGGCGGCACGCCCGACACACGAGTACAAGGCGGTACAAAAAATGTCAGACCGTGCCGGATGGATCCTCAATGCAACGTTTTTTTCGGAGGGAGCTAACAGGCGCGCGAGGCGAGACGATTTCAAGAGCTAGCGGAATGGGCGTCGCTAACGCAACCCGTTGATGACGAAAGGTGAAGAAATGAAAGTGCAACCCTCGGCCGTAACCGTCGTGCTTTTCCTGCTCACCGCGGCCGGCGCTTCCGACGCTCAGGAAACGCAACCGTCAGATGCCGTTAGCCAATCATCCAGTCAGCAGTCGATAAATTCATCGCAGCGGGCAATGCCGATGGGCGGCGACAGCACGTGGGACTATGGGGCCCAACCGGGCGGACGAAATGGCTACGGCAAAACCCGAGACGGTCAAGCGTGCGTGGTGGGGCTGTCGTGCGATATCTATCAGGGTAGTTAGCCCGCCATCTCAAACGGCGTATCCCTCAACCTCTTCCCCGTTAACCTGAACACCGCATTCGCCACTGCCGGAGCCACCGAAGGACTCGACAACTCGCCAACGCCTCCGGGTTTCGACATGTCCCCCTGCACAATTAAAATATCGACCTCCGGCATATCACTCATCCGCATCACGCGATACGTATCGAAGTTCTTCTGCTCCACCTGCCCATGCCGAATATCGATCCGATCCGCCGTCGCATGACCTAACCCCCACATCAACCCGCCATACAGTTGTTCTTCAACCCCACCCGGCGACACAGCCAACCCGCAATCCGCCACACAGGTCAGCTTCTCAACCACCACCGCATCACCCTTCCTCACAACCCGCGCCACTACCGCAACGTAGCTGCTATACGCCTGATTCGTTCCAACACCCAATGCCGTCCCCACAGGCAACGCCTTCCCCCACCCCGCCCGCTCCGCCGCCTCGCGCAACACCGCCTTATGCCGCGGGTCCTTCATATACGCTAGCCGGAACTCAATCGGATCGCGCCGCGCGGCATGCGCGGCCTCATCCATGAACGACTCCACTGCGAACACGTTCGGGATATAACTCACCGCGCGATACCAACCGGTCGGCACACCGGTCTCGTGACGTACCCAACCAATATCGACGTGCGGCGCATCGTAAGCGAACTCGTATTTGCTGATCGCTTCGGTGGTGCTGTAGTCCATCCGATCCGGACGATCGAAATAACCCGGCTCCCATTGTTCCGGCGATGCGGGCATCACGGCACGCAATTGCAACGTGGTGAGATTGCCATGCGCATCGAATGCGGCTTTCGCACGGTGATAACTCGCCGAGTGATAAAAGAGCGCACGCATTTCATCTTCGCGACTGTTCATCAGCTTGACCGGTTTGCCGACTTTCAACGCAAGCCATGTCACTTCGAACAACCAGTACTTCGATTCACGCGAACCGAAGCTGCCACCCGATACAAGCTCATGCAATACAACGCGCTCAGCAGGAATCCCGCCGATCACCTCGGCGGCTTCCTGCACTGTGGAAGGCACTTGCAAACCACCCCAGTATTCAATACGCCCGTCTTTCGCCCACGCAGTGACATTGATCGGCTCAAGCGCGTTTTGCGCCTTATAGGGCATCGAATACGACGCCTCGATCACGCGTGCACCATGTGGCCATGCAGTCTTCGCGTCACCGGTTTGAATCGTCGGCACAACATGCGCGACAGGATCGTCAAGCCAGGCAGCCTGACGTGCGGCGAGCGTACTGCTGTCGAAGGTTTCCAGCGGACTGTCTTCCCACTCGACCTTCAGCGCCGCCTGGCCTTGATGCGCCGACCAGTAATCATCGGCCAACACAGCAACGCCCGCCTGATTGCCGCCAAGAAGGTCGGGGCGGCCAGGAATCTGCAACACCTGCCGCACACCCGGCACGGCTAACGCCGCTTTAGCATCGACGCTCCGCACACGCGCATCGATCACCGGCGCACGCGTGACAACCGCTACCAGCATCCCTGGCAACGACACATCGATGCTGTACGGGAACGCCCCTCTCGCTTTGAGATCGGCACCGCGCTTCTTCTGCAGCTTGCCGATGTATTTGAACTGCGACAGGTCTTTCAACGCGACCTCTTTCGGTACGGGCAATTGCGCAGCCACGCTCGCCAACGATCCATAGTTCGCGCGCTTGCCACTTGCCTTATCGATAACAAAGCCGTTTTCCGTCGAACACGCGGACGGCGCCACGTTCCATTGTTTCGCTGCGGCTTCGATCAACATGGCACGTGCGGTTGCACCTGCGCGCCGCAAGCGATCGTACTCAAGCGAAACGCTGGTACTGCCACCTGTCGAGAACACTTTCCACAGCGGATGAATGTAGTCTCCGTAAAACGGATTCTCCGGCGTGATCACTTCCACGCGAAACGGATCGACGTCGAGTTCCTCGGCGACAACCGCCGCCAGCGCCGTACGCGTCCCGGTGCCTGAGTCGTGCTTATGGACCACCAGTTTGATCGTGTCGTCAGGCAGCACGCGCACCCATGCGTTCGGCTCGAACTCGCCTGCCTGTGGTTTAGGGTCCCCGCTTACGTTGGCGTCTTTGGCGAAAGCCTCGGGCAATTGAAAACCGATCGCGAGGCCCGAAGCCAACAATGCCGAACTCTGTTTGATAAAACGCCGACGCGCCGCGCCGTGTGCGCCGTTCAGCGCTTGCTTGTCGTTGCGCATTCAAGCCTCCTCTTTCGCGGAGGTGCACACGGAAGCGCAGATGGACTCGCCCCATGTGACCGACGCGAGTGCTGGATCACCGGAAGCGGCGCGTTTAATCGCCTTGCGAATGCGTGAATAAGTCCCGCAGCGGCAGACGTTGCCGGACATGGCCGTGGCGATGGTTTCATCGTTGACCGTCGGCTTGTTCTTCAGAAACGAGGCCGCCTGCATCAACTGACCCGACTGACAGTAGCCGCACTGCGGCACGTCTTCCGCCACCCACGCGAGTTGCAGCGGATGCCTGCCGTCTTTCGACAGACCTTCGATCGTCGTGATGCGTTTGCCTGCCACCGCAGCAATCGGCAACAAACAGGAGCGCACGGCCTCGCCTTCCAGATGCACCGTACACGCGCCGCAAAAGCCGCCGCCGCAGCCGAATTTCGTCCCGGTCAATTTGAGCCGGTCGCGCAACACCCACAACAGGGGCATGTCTTCCGGTACATTGTCGAGCGAGTGCCGCGTGTCGTTGACCACGATCTCGATCATGCGCTGTCTCCTGAATGGTGTTGTGCAGCGCGGCGCATGATTCAAAGGGTCCGCGTGCTTGCGGCCATTATTGAAAGCCGTTAAGCACAACGCCAGCGACGATTTCTTCCATCACCGGTAAGTCCGGCTAACACCCATGTTGAAACGCTACCCTTCCATTCAGTCGATGCAGGCCTTTCTGCAAGCGGCACGCGTCGGCAGCTTTTCGAGCGCGGCGCGCCAGCTATCGCTCACGCATAGCGCGATCAGCCAGCAGATCCGTACGCTCGAAGAGTTCGTCGGGCAGCCGTTGTTCGTGCGCGAAAGCGGCCGCGTGGTGCTGACGGATGCGGGCGTGCTGTTTGCGAATCAACTGGCGGATGGCTTCGAACAGATCGATCGCGCGTTGTCGTCGGTGAAAGAGCGCGCGGTCAAGCAGTCGATCACGCTCGACGTCGATCCCGAACTCGCACAGAGCTGGCTGGTCACGCGCTTGCCCGCTTTACTCGATGCATTGACCGGCACGTCGTTGACGGTACTGTCCACGCCGCGGCATGAACGTAGCGCGTTCGAGCGCATCGATATTGCGTTGCGGTATGGGTATGGAGAATGGGAAGGTTTCGAAAACGCGCTGATTTGCGGCGACCGATTGACTGCCATGGGTTCGCCCGCGCTTCTTGAAGCGCGCGGGCTGAGCCTGCCGCTCACGCCCGAACAGGTGCTCGAATTGCCCTTGCTCGGCTACACGAAACGCTCGTGGATTCCATGGCTTTCCGCGGCAGGCATGCCCGAGGTCGAACCGGATGCAGTCGCCGTGTTCGACAATGCCGCCGGACTGATTGCAGCGGCCAGCGCAGGCGTGGGCGCGGGTTTAGCGCGCGGCCTGCTCGCAGCGGATGCAAAACGCGAGGGACGTCTGGTCGAACTCACTCAGGTAGAAATTCCGACGCATTACAACCTGTATGCCGTATGGCCGCGCGAGAAAGCGGCCCGTGTTGCGCCCTTGACCGAGGTTATTCGCGAGTTGGTCGCGCAAACGGTCAGCCCATGCTAGCAGCCACTTCGCGCACCGTATCGAGAAACAACGACAACACCGGCGACGGATCCTCAGCACGATAGCGCGCATGCAGCGACACCTCGGGACGCGGCGCAGCCAGCGGCACGAACGCGACACCACCAGTCGTCAACTGGCGCGCCGAAGAAGGCAGCAACGCCACGCCCAGCCCTTCGCGCACGAGACACAGCAGCGTATGCACCTCGACCACCTCCTGATCGATCTGCGGTGTAAACCCTGCCTCGACACAACAGTCCTGCAGAAAGCGCGCAAGCTGCGACTGCTGCAAACCGAACGACACAAAGCGCTCCGCCTCCAACTCGCGCAACGCGATCTCATCGCGCGCGGCAAGCGTGTGCCCTAACGGCAGCGCCACCACCGCCGATTCGCGCATCACCACTTCACTACGAATCTCCGGGTCCTCATGCGATACCCGGAAGAAGCACACATCCAAGCGCCGCTCCTTGAGCGCGAGAATCTGCGCGGCGGGTGTCATCTCGTGCAGCGTCCACTGCACTTGCGGATGCTTCTCCGCAAATACCCGCAGCGCGCGCGGAATCGGATCGACCATCGCCGAGCTAATGATGCCGATCTCGAGACTTCCCACTTCGCCACGCCCCGCGCAACGCGTCAGGTCGATCGCGCGTTCGAACTGCGCGAAGATCAGCGGCACCTGCTCTTTAAGTGTTTTCCCTGCATCAGTGAGTTCGACACGGTGTTGCGAACGCGTGAACAACGCGGTGCCCATCTCCTCTTCAAGGATGCGAATCTGCTGACTCAAAGGCGGCTGCGAAATGTGCAGCCGTGCGGCTGCCCGGCCGAAATGCAGTTCGTCGGCAAGTACCGCGAAGTAACGCAACAGCCGGATGTCCATATCGAGAACGTATCAAGATCGTGGTTAAAAAATATTGTACAGAGCGTTTTTATCTTGTGAGACTGCATCGCAAGCAGCAGTGCACATCAGTGTGACACTCGATGCCGGCGAGGGGAAGGCGCACAAAAATGGCGCCTTGCAAAGGGCCGCATGGGCAAGCCTGTCTGGGCTCCGTTCCATCGATGCGCCTGCCCGCGATCCGGCAACTGGATACACCAGTTCCTCTCAAGGAGATCGAGTACATGATCATCGACACCAGCTGTTACCCGACCAATCTGGTCGACCTCGCCTGGCGCCACGACGGCGAGCCATTTACCGGTGAGCGTCTGATCGCAACGATGGACGGCCCGTACCTCATCAACGGCAAGCCGCGCCGCATCGACAAGGCCTTCATTCAACCGCCGCAAGGCAACACCATTTATACGTGGACCGACGGCAATCGTTCGGGCCGCGAATCGATCGACGATTACATGGCGTACACCGTCGAAATGACGCAGAAGTACCCGGATCGTCTGATCGGTTGCTTCGTGTACAACCCGCGTTGCGGTCCTGAGAACGGTGCCGAAGCGATCGAGTTCTATGCGAAGGAACACGGCTTCAAGATGGTGCAGTTGCAGGCCAATATGCATGCGTACCGTCCCGATCGCGCGCTCGACTGGCTCCGTCCTGCATTGCGTAAATGCGCGGATCTCGGCCTGCTCGTGAAGCTGCACACCGGCGATGGGCCTTACAGCATTCCGAGCGAGTGGTATCCGCTGATCCGCGAATTCCCGTCGGTAAATTTCATCATGGCGCACTTTGGCGTGCAGACGGGGGGCGTGTATTGCTTCGAGCCGTATCAAATGGCGCTCGATACGCCGAACGTCTACTGCGAATCGAGCTGGTGCCTGCAATCGCGGATCGTCGAATTCGCGAAGGTGCTGCCGACGCACAAGATTCTCTACGGCTCGGACACGCCGCCGAATGAACCCGGCATGTGGCTGCGCTTGCTCGAAGTGTTGTGCCACGAGCCGCCGCAAGGCCTGAATCTCGACGAAGACACGCTCGAGGATTACCTCGGCAACAACCTCGCCCGCATGATCGGCATCGAGCCGAGCGCGCCGCCGAGAAGCATCGAGGAAGCGCAAGCCTATCTGAAACAGCATGCCGGCGCGTCGCAGAAGCACGCCGCTCAGGCATCGCAAGCAGCCTACGCTGGAGCCCGCTGATGATCATCGATACCCATCTGCACCCGACCAACCTCGTCGACGAAGCGTGGCGCCATACCGGCGAGCCGTTCACCGGCGAACGCCTGCTGAAGATGATGGACGGTCCGTACATCATCAACGGCAAGCCGCGCCGTATCGACATGGGCTTCATCCAGCCGCCGCCTGGCAACACAGGCTATCGCGACGGCAATCGCCGCGGCCGTGAAGGCATTCGCGACTACATGGCGTATATCGCCGAGCTGACGCAGAAGTACCCGGATCGCTTTATCGGCAACTTCACGTACAACCCGCGTTGGGGTCCGGAGAACGGCGCCGCCGAACTCGAATTCCACGTGAAAGAGTACGGTTTCAAGATGCTCAAGCTGCACGCGAACATGCACGGCTATCGCCCGGATCGCGCGCTCGACTGGTTGCGTCCGGCGATGAAGAAGTGCGCGGAGCTCGGCGTGGTGGTGCTGATTCACACCGGCGACGGACCGTACACGATCCCGACGCAGTTCTATCCGATCATCCGCGAATTCCCGATGGTGAATTTCATCATCGGTCACTTCGGGATTCAAACAGGCGGCAACTACTCGTTCGAATCGTTCTGGATGGCGATGGATACGCCAAACGTGTATTGCGAATCGGGTTGGTGCTATCAATCGCGCATCGTCGAATTCGCTCGTGAGCTGCCGCGCAACAAGATCGTGTTCGGTACTGATTCGCCACCAAACGAACCGGGCATGTGGCTGCGCGAACTCGAAATGCTATGCGGTCCCGCGCCGCAGGGCATGGATCTGGATGAAGACGGTCTCGAAGACTATATGGGCAACAACATCGCCCGTCTGGTCGGCATCGAACCGACCAAGCCGCCGAAGGATCTGGCCGAAGCAGAGAAGCGTTTGAAGGCGACCTACGTGAATGACGTAACGCAGCCGGCTTAACGCGTTTAGCGCTTGATGATGGACAGGCGCGGCCAACGGTTGGTGCCGCGCCTGCCTCGCCCGACAGTCCGCTTTCGTTATCGCTTTCGACGGAGTTCCCTATGGCGGATAACCTCTTCCGCGCCACGCAGGATTTTCATCGCTTTGCTCTGGCGTACCGCGAGCAGTTTCCCGACGATGTATTGACCATCAAGCAGCCGGTGTCTGCGGATCAGGACGTCACTGCTATCGTGGCTGAACTGGCCGCACGCGGACGGCATGACATGTTGATCTGCGAAAAGGTCGACGGCATTGCGACACCGCTGGTTACCAATTTCTTTGCTTCACGTACACGCATTGGGCGTTTGTTCGACGTCGATGCCTCGGGTTTGTTCGACGCTTACCAACAGCGTGCGAATACCCCTATCGCGCCGGTCTTCGTTCCCACCGGTCCGGTTCTCGATCAGGTTATCGAAGGCGATGCTGTCGATCTCGCGCAACTGCCGATGATCCGCCACTTCGATACCGATCGCGGTCCGTACATCACCAACGCGGTGATCGTTGCCGAAGATCCGGTGACGGGCGTCGCGAATCTCAGCTATCACCGTTCGATGCGGCATGCGCGCAATGCGCTCGCCACCAGCCTGCATTCACGCGGTCACCTCTGGCGCATGCTGCAAACCGCGCAAGCGCGCGGCGACACGTTGAAAGTCGCGATGGTGATCGGTGCGCATCCGTTGTTCATGCTGGCCGCTGCGGCACGCGTGCCTTTCGGTACTGATGAACGCGCAATTGCAGGGGGACTGTTCGGCGCGCCGCTGGAATTGGTACGCACGCCGCGATACGGAATCGGCGTTCCCGCTTCCGCTGAGTTTGTCCTTGAAGGCACGATCGATCCGGACGCCCACGCTGAAGAAGGCCCGTTCGGCGAATTCACCGGCTATTCATCGGATCGCTCGACCAACAATGTGCTGCGCGTCGACACCATGATGCGGCGTAACGATGCATGGCTTGTCGATGTCGTCGGCGGCCCGTATGCCGAGCATCTGACGCTGGCTCGCTTGCCACGCGAAGCGGAAATGAGCGAGAAGCTGAAGGCGCGCTTTCCTTCCGTCACCGCGCTGCATTATCCGAACTCCGGCACGCACTTTCATTGCTACGTCGCGTTGAATCAGACACGCGACGGCGAAGCGCGCCAGATCATGCTCGCGCTGCTCGGCTGGGACCCGTATCTGAAGAACGTGGTGGCGGTGGATAGCGATATCGACATCACCAACGATTCGCAAGTGTTGTGGGCCATCGCCACGCATTTCCAACCGCATCAGGACGTCTTCATCGTCGATGGCTTGCCGGGTAGTCCGCTCGATCCGTCATCGTCCGCGGCGGGCACCACGTCGCGCATGGGTATCGATGCGACACGCGGGTCTCACTTCGACGGCATCCGCGCCAAGATCAGCGAGCGCGCTACGCAACAAGCGGTTGAGGTTCTGAACCGCGCCGCCGCCGGAGCCCAGCAATGACCCCGCGGCGACTCGTAGTCGGCATCAGCGGCGCGTCCGGCTTCACGTACGGCGTGCGCCTACTGCAATTACTGCGTGAGCTCGGTATCGAAACGCATCTGACCGTCTCGCGCAGCGCGCTGCTGACGATGACGCATGAAACCGACTACAAGTTCGCCGAAGTCAGCGCCCTCGCCAGCTTCACTTACCGTTGCGACGACATGGCCGCGGCCATTTCCAGCGGCTCGTTCCGCTCGCTAGGCATGATCGTCGCCCCCTGTTCGATGAAGACGCTTGCCGAAATTGCCAGCGGCATGTCGTCGAGCCTGATCTCGCGCGCCGCCGACGTCACGTTGAAAGAGCGCCGCCCCCTGGTGTTGTTGGCGCGTGAAACCCCCTACACGCTGGCGCATCTGCGCAACATGATCGCCGTCACCGAAATGGGCGCCATCGTCGCACCACCGGTACCGGCGTTCTACTCGCGCCCTGCTTCACTCGATCAGATGATCGACCACACCCTAGGCCGCGTGCTCGATCTGTTCGGTCTCGAAGCTGGCACAGTCAAACGCTGGCGAGATGGCAAGGCAGAAACCGCATTACAAGAAGCGACACAAGTACCCCATGTCGCCTGACCAGCCGAACCGCACCAACCGCAGCACGAACGAAGAAACGGAGACGAGCCATGAATCACATTCACACCACTCACAATGAAATCGAGAAAATTCCCGTCACCGTGCTGACCGGCTTTCTCGGCGCCGGCAAAACGACGCTGCTCAACTATATCCTGCGCGAGAAGCACGGCCGCAAGATCGCGGTGATCGAAAACGAGTTCGGCGAAATCGGTATCGACGGTGGTCTCGTGCTCGAATCGACCGAAGAGATCTACGAGATGACGAACGGTTGCGTGTGCTGCGTCGGCGCGGTGCGTGAAGACCTCGTGCGGATCGTACGGATGTTGGTGGAAAGGCCTGACCGGCTCGATCACATCATCGTCGAAACGAGTGGGCTCGCTGATCCGTATCCGGTCGCACAGACTTTCTTCCTTGATGACCCGATCGCGAAGCAGGTGACGCTGGATGCGGTCGTCACGATGGTGGATGCGAAGCATATCGCCGCACACCTGGACGACCTGGTGCTCGACGGCAGTGACAACCAGGCGGTCGATCAGATCGTCTGCGCGGACCGTATCGTGATCAACAAGGTCGATCTGGTGACTGCTGAAGATATCGCTTCACTGACGCAGCGTATTCGCGGGTTGAACGCCACAGCAGAGATCGTCGAATCGAGCTACGCCCAGATTGATCTCGACAAGATTCTCGGCGTCGGTGCGAACGAGTTTTCGCAGATTCTCGTCGAGACGGATGGCTTGCATGAAGAAGCGCACGAACACGAGGATCACCACGACGCGCACGAAGCCCATCACGATCATGAGCATGCCCATCATGACGACGACCACGCCGACCACCAGCACGACGAAAGCGTGTCCTCGGTGGGCATCGAAGTCGATGCAGACATCGATCTCGACGCGCTGCAAGTCTGGCTCAACGAACTGCGCCAGTCCGACGCCACCAACCTGTTCCGTATGAAAGGCATTCTCGCTTTGCAGGGCCAATCGCACCGCTATGTGCTGCAAGGCGTGCACAACGTGATCGAACTTCGCGCGGCGCAGGTGTGGGGCAGTGAACCACGCTCGTGCCGCATTGTATTCATCGGACGCGATCTCGATCGCGCCGCGCTGACCGACCGCTTCCATGCCTGTCTTGCCGTGCCAATTGCGGCCTGACGGGAGACTTGGCCGGCGCGCGAAGTGATGCTGCACGGCAAAGCCGTGTGGTGCGTTCCGGCCAGAAACCGAAAATCGCTGTGCTGAGACTGGAGTAAACGCCAAGGCACCCACTCCGGCCGGCAGCTTTGCGTGACAAAGGAGACACGTCATGAACACCGCCATACATCCCGTCGATCGGATTCTGCCGAAGCGCCAGATGATCACGCTCGGTTTGCAGCACATGCTCGTGGCTTATATCGGCGCGATCGCAGTCCCGTTGATCGTCGCGTCGGCACTGAAGATGTCGCCGGCCGACACGACCGTGCTCATCAGCACCGCTCTGTTTTGCTCAGGCATCTCGACGATCCTGCAGACCGTCGGCGTCTGGAAGTTCGGCGTGCGGCTGCCGATTCTGCAAGGCGTCGCGTTCAGCAGCGTCGGGCCGGTCATTGCGATTGGTTTGAGTCCGGGCGTCGGTTTCGCAGGCGTGTGTGGCGCGGTGATTGGCGCGGGTCTCTTCACGATGTTTGCCGCGCCCTTGGTCGGACGCTTACGAAGATTCTTCCCACCTGTGGTGACCGGCTGCATCGTCACGGTAATTGGTTTGCAGCTGTTTCCCGTTGCGTACCAATGGGCCGGTGGTGGTGAGGCCGCGCAGCAGCAGTTCGGTGCACTGCCCTTCCTGAGCGTCACGCTGTTCGTCGCGCTGGTGATTCTCGCGATCAACCGCTTTGCTGGCCCGTTCCTGCGCAATCTCTCGGTGCTGATCGGATTGATCGCAGGCGGCATTCTGGCGTGCTCGCTCGGCATGGGCAATTTCACCAGCGTGAGCGCCGCGCCGTGGTTCACGCTGCCGATGCCGTTCCACTTCGGCACGCCCGTGTTCTCGCTGGTGCCGGTGCTGACGATGATCGTCGTGATGGTGGTGCAGATGGTCGAATCGATGGGGCTGTTCGTCGCCATCGGTGACATCGTCGGCAAAGACGTGAGCGAGGAAGACGTGGTGCGCGGCATGCGTGCGAATGGTCTCGCCAGCGCGATCGCCGGCATGTTCGCGGCGTTCCCCTTCATCGCCTTCATGGAAAACGTCGGCCTCGTGATCCTGACCGGCGTGCGCAGCCGCTGGGTGGTTGCGATCAGCGGCGTGCTGATGTGCGTCGTGGCGCTGGTGCCGAAGATCGGCGCGGTAGTCGCATCAACACCTGCCGCGGCGCTGGGTGGTGCAGGCATCGCAATGTTCGGCGTGGTGGTCGCAGCCGGCGTGCAGACCCTGGCGAAGGTCGACTTCGAGCGCAATCGCTACAACGTGCTGATCGTCGGCTTTACGATCGCCACTGCGCTGATTCCGGTGATGGCGCCACAAGTCTTCAAACACATGCCCGACTGGACGCAGCCCTTCCTGCATAGCGGTGTGGTGCTCGCGTGCCTGGTGTCGGTCGTGCTGAACGCGGTGTTGAACGGCGCGCACGAAGAAGAAAAAATCGTCGAGGCGCACAGCAACCTGGTGCGCGAATCCTAGTACGCGAATTAGCGACCGAGGCAGCAGGACGGGCGCGGCCGTTGTATCTCCATGGACCGGCGGCCGCTTCGAAGTATCCGAAAGGACATTGAATCGTGAGCATGCAAACTGAAGCGTTGCTGATCAAGAACCCTGTCGCGGTGATGAGCGGCCGAAGCGGCGATAACGCCCGCCTGGGCCAAGTCGATCTGCGCATTCGCAACGGCCGTATAGAAGCCATCGCGCCCAACCTCGAACCGCGTGCTGACGAGCGGGTGATCGACGCGCGTTCATGCGTCGTTTATCCGGGCTGGGTGAACACGCACCATCATCTGTTCCAGAACCTGCTGAAGGCGGTGCCGTCCGGCATCAACGCCGATTTGCAGGAGTGGCTGGCCGCCGTGCCGTATCCGCGTCTCGCACGCTTTACACCGGACTTGGCGCGTGTCGCTGCACGTCTGGGTCTTGCCGAACTGCTGTTGTCCGGCGTGACGACCTGTGCCGATCATCACTACCTCTATCACGCGGACGGCACCACTGAAACCGGCGATCTGCTATTCGACGAAGCAGCGTCGTTCGGCATGCGCTTTGTGCTGTGCCGTGGCGGCGCATTGCAGGCGGCGGGGGACCATCCGGGTTTTTCCAAAGTGGCGTTGAAACCCGAGACGCTCGATCAGATGCTTGCCGATGTGGAGCGCTTGAAGTCGCGCTATCACGATTCGGGAGCGGCTTCCATGCGTCGCGTGGTGGTTGCACCGACCACGCCGACATTTTCACTGCCGCCAGAACTGCTGCCTGAAGTCGCTCGCGCGGCGCGGCGCATGGGTCTGAGGCTGCACACGCATCTTTCCGAAACGACCCGTTACGTCGATTTCTGCAAAGAGCGCTTCAACAAACTGCCGGTCGAGTTCGTCGCCGATCACGAGTGGCTCGGGCCGGACGTCTGGTTCGCTCACCTCGTGCATTTACAGCCGAGCGAGATCACGATGCTTGCGGAAACCGGCAGCGGCTGCTCGCACTGTCCGGTCAGCAATGCACGTTTGGGCAGCGGCATTGCGCCGGCACCGCAGATGGCGGCGGCGGGCGTGCCGATGTCGCTGGCCGTAGACGGCGTCGCCTCGAACGAGTCCGGCAGCATGACCAACGAAGCGCACTTCGCGTGGTTGGTGCATCGGGCGGCGCAAGGCGCGTCGGCTACCACCGTCGAAGAGACGATTCATTGGGGCAGCGCGGGCGGCGCAGGTGTGCTCGGCCTCGATGCGGTCGGCACGCTCGAAGTCGGCAAGGCAGCGGATTTCGTGCTTTATGACGTCAGCGATCTGCGCTTCAACGGCTTCCATGACGTGGCAGTGGCGCCGGTGACGGCGGGTGAGCCGGCTCGGGTTCGCTACAACGTAGTGAATGGTCGGGTCGTGGTGGACAACGGTGTGATTCCGGGCCTCGATCTCGATCAGCTTCGCTATGAAGCCGCTGAGGGCGTGAAGCTGTTGCTCGCCGACTAACCCCATCGAAGCACTCAAGCACCCAAGGGGCACACCACGATGCAACACGGGAGAATCCGGCTCGGCATCCTCACGCCGTCGTCGAACACGGCGTTGGAGCCGATTACTGCTGCCATGCTCAGCGAACTGCCGCACGTCAGCGCACACTTTGCGCGCTTCACGGTCACGGAGATCGCGTTGTCGGAGCAGGCACTCGGCCAGTTCGACGCGAGCCGGATTCTCGCAGCGGCGTGTCAGTTGGCCGATGCACGTGTCGACGTGATCGGCTGGAGCGGCACGTCGGCCGGTTGGCTCGGCTTTGAGCGCGACCAGGCGTTGTGCCGCCAGATCACCGAGGCGACCGGCATTCCCGCAACGACCTCGGTACTGGCGCTCAACGAGATTTTCGCCAAGACAGGCGTGCGACGGTTCGGTTTGGTGTCGCCGTATATCGACGAGGTTCAGCAGCGGATCGTGCGCAACTACGAGAAGCTCGGCATCGAATGCGTTTCTGAACGACACCTCGGCTTGCAGGACAATTTCAGTTTTGCCGAGGTGCCGGATACGCAACTGGCGATCATGATGCGTGAGGCCGCGTTTGCAAGGCCGGATGCGGTGACAACGTTCTGCACGAATCTGCACGCGGCGCATCTGGTGCGGGCGTTTGAGATGGCGACGGATATTCCCGTGTATGACACGGTGGCCACCGTCGTTTGGAAGGCTTTAAGGATGTTGGGCGTGGACACCAGGCCGCTTGGGAGTTGGGGCAGATTGTTTGAGGAGGTGGATTGAGCGCGGCCGCAGGGGGTGTAGTAAGCAGACTGGATGAGTCCGGTTTGCAATGACATTGAACGGTTGAGCAAGAACGATAGCTTAAAGGCACAGGTCCGTGCGCCTTTAAGCCGGTGATGCTGTCATTGCTTCATTGCGTGCAAGGCGGCAACGCACACAGTCGCAAATGCTCGACGCCCTCGGCGAGCGCAAGCGTCGACTGCTGCCCGTCGCGCATGCGAATGCTGATCGTCCGATCGCGCTCATCGCGCGAACCGACTGCGACGAAAATCGGCACCTGCTTTTCTCTTGCATCGACGATCTTCTTCTCCAATCGCTCCGGTCGGCCATCGAGCAGTGCTCTGATGCCGGCGTCGTCAAGCGCTTGCATCACTTCTTGCGCGTAGGCCGCGTTCGCGTCGCTGATCGTCGCGACCACGACCTGTTCTGGCGCGAGCCACATCGGCAACCACCCTTCGTGATGCTCGAGCAGCATCGCGATGAAGCGCTCCATGCTACCGAGCACCGCATGATGAATCATCACCGGCCGCCCACGTTCGTTGCGCTCGTTGACGAACTCGGCGTCAAGCCGATCGGGCAGTACGAAATCGAGCTGGATCGTGCCGCATTGCCAGCTACGTTCACGACTGTCCGTTAGATGAAACTCCAGTTTCGGCCCGTAAAAAGCGCCCTCTCCTTCGAGTATGTCGAATTCAAGGCCTGCTGCACGCGCGGCATTGGCCAGCGCCTCCTCCGCGCGATCCCACGTTTGATCGTTGCCCGCGCGCATCGCAGGCCGTGTAGCGAGCGCCACTTTGAAGTCCGGGAAACCAAGATCCGCATAGACAACACGCAACAGAGAACAGAAGCGACCCACTTCGGCTTCGATATGCGCCTCCGTGCAGAACACATGCGCATCGTCCTGCACGAACGCACGCGTACGCTTCAGCCCTTCAAGCGATCCTGACGGTTCGTCACGATGACACGCGCCGAACTCGCTATAACGAACCGGCAGCTCGCGATACGACCGCACACGCTGGTTAAATATCTGTACGTGACACGGACAACTCATCGGCTTCAAACACAGCGCGCGCCCTTCTTCCGCGTCTGCCAGCGAATACATCGCCGCGCCGAACTTCTCCCAATGGCCGCTTTTCTCCCACAACGAGCGCGCCAGCAGTTGCGGCGTGCGAATCTCGCGAAAGCCCGCACGCCGCATGTGGGCGCGAACGTAGTCTTCCAGCACGCGGTACAGCTCCCAGCCGCGTGGGTGCCAGAAAACCATGCCGGCGCCTTCTTCCTGCTGATGAAAAAGGTCGAGTTTGTTGCCCAGTACACGATGGTCGATATCGTTCACGATGACACTCCGTTTGATTTGATCTTGCAGAGACTGAGGATCGATGCCGCAAACGGAGGTCCAGAAACGCCAAAGGCCCCGTCCGTTTCCGGCGGGGCCTTTGGTGGTCTGCCACAGCTTTCTTACTTCTAGCGTGCGCAACCTCCAGACGACCCGCCTGTGAAGGTGGTCGTCGTGGTGGTGACGGCAGCGAAGGGAATCGAGTGGAAGTCCATGGATCGACAGTAAACGATTTTGTGGCGATGCGTCAATCGCAATCTGGATAAGCGATACGATGGATGTTTGATCCGGAGCCGCCGCATCTTCGCTAAACTTCGATCGACCTTCCAACAAACCGAGCACCTCACCTTGACCATCCACATCCGCCCCGCCCACGCAGCCGACGCCGCTCTGATTCTCCGCTTCATCACCGAACTCGCGGTGTATGAGAAAGCGGAGCACGAAGTTGTCGCGACCGTCGAAGACATCGAAACGAGCCTGTTCTCCGCTACGTCCACCGCGAAGGCTTTGATCTGCGAAATGAACGGCCAGCCGATCGGTTTTTGCGTTTACTTCTTCTCCTATTCGACGTGGCTCGGCAAACAGGGGCTCTATCTGGAAGACCTGTACATATCGCCGACATCGCGTGGCAGTGGCGCGGGCAAACAAATGCTTCGCCATCTTGCGCAAATTGCCTGCGAAACGGGCTGTGGGCGCTTCGAATGGAGTGTGCTCGACTGGAACGAACCCGCGATCGGCTTCTATGAATCGATCGGCGCGAGCGCGCAAAGCGAATGGGTTCGCTATCGGCTGGCGGGCGAGGCCCTTACGGCGTTCGCCGATGGCAATTCGTGAGACACGCTTGCCCCCGGACAGAAACGTAGCCGCTAGCCGATTAATCCCCCGCGCCGCTCGCCACCGGCGCGACTTCAAACGCATCGCCCGTGGCGAAGAACGTCCCGCCCGCCACGTAATGGCATGTGCGCAGATCCGGATCATCGCCAAAGTGCCAGCGGTTGTTCGAATACACGCGGCTGTCCGCATAGGCGGCGACCACTTCGCCAATGATCAGATCGTGCCGTTGGCTATCGTCCGGAATCACCTTGCATTCCATCCACGTGATGCAGCCCGCCAGCATCGGCACATCGATTTCTTGTGCCGGGAAAGTCTCAAGGTTGAAGGCTGCGAACTTGTCGAGTTCCGCGCCTGGGTTCGTTCCCACTGCCAGCGTCTGCGCGGCAAATCCGCGGCTCGGCAGTTGCAGCCCGAACACGCCGCTCGCTTCGATCAGTTGTCGCGTGAGCGTGCGGCTGTCCACCACGACGACAACCTTCGGAGGGGTGAAATCGAGCGGCATCGCCCACGATGCCGCCATCACATTCGAGCGGCCGCCGTGCGCGCTGGTGATGATCGTGACAGGTCCATGATTCAGTAACTGCGTGGCCCGCGACAATGCGACGGGTTCCCGGGTGACTTTCATACGTGCTCTTCCGCGTCAAATGGATCAGGCAGATTGTAGCGGGGACACGTAAAACGGGTGCAGCGTGTCGCATGAAACGGAAAGTGAAAACTGCGCCAGGTCGGTGAGAAACTGCTGATGCAGTTTCTTCCTCGACTAGCCGCTGTGACATCAGAATAAGACGGCCCCAGCCAAGGAATGCAATCAAGTCTCCTGCTGAATCGATGCGACAACATCACCTGCGGAGACGACAGCGTTCCTTCCACTTCTTTTGGCCGCGTACAGCGCCATATCAGCTGAATTAGTCAATTCATCCAGCGACAAGGAACGTGAGCGTCGACCGGTCGCGCATCCAATACTCACTGTGAAGGGCGAAATTTTCGCAGAAGCCACAGCCTGTCGCCCATGCTCGACTTCACGACGTATTGCTTCAGCAATCTGAACCGCACCCGCTTCATCCGTGTCGGGTAACACCACAACAAATTCTTCTCCACCATATCGTGCCGCGACATCGCCACGACGACGCGCGTGACGATTGATGCACTCCGCGAGATGTTGTAATGCTATATCGCCCTGAGCATGGCCGTGGCTGTCATTGTATTTCTTGAAGTTATCCGCATCGACGAACAGCAGTGACAGGTAACCATCATGGCGCTGAAGTCTGCCCCACTCGTTTTCGAGCACTTCGTCGAGGGCACGGCGGTTCTTGAGCCCTGTCAACGCGTCGGTTTGCGTCAGCTCTGTAAGCAGCACCTGAGTCTGTACCTGGTCCCGCAGTGCGAACGCAAGCAACCAGACCGCTGCACAGAACGCGAAGCTAACGGACGATGCGGAAATCCCGACTATCCATGACAACTGCTTCCAGGAGGCCAGTACGTCGCTTTCCGCCGGCGCGACGACGGCGATGAGTGGCGTGCCGGGAATGCGCTGGAATGTATACAGACGAAGTACGCCGTCCGAGATCGATCGAGCAGCATAGAACCCGGAATCATGGTTCACCATCCGCGGAAACACTGGAGATGTACCCACATTGACCTGCCCAGCCCGGCTGCTTGGGGGATTTCTGGCCACCAGCGTGCCGTCCGTCCGTACGATCGCAGTGATACCCTTTGGCCCCACGTCCAGTTTTGTAAGGAGTTGCCTGAAATACTCGACGTCAATAGCGACAATCGCTACCCCACCGAATGACCCGTCGGGCCGGTTCATCCTTCTCGAGATCGCGATTGACTGCGCGCCTGGCCGCGACCGCGCCCGGTAGACTGATGACACATAGAGTCCGACATTCGCCGACTGGCGATGAACTATGAAATAGTCCCGATCGCTGAAATCCCATGTATGGGAGCTGGAACAGCAGCCGTCGACAAGACGACCTTGATCGTCCGTGACTCCCATCCCAGTGACGTACTTGGCCGCGGTCTGGTCAAACAGCAATTCGTGACGCAAGTCAGGATCCATGCTTTGGACCACAGGCTTGTCCAGCGCCGAAATCAAGGCGAGAAGCGAGTTATTTGACGTTTCAATCGTCCTCGCGATATTGCTGACCAACACGGCAGTGACGTTTCTGGACGTTTCATGGGCATGTTCGACGGCGGCCTCACGGGAGGCCAGAAGCGTGATCAGACTGATCGCCAACACGCCCAATGACATCAAACTACCGAGCATGCCGACGATCAAAGGATGGCGGCCGGCGAGAACAGCCAGTTTTCCGGTGGTCATGGAAAGAGACACGGTAACGCTTTAATGGTTGCACCCGGTCCTAACAACGTTATCCCGCAGTCGCAGCGGTAGAGTCGGGTTGGGGTAAACGGATTCAGCGGCGAAGGATTGCCAAGGTTTCGCGGATAGCCGATGACCCGGTTAACGGCAGCGTCCAAAAAAAATGGACCCTCGGGTCCATTCGGTGGGCAATTTTCCTGCTGCACCTGAAGCACGGTCCTTCTTCCGAACGACGGGGTAGTTTGGCGCCTCGCGCGGTCCTCCGGCTAAGGCACGTCTCGGACTCCAGCTCGTGGAGCATGGCCAGAAACTTTGCCCTTACGCCGAAAGAAAACGTGGCATTTGATGATTGGCGGCGGATGCCCGTCCATCTAGTACCAGCGAACCGGAACTGGCATCCAGACGAAAGAACGAAATAGCCTGATTAAGTTGCCGCCCCTGGTCTTCGAGCGACTTGGATGCGGCCGCCGCTTCCTCCACCAGCGCAGCGTTCTGCTGCGTGACCTCGTCCATCTGCGTGATCGACTGGTTGACCTGTTCGATGCCCCTGCTTTGTTCCGTCGACGCGGCGGCGATTTCGCCCATGATGTCGGTCACCCGCGCGACGGCCTGCGTGACCTCCGACATCGTCTTTCCCGCCTGATTCGCAAGCAATGATCCATCATGGATTTTCTGGACGGACGCGTTGATCAGATCCTTGATTTCCTTCGCCGCGCTCGACGAACGCTGCGCAAGGCTGCGCACCTCGCTTGCAACCACTGCGAACCCGCGGCCCTGCTCCCCTGCCCGCGCCGCTTCCACCGCAGCGTTCAGCGCCAGGATATTGGTCTGGAACGCGATTCCTTCAATAATTCCCGTGATCTCCGCGATCTTGGTCGAACTCGTGCTGATCTCGCCCATCGTACCGACGACCTGACTCACTACCTCGTTGCCCTTTAGCGCCACTTCGGACGCGTTGGCGGAGAGCGAGCTTGCCTGCTGAGCGTTTTCGGCGTTCTGCTTCACTGTCGAAGTCAGCTCTTCCATGCTTGACGCGGTTTCCTGCAGCGATGCGGCCTGCTGTTCGGTGCGGGACGAAAGATCGACGTTGCCCGAAGCAATCTGGCTGGAGCCGGTCGCGATACTGTCTGCGGCGGTACGCACCTGACCAATCAGGCTGACGAGACTTGCCTGCATTTCACCCATTGACGCGAGCACGCTCCCTCCCGGCGCATTCTTCGCGCCTGCGACGGGACTCAGATCGCCAGCGGCTACGCGCCGTGTGACCTCACCGAGGGCCACAGGCTCAGCGCCGAGTGCACGCAGCAATCCTCGCGTGATAACCATGCCCGCCACGACCGCCAACGCAACAGCGGCGAGACAGATCGCCATCAGCAGATTCCGCTGCGTTGCATAATGTTCCTCGGACTGTCGAACGAGTTCCTCTTCACGGCCGCGCGTGTATTGCGCGTAGTCGTCCGTTGCCTTGACCAGGGCGGCGAGCAGCGGACGACAATCGTCGTCAATTTTCTTCACCGCCTCGTCGCGCTTGCCTCCAACGGCGAGAGCAACGATTGCTTGGGCGACAGGTGCATACACGGCCTCAATCCGGTTGATTTCGCCCACAAGGCTGCGGGTCTTTTCCGTCGCGTCGGTCGCGGACGAAACCATCTGGGTCAGTTTCGCGATGTTCGACTGGACATCCATCTGGGCCTGCGCTTCAGCAGCCTTTTCCATCTCGAAATCGCCTGGCGTGGTCACGAGCGCCATGTTGCGTGCGGCAATCGCACGTCGGTCAACTGCGGTTCGAACCTGCTCAGCCATAGTGGCGCGGGCATTGACGCCCGACACGAAATTTGCGAATCGGTCGTTGGCATCGTTCAGTGACTTCAGCGAAATGCCTGACACGATAAGGACAGTGGCGGCAAGCACGCCAAAGGTCCCCGTGAGTCTTGCCTTAACTGACAGATTGCTGAGATTCATATTTCAACTCCAGTTGCCAATCGGTGGTGCACAAAAAAAGAAATTCGAGGCGTCGAGTAGACCAGAAGACGTGCGGGCTCCGAATGCACGAGCTTCAGCTGCATGCATCTGACTTTACGGCGTGCTGTCGCATTGCTAGAGGGGCACAAACACTGCGCGACCGGACGCAAAGGTTTGCGCCCAATTGAATTTATATATGGCTAGATCAATGCCATTTGTCAGAGGATTGTTGGCACTGAACATGCTGGCCGTGTCGGGCAATGGATAGATCCGCGCACTGTTCATCACGCTCCTCCTTCAGGTTCTCTCAATGTCCGGTCAAAAGCCGTGCGGCCATCGCCAGCACGAGCGCAGGCAGCATCACGACCATGCCGATCCTGCAAAACTGCATGAAGCTCACCTCTTCGCCTTCGCGGCGGATCGAAAGCAGCCACAGAATGGTCGCGAGCGAGCCGGTGATCGACAGGTTCGGGCCGAGATCCACGCCGACCAGCATGGCGTCGATGACCCGCTCGGGGCTATGCGCCTGCAATGCGGTCGCGCTGGCGATCAGCCCTGCCGGAAGGTTGTTGATCGCGTTGCTGCCCAGCGCGACGATGAGCCCCGATGTCGCGGCCGCAGCCAGTTGACTCTGCTGCGTCGCCTGCGCGAGCAGCCGCGACAGTTGAGCGATAACGCCCGTGTGCGCGAGCATCTCCACCAGCACGAAGAGTCCCGCCACGAGCGGCAGCACGCTCCATGAGATGCCGCTAATTAGTTCCGCCGGCGACTTGCGTTCCTTGACGAGCACCACCAGTGTCGTGAGGATGCCGAGCACGGCGGTCGGCAGGCCGAGCTGCAGATCGAGGGCGGAGACGACAAGCAACGCGATCGCCGTCACGCCGATGCCCGCCAGCGCCACCTTGCCGTTCGCGCTGAGCGTGTCCACCGGCAGACCGGAGGCGCACTCCCCTTGCAGATCCTGACGTTGCGTCCAGCGCAGCATGAAGAACGTCACGACGATCGACAGCACCGACGGCACGGCGAAGCGCGCCAACCACAAGTCCAGTGCCGGCGTGTGATTCGCGTAAAGCACGAGATTGGCGGGATTCGAGATTGGCAGGACGAAACTCGCCGCATTGGCGATGAACGCGCACACGAACAACAAAGGCAACGGCTTCGTATTCGCCTTCTTCGCGGCGGCAAACACGGCGGGTGTCAGCACGACGGCAGCGGCATCGTTCGACAGAAACGTCGTCACCACGACGCCGACCAGGTACACCAGCAGAAAGAGCCTGCGCGGCGAGCCCTTCGCGTGGTTCACGGCAAGCACTGCGATCCAGTCGAACAGTCCTTCACGGCGACCTAGCTCCGACAGCAACATCATGCCGATGAGGAACAGATAGACGTCGGTGCCTTCTGCGACCGCCTGCAGCGCGAGGCTGACAGGAAGCAGCCCGAGCGCGACGAGCAGCACCGCGCCTGTCACTGCCCAGATCGCTTCCGGCCATCGGAAGGGACGCAAGATAACGCCAGCGGTAGCGGCAAACGCGATACCCCAGGAGAGGAAAGTCGGATTCATGTAACGAGCGGATTCTGGTTGGCGAGATCGTTGTGAATGCCACAGGCCTTTTTCAGGAAGGTGCCGAACAGCAGCCACAGCGCAAGCGAGCTCACCGACACGGCGCCCAGCACGAGAAAGGCCGCCGCATAGCCGAAGTGTTGCGCGAGGACACCGCCGAGTGCAGGACTCAGCGCTGCGCCTACACCCTGCACGGTCATCACCACGCCCTGTCCGACGTTGACACGCCCGGTGCCCTGCAGGAGCCGCACGATGAGCGCTGGAACGGCCACGCTTTGCAGCCCCGCGCCGATGCCATCGAGCGCCTGCACGGGCCATACCCCCCAGGCCGAGATGAACAGCGCCGCGACTAGCCCGCGCAGCGGCAGCGCAAGAAAGGTGATGAGGATCACACCCCAGTATCCAACGCGCTGGATCAACCGGTTCGCGAAGCACGCTGCGAAGACCATCACCAGTTGCGCGACAACGATCGTCTGCGCGGTGAACGCGCTCGGGTCGCCCTTATGCGCGGCGACAACTGCGAGGCCGTAGAGCGGCAGCATCGCGGCATTACCGAGGTGAAACATCGCGAGCGCGGCGGACAACAGCAACAGCGGGCGGCACGTCAGCAGCACACGAATGCCGCTCGCCTGTTCGTGCTCATGCGTGGAAGGGGCGGCGGCCAGGCCCCGTGCGCGGTCGTGATCGATTGAATCAGCTCGGATCAGCAACGTCGAGACAACCGACAGCGCGCCGAAGACACCTGCGAGCGCGAACACCGCGCCGAAACCATAGCGCGAGCCAAGCCAGCCCGACAGCGCCGCGCCAACCACGTTGCCAGCGTGATTGGCCACCTGGTTGCGGCTAAACTGCCGGTCGAAGCCGCGCTCGTGGACAATGCCGAGCGTCACGCCCGCCACGGCCGGCCCGAGCGCGGCGCCTGTCACCGCCGTGAGGATCTGCGACGCCGCGACCATCCAGTACGTATGTGCGACCCATAGCACGAGCGAGGCGAGCGTCGTCATCACACCTGCCGCGACAATCAAGCCGCGCTTGTGACGAGTTGCATCGACGAGCGCGCCGGACGGCGAAGTCGCGAGCATGCCCGCTATGCCACCGAGCGTCATCACCGTGCCGATCGCGTCGGGGTGCCAGCCCTGTGCCTGCAGAAAGACGCCGAGAAACGGCCCGATGCCCGCCTGGACATCGGCCATGAAAAAGTTGAGCCCTTCGAGCGCGTATTGGGGATTCATCGGTCGAAAACCGTTTGCAGGTGATCGATGCTTCGATAGCCGTCATCGGACGAAGCGTGCAGATCCCCGAAGTGCACCCAGCTCAACATGTCGCTTTCTCCCTGTAGGGCCGGACCTGCTTCAGGCGGCGGTTTCTGCGTCGATGAGTTCGGCGATCTCGTCCACTTCAACGGTTCGCCCGTGCCGGTTCCTGATGCCATGTCCCCAGGCATGGACATGAGCCCCAGGCGCCAGGTACGACGCCAGCTCGGCGGCGGCATGCGGTGGCATGCGCAACGACGTGCCATCGTCCAGCAGCGCTCCGCGCAACTCGCCCTTCGGACCGAACAGTGACAGCAGCACTTCGCCGCTCGCCTCCATGGGGCTGCGCTCAGCGTCAGGATGATGATGTTTCTCGCCGTCGCGATGCGGGCCTTCGTCGAGAATGACCTTGCCTGTCTTCAACGTGAGCGAGACGGCTGCGATCATGTCTGCGCCGCGCGGCTTGACGCCACGTACGCGCACCGCGTCGCCCACCGCCACGAGCCGCGCGACCTGCCGCGACAGATGGGGCGGGAAATGGACTTGCTGCAACTGACGCGCGCCGAGCACGAAGCCATCCAGTTCGCCGTGCGGATTCAAAAGAAAACGCGTTACCGTGCCGCGCGTTTCGGGAAGACTGTCGGGATCGATCCAATGCATGGTCGTGGTCCTTTTTTTCGATGATGGTTGAACGGGTGAATGTCAGGTGCGGTTGTCGGGCGCGCTCAAGGGGCCGGTGGCGCGCGATCGTAGAGCCGGGTCAGATTGCCGGGCGATCCGAACGCCGTCGCCTGCAGTGCCGTGCCGTACTGGGTGCGCGTGCCGTAGCCTTGCGCCGAGACCTTCGCGCCGGTTTGCACGAGCGTCGGAAACTGCTGGGCGATCGGCGGCGTCAGCCGGATCACGGTGCCGTCGGCCAGGATCACGCCGTCCGGCTCGCCGCGTGGCGCGGTCGTGACGTGCGCCACCTGGCCCTGCACGCTGAGACGCGACAGCGCGACGCCGCGTAGCTCACGCGGCAGCCGCTGGGTGCCCGGCAGTGGCGGCTGATCTTCCAGTTGCTGGCCGCTGCGCGTGTCGGTGATGCGCTGCGCCGCGAGCGCGCCGCCGGCATCGCGCCTCCCGCTCACCTGCACGTTGTCACCCGGACGAACCATCGACGTAAGCTGCGGACCCATGTGCGGCGGGACATGCACGAGCACGCCGTCGCTCGTCAACAAGCCGTCGACGTCGCCATCCGGATTGGTGAGAAAACGCGCGACGGTGCCCTGCGCGGTCGCGAGATCTCCGGCATCGATGAGCGGCGCCGGGCCGCCGACCGGCGGCGGGGGCGGCGCCATGGCAGCGACGCCAGGCGGAGGCACGGGTGGTGTCGCGCCGGTCGCGACCGGTGGCGGCGGAGGCGCGGTTTGCGGCTCAGGTTGAGTCTGGGCGGCACATACGGTGCTCGCCGCCATGAGCGCCGCGAGGCTCATCGCGCTCAAGACGCGCGTAGCGATGCTGCTAAGCGGGTAATTCGGAATCGCTTGCATGGTCCACTCCTTCGTAAGACGAGGAGCTTTCTGCAAGGCCTATGCCATCGGCCAGAAATCCCATGCGGCCAGGCAGCAACGCAACGAAGCAGGGCCGCGGTGTCCATTAACCTGACAGCTGCTGTCCGGTTAATGGACACCTTGGACACCTTCGAACGGTCAGGAGTCGGACAGGCCGAGATTCGCCAGACGCGTATAGAGCGACTGGCGGCTGATGCCGAGCCTGCGCGCCGCTTCAGCGCGATTGCCATCGGCGAGCGCAAGCGCCCGGACGATGAGGGCGCGTTCGAGTTGTGCGAGGGCGTCGTTCAGCGGAAGGTCGATGAGGCCCGCGGGAATCGCATAGGCGTCGTTCGCGGCCGGATCGAACAGGAAGGTGAAATCTTCGCGGGTCAGCAGCGCGGCAGGCGCAAGCGCGCTCGCGCGTTCGATGGCGTTGGCGAGTTCCCGCACGTTGCCGGGCCAACTGAAGCCGACGAGCAGGCGCTGGGCGTCCGCGGAGAGGTGCTTGCGCGCCGCTTCGGAGGGACCAGCGACGGCCGCGAGGAAATGCTCCGCCAGCGGCAGAATGTCGGCTACGCGCTCGCGCAGAGGCGGTATGTGCAGCGGAATCACGCTGAGCCGATACGATAGATCCTGCCGGAACGTGCCCGCTGCGATCATCGCCGGCAGGTCGCGATGCGTCGCGGCCACCACGCGTACATCGACAGCAAGCGGCCTGTTGGTTCCGAGCGGCGTGATCTGCCGCTCTTGCAGCACGCGCAGCAGCTTCGCCTGCATCGCGAGCGGCATGTCGCCGATCTCGTCGAGAAAGAGTGTGCCGCCATGCGCTTCTTCGAAGCGACCGCGCCGCTCTGCATGTGCACCGGTGAATGCGCCCCTGGCGTGGCCGAAGAGTTCGCTCTCGAGCAGGTCTTCCGGGATCGCCGCACAGTTCACGGCGACGAACGGTCCGCCCACACGCGCCGACGCACGATGCAGCACGCTCGCCGCCACTTCCTTGCCGGTGCCCGTCTCACCGGTAATCAACACCGTCGAGTTGGTGCCGGCCGCGCGGCCGAGGCGCTTCTGTACGTCGCGCATGGCTTCGCTGATGCCGAGCAACTGCGGTTCGCGCGAGGGTGTTTCGTCCGCGAAACTGTGGATCGCCTGTGGCGCGGGCGTATTCGTGCGGGTTGCGAGAATGCGCGCGAGGAGCGTGGCGATCTCGTCTCGGCCAACCGGTTTGGTCAGATGCTCGAAGGCGCCGAGCCGCATCGCGCCGATCGTGTTGTCGCTGGTCGCGTACGCGGTCAGCATCACGACCGGCACGTCCTGCAGACCAGCCGTCCCGCGCAGCGTTTCGAGCACGGAAAGGCCGTCCGCGCCCGGCAGCCGGAAGTCGAGAAAGATGCAGTCGGGCGACGCCTCCTCGCGCAGACGTTCGATCGCTTCTTCGCCCGAACGTGCCTCGAGCGGCGTGTATCCAAGGTCCTGGATGGTTTCCGCAAGGCCGTCACGGAAGGCGTCGTCGTCGTCGATGATCAGGATGGTCGCCATGGCATATCGATTACAAAACAGGTCAATTCCGGATTGTCCTCAAGCCACGCGCGGCCGCCATGCGCCGATGCGATCTCGCGCACGACAGCGAGGCCCAGACCCGACCCGTCGGGCCGGCCTGTGACGAACGGCTCGAAGATACGTTCGCGCTCGCCCGCACTCACGCCGGGGCCATCGTCGATCACTTCGAGACGGAGCCGCTCGCCTCCATCCTCCGACATGGCGCGCGCCTTGACCGTGACGTGTCCGCCGGACGGTGCGTGACGCAGCGCGTTGACGATCAGGTTATCGAGTGCGCGCGCCAGTTGCGCCGAATCGAAGACCGGCTGCGTCGCGCAGGACGCAGCTTCGGCCTGCAAGGTTACGTGCCGGCTTTCCGCCCGAGATTCGTGCGTACGGACCAGTCCGGCAAGCCACGCCCGCAGGTCGACTTCCTGCGCGCGGACGGTGACGGGCTGGGTAAGCGCGAGCAGGCTCGACAACTGCGACTCGATGCGCCCCACCTGCTCGATGATGATCTTCAGCGCGGATTCGCGCCGGGCGGCGTCGCCCGCCAGCGCATTTTCCGCTTTGAGCCGCATGGCGCCCACCGGATTGCGGATTTCATGGGCGATCTGTGCGGCCATCTTCCCAAGCGCGCCGAAACGTTCCGCCTGCCCGAGTTTCGCGGTCAACTCGTTCGCCTCGCGTTGCAGGTGCTCTGCGCGTTCGACATAACGATTCAGCGCATCGACGATATGGTCCAGATCGCGCTCGCCAAGTCGATCGATCCGCCTGCCCTGCTCGAGTCGACCGTCTGGCGCAAGCGCCTGTTCGAGCCGCGTGAGGTTGCGCTTCCAGCGTCTGAGCGCCATCGCGAGCAGCAGCGCCAGCGCCACGATGATCGCTAGCACGCCGGCGAGGAACGTCGCGGCCCGCTGCCCATACGGCCCAAGCGGCGGCCGCGCGCGCGTGAGCGTCCAGGCGAGCAGGCCGGCATGACGCGGAACCGGACAGGCGACGGCGACTATCGCATCGGCGCCTCCAGCGACGACGTCGGCGCGCATCTGGCCGGTGCTGACCACGTTTCGCAGCGTGCGAAGAATGAGCGGTGTCTCAGCCTCGGGTATATCGCGTTTGACACCGCTACCTTCGTAGGTGGGAAACGCGTAGGCGAGAAAACCGCTCGGTGCGCTGGGCACGGGTGCGGAAGTCCAGAAGCCGCCTTCGATACCCTCCGTGCGGACCAGGACGAGATCGAGCACGGCGTGCATAAGATCGACATTCGTTTCGCCCGGCCGCTGCACCGACATGTCGTAGCGCGACGCGACCGCCGCGCAGGCCGTGGCGGCCTGCTGCTTCGCATCCGCGACACGCTCCCCGAGCGCCGACGACAGCATCACCCACACGGTTACGGTCAGCAGGCAGCACAGTACGGCGATAAGGATCCACAGCGCGTAAAGCTGGGTGGAAAACGAAGGTCTCGGCATGATGAGCCTGCAAGGGAACTGGAGCGGAACTTCAGACGCAAAATTCCTGCCTGCACATAGGGACGAGCGACGGTACTCGCGGCGCCAGACGGCCCCGGCGATGCGACGGTCGGCCGCTTCATCGTATCGACTGTTTTCAACCAGCAACTGCAGCTCGTTCCAGATTGATATGCCCGATCAGAGGTCGCGCGTGCGCGGGATGACAACCGCCTGGCCGTGCAGTTTGCCGTCCATGTCGAGAAGCTGCCACAGCGTGGCTTCCTCGATCATGAAGCGCTGGCCCGACTTGGTGATACGCACACCCTTGTAGCCCGCCTCGTAGCCGAGCCGCTGTACGCGTGCGAGAAATTGCTGCCGCTCCTCGCGGTTCGGAGCCTCGGCCGAGAGTCGGGACGGCAGTCGAGTGATTTCAGCCCAGCTATATCCGAAGCGGCGCTGCGCGGCCTTGTTGCCGTATACAAAGAGCGGGTCGGGATCGGTGTTATGCGCGAGTACCGCGAACGGGGCATGCTCATAGAGCCATTCGGTAGCTTCGGCCACGGGCATGGCCTGGTGCACCAGGGGCCGACCAAGTAGCCGGGCATAGCTGTCGGCAAGGAGCTGATAGAAAGCTGGATCGCTGTGGAGTGGAATCATCTGGGGCATTTCGACGGAGATCGTGGGGCCTGTGCGACGGCGGTGGCGCTCACGATACAACATTGGCCGTGAAGGTTTCCAGCTTACCGGCGCACTGTGTTGCTGGTCGAGACTACTTATCGCGAGACGTGAAGTCTCGCTCCCAATGACTCAACAGACCTGTCCGTTCCCCGCGACCGACAACAGCGATCCATCGCGAACTCACAATCCGCCGCGCCACTCACTGATCACCGCCACCATCGATTGATCTGTTTTTTTGATGCTCAGGTCAAAAATATATCGGTAGTCGAGCATTTCTGTCGTATCTAGACTTGGCTCCATAGCGTGAAGTAACGATTGCATGTCACAGCAACGGCACACCACGCAGGCTGCAAGCACACGCAGATCGATAACCCCACTGAGATTCAGTCATCCCATGGACGCCACCACCAACATTCCCCCTTTCCATCTCGCCTTTCCGGTTCACAGCATCGCGTCGGCCCGGGAGTTCTACGGCGAACTGCTCGGCTGCCCTGAAGGACGTAGCGCCGAAGACTGGGTGGACTTCAACTTCTACGGTCATCAAATTGTCGCTCACCTCGCGCCGGAAGAAGTCGGCCACGTCAAGACCAGCGCCGTTGACGGTGATGCCGTGCCAGTGCGCCACTTCGGCGTCGTGCTGCCGATGAAGCAATGGTCCGAAATGGCCGGGAAGCTCACAGCGGCACACACGAAGTTCATCATCGAGCCGCACATCCGCTTCAAGGGTGAGGTCGGCGAGCAGGCGACGATGTTCTTCCTCGACCCGTCGGGCAATGCACTCGAGTTGAAGGCGTTTGCGAACATGGCTGCACTGTTCGCCAAGTAAGTCGTCTGCTCCGTCGCGCTGCGCGCGCCGTTCCCTCTTCGACATCATCGCCCTCTATCGTCATGAAACGGACTCTGGTTGCCAATCGCGACGAAATGCCGTCGTGGACAATCCACCCATCAGGAGAACGGCTGCTCATCGTCGAACTCGCGGGCGGCGACACCGCGCAGGCCAACCGGATGGCGCGCGCCTTCGCTGCGCGGATCGTGTCGTCACGGCCAGATTACGTCACGGACATCGTTCCGTCCTTGACGACTGTCGGCATCCACTACGACCCGGCACGCGTGCCGCGCGATGCTACCCGGCGGATGCCGTTCGACACGATCCGCGACGCGCTCGGCGCGCTGCTGCAAAGCGTCGATATCGTGCAGCCCGCGGCGACCCGTATTGTCGAAATTCCCGTGTGCTACGGCGACGAACACGGCCCCGATCTCGACGAAGCCGCCTGCGCATGCGATCTGTCGTCGACCGAACTCATCGAGCGTCACAGCCGCGCACCCGTGGACGTGATGATGCTCGGCTTTGCGCCGGGACATCCGTATATCGGCCTGTTCGACGAAACGCTTTCGCTGCCGAGGCGCGCAACACCCCGCACGGCTGTCCCGCCAGGCTCGATCGGCCTCGCGAACCGGCAAACAGTTATCTATCCGCTGACGTTGCCGGGCGGCTGGAATCTGATCGGCCGTACGCCGCTGTCGCTGTTCGCACCAGCGCGCGCCGAACCGTGCCTCGTGCAGGCGGGCGATCAGGTCCGCTTCGTGCCGATCAGCGCGGCTCAATTCGACGCGCTCAACGAACACCCGGGAGCCTCGCGATGAACATCGAAGTGATCAAGCCCGGCGCATTGAGCACCTTTCAGGATCTCGGCCGCGTTGGCTTTCAGCATCTCGGGATTCCGGCAAACGGCGCCATGGACGAACGTGCCCACCGCATTGCCAACGCGTTGGTCGGCAATGCGGCGACGAACGCAACGCTTGAAATTACGCTGATGGGACCGACGCTGAGATTCCTGCACGACACAGTGATCGCGCTGAGCGGCGCCGATCTCGACGCGAAGCTCGACGCTACGCCGGTCCCGCTCGATCGGGCGACGATGGTGCCTGCCGGCAGCGAGCTTTCTTTCGGCAAGCGCCGCAGCGGCCTGCGCGCGTATCTCGCGGTGCGCGGCGGCTTCCGCTTCGATCCGGTGATGGGCAGCGCCAGCACCTACACGCGAGGCGGCTACGGCGGTCACGCGGGACGCCCATTGAAGAAAGGCGATCTGCTCGCCGCTCACGCGCCGACTCGACCTGTACCGCACCATCCGGACCGGACACTATTCGACGAAAACGTTCTGAGCGCGCCGGACGCGCCGATCCGCGTACTGCCAGGCCGCGAATGGCAATACTTTTCGATGCAGGCGCAACAGACATTTCTGCGCGAACCTTACCGGCTCGCGCCGCAATCGGACCGCATGGGCTATCGCCTCGAAGGCGAGCGGCTCGATTTGAGCGCACCACGCGACGTCGCCTCCGAAGCGGTCGGCTTCGGTGCTATCCAGGTACCGGCGGACGGCCAGCCCATCATCCTGATGGCGGATCGGCAGACCACCGGCGGCTATCCAAAGATCGGTCACGTTTGCGCGGTCGATCTGCCCCGGCTCGCCCAGAAAATGCCTGGCGAATCCGTGCACTTCACCCGTGTCGATCTGGAAACCGCGCAACGGCTTCTGCTGTTGCAGGAGGACTGTTTCGCCGCACTGGAACAACACGGTCATGGTTGAAATCGACTTCAACAGCGATCTCGGCGAAAGCTTCGGCGTGTATCGCCTCGGCTGTGACGACGCAATACTTCAGCACGTAACGTCGGCCAACATCGCCTGCGGTTTTCATGCGGGCGATGCGCAGACGATCGCGGCCATCTTCGCCCGGCAGATCCGCGACGCGTTGACCCGCGCGGGTGTTCTCGTTACGGCGCCGAGCTGTTCGTGCTCGAATCGATGAAGATGGAAATTCGGGTCGAGGCGGACGTATCGGGCCACATCGGGTCGTATCTCGTCGCAGAAGGAGAAGTTGTCGAGGAAGGTCAGACTGTAGCTCGCTTCATTCCGGACTGAGCCGGTCGATCCTGTCACACCCGGGTATCCGTACTTATATTCGGCATGCTTATCAATCGCGAGGTTATTTCCTCGCTGTTTTTTCAGTCCCGGCCCGTGCTGAACGCATCCGGCCAACCCTAGCTGGGTGAACCGAAGCCACCGATCGTGCGTCGACCTCGCATCGAAGGAATCGGACGCTCTTTCTATCTCGTCCTAGTGTTACCGTCACGTGGGAATCATCATGTCGAATGCCTCAGCTGCAGAGTTCGATGTCGAAACGACGCCATCTTCGTCCGTACCCGGCACGACCGCCCGCAAAGCCGCCATCGCTGCAACCGCCGGCACCGCGATCGAGTACTACGAATTCGGTGTGTACGGTTATATGGCCGCGATCATCGGACCGCTATTCTTTCCTGCCGACAACGCCACCGCGTCACTGCTATCGGTACTGGCCGTGTTCGGCAGCGCGTTCCTGATGCGCCCGATAGGCGGCATCGTGCTCGGCCGGATCGGGGACAGAATCGGACGCCGCTCGGTCCTGCTCGTCACGGTGATCGGCATGGGCATCGCAACCGCTGCGGTAGGCATGTTGCCAGTCGCCTCCACAGCGGGTGTCCTCGCACCCGTTGCGCTGCTAGCCGTACGGCTCGTTCAGGGTTTCTTTTCCGGTGCCGAAGTGACCGGCGCCGCGGCCTACGTTGCGGAATCGGCGCCGCGCGGCAAACGCGGCCTGTTTGGTTCCGCAACGCCGGTCGGTGTCGCGATCGGCGGTTCGCTTGCAGCGGCAGTCTGCGGACTGACGACTGCATCGGTCAATAGTGCCGCACTGCATGACTGGGGCTGGCGCATCCCGTTTCTCATGGCGGTGCCGCTCGTCGTGATTGCTGCGTATATGCGCCGGCGTATTGACGAATCGCTCGCGTTCAAGAAGGTCCTCGAAGCAAGTGAGCCCGTCAAGGCACCGTTGCGTGAAGTCCTCGCCCATCATCGTGGTGCGATGCTCAGGGTATTTCTGGTGTCGTTCGGACAGAATGCCGGGTACTGGGTCGGCTTCGTGTTCATGAGCATCTATATGATCACGTACCTGAAGTACGACAAGACCAGTGTCTTCTGGATGATGTCGTTCGTGAGCATGACGATGGCCGCATTGATGCCGCTCTGGGGCGCGCTGTCCGATCGGATCGGACGCCGCAGAGTGCTCGCGATCGGCTTCGCTTCGTACGCGGTCCTCGTGATCCCGATGATGATGCTGATGAACCATCACAATATGCCGCTGGCGTTTCTCGCGATGTTCATCGTCGCGTTGCCGATGCCGATCGTGCAGTCGGTCGGTTACCCGACCTACACCGAGCAGTTCCCGACGCGCGTGCGCTACACCGGCATGGCGTTCAGCTTCAACTTCGGCGCGATCCTCGGCGGCGGTGTCACGCCGTATCTCGCCACCGCGCTGATCGGCCACACCGGCAATCTGCTGAGTCCCGCCTTCCTCCTTGTCGGCGCCGCGGTGGTCGCGCTCGTGACCCTCGCTGGCATCCGGGAAACGGCCGACACATCGCTCGCCTGACACCAACACACGCAGCGCTTACTTCGCCCCTCAACACGGACACCTGGCATGACGCAAACCACTACAGTCCGCATCGACGTTGACGCTCAAGCCGCGCTCGCGCCAACGCCCTGGACCGAGCGCGCGAGAATACGGGCAGGCTTCAGCGGCAACACCAGCGGCATGGCGCCTGGCTACGCGCAAGGCAACCTCGTTGTGTTGCCGAAGGCGTGGGCGGACGATTTCGCCGCCTATTGCCGCGCCAATCCGACACCTTGTCCGTTGATCGGCATGACCGAACCCGGCAGCAGCCTCGTGCCGATGCTCGGCGACAACATCGATCTGCGCACCGACCTGCCCCGCTATCGCGTGTGGCGCGACGGCGAACTGGTCGAGGAACTCGACGATGTCTCGGCGTTGTGGCAAGCGGATTGGGTCGGCTTCGTGATCGGCTGCTCGCTGTCGTTCGAACACGCTTTGCAAGTTGCCGGTCTGAACGTGCGTCACGTCGACGAACAGAAAGTGGTGCCGATGTACCGCACGTCGATTCAGACGCGGCAGGTGGGCGCTTTCCGCGGGCCGATGGTGGTGTCGATGCGGCCTTACACGCCGGAGCATGCAGCGATCGCGTATGCAGTCTGCGAGAAGCTGCCAGGCGCGCATGGTGCGCCCGTTCATATCGGCGATCCGGCCGCGATCGGCATCAGCAACGTCAACGTGCCCGACGAAGGCGAGCCGACCGCGATTCTCGACGGCGAAACACCGGTGTTCTGGGGCTGCGGTGTCACACCGCAAGCCGCAGTGATCGAAGCACGCCCGCCGATCTGCATCACGCATGCGCCCGGTCACATGCTGATCTGCGATGTCCGGACCGACGACCTGAAGCTGCTTTGACTTCGCTCGCGGCAGCCTGCACTCAATGCCTGGTGCGGGCGGTACAAGCGGTCTGTTTTTTTGCGCCGCCGCTTTGTGATGAAATACACGCCACACCAACGCCAGCGGCCATCCCACCGCCCCAGACGCCATGATGCGCGAACTCAAGACGTTCCTCGCCGTAGTCCGCTTCGGCACCTTCGGCAATGCCGGCTCGCATATCGGTCTGACGCAATCGGCGGTGAGCGCGCAAATCAAACGGCTGGAAGAAGATCTAGGGTTTCCGCTCTTCGATCGGACCGGACGCTCCGCAACACTCAACGAAGCCGGCATCAGAACTGCTGCCGTCGCCGAAGACCTGCTTCGGCAATACGCGACGCTCTCCGCTCAGGCCGGCGACTCGAGCGCAACCGGCTTTCTTCGCATTGGCGCCATTGCGTCGGCCCAGGCTTCGCTGCTGGTATCCGCGATTCAAAGGTTTCGTGTGAGCTCGCCGGGTTGGCACGTACGCGTCGTGCCTGGCGTATCGCTGAATCTGCTGGCACAGGTCGACTCCGGCGACGTGGATGCCGCGCTCATCATCAAACCGCCGTTCGCGTTGCCAGCCGAATTGAAGTGGCACCTCCTCTGCGCCGAGCCCTTCGTTCTACTCGTGCCTAAGAAGCTCGCAAAGACGCCCTGGCGCGAATTGCTCGCATCGGAGCCGTTTATTCGCTACGACCGGAACTCGTTTGGCGGCCGTCTCGTCGAGCGCTTTCTGCGCAGGATACGCGTGCGCGTACATGACGTCGTCGAACTCGACGAGTTGCAAGGTATCGTCGGCCTCGTCGAACAAGGCGTAGGCATTGCGTTGATACCGAACGCGGCATCGCTGCATATTCCACGAGGTCTCGATAAGCTGTCGCTCGGCGAGCATACATTCAGCCGCGAGATCGGGCTGGTCGAGCGCGGCGGGCAAACTCAACGGACGGCGATTGCCGAGTTCAATCGCTGCGTCGTCGAGGCGGCGCCGGGCGGCAGAGCTTCGTCCACGACGATGACACAACGCTCCGGCTCGGCCGGGGCTTGAATGGCGTTAGCGCCGCCTCATTTGCAGCGGACACCATCATTTGATGCGATGGCCAGGTGGTTTCCAACCCATCAGTGTCTCTGCGCTCCATTCCACTGCGGCAAGTCTGGAGATGAAGAAATCAGCCAACGCACTAACCTTCGCTGGCCGCGCGCGGGCAGTAGGGGTAACAAAATACAGACCACCTTCGGGTAGTCGCCAATCAGTCAGAATCGGTTCAAGCTGTTTGTCCGCGAAATACTGTGTCGCGACAAACTCGGGAAGCTCCGCAATGGCAAGTCCTGCGATGAGCATGGGCAGTAACGCTTCTACGCTTGTTACTCGCAATGCCCCAGTTGGTGTGATCGTGCATTCCTCGCCACCTTGGTGGGTAAAGCGCCAAACGTCGCGCTTGCTCCTGTTGGCGTAGGTCAGGCACTGGTGGGCGCCAAGATCGTGTGGGTGCTGCGGTCGACCACAGCGCAACAGATAGGCTGGAGATGCCACGACAAACCGGCGCACGGGTGCAATGAGACGTGCAGCGAGTGACGAGTCTTCCATGATCGCGATACGAAGCGCGGCGTCGAAGCCGTCTCCGATCAGATCGGCATGGACATCCGTGAGATGAAGATCCACGGCAATATCCGGATAGGTCCGGAAGAACTCAGGCAGCAGTGGGGCAACCCAGCGAGCACCGAAGGACAGTGGTGCGGCGAGCTTTACCAGACCACGCGGCCGGCTCGAGGTCTCACGCGCGAAATCCTCGGCCTCCTCGGCGTCAGCGTAGATTTTCGCCGCTCGCTCGGCAAGCGTATGGCCGTAGTCCGTGAGTGCAAGTCGTCGGGAGGTACGGTTAAAAAGCCTCCCCCCGAGTCGCTCTTCCAGGCGGGTGACCGCCCGGGAAACCGTGGCGACAGAGACGCCCATTGCCGCCGCCGCGGCTGCAAACGAACCTTCTTCAGCGACCTTCGCGAACATCGCGAATCCTTCAAAGTCCGGTAGTTTTGACATCGGCAATTCTGCAACGATGGTTTTCAATCATTTCTATTTCGAAAAGTAGCACGCTGCCATAGATTTGTCTCATCGCACAGGAGATAAATCATGGAACGAAAGAGGACACCAGGGCTTGTCGATCTCGCCGGCCCCGATGCCACGCAACAACAGAGCATGCTCGAAGTTCATGCTTTCGCCACGCCCAACAGCATCAAAGTTCCCATCGCACTGGAAGAGATGGGGCTCGACTATCGGCTGGTTCCCGTCAATCTGCGCCAGGGCGAGCAGAAGACCGACGCCTTCAAGGCAATGAATCCCAACGCGAAAGTCCCGGTTCTCATCGACCGATCGGTTCCTGGGGATGGCGACGTGATACTCAGCGAGTCTGCCGCGATCCTCGTGTACCTCGCAGAGAAGACCGGGCAGCTTCTTCCGAAAGACGGCCCCCCACGCGGCAAGGTCTTCGAGCAACTTTTCTTCCACGCATCCGGCCTCAGCCCGGCGTTCCTGCAGTCATTCCAGGTCGCGATCCAGGCGTCGCCGCAACCCGAGGCAAAAGCGCGGGCGCTGGCGGAGGTCGATCGGACGCTGGGCGTGCTCAACCAGATTCTCGCGCGTCATCCATACGCTGCTGGCGTCGAGTACAGCATCGCAGACATTGCCCATTTCGGGTGGGTATGGCGCCATCAGGCGATCGGAGCGGCCCTCGACAAATTTCCGTTCGTCGCTCGCTGGTACGAAGAGATCTCGACGCGACCGGCTGTCGTCGCGGCCATCGCAAAGACCGTGGCGCTCGCTCAGTAATGCGATGCAACCTCCAATTCCCCGGACTTCTACACATCGTGACATGGCTCTGTCCACAGTCAATCACCAAGGAGAATCGCAATGAACGACCGTATTCATGAACTGCTTTATCGTAACCTTCAGGAGGTCTTTGGCGAAGGTGACGCAGCGCGTCGTCGCGCTGCCATCGAGGAGCTTTATACCGAAGATTGCGTGCTCTACGTGCCTCCGGGTACGTTCGTCGGGCACGACGCGCTCGACAAATTCGCGGGAGATCTTCGGGCGACACACCCGCATTTTGTTTATGCGCCGCACGGTGAAGCGCAGGCCCTCCACAATGCTGGTCGCCTCGCATGGGGTTCCGGTCTGCGTGATGAAGTACCCGACTATACGGGCGTGGATGTCATCATCGTTCGCGACGGGAGGATCGAAGCACTCTACGTCTTTCTGGATTCTGTGCCGTCGTAGCCACGCCATGATCCACTTGGCTTCACATTATTTCGTAACGAAATCACCGCGCAAAGCGAACAAACCCAGCGGCAGATTCCTAAACGCGAAAACGCGCAGATTTATCTGCGCGTCTCTACGTCATTCCATCAACAAACCAAGGACGTCCAGGCAGCACTCAGTCAACGACACAAGGCCGCAATCAATCCGGTCAATTTATGCGCCGCCGAAAAACACAGGCTTCATTCCATCATTCGGGTCCGGGCGAACAGAGCCTTGAATTTTATGTCCCAGGTGGGAGACAGCGGTGCCGAACGAACGCAGCTCATGATGGCCGCCCGACGCTGAAGTACCGTCAGCAACACCGCCAAAACCGGTCGCAGCGCTAGTTTGTGCGGCCGGAGCGACCGCTTCGTTGGATTGAGCAAAAGATGAGACAGCCGGAATTGCAAGAGCAGCTGCGACGATGAGCGATTGAACGAGTTTCATGATACTTACCTCCAGACTTCGTTTGTTCCGCAAACGCCCGTTTGCGTTTCAGTGCTTGCAGTCTAGGCTTGGGTCTGCTCGCAATTAAGTACCTGCGGAACAAAACAATGTTGAAAAAATAAGTACAAACCCTTAGAACCGAGCGTCGCGCATGCAGCATGCTTGCGTTTGCCTTGCCATCTACACCACCATGACCTCAGTTCGCGCCCCAATCAAACAGCAGAAATCCTGCGAGTCGAGCGCTCAAACGCGAGCGAGCGTTTGACCCGCTATCAAGCAAAGGCAAGTCATCGTAATTTTGCATTGTCATTAATTTGCCTCGCTATTTAATAAGTTGAAACAAGGCATTCCATAGACTAGAGTGGTCGGTAACTTCTATCTGCCTACATATTCGAATCTCCGACACGGAAAGCGGATAACAGGCTATCTCGTCATTGATCACGGTGACCCATGGTGGATCATCGGTAGCGTCTTGGTTGTACCAGCCAGCAATCCTAACTAACCGTGCCCGCTTTCCGATGAAAGCCAGCGCAATTTATCCCGCTATAGACGCGCGAACGGCATATATAGCAAATTTTCGTTTTGCAAAGAGACTCGACTTTTTTTCGATCTGCGCCTATTTCGAAACGCAAGGTGTACCCCGTTGTGCCGCATTTGAATTTATCGCGATCCGGGTTTTATTCCAGGAAAGGGGATCACTATGCAATCCGCATGCAAGATGATTGGCAATGTGCGCTATGTTCGCCGCGCCCTGATTGTTTTCACTCTGATCGCGGTCGCTGCATTCCAGCCTGCCGCAGGCCAAAGTCTCACCATCAAAGATCTCGGCGCGCTCCCCGGTGAATTTAACTACAGCAACGCGCTCGGGATCAACGAGCGCGACCAGGTGATCGGCTACTCGATCACAGCGGGCGGCAACACGCACGCTTGTCTGTTTGAAAACGGCGTGGTGACCGACTTGGGCACGCTCCCCGGTGGCAGCTACAGCTCGGCTAGCGCGATCAACAATCGCGGCCAGGTGGTCGGTTCCTCGAGCACCGCGCGTGGGAATTCGCACGCCTTTCTGTTCGAACACGGGGCGATGACCGACCTGGGTACGCTCCCCGGCGGCGACTTCAGCGGAGCTAACGGTATCAACGAGCGCGGCCAGGCGGTTGGTTTAGCGTCCAACCTACGCGGGTACGTTCACGCTGCCCTGTTTGAAAACGGTGTGGTGACCGACTTGGGCACGCTCCCCGGTGGCAGCGATAGCGGAGCTTTGGGGATCAACAATCGCGGCCAGGTGGTCGGCTATTCGTCCATCGCAGGTGGGTACGCGCACGCCTTTCTGTATGAACACGGGGTGATGACTGACCTGGGCACGCTCCAGGGTAGTAACGGCAGCAGCCATGCTCAGGCGATCAACAATCGCGGCCAGGTGATCGGCATATCGTCTACCGCAAGCGGGGACGTGCACGGCTTTCTGTTTGAAAACGGAGTGATGACTGACCTGGGTACGCTCCCCGGTCGCAACGACAGCAACGCTTTTGGGATCAACAATCGTGGCCAGGTGGTCGGCGAGTCGGACGCCGGAACCAACCCGTACTTGCCGCACGCGTTTCTGTTTGAACACGGGGCGATGACCGACCTGGGCACGCTCCCCGGGGACAACTTCAGCGAAGGTGTCGGGATCAACGAGCACGGCGATATCGCGGGTAACTCCACGTTGCACGCTATCCTTTGGACACGAAAAAAATGATTGGCAGTCTCTAGTGGCCCACAAGTCATGTTGACATTGCGGGACGAGCATAGCCAACGGCACGGTTCAGCGAACCGTCCGCTGCAGCCGATTGTTAGGCACCCTCACTGACGCACATAGCGCAAGTGTGTGGCAGCCGGACCATCGAGAACCCTGTCAATGCGAAACTGCGGCCCGGGCTCGCGCAGGTTCTCGAAGAGACGCCGCCCACTGCCGAACAACACGGGTGACAAGGCAATTTCCAGTTCGTCAACGACACCCATGGTCAGGTACTGCTGGATCACATCGGCTCCACCCGCGATACGAACATCACGACTGCCTGCGGATTCCCGAGCCAGCTCAAGGGCACGCTCCGGCCCGTCATTGATGAAGTGGAAGGTCGTGCCACCCGGGCGCACCCAAGGTTCGCGTTTCTCATGGGTAAGAACGTATACCGGTGTGTGAAACGGAGCCTCCTCTGGCCAGGCGCGCTCGCCTTGCTCGAACATTCGCTTGCCCATAATGTTGGCACCGATGCGCTCCGTGGTGCTGCGAAGCAGGTCATTGACCGGGCCGGTCTCTCCCCCTGGTCCGAGCTTGAGGTTCTCGCGGAAGTACTGTTGATTGAAGATCCAGGCCATCAGCGCACCCCACTTGGCACCCCAGTTCTTGTACTCAGGCGTGTCCCAATTCTCCATGGTCATTCCTTCCGGTGCCATGTAGCCATCGAGGCTAAGTCCAATGTTGACGAATACTTTGCTCATGATTGTCCTCTCGCATGTTCGGATGTCGCCTAACTTTGATATGAGGCGACAGTTTTGCGCCCCAATTTCGAAGACTGCCGGTTCAGGAAGTACAGCTTTGTACTTGCTCGAACGCGGCTTTGAGAAATGCCGCGACGTCCGCGGGAGATTGCTCCTGTGCTTGCAGAACACCCCCTAATGTGATGCCCCTGGTCAGGCAACGCTTCGACTCAGCCACGGCGGCGGGGCCAGAGAGCGTCGGCCATCTCGGACCATTGTGAACCTCCTGCTGTCAAGATCATAGGAGCCCACCGCAGGCATTAGCAGCTAACCCTCCCCACCGTCCTCACCGAATCAAACCGCGGGTCGAGCGATCAAGGAAATCGTAAAAAGGCTTAACCTCGGCATGGGCTGTTGCAATCTCAGCAATCTCCGGCTTCGCTTGGTCAAGCGTCTTCCCGCTACGGTAAAGCAGCTTGTAGGCGTTCCGGATAGCTTGTATCGCCTCCTTGCTGAAACCACGGCGTTGTAGCCCCGTGGTATTCACTCCGACAGGTGAAGCATGATTGCCTTGAGCAATAACAAACGGCGGCACATCTTGCGCGACACCAGAACAACCCCCCACCATAACGTGCGCTCCGATGACGCAGAATTGATGGACTGCGCACATTCCGCCGATGATCACGTGATCATCCACGATAACGTGACCGCCTAGCGTTGCGTTGTTTGCCAGAATGCAATGGTCACCAACAATGCAATCGTGGGCAACGTGAGCATTGACCATCAGAAGGTTGTCGTTTCCAACCTTGGTGATACCGCCTCCTTGGACCGTGCCGCGATGGATCGTGACACTCTCGCGGATTCTGTTGCGATCACCCACTTCCACGACGGTTGGCTCCCCAGCGTACTTCAAGTCCTGGTTGTCTTCTCCAATCGTGGCGAAAGGATAGATTGTGTTGTCTCGGCCAATGCGGGTGTGCCCGCTTACGACAACGTGCGACTTAAGGACGGTGCCTTCGCCAATCTCGACGTCACCGCCTATACAGCAGTAGGGACCAATGCGAACGCGAGCCCCAATGACGGCACCTTCTTCAATAACTGCGGTGGGGTGGATGACAGCCGTTTCGTCGATCACAAATGTAGCCTCTCGGGAATGTCAGCATTAGACTTTAGCTCAAATTAAATGCTTGAGCAGCAAGCTGCGATTCGCTTTCCGCCGTACCCTCAGAATTTGTGTACGATCCCAACCCCGATGCCGCGCGTGTCAGTGCCGGGCGTGATCGTCAAGCCCGAATATGCCGTGCCGGCCAGCGTATAGGCCGCCTGATTCCTGTTCTGGATAAAACCGGCGGCGGTGTAGAGCTCGGTCGCCTTGGACAGGGCGTATTCGAAAAGCAGGCCCAGTTCCTGCGCATTGTTGCCCCCTCCCGTGCGGTCGTGCACGTAACCGTACATCAGCGAACATAAAGCATAGGGCGAGACCTGATACGAGTCCGAGATCTGGTAGACGTCGTGCTGCATGTATTTTGGCGTGTTGGTCAGGTTCTCCGTGTGATAGGCCAGCCAGATGCGATTGGCCCCGATCGCATACGAAGCACCGGCGTTGAACACGCTAAACACCGCGCCAGGACCCGCGGCAGCACCGCCCGCCAACGTATAGCTACCACCCGCTCCGACGGCGGGCTCATCTCCTCGTTCGTAACCAGCCGCTACATTCAACGGCCCGTTGATGTACTGGACGACAACGTTGTAGAACCCTACGCCGCTGCCCGACCCGGTACTCGGATCACGCAACGCCACCATAAATTTGGCATTCAGCCCGCCAAACGTAGGCGTGTAATAGGAGATGCCATTGTTCGCGCGGATGATCAGGCCGTTAAAATTATTCATTGGCGACGCGATGCTTTTAACCCAGGAAGGGTCCATCGCTGCCTGAAGAACGTCGTATTGCGGCGAGTTTTGCAAACCAAAACGGACTTCTCCGAATCCGCCGGACAGGCCGACGAACGCGAGACGATTAAAGGCTTCGGCCGCATTTGTCGCAGCACCTGTCTGACCGGAGAAGGCTTGCTCCAACTGGAAATTGACGTGTAGGCCGCCGCCAATATCCTCGCTGCCCTTAAAGCCGAAACGTGTCGCGAACAGCCCGCCAGGCACCGCGCGAATCGCCGAATTGTCGCCGCCCGAACTTTGATAGACGAAGCCATTGTCGAGCACGCCATAGAGCGTGACCGACGACTGAGCGAACGCGGAGGAGGCGGACACGCACGACAAGACTGCGCCGGACGCGAGAGTGATAAACCTTTTCATGCGGTGTCTCCATTTTTATCCGCATCGGCACGCCGATGCTTTTATAAATATCTATTTTGTTTGTACAGCTAATATAAAAGTCATGCGATGAGCACTCGAACGTCCCAGATACGCCCGGGTATGTCAGGGTTATGGAGGGGTCGTCGATTCCGGCGAACGGCGCACTGAAATTCATCTGGCAAGGTTAGTCGCGCGAACGGCGATGGGTCCATGGATAAAACTTAGATTGGTTGGCATTTTTCTTATATGAACCGGACGGGGTAAACCAGTATCGATGCCGTGGGTCGCGCGCACTTGCGGAGTTCGTCGAATGGTCAATGCGTGGAAAAAAACGAGCCCTCGAAGGATGGCCGCCTTGAGGACAAAAAGTAAGCACATGCCGCACGCGATCAAATTGGAGTTGCTCCAATGCCGCTATCCATGTGCGTATTTCAAGCACATGCAGCGCGGATTGCCCGCGCGGGCTGTTGGCGTCTAAGGCTCACTCGCCTGGTGGCGAGCAAGCCTCAACCGCGTAGCGCCACAGTAGCCACCACGAGAGCGGAGAAGACCAGCGCCGGGGCGAGATGCCCGAACGGCTCCCGGTTTCGTAGCAACGTGATGAGCGCGGCGACCATGATCGCACCGGCCAGCGTTAGGCCCAAAACTCTGGTTTGTTGTCCAAAAAGAAGTGCCGCAGACAACAGCTCAAGCGCGCCACAGAGAAAACGAAACCACGCCGGGTAACCCCAGCGTGCGAAGTCGCGCTTCACCGCGCCGAGTCCTATGAGATTGACCACCCCAGCAACCGCGAACAGGACCGCTACGATCATCGCGAGAATCGATTCGAAAGATGCACTACTCCACGCCATCGTCATGCTCCGTTGAGTTGCTGAAAGTGCGTTTGCACAGAGAGGTCCGCAATCAGGCCGGGGCCTTGGGGCTTCCACGCAAGAACTTGCCGGGCGTGCTGGCCGCTTACTACCTGGTCGAGCGCCAGTGCGTCAGCGAACGGTCCAAGCGAATTGCGAGCATCGTCGAGCGGCCAGAGTTCGACGCGATCGGCGCCGACCGAGGCCCGAATCGCTTCACCCATTTCGGCAACGGCAACGGCATCTTCCGCGACCACGTTGAAGATCTGTCCCGCGACTCGACCGTCCTCACTTGCCGCCCGCTCCACCGCACTCAGGTAGGCCGTGGCGAGATCATCGACGTGAACGGCAGGCCAGTGGTTGCGACCGTCACCGACGATCCTCACACCGCCGGTCTGACGGACCATGCCGGCAAGCATGCCGAAGACGCCGCCGCCGTAGCCGTGCACCATCGCCGGCCTGAGGACCACTGCAGCAATCGAGCGGCGTGCTGCTAGCGCCAGCACCTGTTGCTCCACTGCGGGCCGCCAGGCGATGAGTGGTGTCGGGTTAAGCGCCGATGCTTCAGTCGCGGGCTCCCCCTCCGTATTGCCGTAGACCCAGGTGCCCGACGTGTAGACAAACGCCGCGCCCGGACGCAAATGCGAAAGCATCGCTACAGCCGCGGCCTCATCAGCGGCACCAGCGGAGGCATCGTTGGTCGACGCGGCGTGCACCACGCCGTCAGCGGCGCCAGCAGTCGCAGCGAAAGATTGTGGCTCGCGCAGGTCGCCGGAATGCAGTGTCACACCGAGGCGTGCCAGCGCGCTGGCGGCCGCCGAGCTGTCCTGGCGCACGAGCGCCGTTACCTGATGACCGAGGCTGATCGCCTTGCGTGCGACCGCTTGCCCGATGAAGCCAGTACCACCTGTCATGAACAGTTTCAAAGCGTTCTCCAATGATTGGCTGCGAAGTTGAAAAGCCATACAACGAGACTTGCCGGTCTCGTTTTGTCAAATCTAAACGAGACTGGCCAGTCTTGTCAACTACTCAACGATCTGTTATTTATCTGGGATGGACACTTCTTCTCTCCCCGGCCTGAGCCCGCTGCAATGTCGCAAGCGGTCTGCAATCCTCGACGGCGCAAGAACCGTTTTCTTACGCGAAGGTTTCGGTTTGGCAACGATGGACGACGTCGCCTCGGCCGCCGGCGTCGGCAAACAGACGGTCTACCGCCACTTCAAATCGAAGGAGGCGCTCTTTGTTGGTCTGGTGAGCGCGATGTGCGCTCAGGTGGGCGCGGTGCTTGCGAGCGCTCAGGGCGAGCAATCCGATGGCGCACCCGAAGTCGAGTTGCGCGAGTTGGGATGGGTGCTGGCACGAAGCCTTATTACGCCGGATAGTCTGGGGCTTTACCGGGCCATCGTTGCCGAGGCCGCGCGTTTTCCGGAACTCGGCCAGGTGTTTTACGAAAATGGTGCGAAGGTCGTGCGCGCCTTCGCCGCAAAAATTCTGCGAAAGCGATTTGACGAATCGACCGCTGCATTGCGGGCAGCGACATTCGTTCAGTTGGTGTTAGGCGACGCGCATCTGGAACTGACACTTGGCTACACGGTGCCCGATGTTGATGCGCGCTTTGCGCTGCAGATTGATGAGGCGGTAGCGGCTGCACTTCGCTAAGGAGCGGCACATAGCATGCGGAATGCAACAACGTGTGGCGCGAGAAACATTTCCATCCCGCCCGCGGTCACGCGATGCCGCTAGCTTTAGTCAGCAGTTCGCCGAGGTGTATTGAAACCGGGTCTTCGGGCGAACGCCGTGCTAGAAAGCGGATCAGGTCCTTTTCACTGCTGGGGCGACTGAGGAAAGTGAGGAATTGCTTGATCAAGGCAAACCCACCGCTGAGCACTAGCCGTATATATGTCTAGCATCGGCTTAAAGTCAGAAGTGTCATCTAGCGAGGGAAATCGGATAGAAGTGACTTGTGGATAAACTGAGCTTTGCGTGAACAAGGGGGTTCCGCAGTCAGGGCAAAAACTACGGGTTGTGAGGCCACCGCTGCTTGCAGGAACTGCATATGTTTTCGGCTTACCACTGATCTCAAGGTCGGCAGTCTTGACGATGACGCCTGACGCGAAAGGAGCGCCACTTGAGATCTGACAGTCTCTGCAATGGCAGTTGACCATGGCTAAGGGCTCCTGCACACATGCATAGCGAACCGATCCGCATGCGCACCCGCCTGAAAATGGAATAGTCATATTGCGCTCGTCAATCGATAGCTAGATTGACCGCGAGTCTACAACTTTTTGTAATAGCCGCTTCTGGCCGAATTCAGCCTGATGCGGTCGGCTCAGTTCGACCCGCAAGCAATGGAGAGCGAACGAATAGCGAGCATCGCACGACATACCGACCCAACACGCCACCTGCGCATCCACTCACAACAAAATCAGGATATCCCTACAAGCCTTCCCCTGTGCCAACTCTAAGCGGGCGCCGTTTACCTGTCGAGAACGTGAAAAAGTACAGGACCCGCCATGCGTAGCACCACACGAACATTCCTCCTGTGGCTAAAAATCCGCCGCTATCGCCAAGCCTCCGAGCTGGGTTTCTCCCACCTTGCCGAGAACGCTTCGCTGTACATCTGCCGCTACGATCGCCACGGCCGCTTTCTCTACGTAAGCCCGAGCATGGCGAAGGCTTTGAACGTCGGCCCGCACGACCTGATTGGAAAAATCTCGACCGCCACGCGCTATCCTGACGGCCGCTTCGACACTTACCATGACGCGCTCCACCAGGTTCTCGCGACCGGCGAACCGATGGAGTTAGAGCTTACCGTCCCCTTGCCCGACGGAAACACGGCGATTCATCACGTACGGCTGGTGGCGGAGCACGATTGGCTGGGACGGCTGGCAGGCGCGCTCTGCGTCGGCCGCGACATCACTGAGACGAGGCTAGTCGAAAGGTCGCTTCGTGAGCAGGAGGCGGAGCTTCGCTCGTTGACGGAAGGCTGCCCCGACAACGTCGTCCGCTACGACCGCGAATGCCGCATCACCTTCGCGAACCGCAACCTGATGCAGCGCGTGAACGTGCCCGTGGCGCCGGTCGTCGGACAGCGGTCACAGGACATCAGCTGGGGTGAAACGCTCGCTGCAGAAAAACGCCGCTACCGCGAAACACTCGAGCGCGTGATTCGAACCGGCGACGCGGAGACCGTCGAAGTCCTGATCGGGGCGCCCGATTCGAACGAGCTGCGCCTGCACCACATCAAGATGGTGGCCGAGCGCGATCAGGACCAGCAGATCAAGGGTGCCCTCGTGTTCGGCCGGGACATTACCGAACGCAAGCGCATGGAGGAACTGCTGGCCGCCCACGAGCGCGAGTTTCGCTCCCTCGCCGAAAACCTGCCAGACATCATCGTCCGCTTCGATTGCGAAGGCCGCCGCACGTACGTCAACGGTGCTCACGGGCGCTTCACCGGCAGGCCGCCGGAGACGTTTCTCGGCAAGACGGTGCTAGAGATTTCAGCGTTTTCAGTGGAGCAGCACACGTACCACGAGCAAATCCGCCAGGCCATCGAAACGGGCCGAGACTCCGACGTCGAATGGAAAGCGCGCGGCTCGGACGGCATCGAGCAAACTTTCCACACGCGGCTGCGACTCGAGCGCGACGCCAACGGCAAAGTGCTGGGCCTGCTCGCTGTCGCGCGCGACATGACCGAAGTCTACGAGTACCGGAGCAAGATCCATCAGCTCGCGTATTTCGACACGCTGACTGGGCTTGCCAATCGCGCCCAGTTCAACGAGCGCATTTTGCAGGAGTTGCAGCAGGCCGCCCAGGAAGGCAGCAAGGTCGGCGTCCTGATGATGGACCTCGACCGCTTCAAGACCATCAATGACACGCTCGGCCACGTCGCCGGCGATCAATTGCTGTGCGAGGTCGCGCGGCGGCTCGAAGCGAGCGTGCGCGCCACGGACACCGTGGCTCGTCTCGGCGGCGACGAATTCATCATCGTCGCGCCGCACGTCCGCGACGCCGTGGAACTGCGCGGCCTCGCCGACCGCATACTATCGACCGTGGCCGCTCCGATGCAGCTCGAGGGCCGGGCGCTCGTGGTCCAGGCGAGCATCGGCATTGCCGTCTATCCCGATCATGGCGACGCCACGGAACAACTCGTGCGCTATGCCGACGGCGCCCTCTATCACGCCAAGGAGACCGGGCGCAACAACGTGCAGTTCTATACGCGCGACATCACGGACAACGCCACCGAACGCTTGCGTCTCGAAGCGGACTTGCGCCGCGGCATCGCCCGCGGTGAACTCGATGTCCACTACCAGCCACAGATCGACCTCGCGACCGGCTGCATCGTCGGCGCGGAGGCACTGTTGCGCTGGCTGCATCCTGAACTCGGCTGGATACCACCGTCCGATTTCATCGGCATCGCCGAGGAGACGGGTTTGATCGTGCCGATCGCCGAGCAGGTCATGCGCAAGGCATGCAGCGTCGTTTGCCGATGGAATTCGTGGCAGGAGGGCCAGCGACACATCGCCGTCAACCTGTCGCCGAGCCAGTTTCACCTGAGCCACCTGCCGACCGTCGTGCAGCGGGTCCTACACGACACCGGCTGCCGGCCGGAATGGCTTGAACTGGAGATCACCGAGGGGCTGCTGCTCGTCAACCATGCGACCACGCTCGACACGCTAAACGCCTTGAACCAGATGGGCGTACGCATCGCCATCGACGATTTCGGCACCGGCTACTCGGCGCTCAGCTACCTCACGCGCTTTCCCTTTGCTACGTTGAAGATCGACCGCTCGTTCACGCAGTCGGCCACCGGTTGCCCAAAAAACCGCGTGCTCGTGGAAGCCATCGTCGCGATGGCTCACGGCGTGGGGCTCACAGTGGTGGCCGAAGGCGTCGAGACGCGCGAGCTGGCCGACTGGCTTGCCGGCATCGGCTGCGACATGGGGCAGGGCTATCTGTGGTCCAGCGCGGTTCCGGCGGACATGCTTCTCGAGATGGAAACGCACGCGGGTGGCTCTCTTGCGAGTTGCCACGATGTCGTGCCGGCGCAGTCTTATGCGGCTCGCAAGAGTGGGTAATGTCTCCCCAAAGCGCTACGTTGGGCGACAGGAATTCAGGTTGGCTTGCGTCATCATTTGCCTGTCGTAAGAGAGGCACTGCATTAGGCGCGCGATCAGTTATCGCTCCGCCTGTTGCTCTCTCTGACGTCGAATCAGCACTGACGCCAGGCAGACAATGACTGTCGCCACAACGAAGCTCATGACGAGTAACGCGCCGAGCAATACGTTTTCTTCGCCCTCAGAACCGACGACACCAAATAGGTGAAACACCGGCGTCAGCGCAGTCCACACGGCATCACTACCCACCCAACGCGCAAGCGGGTCGATACGAGAAAGGCCGAAGAATACGAGCGGCGTAAGTAGGATGGCAAGGCCGGTATGCAGAAGCACTTTCATCCTAAATGTACATTGCGCTGGCATGCCGATCCTTTGAGCCTGTGACTGCCGCAACGTATGACAAGCTAAGCGGTTTGCGCAATCGATGTGGCGTCGCGGTGCGCGAGAATATGCGGCGCGCATTGATAATCTAGCGTTATAGGGCTACGCATGCGAGCGGCGCTCTCAAGCTGTCCGGCTGATTAATGCAAGCACCAATCTTCGCAGTTGCTCACGACTCTGTCCGGGACATGCTGTCGCGGGTGGCGAAGCGTTGCCACCAGTAGATCAATTTTTCGCAACTGTCCATTAGTGAAGCAGCTTCAGGTGCCTGCATGAAGCACGCGAAGATTGGAGCGGCGTACAGATCAGCAAGCGTCACGCTCCCGCCGATCAGGAACCCCGCTTCGTCGGACAAACGGTCCAACTCAGATAAACATACAGCGGCGTGCGGCAACGCGGCGGCGATCTTCTGCTCATTTGCTAACCGGCCTTCGCGGGCCGATACCACGCGCTCAACGTATATGTCCCAAACGAGCGTTCGATATGCATAGGCGTCCAGTATCCCAACCATCTGGTTCATTTTGGCGCGAGCTTTCGGATCTGTCGGCTGCAGTCTGCATCCGGGGAAAGCGTCGTCGATGTAGCGCACAATCGCGCCTGTTTCGTAAAGATGGAAATCGCCATGCTCGAAGGTCGGAATGCGGCCAAACGGGTGACGCTTCAAATGCTCCTGCGGAACACCATTTTCCGCAAATACATCTACCTCGACCAAGCGGTAATTGACCTGTTTTTCTTCCAGCGCAAGCCGGGCGATCCGCACATACACACTCCATGCGGCACCATATAGATTCACCACTTCAGTTGTTTGCACAAGATCGCCCAATCGCGCGGAGAAGCGCGGACTCGACAGTTTAGATTGGAGAAGGCAGAGACATCCAATTCGACTCTCTCTGCTCTCTGCATCACCTCAATTACGCGGCTCCTGGCACAAGCTTGCGACACGCCCTTGCAGCTGGAAACCCATTGCCTCGTATAGCGCTCCGGCATGGTAACTTTCGTCTGCAACCATGACGAGCCGGTCCGATTGTCCGGCCGTCAGTTTGATAACCTCGCTCACCAAGGTCTTACAAACATTTCGGTTTCGATGCTGTTCCGCGGTAAGAACCGATTGGAACCGCCCAATGCCGCCGAGGAAGAATAAGCCCAGACTTCCCACCTGTTCATCATTGATAAACGCTCCCCACCAGTTTCCAAGACCCCGGGCAATTAGAGTCCTGTAGGCGGTCTGTTGATGTGCCATGTACCGCTGTGAGGTAATGTTCGACGGATTGGGCATGTCGGCGAGCTGCATTCGAGACCAATCGTCCCAATCCTTCTGCGTCCCAAACTTGCGGACGTCGACCAATGAGTTTGTCGCAACTGGTCGTATGTCATCTGGATGCGCAGCCAGCACACGACAAACCGTTGCGTCGTAACCTTGCTCAACAAACGCGTCGAGATTCACAACACTGTCTGCTCTTTCCGGCCAGGCAAACGTGCGGTGTGCGATCAGCGGTGGGATCCCGACAAATTGGGCAAAATCGGCCTCCAGCCGTTTTAGATCGGTTCCCGAAGGTCGTTGCTCCAGGACGAGCATGTTGCCAAAAAAATATTCTGGTGCGTCCGGTGTCCGGACGACGACGTAGTCATCCTGCGACTCGACCATACCGGTTTCTGCGTGCAGTAATAGATCAGTAGCTAGACCCAGGTTATCGGAAAAATTGAGCATTTCAGTATCGTTATCTACAAGGTGCAACGGTTTGAGCCTACAGGGACGACTGTCGATGATCTAGGCACCGATCGAATGCCGTCATCCGGCACGACGCGCGGCCATTTCCAGGCGAGAATACAAAACCACCACAACCCGTTGGAGAAACAGTGCGTATCGTCTGCTTGCACACCGCTGACAGCAACATCGCCTTGTTTGATGCCGCGGCCCGCGCCGCCGGATTCGAAGCACTCGAGTTGACGCACGTGGTCCGCGCCGACTTGCTCGCGGCCGCCGAGCAGGCCGGCGGCTTGACCGAGGCGATCGCATCGCAAACCCGCGAGGTGCTCCTCACGCTAACGGACAATGCGCACGCCGTGTTGCTCAACTGCTCGACGCTCAGCCCATCAGTGAACGACGCCCTCGCCGCGCAAGCCTCCCCGGTACCTATTTTACGGGCCGATGCCGCGTTGGCTCAGCGCGCGGTGGAAAAAGGCGGCAAGGTTGTCGTGCTATGCACCGTATCCACCACACTCGAGCCGACCACCCGCGTGTTCGCTCAAGCCGCCACGCACACCGCCGCGGAAGTCGAGGTTAAGTTGGTAAGCGGCGCATGGGACCGTTTCAGAGCAGACGACACGGCGGGCTACCTGTCCATGATCGCCAGCGCTGCGGATGCAGCCTACGAAAACGGCGCGGACGTCGTAGCGTTCGCACAAACATCGATGGCCGGCGCGGCTTACCTGGTCAAGAGCGGAGCGAAGCCTCTCGCCACACCGGCCATCGCCCTCGCCGCCGCAGTCCACGCAGCCACACTCGCAGCCTGACGCGCGATGTTCGCCGAGTACCTCGTCAAATGGGACTTGCTGCCTGACGGCGAGCCGATTCGCACGCATAGCAGCCGACTGCTGCCGGTGCGCCAGCATGGCGTCGCCGCGATGCTGAAAGTTGCGCAGGAACCCGAAGAGAAATTCGGCGCGCAACTGATGGTGTGGTGGGACGGCGACGGCGCAGCCCGCGTACTCGCCCATGATGCCGACGCCCTGCTATTGGAGCGCGCCCAAAGCAATCACGCGTTAGCGGACCAGGCCCGCACAGGCGACGATGAAGCAGACGACCGCGCCATCGACATCCTCTGCGCCGCCGCGGCACGACTCCACGCACCACGTCACAAACCGCTGCCCGAACTGATCGGCTTGCCACGCTGGTTCCAGAGTCTCTGGCCCGCAGCGCAGCAATACGGCGGCTGGCTCTCCGACAGTGCCGCGACAGCACAAGCCCTACTCGCCGCGCCGCAAGACCCGGTTGCGTTGCACGGCGATATTCATCACGGCAACGTCCTCGATTTCGCCGCGCGTGGTTGGCTGGCGATCGACCCGAAAGGTCTCTACGGCGAACGCGGCTTCGACTACGCGAACATCTTCTGCAATCCAGACGAGGCGTCCGCGCTAGCACCTGGACGGATCGAGCGTCGCGTCGAACGCGTGGCGCACATCGCCGGGCTCGACAGACACCGTCTGCTGCAATGGATTCTCGCCTGGTCGGGATTGTCAGCGGCGTGGATTCTCGAAACGGGCGAGACGCCAAACATCGATATAGACATCGGCAGAATGGCGGCCGAAGCGTTGAAGCGGAAGTGAGAGCTGAGAGCTGAGAGCTGAAGAGAAAACTGCCTTGGGCAGCAGCCCGCAAGCCGCCGCCCAAGCCCTACGTCAATTAATGCGGAGCCTTACCGTTGGGCAAAGCGTCCAGCGGTTTGTGCTGCTCTTCGCCGAGTCCCGGGAAGAACGCGTTCCATGCGGCGCGCACGCCCTGAGCCGCGGTGGCCTCCGCGCCAATCGATTCTGCCTCGCCGTCCGCAGCTTTCGAAGGGTCAGAGGAAAGGCCGCGCCAGTGCGTGAACACCAGCAGCGGTTTCTCGGTCCATACGCCCTCGCCATATTTCGCAAATGCCGTGTCGCCGCTCGTCAACTGCACCTCGTACCAGCCCTCATGGACAGGCGTATGGGCAGCAAGCTCAAACCAGGCGGTCGGTTCGATTTCCTTCATGTCGTCTCCGGTCGGATAAATCGTCAAAGATAACCACAAGCAAGGCATTCTTCATGCCCGAACCCGCTGGCGGCCCGGCAGGCGCGCGCCGCATGTCACGCGGTGCTGCAGGGCGGTGCGCTGGGCATGACCTGCGGGCGATTCGTCGACGTCGCGCACTTCGAATTCGCCGCGCATAGACGACACGATAGCGCGACATGGGCCGCGCGGACAGACGTAAAAAGTTACACAGCGCGTCGGGTTGTCGACCGGCTACCCGACTCAACCGCCATCTCCCGCACCAGCGTGGCCAATACGCGGACAGCGAGCGCCAATTGTTCGGCTGACGTGCTGCCGTAGCCGATCACCAGCCCGTTGGTTTCCTCGCGCTGCTGCAATGCAAAACCCGACAACGGACGCGGATTGAGCCGCCTGGCGTGCGCGCGTTCGGCGAGGGTCCGATCGGAAATATGCGGCGGTAAGCGCAGCGTCAGATGCATGCCGCAATTGCCGCCCAGAATCTGCGACGGCGCGAAATGCATAGTGAGCGCATCGCGCAGCGCCTGCTGGCGCTCCCGATACAAACGCCGCATGCGGCCCAGATGCCGCCCGAATTCGCCGCTATCGATGAAATGCGCGAGCGCCAGCTGCTCCAGACGATGCCCGCCGCGCAGCATCTCCTGCAACGCGACGGCTGTGTGCGCGGCGATCACGCGCGGCAACACCACGAAGCCGATACGCAGCGCCGGAAACATCGTTTTGCTGAATGAGCCGACGTACAGAACCGGCGCGTCCTCGACCAGCCCTTGCATGCTGGCGATCGGCTCGCCGGTATGGCGGAATTCGCCGTCGTAGTCGTCCTCGATCAGCCACGCGCCGCAGCGGCGCGCCTGCGCGATCAGTTCAAGCCGGCGCGCCACCGACAACACCGCACCGGTCGGATACTGATGCGCGGGCGACGTGTAGATCAGCTTGGGAGGATGCGCGCGCCACGCGTCGGGCGGCACCGCGATGCCTTCGGGATCGACCGGCATCGGCAGCATGCTCAGATCGCCGAGGTTGAAAGCGGCCTTCGCGCCGCGATAGCCCGGATCTTCAACCCATGCGATGTCGCCCGGATTGGTGAACAGCCGCACGCACAGGTTCAGCGCTTCCTGCGCGCCCTCGGTGATGACCACCTGCGAACCCTCGCAGCGCACGCCGCGCGCCATCCGCAAATGCGCGGCGATCGCGTCGCGCAGGGCCGGTTCGCCCGCCGGGTCGCCGTAGCCGAGCGCAAACGGCAACGCGCGCTCCATCGAACGTTCGAGCGCGCGCCGCCAGGCGGCCAGGGGAAAGCGGTCCAGCGCAGGCGTGCCCGGTGTCAGCGGTAAGGTGTTGTCGGCATGGGTGCGCGTCGCCGAGAATTGCTCGACGCGCGCCGCGTAGGCGACCTCCGGCGCGGCCGACGATGTCCGCGTTTCACCGCGTGCCGAAGGGCTGGAGAGCGGACTCACACGCGTGCCCTTTTTGTCGGCCACCACATAGCCCACCGCGGCCAGATGCTCGTACGCGATCACCACCGTGTTGCGCGATACGCCCATCTCCGCCGCCAGCAAGCGCGACGACGGCAGTAGCGACCCCGCCGGCAAGCGCCCCGTGAGGATCGCCTGTTGCAAGCGTTCGATCAGTTGCTTTTGCAGCGGCACGGATTTTTCACCGTTGCCGCTGGTGGTCGTGACGGCCGGGTTGGTGAGCGGACCAATGATTTCGATCATCCTGGCTGGACCTATCAAATGCTGTTCTGCTGGATCTTTTTAACATACCACGTTTGCCGTATCGTTCTCCATAAGCATCGACCATCCAACTATCGACAGGAGAGCAGACATGGAACCCAGACGTAACGCGTTCGATCAGCCGATTGGCTTCCCCGTGCCGGATTGGAAAGGCGCCCAGGCGCCCGGCCGCGAGCCGCTGGTGGGCAGCTATTGCCGGATCGAGCCGGTGGACGTCGAACGCCATGCGGAGGACCTGTACGAGGCCTACAGCTCGGCGCCCGATGGCCGCGACTGGACCTATCTTTCGGTCGGTCCGTTCGAGAGCCTTGCGGCGTATCGCGAGCACCTGACGCGCATGGCGGAATCGCCCGATCCGCTGCACTACGCGGTGATCGATCTGACTACCGGCAAGGCGGTCGGCACGCTCGCGCTGATGCGCATCGACCGCGCGAACGGCGTGATCGAAGTCGGGCACGTCACCTATTCGCAGCGCCTGAAACGCACGCGCATCGCCACCGAAGCGATGTTCCTGCTCATGAACCATGTGTTCGACGACCTCGGGTATCGCCGCTTCGAATGGAAGTGCGATTCGCTTAACGGACCATCGCGTACGGCGGCGTTGCGCTATGGCTTTACGTTCGAAGGAATCTTCCGGCAGGCGATCGTGTATCGCGAACGCAATCGCGATACCGCGTGGTTTTCGACCATCGACAGCGAATGGCCTGCGCTGCGTCCGAGCTATGCACGCTGGCTCGATGCCGGCAATTTCGATGCGCAGGGCAAGCAGGTTGAACGGCTGGTGGACTTGATCGCGCGGCAGCGGGAAGCGGCCGGCAAAAGCGGTCAATAAGGCGGCCCGTTGCGGGCTGGTTGCGAGCCGGCCAGAAGGCCGGCTCGGGCCGAGTCGTCGATCCCGAGACTGCAGAGACTAAATAGACTTCCGGCGAGTGCCGCGCGGCGGCTCAAGCAACGCCCGCCGTTCGCCGCAGCAGGATGGTGGGGTTGCCTTTGTACGTCGTGCGGAGTTGCTCACGGTAACCGCACTTGCGCGCGACGTTCAGCGAAGGCTGGTTTTCCGGGGCGATGATGCAGGCCGTCTCGCCGTCAGGCCAATTCGCGTCGGCCCAATCGAGCGCAGCGCGCACGGCCTCGGTCGCATAGCCGCGGTTGTGGACGGCAGGATCCAGCGCCCAACCTATTTCCGGTGTGTCCAGCAAGGAAGGTTCGATCTCGCGGTGGTAGTCGGCAAAGCCGACTTCGCCCAGGAACCGGCCGCTGTCCTTTTCCCGCACCACCCAATAGCCGTATCCCAGCATCGCCCAATGCCCGGCGTAGCGCAGCAGGCGCGCCCAGACTTCTTCGCGCGTAAACGGCTTGCCGCCGATGTAGCGGATCACTTCGGGATCGGACCACATCGCATAGCTCTCGAGGAAATCGTCGCGTGCGTGCGGACGCATGATCAGGCGGTCGGTGGTGAGAAGCGTGGGGCGGTTGGACATAGGCGGGCAGGTGGTTGGCGTGGAGGCTCGGAAAGCCGTGTGTTTGATGATCGCAGATTCTAGCAATGCTGTTGTTGTCTCGTCGCGCAAAAAACGACGCCAAGGAAAGGCTCGGCGACAAGGCAAAGCTCATCCGCTCGTGGCACAACTCCCATCACTACATCCCATTAATATGGCTCCCTAATTAATGGTATCTTTACAATCCTATTCTTGAAGAGGCGAGGCACCTCGTTCAAGGACAGTTCAGTCAAAATAGTCCGCAACAACTTCCCGCAAGCAATCGTCTTGTAGGGGAACACCTGCTTGCGACAACACGCTGGGAGGCCGCGCACCAAGATGATCGTCGAAAAACACACCATTGAGATTCTGGATCGCTATAGCGACGTTGCTCCATTTGTAGATTCAGTCAACGAGGCAGCAGACAGCGATAAAAATGCCCTTGGATTCTTCCCGTCGCGTGTCTTTGAAGACTTTGCGCGGAAGGAGCAACTCTTCGTAGCGGTCGAACGTCATGCAAAGGGCATGTCGTATGCAGGCCACTTACTATTTGAAGCCAGGCACCCGAAGGGACGAGTCCGACAGATTTTCGTCGCGCCTGCGCTCAGAAAACATGGGATAGCCACTCGCCTATTGCAACACCTCAAGAAACATCTAACAGACCATGCTTTCATTTCCATGTATGCACGCGTGGCGGAGGACCTCACTCAGGCCAACAAATTCTGGGAAGAACAAGGCTTCTACGTGCAGCGCGTCGAAAGAGGTGGTGAAACGAGAAACCGGACGATCGTTGTTCGCAGTCACGAGCTAGATACACCGCAATTGTTCGCGCCAAGCGGGCTCAACGCCGCCGACCCCTTGGGCTTGAATTCCACATTTGGCGCGTCCACTCCTCTCTTCCTTCTGGACCTGAACGTACTGTTCGATCTTGGTCCACGCAGACGCAGAAACGAAGAAGTCCTTGATCTGTTTCGAATTGAAAGAGCCGGTTCCTGCCAGTTAGCCTTGAGCACAGAGATTACGGACGAACTCGCCCGAACGGCAAGCGTTGGCGTAACGGACCCGATGTTGGCTTATGCTCGCATATTCCCCTCTTTTCCGACCCCGAGTGCAGAGGAGTGGAATGTACTCAAGCCGGAATTGGCATCCATAGTATTTCCGGAACGCCATCGAGCCGATGCATTGAGCAGCAACGACCTTTCCGACCTACGACATTTGGCCACTGCCATTCAGAACGGGCTCGCCGGTCTAATCACAAATGATTCTTCGATACTCAACGCGGCTGCGAGACTATACGACCGGTGCGGAATCCAGGTTATTTCGCCCGGCGCTTTTAAAGCGTTGAATGCTGGCGAAACAGGAGAAGAAGTATTTCAGACCGGAGGGGATAACGCACTCTCGATAGCATCCATTACGCAGGCGGACGAAGTCGAAGTCCATCGGCTTTTATCCCAGCTCGGAATTCCGGTCGCGGCCATCGTCGCCGCGTGGGCCGCAATCGACTCGAACGAGCGAGTCTGCAACCGTCACGGTGTCTGGTCCGATGACGTTCTGGTGGGATATCTGATGTGGCCCAGGACGATCACTGGCGTCGATCTCAATGCACGCGTCGCAATTGATGAAACTCAACCTGCTGCGATGCATGCAGCCCGTCTCCTGCTTGGATACCTGATAGAGCAAGCCACGGCAGAAGGACCGATCCAAATCAGGCTGACATTTCCTGCCCAGCAAGCGCAAATCCGCGAGGTAGCGTCCGCGCTCGGCTTTGGCGGATTGACGGGCCAAACATCGCTGGCCAAGATTGCCGTCGGACGCGTCGTCACGACATCGAATTGGGCAGACTGCAAGGATCATCTCTTTCGGGCGGCCCGCTTGGGCCTGCCAGACGCGCCACCGGTCTACAGAGACGTCGACCAACAGGTTCGCCTCGTCAGGCCTGATGGAAACGTGGGATATGTCTCCTTGATGACTCTGGAAACGCTGTTTTCGCCAGCGCTCTTTTGCCTGTCCGGACGAGCGGCCGTGATTTCTCCGGTGCGGCACGAGTTTGCAGAGGACTTACTGGCACACTCCCCCCAGAAAAGCCTCCTTCCGCACGCCCGGGCCAGACTGTATAAAGAGCGTCACTATTTGAGCGGCGCCAACACGCTTAGACACTTTAAGCGTGGTAACCTGATCTTGTTCTACGAATCCGCGAAGAACAAAGGTCTCGGCGCAATTGTCGCGATCGCGCGCGTACAGCACGCGTATTTGAAATCCCAAGAGGCGATGGAGAATTCGGACCTCGATCCGTCAGTTCTTGACTCGGTAGGACTCGAAGCGATTGGTCGATCCAAGACGAAAACCGTGACGGTGTTCGACAACATTATCTGCCTTGAACGTCCAGTTCCGCTCGCCACACTGCAGCGGTTGGGCTGCGGCAGTCCGCAAGACCTGCTTACCACGCATGCAATCAACAACGCACAGCTTCAAGGAATCCTCCGGGAAGGGTTTGTCCATGGAACACCCAGAGCACGTACTCATATCGCTTGAAGAGCGGCACGCTGAAAACATACTTGCGGGCACCAAGCATGTGGAACTTCGGCGTCGTGCGATGAACGTGAAAGCCGGTACTGTCGTCTGGATTTATGTGAAATTACCGGTTGGCCGCGTGGTCGGTTGCGCCAAGGTGAGCGCTGCCCATTCGCTTGCGCCCACCACGTTGTGGCGGCGATTCGCGAATGTGTGTGGCATCACTCGAAGCGAATTCTTCGACTACTTCGATGGTCTATCCAAGGGCTTTGCTTTGGGCTTGCATGAACCGGAACGACTCTCTGGCACCATTTCGTTAACGGAGTTAAGAGCTGTATCGGCCGGCTTTCAACCTCCGCAGTTCTTTATTCGCATTGCACCTGACAGCCCGCTCCTTCACGCCATCGAAGGCAAGCGCACGTAGGCAGCACTTATCGCGACCGCGCACGATGAAAGCCCGCTTGCGTTACCTCTCCGCGCTGGTCGTGAACGTCGCCTTTCCCTGGCTCGCCTACCGGCTTGCGTTCCCTCACTACGGCCAGCTCGGCGCGCTGGTTGCATCGGCACTCCCCTTGATCGCGTGGATGAGCTGGGACCTTGTCCGCTATCGCCATTTCGACGCGCTCAGTGCCATCGTGCTGGTCGGCATCGTGCTGTCGCTGCTTGCAATGGCCACCGGGGGCAGCGCGCACATGCGCGCGCTGGAAGATCCAATGGTCTCAGGGATGATCGGCGCGTCGTTCCTCGTCTCCCTGGCGTTACCGCGCCCGCTCGTGTACTACCTCGGCCGTTCGACGAGGGCGCGCGAAGATCATCGCAGCGTCGAAAGCTACGAAAAGCATTGGCGCGAACGCCCTGCGCTCGTCGCCTATGTCCGGTTGATGACGCTGGTGTGGGGCCTCGGTATGACCGGGGAGAACCTCTTGCGCAGCCTGATTATCTGGCAGCGGCCGAACGGTCCGCACTCGGAGCTAGCCTCCGACATACTGCGTTACGGCGTCTATGCTGGCTTAACAGCATGGACGTTCTGGTGCCGACAGCGCCTCAAGCAGGACGCCATGCGCTATCCAGCCGATCCTGCCGACCCTGCGAACGCCACCGACCGTCTGGCGAATTCATGAGCCGCCCCTCACGCCATCTCGAGAAACCGCGCCAGACACGGATTGCGATTAGCTGGCGACCACGCCAGCACCTGCTCGATCAGCGGCGCGTCGACTAGCGGCCGGAACACCACGCCCGCGAGTTGCGCTTTACGCATCGAGGCCGGCACCAGCGCCACCCCTACTCCTTCATCGACGAGACTGAGCACCGTCTGCTGCAACTGCACTTCGAAGCGGATATCCGGTTCGAAGCCGCCTGAGCGGCAATGCTCGAGAATGGCCGTGCGCAAGCTCGGCGCGACTTCCTCGGACGCCAGCACGAATGGCTCGCCCGCCAGTTGCGCGATCTTCAGACGCCGGGCGCGGGCGCGTGGATGGCTGCGTGACAAGGCCACGCACAAAGGCTCGCGAAGAATCGTCCGGATCGCGATGCCCTTGTCGGGCACGCCTGGAAACATGATCGCGGCGTCAATCTGGCCGGCCAGCACTTGTGCAGCCAGATCGTTCGATACGACCTCGCGCAGGTTCAAGGCGACCTCGGGAAACGCGGCGCCGAACGTGCGCGCATAGCCGGGCACGACGCTGTACGCAGCGCACATCGTGAAGCCGATGGCGAGCTTGCCGGCGTCGCCATGCGCCGCCGCCTGGGCATTGCTGACGGCTTGCTCCACGGACGCAAGGATCGCCTTCGCATCGGCGTAAAAGCGCTCGCCCGCCGCGGTCAATGTGACGCTTCGCGGACTGCGCTCCAGCAGCGTCACACCCAGGTTCGCCTCCAGCGCCGCCAGTTGCCGACTCAACGGCGGTTGCGACAGATTCAGGCGCGCCGCTGCGCGGCCGAAATGCCGCGTCTCAGCGAGAGTCACGAAGTAGCGTAACGGCTTGATATCGATCACGACGCCCTCGCGCTGAATGACGATGCAGAAAAGGTATTGTTGACGGCAGAAAACAGTATTGGATTGTATCAACGCAAGCCACTACGCTGGCGCATCGCTCCCTGCGCCCACGCTTTCTATTTAATCGATGTTAGCTACTCTCGAGATTCTGCTTCCCGTGTTCGGCCTGATTTTCGCGGGCTTTGCATGCCGCCGGCGCGGCGTGCTCGGACCGAACTCCGCGTCCGAACTGAACCGCTTCGTCGTCTGGCTGGCGCTGCCGGCGCTGCTGTTCGACACGATGGCGCATGCCACGTGGCAACAGCTTTATCAGCCGGCCTTCGTCGCGGCGTTTTCGATCGGGTGCCTCGGTGCGTTTCTGCCGATTCTCGCCATGCGGATGATCGGGGGCCGGCATCTGGCCGACGCGAGCGTCGATGCGATTGCGGCGTCGTATCCGAACACCGGCTACATCGGCTTTCCGCTTGGCATGATCGCGTTCGGCTCGGCCAGCCTGACACCGACCACGATCGCCACGATCCTCGTCGCGTGCGTGCTTTTTGCGCTTGCCATCGTGCTGATCGAAATCGGCCTGCAGACCGAACGCGCGCCGCACAAGCTGGGGTTGAAAGTGTTGGGATCTCTGGCGCGCAATCCGTTGATCGTGTCGCCAATCCTGGGCGTGCTGTTGGCGAGCACCCATGTCGCGTTGCCGCAAAGCGCGGAGACGTTTCTGAAGCTGCTGAGCGGCGCTGCCAGTCCGTGTGCATTGGTCAGCCTTGGCTTGTTCCTCGCTGAAAAGCGTCCGTCCGAGGCGGGCGCGGGCGGCATCTCGCTGCTGCTGACCGGCGTCAAGCTGGTGGGGCAGCCGGCGCTGACCTGGTGGCTCGCGGCGCGCGTGTTCGGGCTCTCATCCACACTGGTCGAGATGGCTGTTGTGCTCGCCGCGCTGCCCACCGGCACCGGTCCATTCATGCTGGCCGAGTTCTACCGACGCGAGGCGCACATCACCTCGCGCACGATTTTGCTGTCGACGGTGGGATCAGTCGTGACCCTTTCGTTGCTGCTGCTGGTGATGGGGCATCGTACGTAAGCGGAACGGGAGAACATCCGCCGCGCTACGCCTCGCGCTATGCTTCGCACACGGACCATCAAGGTCCGCGCTCTCCATCCACAAAGAGCGAACAGCAAACAGCGAACCGAACTGCCGTGCCCAAAGCCCGCCCACCCGAACTTCACGACGACGCCGACGCCCGCTCCCTCGCGCGGCGCTATCCGCGTGGGCTGCGCATCGATCCGCATTCGCACACGTGGGCGCAGGTGCTGTATGCGGTATCGGGCGTGATGTGGGTGGAAGTCGGCCGCGAGGCGCTGGTGGTGCCGCCGCAGCGCGCGGTCTGGTTGCCGGCCGGCACGGTCCACTCCATCCACATGATGAGCGAGGTGGAGATGCGCAATATCTATCTGCACGAACGCAACGTCGGCCATCTGAGCCGGCGCAGCGACGTGTTCGAGATCAACGGCCTGCTGCGCGAACTCATCACGTCGATTGCGGAACACGAGCGTACCCATGCTCGCGACGAAACCTATCTGGAAGCCGCCTATCGTCTCGCGATGCTGGAGCTGGGGCATGCCCCTCGCTCATCGCTGCGCATCGCGCTGCCCGATGCGTCGGACCGGCGGCTCGATGCGTTGTGCCGCGCGGTGATCGACAACCCTTCGATCGCGATCAGCTTCGAACAGCACGCGGCCTCCGTCGGCGCGAGCGTGCGGACCTTGGCTCGCCTCTTCACGCGTGAGTTGGGCGTGGGCTTTGCCGAATGGCGGCGTCAGGTGCAACTTGCGGTGGCCGTGTCAGGTCTCGCCGAAGGTCGCTCGGTCAGCAGCATTGCGCGCTCGCTGGGCTTCCAGCCGAGCAGCTTCAGCGACATGTTCCGGCGCGAGTTAGGCGCGCCGCCGACCGGCTTCGATCCGAGCGGCACACTCAGCGAGGCTGCTTCTGAAGCTTCGCCGGAGCAGGCCCAAGACAAGCTGTCCACTGACGGGTAAGTTATACGCACTGACGGCAGCGAGATTCGCCCTTGCAGCTAAGCCAGCGCTCGCCGGCGACCTAACGAACCCGCGCTGACATCCACGCCCTCCACCGTCAGCCAAGCCGTTGCGCTGCCGGCCCAACGACGCCCAGCCTGCCCTGTAGGCCGCCATACAGCACGCCTTGTCCGAAATTCGAAAGTCTTTGTCTCAACGCCTTTGTACCGGTCATCTAGACTACGCTCATCGACTGCACGACGCAGCGCACGACCTGACAGGAGTGACACGCAATGAAAGCGATTCAGTTCAAGACTTTTGGTAATCCCGAGGTGCTCGAATACGTCGATCTGCCGACGCCCCGAGCCGACGCGGACAGCGCCGTCGTGCAGGTCAAGGCGGCCTCGGTAAATCCGAGCGACGTCAAGAACGTGTCCGGCCATTTTGAACACACCGTTCTGCCGCGCACGCCCGGCCGCGACTTCAGCGGCGTCGTGACAGCCGGTCCTGCCGAATGGCTCGGCGCCGAAGTCTGGGGCACGGGCGGCGATATCGGCTTCACACGCGACGGCACCCACGCCGAGTTCATCAAGATTCCGCTCGCCGCGTTGTCGCGCAAACCCACCACGCTCAGCCACACGGAGGCCGCCGCGATCGGCGTGAACTTCGTGGTCGCGTGGCTCGGCACGGTCGAGTACGCACACCTCCAAGCAGGCGAGACGATCGCCGTGATCGGCGCAGGTGGCGGCGTCGGCGGCGCGGTAGTGCAGATCGCGAAAGCGCGGGGCGCGCGCGTGATTGGAGTCGACCGTCATCCGCTTTCCGCCGACACGCCTGCAGGCCGACTGATCGACGACTACGTTCCGTTCGACGAAAACGCAACCGCGGCTATCAAACTGCTGACCGGCGGCGCCGGCGCGGACGTGGTGTACGACACGGTCGGCGGCGTCGCCTTCGAGACCGCACTGAGTCTCGTCAAGCGCCGCGGCCGGGTGCTGGAAATCAGCGCCACGGGCAAACGCCGCGTGGAATTCGACCTGATCGATTTCTATCACAACGAGACGCAACTGCTCGGCGTGGACAGCGCCAAGCTGGGCGTCGCCGAATCGGCGCCGTTGATGACGGCGCTGGTAGAAGGCTTCGAGAGCGGCAAGCTGCAAGGGCCGGCCATCGCGCAGGAATTCCCGCTCGAACGGGCACGCGAGGCCTACGAATCGGTGGCCGCCGGCACGCGCGGCCGGGTCGTCATCACGATGTAATTGCCGACATGACCGGCGGGCGTGGCTGCCCGCATTTCAGATGGGTATGAACAACATGAAAGCGTATTTGGTCTCGCTCGCGGCCGGCGTCGTAGTCGGTTTGATCTACAGCGTGATGCAGGTGAAGTCGCCCGCGCCGCCGACCATCGCCCTGGTCGGGTTGCTCGGCATGCTAGCCGGCGAGCACGCAATCCCGTTAGTGCGGACGTGGCTGTCCGTCGGTATTCACTGACGCCCACCCACTAACGTCATCCCACTAACGTCAGTCATCGACCTCTCTTCGCGCCGATAGCTTTTCCGCCACCGGCCGCAGCACGCTAAGATGGAGCCCGCCGGGTCGGCGAGCCGCGCTTGCAGCTTCGCCCGCGCATGTGCCACCGACATGCGCGCCACCCGGAGACCACAAGAAAAGCCTGGCTCGGAGAATCAGATGTCTGAAGAATATGAAGTGCATGGTCCGCACGACCATGCGGTTGAACACGCTGGCCACCATGACTCGGACCCGTTTGCGAGCCGCATGGCCGTGATGACGGCGATCCTCGCGACGATCGGCGCACTGTGTGCCTACCAGAGCGGCAACAGCGAAAATCTGGCGCTGTACTACAAGAACGAAGCCGCCATTAAAAAGACCGAAGCGTCGAATCAATGGAACTACTACCAGGCCAAGGGCGAGAAAGAGAATCTCGCTGAACTCGGCGCGGCGCTGTCGCTCGGCAATACCGATGCGCACGCGAAGTTCGCCGCCGACGTCGACAAATACAAGCAGCAGAAAGAGCCGATCCGCGCGAAGGCTGAAGCAATCGAAAAGGAAGTCGTGGACAACGACGCTAAAAGCGAAGCGTTGCTGCATGGCCATCATCGCTGGGCGCAGGCCACGACCTTGATTCAGGTGGCCATCGCCCTCTGCGCGATCACGTTGCTGACCCGCAAGAAATGGCTACGCAATCTGTCGTTCGGGATTGCGGCTGCGGGTGTGGTCACTGCCGCTGTGGCCTTCTTTTCGGCGTGATTTCGCAAATGACGTTTGCCGCGATGCTCGGCATGGCGTGCGTCAGTTGATCCGGTAAGTTACCTACGTACGGTTCAATGCGCGCGGCCGCGCGCGGCACGCTCGAGCAACAGTTCGCGCTCGCGAGCATTGCGCGTCATGCCGGCAGCGCGTTCGAATTCGGCGCACGCCTCTTCCACGCGGCCGAGTTTCTCCAGCAGATCGCCGCGCACGCTCGGCAACCAGTGATAGTTCGCGAGCGCAGCATCGGCGGCGAGCGCGTCGACGATTTCCAGACCGGCAGCCGGTCCGAATGCCATGCCGACTGCCACCGCCCGATTCAACTCCACCACCGGCGAAGGCGTCACCTGCGCCAGCGCGTCGTACAACGCGACGATCTGCGCCCAATCGGTCTCTTCGGCACGGCGGGCACGCGCGTGGCACGCGGCCAGCGCAGCCTGCAGCGCATAGGGACCGCTCGCGCCGCCCAACGCGTGCGCGGTGCCGAGCGCGGTCAGCCCACGGCGGATCAGCAGCGGGTCCCAGCGGCTGCGGTCCTGGTCGAGCAGCAGCACCGGTCGGCCCTCGGCATCGGTGCGCGCATGCGTACGCGACGCCTGGATTTCCATCAACGCGACGAGGCCATGCACTTCGCTTTCGTCCGGCACGAGTCCGCTCAGCACACGCCCCAGCCGCAGCGCTTCCGCGCACAACGCCGGACGCATCCAGTCGTCGCCGGTTGTGGCCGAATAGCCTTCGTTGAAAATCAGATAGATCACCTGCAGCACCGACGCGAGCCGCGGCGCACGCGCATCCGCCTGCGGCACCTCGAACGGCACTTTGGCCGCAGACAACGTGCGTTTGGCTCGCACGATGCGCTGCGCGATGGTCGGCTCGGGCACGAGAAACGCGCGCGCGATTTCGTCAGTGGTGAGGCCGCCGAGCAGGCGCAACGTCAGCGCGACGCGTGCGTCGGTGGACAACACCGGGTGGCACGCCGTGAACACCAGGCGCAGCAGGTCGTCGCCGATATCGTCGGCGCGTGCGGCATCGAGGGTATCGACGAAATCCGGCACGAGGTGCGCCTCCATTGCGTCGAGATCGTGTCCCAACTCTTCACGCTTGCGAGCATGCAGCGCTTCCTGGCGCAAGCGGTCGAGGGCGCGGTTCTTCGCGGTCGCCATCAGCCACGCTCCCGGGTTGTCGGGCACGCCCGCGTCAGGCCAATGTTCGAGCGCCGCCACCAGCGCGTCCTGCGCCAGCTCTTCGGCGAGCCCCACGTCACGCACGATCCGCGCGACGTGGGCGATGACCTTGGCGGATTCGATCCGCCAGACTGCCTCGATGGCACGATGGGTGGCCGGTTTTGTCACGGGATCAGCCCGCTGCCTTGGCGTTCGGATCCATGTAGATCAGCTCCCAGATGTGTCCGTCGATATCTTCGAAGCCGTGCCCGTACATGAAACCGTAGTCCTGCGGCGCGCGCGGCACCGTGCCGCCAGCGGCAAGCGCCTTCGCGACCAGCGCATCCACCTCGCCCCGGCTCTCGCACGAGAGACCCACCAACGCCTCGGTGCTTTCCTTCGGATTGCAAAGCGACTTGCGCGTGAAGGACTTGAACAGGTCCTTGACCAGCAGCATCGCGTAGAGGTTCTCGCCGAGAATCAGACACGCGGCCTGCCCATTGGTGAATTGCGCCTCAAAGCTGAAACCGATCGTGCTGAAAAATGCCTTCGACCGTTCGAGATCGTCGACAGCGAGATTGACGTAGATCTGCTTATGCATGATGAAATCCAGTGATCGGGTTGTGGGCTCGCCGGGGCGTCGCAGCGCACCGCACTGCCCCACGCATGCAGCGTTCCCGCGTACTCAGCTCGCCTCGGCCAGCGTTTTCAGATTGCTCAGGCCATCTTCGAAATCCTTGCCGACCATGCGGTCCATGCTGACGAACACCTGCATCAGCTTCGACAGAAACGGCGCTGGCCCATACATCGCCCAGGTGACCTGAGTCGCGCCGGCCTCCGGCTTCAACGTGAAATCGGCCATGTTATGGGCCTCGAACGGCTTGATAAAATCGAGGTTCATCGTCACGTTCGCCGGCGCCGCCGTGTCGACGATCTCCATCTGCCCCACCCCAACCTTTTCGCCTTGCCACGCATAGCGCGCACCCTTGCCGCTCGGCGTGCCGCTGTAAGTGCCCTGCGCCGCGGGATCTTTGCGCAGGAACGGATTCCAGCGATTGAACTGATGCAGGTCGTCGATCAAGCCGTAGACCCGCTCGGGCGGCGCCTCGATGCGCACACTGCGTTCGATCCGAAAATTGTCCGGCCGCGTCGCCGCGTAGATGAGCAGCAGACCCACCGCCGCAACGACGGTGATCAGAATAACTTTGAGCATGATGAATCCTCTCGATGTGGCCGGATCGGCGCCTCGTCTGGCGGTCGGATCGGCGTCGCGATTAATGTTTGGCCGCGTCCAGCTTGCGGAAGCGGTCCACTTCCGGGCTCGGCTCGAAGTCCTCGAGTTCATATAGCTGCCGCACTTCGATTTCGCCTTCGGCATCCTCGCCGAACGGCGCCGGGAAGCGCCGCGCCCATTCCATGGCTTCTTCGCGGGAGCGAACCTGAATCAGGGTGTAGCCGGCGATCAGTTCCTTGGTTTCCGCGAACGGACCGTCGATCACCGTGCGCTTGCCCCCGCTGTAGTGGATACGCCAGCCTTTAGAACTCGGCTTCAGACCGGTTGCGTCGAGGAGCACACCGGCCTTGGCCAGTTCTTCATGGTAGGCGCCCATCGCCGCCATCAGGGCTTCGTCCGGCTGGCCGCCGGCTTCGCTGACGGCCGTCGCCTTCACTATGATCATGAATCGCATCGCAATCGCTCCTGGGGTGGTGTGTAGTTGGTGGAGAGCCGTTATCTGTTTGCTGGCTCCTTATTCACACGACGAGCGATGCGTGGCCAGATCGACATGTTTGTCGTTAGCCTAGGGAAAACCCCCAGAAAATAGTTACGAATGGGCAAACCCGCTTATAGGAAACAAGGCCCGAGCTTGCGGACTTCGACAGTGCACCACGAGGCCGCCGGGCAGGCTTGCGCGATCGCCACCGCTTCTTCGCGGGTTTCAACATCGAGCAGGTAGAAGCCGCCGATCATTTCCTTGGCTTCGGCGAACGGACCATCGAGCAGTTTCGCTTGACCGTCGCGCACCTGCACGCGCACGGCGTCATTCGTGGAGGTCAGCGCTTCGGCTGCGACCAGCTTGCCGCGCTCTTTGAGTCCGGTAGCGAAACGCACCATCTGGTCATAAACCTCGCGCCCCGCCTGCTCACCGCGTTCGACGCGTTGATTCGGGGGTTCGACGATAAGCAGCATGTAAGACATGGCGTCTCCGATTGATCGCGCCGCGCAGTGAACACCAGCGAGGCGTACCACGGCAAGAGCGCGCTTACAGTTGGGTTGCGAAAGCCAGTCTAGCAAGCGCGGATGACTCCAGCAAACCCGTTTCACTGCCCGGGCACCCGCGGACCGCAAGCCCTACGGACACTCGTAATACAGTTGCGGCACATGGATTGCTGCTTCGGTTGCATCGATACACATCCGAGGTGACATCATGCGAAATCGATCTGGTCTGGGCGTTATTGCGATGGTATTGGCGCTACTGACATTGATGGCCGGCTGTACCCTTGGCGGTGCGGCAGCAGGCGGCGTGATCGGTAACGAGGCGACCAATCACAGCGCGGTCGGCACAGTCGGCGGCGCAGTAGCCGGCGGCATTATCGGACACGAATTGGGCAAATAATTAGCGCCTGAACTGTCTGAAGCAATTCGTTCAGAGAATATGGCGGGTCCGCAAACGCGACTACCCTTCATATTCTCCTATTCAGTCGTTCTCCCACGCGACACAACAACACCACTTTGAAGTATTCTCCCAACGCTTAAGCGCGCGTCGCGAACGCATTGTGTGTGGATTAAAGGCAGCAAATAATCTGCTTTCAATTCGATAAACCGACGCGGCAAATGCAATCGAATTTATCGGCATAATCTGCCGGCATAACAAACTAATCATAGAAACAGGGCATCGGGGAAATTCATGCATCGATCGTTAGTGCGTAGCGGCGTCGCGGCCGCAGTGGCCTTTGCGTTGTTCCAACTCAGCGGTTGTGGCGGCGGCGGTTCCAGTTCAACGTCGTCGAGCACGTCGACGGTCACGGCCACCTCGGTGAACGGCACGGTCGCCGCCGGCAGCGCCGTAGTGGGCGCAACCGTCACGCTGACCGATGCGACCGGCGCTCAAGCCACGACAACCACCAACACCCAGGGCGCGTACACGATCTCGGTGAAGGGCATGACCGCGCCGTTCCTCATCGTCGCCACCGACGCCGCCGGCATCTCCGCCCCGCTCGTCTCCGTGCTCGCCAAACTGCCGAATGGCACGGCGCCGGCTGTCGCCAACGTCACCACGCTGACCACCGCGATTGCCGCCATGCTGACAGCCTCGGGCAACCCGCTCGACCTCGCGTCCACTACGGCACTGGCCAAGGTGACGCTGCCGTCCGTGCAGATCGCCACCATCACGCTCGACACGATGCTGACGAAAATCCTCACGCAGAACGGCATACTGACGGCGGGCTTCGATCCAATCGGTACGGCCTTTACGCCGAACCACACCGGCGCCGATGCGGTGATCGATACGGTGTCGGTCGTGTCGGCGGCCAACGGCGGCCTGTTGCTGCTATCGAATGCGGCGCCGGGCACGACCATCGCGCTAAACAACCAGACTGCCCAATCGATCGCACTGGCAGCGCCGTCCACGGCGGCCAACTATCTGGAGCCGCTTGCGTCTCTGCTGACGGCCTGCGCGGCGACCGGCACGCTCAACACGTCATGCTCGCCGGCCATCGACTCCGCTTACCTCGAAAGCGGCTCGACCGATCTGGCCGTAGCCCACAGCCTGACGGAAGCGACCTTAACGGGTGCGGTGTTCGGTTCGCCGAAGACGCTCGCCTTCTTCACCCGCAATGGCAAGCAGCTCGCGCTCGTGCAGTTGCCGGTCACGCTGGCGAGCGGCACGCCAACTGCGCTCTACACCATCGCGCAACAGCTCTCCACGCCCGTCACGCTCGCCAGCGGCACACAACTCGGCTGGGATCTGATCGGCAATCAGTCGCAATTCGCTGTGGCGATCATGTCGCAAATCCAGCGTCGCACATTCCTCGATTCGAAGCTGAACGACGTGAACCGGTACGAGTCGGGTCTTAAGATTTCGATTCCGACTACTTCGAATCCGACGGTGTATTCGGCTTCCGTCACGGGACCTGGCCTCGCTGCGCCGATCTGGCTGATGCAACGCAATGCGCTCGGTATCAGCTCGCTGGGTCTCTCGGACCAGCCGTTGAGCGCGGCGCCGGTTTCGCCCGCGACAACCAGCAGCAATACGGAGCTGTATCGCTGGTCATGGCAATCGCTGTCGTCGACCGCGAACTTCACGCCGGCGGCGTCGAGCGGCTACTACTCGGCTCAATCGATCGACGCGAGCACCGTGCCGCTCTACTCGACGTACACCGTGACGTTCTACGACCAGAACGGCGCGCAACTCGGCCAGTCGTCGATCATCAATCCGGGCAGCCCGTTGAACGCGGCGGCGGGTAGCACGGTTGCCTGGCCGACGCTGCTGCCGGACTTCGCGACCCAGTTCCTCACGCCGGCCGGATCGCTGGCCAGCGTGCAGTACGCGATGAGCGTGACGTGGTCGAGCCTCGTGAATGGACAGAATCTCGCGTATCCGGTGACGTCCGTGCAGATTCAGGCCTCCCCTGGAACGGGCACCGGCTCGACGACTGCAATCGATGGTTTCTCGATTGGTGCGCCGAACAACACCACGGTCGGTCAGTATCAAACCACCGTCTTTGCAGGGGTCAATGCCGCGGGCGTGCAGACTTGCACGAATTGCCCATTCCCGTCGTTGACGTCCGGTGGTTCGCGGCTCGTGCAGTTGGGTGGCGGACGGAGTGGAATCACGTACTACGACATGACGCAGTACAACGATTAGAGCCGGACAAACGAGAAACGCCGGCCCATCGCAGCGGCTTTCACGTAGCTGGCAACAGCGACCGGGCTTGCTCGAGAAGTGCGTGGGACGCAGCAAACTCGTTGCGTCCCGCCATCGTCAGTGCGGCGTGGCCGGTGCTCGCGAACAGTTCGTCGTTGGACGTTACGACTGCATTCGAACCGGAACCGGGCTGGTCGTAGCGGCGAAAGAACGCGAGCATCTGGAACGCGTCGAGTCGCCACTCCTCTGGACCGACCTTGGCCAGAAGCTCGGCTGCGGCTGCCAGTTGCCGCGTGACTGCGAGGAATTCAGAGCGTTCCATGACACCTGTCTCCTTGTGGGTCGCCGTCACCGGGCGTTCTGAGAGTTTAGCGCAGGACTTCATAGGCCATCGACCCAGCCGTAGTCTTGCAAACTCGCAGGCCCAAGCAACAAGCCCGCGAGTTTGCATCAACTACGCGTCACGACGCTTTTTCCAGCTTCACGATGGTCATCGTGCCGTCGACGTCTTCAACGCGCACCTTCACCTTGTCGCCTTCGTGAATCTGCTTGATCATCGCGGCGTCCTTCGCCTTGAAGGCCATGGTCATGGCCGGCATCCCAACGTTCTGCAGCGCGCCGTGTTTCAGCGTGACCATGCCGGAGGCCGGGTCCACCTTTCTCACCACCGCGTCCGTGAGGGCCGCATTCGGCGAGTCCTTTGAAGCCGTCGGCTTCATGGACATGTTCATCCCTGCCATATCGTCGCCCGCAAACGCGGGGGCCGCAGCAATGCTACCGAAAGCAGCAAACGCAACAATCCATTTCTTCATTGAAGTTCTCCAGTTTGAGTAGTTGGCACGGTTGTGCCGGAAGGTACTGCATGAGAAAGCCGCACGTCGGGCAGACGCTTCGCGCGGCGGCGTTGCAGCAGGAACCACGCTGCGGGAATAACCAACATCGAAAGGATGGGCGCCGTGATCATCCCGCCCACCATAGGCGCGGCGATGCGCTGCATGACTTCGGAGCCGGCGCCGTGCCCGACCATGATGGGTATGAGACCGGCAAGCACGACCGCGACCGTCATCGCCTTGGGACGCACACGCTGCACGGCCCCCTCTCGAATCGCATCGAGAAGCAGCGTTTCGGTCAGCGGTTCGCCTGCGTCGAGTCTGCGATTCAGCGCACCCTTCAGGTAAAGCAGCATCACGACACCGAACTCCGCGGCCACGCCAGCGAGCGCAATGAATCCCACGGCGGTCGCGACAGATACGGCATGCCCCAGCATCCAGATAAACCAGAAGCCGCCGACCAGCGCGAAGGGCACCGTCGACATCAATAGCAACGCGTCACCCACAGAGTTGAACGTCAGAAAAAGCAGCACGAAAATGACCACCAGCGTCACGGGAATCACCGTGCGCAACTTCGCCGCTGCTCGCTCCAGATATTCGAACTGACCGGACCACGCAATCGAATAGCCCGCGGGCAGCGTTACTTTCTCTGCGACCGCGCGCTGCATGGCCTGCACGGCCGAATGCAGGTCCGTATCGCGGATATCGACGTACACGTAACCGGCGAGCCGCGCGTTCTCACTGCGAATCATCGGCGGGCCGTCGGCAATCGTGATGTGCGCCACGTCCGCCAGCTGGATTTGCGCGCCACGCTCAGTCACGACTGGCAGCTCACGCAGCTTCTCGAGCGAATCGCGGATCTCGCGTGGATAGCGGATGTTGATCGGAAAGCGCTCCCGGCCGGCAATGACCTCGCCGACGTTCTCGCCGCCGACTGCGGTAGATACGATCGACTGGATGTCCGCAACTGCGAGGCCGTAACGTGCCGCTGCCAGCCGGTCGATATCGACGTCGATGTATCGCCCGCCGTTCAGGCGCTCGGCAAGTGCGGACGTCACACCGGGCACGGTCTTGACCGCTGCTTCGACCTGCGTTGCGACCTTGTCGATTTGCCCGAGGTCGGGGCCCGAAATCTTGACGCCGACCGGCGTCTTGATACCCGTCGACAGCATGTCCAAGCGATTGCGGATAGGAGGGACCCACACGTTCGAAAGCCCCGGCACTTTGACGGTGCGGTCCAGTTCGTCGACCAGTTTCTCCGGCGTCATACCCGGCCGCCACTCGCTGCGCGGTTTGAACTGAATCGTGGTCTCGAACATCTCGAGCGGTGCGGGGTCGGTCGCCGAGTCAGCGCGGCCGGACTTGCCGAACACGGTCTGCACCTCCGGGACGGTCTTGATGAGCCGGTCGGTCTGCTGCAGCAGTTCACTCGCTTTCTCCGTCGAGATGCCCGGCAGCGCGGTCGGCATATACAGCAGATCGCCTTCGTCGAGCGGCGGCATGAATTCGCCGCCGAGCCGCGAAAGCGGAATCGCCGACGCTGCGAGCGCAACCACCGCCAGACCGATCGCGACCCACGGGCGACGCAATGTCGCCTCCAGCACCGGGCGATAGAGCCGGATCAGCACGCGGTTGATCGGGTTCGCGTTCTCGTGCGGGATGCGGCCGCGGATCAGCAAACCCATCAACACCGGCACCAACGTCACCGACAATCCCGCCGCAGCTGCAATCGTGTAGGTCTTTGTGAACGCCAGTGGGGAAAACAGCTTGCCTTCCTGGCCTTCGAGCGAAAACACCGGGATGAACGACAACGTGATGACGAGCAACGAGAAAAACAGCGCCGGCCCGACCTCCGCGGCCGACGTCGCGATGAGTTCCCAACGTTCAGCCGAACTGATCGCCTTACCGGGATGCGCGTGCTCGTACGCTTCGAGATGTTTGTGCGCGTTCTCGATCATCACGATGGCCGCGTCGATCATCGCGCCGATGGCAATCGCAATGCCGCCCAACGACATCAGATTCGCGTTGACGCCTTGATACCGCATCACGATAAAGGCGGCCAGCACGCCCAGGGGCAAGGACAGGATCGCGACAAACGCACTACGCAGATGGAATAGAAAGACCGCGCAGACGAGACCGACGATGATGAATTCCTCGACGAGCTTGTCCTTCAGGTTATCCACGGCGCGTTCGATCAGTTGTGAGCGGTCGTACGTCGTCACGACTTCCACGCCCGCGGGCAGCGAACGCTTCAGCTCGGCGAGCTTTGCCTTCACCGCATCGATCGTCGTCAACGCGTTCTTGCCGGAACGCATCACGATGACACCGCCCGCCACTTCGCCCTGACCGTTCAGTTCAGCGATACCGCGCCGCATCTCGGGTCCGATCTGAATACGCGCGACATCACCCAGCAGCACGGGCGTACCGGCTTCGTTCGTACGCAGGACGACGTTGCGAAAGTCGTCGAGCGTGCGCAGGTAACCGGACGAGCGCACCATGTATTCGGACTCCGCCATCTCGACGACTGATCCGCCCGATTCCTGATTCGCCTTGCCTAACGCGTCGGCGACCATCGCCTGTGTAATGCCGTAAGCGCGCAGTTTGTCCGGGTCGAGAACGATCTGATATTGACGCACCATGCCGCCAATGCTCGCGACCTCGGACACATCCGGTACCGACTTCAGTTCGAATTTGAGGAACCAGTCGTTCAGGGCGCGAAGCTGTCCCAGGTCGTGCTGTCCGCTCCGGTCGACGAGTGCATATTCGTAGACCCAGCCGACACCGGTCGCATCCGGTCCGAGCGATACCGTCGCGCCAGGAGGCAACCTGCTTTGCACCTGGTTCAGATACTCGAGTACACGGGAACGGGCCCAATACTGGTCGGTTTTGTCGTCGAACAGGACGTAGACGAACGCATCGCCGAATGACGAATACGCGCGAATGGTTTTCGCGCCCGGTACGCCCAGCAGCGTCGTGGTGAGGGGATAGGTGACCTGGTCCTCGACGACCTGCGGCGCCTTGCCCGGGTACGACGCCTTGATGATGACCTGCGTGTCGGACAAGTCAGGCAGCGCGTCGAGCGGCGTTTGCATCACCGAGTAGACGCCCCACGCCGTGACGAGCACGGTGGCAAGCAGCACCAGAAAGCGGTTGTAAATCGACCACCTGATAAGACGCGCGATCATTTGGCGCCTCCCACCGGTTCGACTGTCGTCAACTGGTAGCCGCTGTCCGTCTGCCGGAATGCGAAGTGCAGTACGTCACCGGGTTTTGCGTCAGGAAAGGCCGTGGGCGATGGTTTGCCGAATGCCATTGTCATCTTGCCCCAGCCCAAAGCCGGGACCGGCTGGTGGGAGAACGTGATGTCTTCAGCAGTCACCTTTTCGACCCTGCCGGTGGTCTCGTACGTTTGGGATGCACCGGTCGCAGCGGATGCGGGTGCTGGCGCGAGTGCGCTCGGGCCTCCGTTGGCGCTCCCCGCGAGGCGAGGAAGGACCGATTTGAGGCTGGCTTCCGAATCGATCAGAAACTGGCCGGACGCCACAACCTGATCGCCATCGTTCAAACCGCTCAACACTTCGGTTTCGTCGCCTGCATCTTTGCCGACGGTGACATTCACCGGCTGCAAACGGCCATCGCCGTTCCTGACGATAACCACGGTACGCTTGCCGGTCGTGATGACCGCTTCGGACGGAACAAGCAGACGCGAGGCCGGTTTCCGCGCGCCGACCCGCACGCGCATCAACATGCCCGGCGTCAGCTTGAACGCTGCGTTGTCGATCTCGAGACGAGCCTGCAACGTACGGCTGCCAGCGTTGATACCCGGCAAGATTTCGCGGATCTGCCCTTTGAAGTGCTGAGTGGGATCGCCCGCGAATGCCGCGTCCACGGTCATGCCGGGCTGCACGGTTAGCGCAAGGGATTCCGGTATTTCGACGATGAGCCACAACGTCGAAAGCCCGGCGATCTTGGCGAGCGTCTGCCCGGGCGTCACCATCGCGCCATCGCGAACGTTAAGCTCGCTGACCACGCCCGTTTCCGGCGAGGTCAGCACGACATGCGTCTGCGCCTTTCCGCTCCGGTCGAGATTCGCAACGACGCCGTCAGGGATCGACATCGCCCGCATGCGCACGCGAGCCGCGTCGAGCATGCTGCTGTCCATACCGCTGCGTTTGAGCGCGAGGTACTCTTCCTGCGGCGCCAGCCAGTCCGGCACGAAGAGCGACGCGATCGGCGCGCCCTTCGCTATCCGTTGCATCGGTGCGTCCGCGTACAAGTGGTCGATGTAGCCCGTGACGCGCGACTGCACCACGTCGGCGCGCGATTCGTCGAATTGCGTGGTCCCGACGGCATCGAAGCCTTCGGTCACTTCCTGCCGTCGCGCCGTTGCGTAGCGGATGCCGAGGTTCTGCTGCAAGCCTGGATCGATTTTGACGCCACTCGTGCCCGCGTCATCGGCGAAGACGGGTTCGAGCTGCATGTCCATGAAAGGCGACTTGCCCGGTTTGTCGAAATGCTGATTCGGCACCATCGGATCGTGCCAGTACAGGACCTTGTGGCCCGTCTTCGGGTCGATCTTGTCGCCTGCCGCAGATGTCGCGGCGGGCATCGTGGCGGCAGAAGCCGAATCCGCCTGCGTGGAATGACGTGCGCCGGCCACGTAGCCTGCGCCCAACAAAGCGGCGGCGGCGAACGCAATGAGAACCGCGCGTGCCAGTTGTTTCTTTTGCATGGTGTTCTCCTTCACTGGCTGATGGACATCGACGCGGGCACGACCTGGTATTCGAGCTGGGCCCATGTCTGGGACACCTCGCGCCGAAGGTCGAGCACCTGTAGCTGGGCGTCGAGCAATGCACGTCGGGCAGCAAACGCGTCCGCAAGCGACCCGCTACCCGCCCGATAGGCAGCGGCAGCGAGCTGGACGCGCCGGTCTGCAGCGGGCAGCAGGGAGTCGGTGAGATGGACGATGCGCTCGCGGCCGCTGGCAAGCGTCGCCGACTGCGTGCGGATATCCGCTTCGACTTGCCGCTGCGCGTCTTCGTACATCAGCCGCGCTTTGGTGCCGAGTTCGGCCTTCTCGTCGGCGTCGCGGTTCTGGCGATTCTTGCGATTGATCGGCAGCGGAATGCTGACGCCGACCGAAACCATGTTCGAGTACTGCCCGCCACGCTGCTGATAAGAGACTTCCCACGTCCAGTTGGGACTGCGGTCGCTGTTGGCGACAGCCGTATCGGCATCGGCGACGGCGATGTCCCGCGCGGCGGCCACGAGTACCGGCTGAACGTCGCGAAGCTCGTCGGGTGGCAGAGACGACACATACGATTGCGGCGCGGGCGGATCGCCGCTCACATCGAGAACAGGCGTAGTAGTCCAGCGGGACAGTCCGATCAGTGCGGTTTGAAACGTCTGTTGTGCTTTGAGCAGTTGATCCTGCGTCTGCGCGAGCATCGCCTGCGCTTGCACGACGTCGGCTGCGCTTGCCTTGGCTCCCCGGTAAGACGCTTTCGTCGCATCCAGTTCGTGACCCATATGACGCACCAGCTCCTGCTGCAACGCGAGCGCCTGCTTTGCGTAGATAGCGCTCAACCACGCAGACGCGGTTTGTTGCCGTGTGTTCACGAGCTGTAGCAGATAGCCGGCTCGCTCGCGGTCCACCACATCGTTCGCCCGCGCGGAGAGCAGGCGGCGTTTGTCACCTGATACCCATTCCTGCTCGATGCCGATACGGCGCATCGTCATGAAGTCCTGACCGATGGTGAACCGTTGCGATCCGTTCACCGGCAGGTTGTCGATACCCGCTTTGAGTAGCGGGTCGGGCAACTGCCCGGCCCGAACCGCAGCATCGGAGCTGGCGCGCACGGAGGCCTGTGCGGCTCCCATGGCGGAAGAGCGGTCGGTCGCGGCCTGAAGCGCCGCATCGAGCGTGTAGCTTGCTTGCTGAGCGTGTGCCGCGCCGCTCGCGAGAATCAGCGCGGCGAAAAGCGAACGCGCGCGCAGTGGTGCACGCCGGGCTAACGGCGTGCGAAAAATGAATGGCATGTTCTAACCCCAACGGCGAACTCCCAAACGGAGTCCACGTCCTGGACGCAGGACGACCTCACCGCAAATGCGGTGAACCTGTCAGCAAGGGATTAGATGGCGCGAGGAGGTCGCCACGGTCCGGTCGGCTCACGGACCGGCAGTGATTGCGCGTAGTGGAAAACAACGGTGCTCGACAACCCGGCAGGCCGGGTTATGCCGGTCGGAGAGACCGGGTGATACAGACTGCCGATCTGGCATTGAGCCATTACCTTGCAGAAAAAGCCCTTGGCTTTTTCGGGCTGCGATGATGATTGCATGGACTCGCAGCCGGGCATGTCAGCCGACATCGCATCGCTCTCGTCGGCACTCATGCTCATCTGCATTGGACATTCTCCCGTCAAGCCGCTAGCCGCCAGCCCACTAATGGGCAGCGCAGCGCATAGCAACAAGAGGAGCAACGTCCGCAGAAATTTCATGCCGGAGATTATAGCCGCAGTAATTTAACCGGGTGCATCGGATTGGCTATCAACAGCAGGATCGCCGCTGATGCGAAAAAACGCCCCATGCGGGACGTTTTTCGTTTGGGCGTTAGCTTGCTTGCGACGGAGCGGGATGTTGCTTAAACGGTCGCTTCGACAATCGCTTGCGTATGGGCCGATCTCATCAGCCCCTCGATCATCTTCGCTTCCGCGTTCGCGATCTCGCTCAGCGATGCGATCGACAGTTGCCCATCGAGAATCGCCAGCGCCGAGCAAAGACGGGCGTATTCGCTGTCTTCGAGCACCCAGGCGCCGTCTTGATGCTCACGCGCGTCGAGCTGCACCATCGCCGCGTGCGCGCTTTCGATATCGGCAATGACGTCTTCGCCGAGACCAAGACGCGCCAATTCTTGCGACACCAGCAAATGCCGGCTCAAGGTCAGGTGTAAATCCCGCGTGCCCCGACCGCGCCGGAATGCATCCAGGGCGGTGTAGCACTGCAGGAGCATCGCCTCGGTGACCGGCTCGTGGGCGGTGCGGCTATAGGTCAGCGCGCGCAGCAGCGGGGACATGGCCGGCTGGGTGTGCTTGCGGACTCGCGATTTACTGGACATATCGATTCAACCTCCTTCGCTAACTCTCGGCTTTGCCACCGAATGCTGTGCTCTCCGGTGGCAAACGCCGCCGATGCGCCGGCGGCTTGACAGGCCCTTAATGTGAGTCTGTGCAGCCATCATGGCAAGCAACTATTAAGACAGACTTAAACAACTCAAAGTCTCGAATGTGCTCGGCGTCTCACCGCGCGAGCAGATTTTCCGCTACGGCTGGCCGGAAATGCAACGCTGCCATATAGGTTCGGATCGAATAAATACAAGTCACATCGGCCGCATCGACGAAAAAAAAGCCCTGTTCCCGCGAGGGAACAGGGCCGGACAGGATGGAAGAGTCGTACAGGCGCGTGGATGCTTGCCGACTTTTATAACCATCACAAACTACCAAAGCTGTTGCTACCAGAACTGCTACTACGTTATTGCGGTACTGCTTTACTGCGGTGTTGCCGTGTCGCTTTACTGCGGTATAGCGGTGTTGCGTTACAGCTCGGTCCCTCGCCATCAACATCGCCTCGCTGCAACCCCCTGCTGAGCCGTGCGCGTGACTGCTGCGATTGCGCACTATTTGCATTGCTTCGACTTCCTACTGCTTTACTGCCCTGCCACGTCGGTCAAACGCGGCAAACTGCCATCAACGGTACGGTTCAAAACAACGCGGGGGAAGACCGCGTCGATGGGCTCGGTGACTTGTCGCTCCATGGAAAACAGTTTATGTGAACACACGAAAATGCAATTGCGCGAAACGAGGGGAATTGGCAGGCCAGTTTGCCGAATCGCCGCGGTGTGGCGATTTCCTCAGACTTGAGCCGCGAGATGAAGCGCCCGGAACACAAACGCGCGGCCTGTACGAACGCCTGGGCTTCGAAATCGTCGCCGAAGAGGAAATAGAGTTTCTGATGCGGCGCGCGCCGCACGCGTCTGCGCAAATTCGAGCAGAATGACCGTCTGACAAAGACGGAACGAAACCCGCCATGACCTTTCGCGATACCTCGGCCATCGAGAGCTGGCACGCCCACGTTTACTTCGATTCAGGTAGCCGCGACGCCGCGTGGACCTTTCGCGAGCAAATCGAAGCTCATTGGAACGGCAAACTGCAAATGGGCCGCTTTCACGAACGCCCGGTCGGACCGCACCCGATGTGGTCGTATCAGCTCGCATTCGCGCAGGAGCAGTTCGCCGAGCTCGTCGGCTGGCTCACGCTGAATCACGGCGCACTCGATATCTTTCTGCACCCGAATACCGGCGACGCCTTGCGCGACCACCGCGACGCGGCGCTGTGGATCGGCCGTTCGCATGAGCTCGTACTGAGCGCTTTCAACTAGGCGCCAAGGCATCCGCAGCGGCGCACGGCCGCTAGCCCAGTCACATATTCGAGTATGAGTTGCACCATCCACGCGCGGCGACCTGCTTGTCGCCGAACAGCGTGCAGCCACCGTAGGTGTCGGTAGGCTTACCCTGGAATAGCGAACAGTTGGCGCAGGTTTGTCCAGCAGCGTAGCTGGGGAACTTCGCCTTGTCGACCTTTGCCGCGTCCTCTTTATAGCCGACGGCCTGCGCCTTCGGATCGGCTTCGCTTAGTGCATTCGCGGTGTCAGCGAACGCGACGCGGGACAGCATGAGCGATGAGCTCACGCCCACACTCAGCATCAGAAAATGACGGCGTGAGGTTTTCATCATGGTCCGAGGGGAAGATTGGAAAGTGGGGATGCCCGTGGATCGGGTTCAATCGAGAAATCGCGTGAACCGTTCAACCGGCTCGCGATCCGTGCGTAACGTATTGACCAGCGCGTTTTCGTCGGCGAAACCGAGCGACATGCCGCATACCAGTTGCTCTTCGGCCGGCAGGCCGAGATGCTCGGCAATCAGCCGGTGAAACTGCGTAAAGGCCGCCTGCGGACAGGTATCGAGGCCGCGCCCGCGTGCCGCCGTCATGATCGCTTGCAGGAACATGCCGTAATCGAGCCAGCTGCCGAGCTCCATTACCCGCTCGATCGTGAAGAACAGGCCAACCGGCGCGCCGAAGAACCGGAAGTTCTGCGCATGCTGTTCATGCATGCGCGTCTTGTCGCCCTTCTCGATACCTAGCAAGCCGTACAGATCCCAGCCGATCTTGCGGCGGCGATCGATGTAGGGCGACACCCATTGGTGCGGATAGTAGCGATACTCTTCCTGATACAGCGCATCGCGTTGAGGGTCGTCATAGGCGGCGACCAGAGTCTCCGACAGGCGCGCGAGCGACTCGCCCGTCACCACATAGACTTTCCACGGCTGAGTATTGGTGCCCGAGGGAGCGCGGCTGGCCGCTTCGAGAACCGCCTCAATATCGGCGCGCGCAACCGGCGTGGGCAGAAAGGCGCGGATCGACCGCCGCGATATCAACGCGGCGTCGACCTGGTTGGGGGACGTGGTCATCGGCAGAAATCCGGCAGGGCCAACGGTTTTGGCGGTCTGCGACGATTCTAGCGCGAGCGCCCACTTTTCCGCTGGCGGGCGTGCAGGGTTCCGGGCGGGCGCGTCACTGCTGCGACGCTGCGCCCTCAGAGTCGGCTAAAGCAGCCCCATACACACGGCTGCAACGATCGACCCGATCACCAACACCGCGCCGACGGTTTTGCGTTTGTTCAACTCCGTCCAAAGCAGGACGCCGGTGAGCGACAGCAGAATGATGCTGCCCGCCAGCGTATCGATCAGCAGCACCCAGCCGACGCTCAAGCCGACGCCCTTGTGCAGATTCGTGAGCGTCGCGAGAAACGAGTTTTCACTGCGCTTGACCGTCACATAGCCATTGCCGACCCAATACTCCGCGGCGGTGTTTTCGTGCGGCGACGAAAAGGTGAGCTGCCAGTGCTCGGGCTGAAGCACGCTGCGATCGCCCCACGCAACCGGATGTGCGGGCTCTTTCTGCGCGCGTCCCGGGGTACCGGCCAGTTTCAGTTCCTGCTTGAGCCACTTGCCGAGTTCGCGCGGCGTTTCCGGCGCCGGTTGCGGCACCGGCACCTGCACGACCGACACCTGCGGCTCGCCGGTCGACACCTTGAGCGGCCCGCCACGATGATTCAACAGAAAACCCGTGGTGCCGAACAGCAAACCCAGCGCAGCGCCCCACAACCCGATCCAGCCATGCACTTTGCGCAGCCATTTAACGAAGGTGGCACGGCGCGAACGCTGCTGCCGGGCCTTCAGTTCGTCGCGGTCGAGCCGCTGCGGTTCGACCGCCTCAGCGTCGATGGCCTCAGCCGGTCGGAATTCAATAGCCTCGGGTACGCTCACGTTTCACTCCAGGTGCGCAACAGGTTGTGATAGCAACCGACGAGGCTGCGGCGCGCGGCATCGTCGGCATGCGTGGCGTTCAGACGTTGAATCGCCGTGTCCATATCGAACAGCAAAGCGCGCTGCGTGTCGCTGCGCACGAGGCTTTGCACCCAGAAGAAGCTGGCGAGGCGCGCACCGCGCGTGACCGGCGTGACCTGATGCAGACTGGTGGCGGGATAGACGATCATGTCGCCCGCCGGCAGCTTGACCTGCTGCACGCCATAGGTGTCTTCGACAACGAGTTCGCCGCCGTCGTATTCGGCGGGTTCGGACAGGAACAGCGTCACCGACACATCCGTGCGCAGCTTCACGCCGTTGGGCAGCACCCGCACTGCACCGTCCACATGGCTGCCGAATTCCATACCGCCTTCGTAGCGATTGAAGAGCGGTGGGTAGACCTGATTCGGCAGCGCCGCGCTAATGAAGAGCGGGTTGCGCTCGATCGACGCGAGAATCACGTCGCCGAGTTCACGCGCGATCGGTGAATGCTCGGCGATCTGCTGATTGCGTTTGACCGGCGCACCTTGATAACCGGCGGTTGCGCGGCCATCGACCCATGCGTCGCCGGCGCTATCGAGCCGCTCGCGCACAAAGCGCAACTGCTCGGCGTTCAGTACATTCGGAATGTGCAGCAGCATCTTGAGTTTCCTTGGCCTCGTTACGTCGGCCTGCCGTTTGCGAGAACGGCAAGCCTACCGTATCAATGAGGCACGCTTCAGAACCGGTAGTCGAACGTCGCCAGCAGCGTGCGTCCAATCCCCGGCACCGAACGGCCACCGTCCGACTGGATGAGCGCGTCGTAGTACATCTTGTTCGTCAGGTTCAGCAGATTCAGCCGAACGTCGTATTTCTTCGCGTGATAGGCGGCAGTCGCATCCCAGCGCGTGTAGCCCGGCACCTGCACGTAGTTCGTGTTCGACGCGTAGCGCGGCGACATGTAAGTCGGGCCGCCGCCGATTTCCCAGTGCGGCGTGAGCGCGTAGGTGGTCCAGAACGTCAGCGTATTGCGCGGCGTGTTGGCCGGCGTGTGCCCTTGGGTGCCGTCGAGCGCCTTCAGGACGATGGCGTCCATGTAGGTGTAGCCACCGAACACTTGCCACTTGTCGGTAATGTGGCCCGTCACGCCGGCCTGGAAACCGTCGACGCGGATGTCGCCGTCGAGTTCATATTCGGTCGGTGAGACTTGCGTACGGGCGTTAGTCATTTCCTCGCGGAAGAACGCGGAGTTCACCGAAATATTGCCGCCCAGCAGATCCCACTTGCCGCCGATTTCATACGACCTGGTGGATTCCGGTGCGAGATTCTGCGTCAGGTTGGTGACCGTCAGCGCTTCGAGAGACGGATCGAACGACGTGCCGTACGACACGTAGTACGACTGCCAGTCGGTCGGCTGATAAATCACGCCGGCGCGAACGCTGGTGAAGAAGTTCGTTTGCGTCGCGTAGCCCGGCAGGCTGATCGTGTTGTGGATCTGCGCCTGGAAGCGATCCCAACGCAAACCGCCAATCACCTTCCAGTGCTGACCGAGCGACACCGTATCGTTCACGTACGCGCCAATTTCGTTCGAACCAGAATCGGCGCGGTTGCCGACCGTGGTGGTCACACCGGCAGGCGAAGACAGATACGCCGGGTTCACCATCGAAACAACCGGCAAGTTGTTGCGCGTGTAGGCCTGATTCGAATAGCTGTCGTGACCCAGGTCGACCCCGGCAATCAACTCATGCTTGATCGGCCCAGTGTCGAATTTGTACTGAAGCGAAGTGTCGTTGTACAGCGAGTGGTTTTCGATTACACGGTCATGGCTTTGCAACTTGATGAACAGTTGCGACGGCGACAGCGTCGTGAAATTGCCATTGGTCAGCGCCGTGCTGGTCGCAAGCGGCCCCGTCAACACAGCTTGCGGCGCAGTTTCGCGCGCATCGGTCATCGAGTGCGAGAACTGCGTCTGGTTGGTCAGCGTGAGCTGGTCCGAGAACTTGTGTTTGATCACGGCGGTGAACGTCTGCACGTCCTGAATCGTGCGATCGGTGGTCAAGCCATAAAACGTGTTCTTCGGTACCGGCGACGGACGGCCGTTCAACGCCTGCACGCCGTAGTCAGGCATGTCGTAGTTGTGCTGGATCAGTGCGGAGATCGTGACTTCAGTCGGCGTGCCGATGCCGAAGCGCACTTCCGGCGCGATACCGTAGTCCTTGTTCTTCATCTCGTCGCGCGTCGAACCGAGGCTTTGGCCGAATGCGTTCAGTCGAATCGCGGAGGTGTCCGTCAGCTTATGGTTCACGTCGACGGTGCTGCGATAGCGGTCGTCGGTGCCGATCATGCCCGTGACTTCCGCCGAGTCTTTCAGGTTCGCCTTCTTGCTGACCTGGTTGATCACGCCACCCGTCGAGCCACGGCCGAACAACATCGACGACGGACCGTACAGCACTTCGAGTTCTTCGAGGTCGAAAGTGTCGCGATAGTACTGGTTGCGATCGCGGAAGCCGTCCAGATAGATGTCGTTCTGCGCGGTGAAGCCGCGCAAGTTAATGTTATTGCCGATCTGGCCGCCTTCGGCCCCGCCGATCGTCACGCCCGGCGCATTGCGCAGCGCGTCCTGGAACGACGTGGCGCCTTGGGAGGCGAGCACCGCCTTGTTGATCACCGTCACCGTCTGCGGAATGTCGCGCAATGCGGTGGGCGTCTTGGCGCCGACCGTCGAGCGTTCTGCCTGAAAGTCCTGTTGTTCAGCCTGCGCCGCGACGCCGATGGTCGGCAAGGTCGCGTTGTCGGCCGCTGCGGGCGACGGCGCGTTTTGCGCCGACGGCTGCGACGCAGCTTGCGGTGCGGTCTGCGCGACGACGGGCGTCGCAAATGGAACGGCAAAAGCTAGCGCTAACGCAGTCGCAAGCGGCGTGTGATTGAACATGGGAAATCCCGTCGGAAGTGCGCTTGCCCGATCCGCATGCTCGACATGGAATCAATGACAAAACCGCAATTGGCTGGCTGCCGGTCTCCTGCTTGGAGCAGGAACGACGGGATGGCTGGCTAGTTGTTAAATGAGAATCGATATCATTCCATACGCATAAAGACGCATCAATCGCGGCGAACCTTACCTGATGTAATGGAATTGTTTCTAATTTTTACCAACGTATGGAATACGTAATTTTCGAAGTTTCGCGGCCAGCTAAAAATTACTTCTTTGTAATGTTAAGCAGCCCGACTGATGGCAGCTCCGAATATTTGTTAGACGAATATTCAGAGATGCGTATATCTTCGATAAACACACCAACTTCTCTCAACGCTCAGCAGAGCGGATCTGAATGACCCGAGTGATAACGCTCGGCAATGAAAGCACGTGTCACTTGCGCGAATCAGTTGGGTCGCGCGGAAAGCTTTCTAAAAGCTAACGGTTAGCCACGCTTGCATGTGCCGCCGGCCAAACGAGAAATCGCCACACCGTTTATCCTTTTTACAACACCGCATACCGCAGCTGTCCCGTCCATCTTCGGAGTTGACCATGCAATACCGCAAATTCGGCCGCACCGGCCTGACCGTTTCGCGCCTGTGTCTCGGCACGATGACCTTTGGCCTGCAGACTGAAGAAGACGTTTCGCGGCGAATTCTCGACACGGCGGCGGACGCCGGCGTGAACTTCATTGATACCGCCGACGTTTATCCGCTCGGCGCCGGTGAAAGTATTGCTGGACGCACGGAGGAGATCGTCGGACGGTGGCTGAAGGGCAAACGCGACCGCTTCATTCTGGCGACAAAGGCGGTGGGCAAAATGGGGCCGTCGGCCTGGGATCAAGGCGCGTCGCGCAAACATCTGCTGGATGCGATCGATGCATCGCTGCGGCGGCTCGGCACGGACTACGTGGACCTGTACCAGCTCCATTCCGACGACGCGAACACCCCGTTCGACGAGACGCTCGAAGCACTGGACGTGATCGTGCGATCCGGCAAGGCGCGGTATATCGGCGTGTCGAATTTCCTGGCGTATCGGCTGGCGCGGGCGCTGGGTCGCGCCGATGTGCTGCGCGTGGCTCGGTTTGTCTCGGTGCAGCCCCGCTATAACCTGTTGTTCCGGCAGATCGAGCGAGAATTGTTGCCCTTGGCGGATGAAGAGCAACTAGCCGTGATGCCCTATAACCCGCTGGCAGGTGGTTTGCTGACTGGTAAGCATCGGGTGGATGCTGCGCCCACATCCGGGCGATTCACCGAAACCGTCGGGAAAGCGGGAGCCGTCTATCAGGAGCGGTACTGGCATCAGCGTGAGTTCGAAACGATCGAGAAACTGAAGGCGATCGCCGCGCCGACGGGCGAATCTTTGACTCGGATTTCTCTCGCGTGGGTGCTGGCGAATCCGCTCATTACGTCCGCGATTATTGGCGCCAGTAGCGCCGAGCAGTTGAGCGACACGCTATCGACTTCGGAGCTTGTGCTCGATGCACAGGTTAAGACACAGCTTGATGAGGTGAGTCACGAATATCGATGGGGTGATGCGGCTAGGTAGTGGGATGCCTTTGACGGCGGCGCCGGTTGCCGGCCCGCCGCCATCGAAGGCACAGAATTTACCGTCCGTATCGAAGCACCGTACTCGCCGCAGCGAGCACATGGTCCTTCATCGCCGCCAGCAACGCGTCGCGCGTCAATCCTGCCGGCAATGCGTCCGGCGCTAAATCAAGCGCATAAACCTGCGCAACGTAGTGATGCGGGATGTCCCCAACCGGCGGGCAGGGTCCGTAATAGCCAGGGCCACCCGTCCGGTTCGTGCCGGCCACGCTACCGGCCGGCGTCACGCCTGCACCAAGCCCGGTCGCCGACGGCGCAACGCCATACATCACCCAATGGACAATGCCCAGACCCTTCGCGCCGTCCGGATCGAAAATAGTAATGGCGTAACTCTTCGTGCCGGCAGGCGTGTTCCGCCATTGCAAGGCCGGCGACACATTTCCGCCACCGCAATTATTCGCGCTCGCCGCATGGCTCGAATCCAGCGTGCCGCCGTCGGCCAAACCCGGCGACGACAACGCAAATGCATCGGCCGCGCGGACATTCACTGCAGCAAAAGTCAGCGCGGCGCACATGCTGGCAAATAACAGGCGTCGTGCAACGCCAGCGGTATGGCTTCGAATCATTGTTGGCTTCCCCGGGTATAAGTTAGCTAAGCTGAAAGAGGTCGTGCCGCAACAAACGCGTGTCACGGCCACCGGTGACAAACGTATCGATCGGTCGCTTTATTCCGTCGACACGCTACGAATTCATCCGTAAATCGCGCCTCACTTGAACCGGCCCGTCCGCTCATTCGCCTCCGGCAACTGCCGCGTCTCACGCAGTGACTTCGGGTGCCACAAGCGCGCGCCGCCTTCGATCCCAGCATCGTTCGAAACAGTTGCGACGTTCGCGGGCAACTTGAACGTCAGCCGCGCCGCGTTGCCACCGCCGATCCACAGCTTGTCGTAGTTCACCAGCGAATTGAGAATGCCGATTATCTTCTCGACCCGGCGATTCCAGCGCTTGTTTCCCGCCTTCTCGCGCGCCGCGTCGCCGATGTATTCGTCGTACGCCGCCCCCTTCTTGCTGACCGGATGATGTGCGAGCTCGAGGTGAGGCATCAACTCGCCATCGCGGAACAGCGCCGTGCCCGCGCCCGTGCCAAGCGTCAGTACGAGCTCGATCCCATGACCTTCGATCGCGGCAAAGCCCTGCATCTCCGCGTCGTTGATCATGCGCACCGGCAGACCGCCGAGGCGCTGCGCCAGCGAATCCGCGAGCGGAATATCATGCCAGCCTTCGACGCCAAAATGCGGCGCCGTCAGAATGCGGTTGTTGCGCACCACGCCCGGGAAGCCAATTGACATCAGTGTGGGCGGCTCTTTTTCGACTAGCGGCTCGACCAGCTTCACCAGCGCATCCACCAGTTGATCCGGCGTGCACGGATGCGGCGTCGGCACACGCAGACGGTCGGTTTTCATCTTACCGTCCGCATCGATGATCGCGGCTTTCAAGCCGGTGCCACCGACATCGATCGCCAGAATCCGCTCGGTACTGCTTTTTACTTTCGTCTTACGTGTGGCCACGGTGTCCCCCGATTGTGTTGGTGCGCCTCATGGAATTACTTCTTTTCGACTGCATCCTGCTTCAAAGGACGCCATGCGTGGCCGTCGCGTGCGAGCAGTGCGTCTGCTTCGGCAGGCCCCTCGCTGCCGGCTGCGTAACCATGCACCGGAATCGCGCCGCCGGTTTTCGGGTGCAGCACGTCGTCCACCGCGCACCAGCTCGTTTCGATGCTGTCGGCGCGCTGGAACAGCGTCTCGTCACCCAGCATGCAGTCGTACAGCAAGGTCTCGTAGCCGACGTTGGCCCGTTCGGCGAAGAAGTCCGCGTAGTCGAACGACGACTGCACCGCGCCGATCTGCATCACCGGCCCTGGCGTCTTCACATTGAAATCGAAACTCGTGCCGTGCGCGGGATCGATGCGCAAGGTCAGCACATTCGGCGTGAGCGCGTCGACCGGCGTATCGCGGAACAGACGGAACGGGACCGGCTTCAGTTGCACCGAGATCTCCGTACGGCGCGCAGCGAGCCGCTTACCGGTGCGCAGATAGAACGGCACACCCGCCCAGCGCCAGTTCTCCACATACACGCGGGCGGCGGCGTAGGTTTCGGTCGTGCTGTCCGGTGCGACGTCCGGTTCCTCGCGATAGCCGATGCCCGCCGGACCCCTTTCGTATTGACCGAAGACGACGTCGTCAGCAGTCAACGGCTGGATCGCGTCGGAGATTTCGGCCTTCTTGTCGCGCACGGCTTCGGCGTCGAACGAATTGGGCGGTTCCATTGCGACCATGCCGAGCAGTTGGAACAGGTGGTTCGGCAGCATGTCGCGGAACGCGCCGGTCTGCTCGTAAAACTTGCCGCGTCCCTCCACGCCGATCGTTTCGGCCGCGGTGATCTGCACGCTGTCGATATATTCGCGCCGCCAGATCGGCTCGAACAACGCATTCGCAAAGCGCACCGCGAGAATGCTCTGCACGGTGTCCTTGCCGAGAAAGTGATCGATGCGATACACCTGCGACTCGTCCGCGTACGACAGAATGTGCGCGTTCAGATCGCGCGCCGAAGCGAGATCGGTGCCGAATGGCTTCTCGATCACGATGCGGCGGAAGCCGCCCGCATCGCCCTCACCTTCTTTCAGCAAACCCGCTTTGCCGAGATGCTCGACGATCGGCTTGAAGAAACGCGCAGTGACCGCCAGGTAGAAAATCACGTTGCCACCCGGCGATTGATCGAGCTTTTGCTTGAGCTTCGCGAACGTGTCGTCGGTTTCGAATTCACCGGCCATGTATTCGAGCCGTTGCGCGACCCAGTCCCACGCTTTGTCGTCGAGCTTGCCGGCGTGGAACGTGCTGGCCTTGTCGGCGGCGAACTGTTGCAGCGACTTATGCAAGTCTTCGCGCCATACGCTCGTCTCGCGTTCGCCGTGATTCACGCCGATGATCTTCATGCCGCCATCGAGCAGACCGTCCACTGCGAGGTTGTACAGCGCGGGCATCAGCAAGCGTTTGGTCAGGTCACCGCCCGCGCCGAAGATCACCAGCGTGCAAGGCGGCGCAGGCCGTTTGCCGGCCGGCGACGATGGCGCGTCATGCGGACCCGCGCTGACTTTGCAACTGGGTTCACGAGCGGCGGAAGTTGGGGTGTTCGGAGTAGTCGACATGGGATTCGCTTATGGAAGCTACTTGGTTACCGCCGTTACCAGCGCGGGCGCAGGTTCGGGCGCGGACTCAGTTGGGCAGGCGGGAGCCGGCGCCGAAGTCGACGTGGGGATCGGCGCCCGATCCGGTTCGCCAGCCAAGGGCACATTGCCGGATGCGCCCATCGCCCTCGGTTGCAGCAGCAGCGCCACCAGGCCGCTCCAGCCGGTTTGATGCGAAGCACCCACACCGCGTCCGTTGTCGCCGTGGAAATACTCATGGAACAGCACGAGATCGCGCGACCGCGGGTCAGCCTGCAATAGCGGATATGCACCCATCACCGGACGTTCGCCGTTGTTGTCCTTCAGGAACAGAGTGGTCGCGCGGCGCGCCAGTTCGTCGCCGATTTCGCTGAGCGAAAACTTCTGCCCTGAGCCGGTTGGATATTCGACGCGGAAGCCATCGCCGTAGTAGCGATGAAATTCGTACAGCGATTCAATCAGCAGATAGTTCACCGGCATCCACACCGGTCCGCGCCAGTTCGAATTGCCGCCGAACACGCGGGTGTCGGACTCGGCCGGCAGATACTTGACCGTCACGCTGGTGCCGTTGTGGTTGAACTCGAACGGATGGTCGCGATGGAATCGCGACAGCGCCCGCACGCCGTGATCGGAGAGAAATTCGCTTTCGTCGAGCGCCCGGCGCAGCAACGCTTTCATCCGATGCCCGCGCAGAAGCGAGAGCAGTAACGCATTGCCCTTGCCAGGCTCGTTCCAGCGCGAAACCAGCTTCGCCAGATCGGGGCGATGCTCGAGGAACCAGACGAGCCGCTCGCGCAGACCCGGCAAGTGACCATGCAAACGTTCTTCAAGCACATGCACGGCGAAAAGCGGAATCAGGCCGACGATCGAGCGCAGGCGCATCGGAATATTGCTGCCGTCGGGCAGGCGCAATTTGTCGTAGAAGAATTCGTCTTCGCTGTCCCATAGACCGGTATCGCAACCGTCGTCGCAACTCACGGCCTCGGCGATATACAGGAAGTGCTCGAAAAACTTCACGCCGATGTCGACGAACACGTGGTTCGCATACGCGAGTTCAAGCGCGATCCGCATCAGGTCGAGCGCGTATGCCGCCATCCAAGCAGTGCCGTCGGACTGATCGATGTGACCGCCCGTCGGCAGCGGCGACGAGCGGTCGAAGATACCGACGTTGTCCAACCCGAGAAAACCGCCCTGGAAAACGTTACGGCCATCCGCGTCCTTGCGGTTCACCCACCACGTGAAGTTCAGCAAAAGCTTGTGAAACACGAGTTCCAGAAAATCCCGATCCGCCTTGCCGGTCAGCGCGCGGTCGATTTCATAGACGCGCCACGCCGCCCAGGCATGCACGGGCGGATTCGCGTCGCCGAGCGCCCACTCGTAGGCCGGCAGTTGGCCATTCGGATGCTGATAACGGTCTTTCACCAGCAGCAACAATTGCCGCTTGGCAAACGCGGGATCGATCAGCGCGAATGCGGCCGCATGAAACGCCAGGTCCCATGACGCGTACCACGGGTACTCCCACTTGTCGGGCATCGACACGATGTCCGCGTTGCACAGATGCCGCCAGTCCACATTGCGGCCGCGTTTGCGCGACGCAGGCGGAGTGGGTTGCAGCGGATCGCCTTCGAGCCAGCGTTGCACGTCGTACTGGTAGTACTGCTTGGACCACAGCATGCCGGCGAGCGCCTGGCGCTGCACGAGGCGCGCGTCGGGATCGGTGATCTCGTGTTGCAGTGCGCCATAGAATTCATCGGCCTCGGCGATGCGGTGAGCGAACACTGCATCCGCGTCGAGTTGCGCGTCATCCGGCGCCGACTGCGGACGCCAGCGCATATACACCACGGCGCGGCCATGCGGGCCGAGTTCAATCGATGCGTGCGCGCCCGCCTTGGTGCCGGCGTTGCGGCGGACCGCCTGTTCGTCGCCGTGGACGAGGTAATCGTTGAAGCCGTCCTTGAACGGCCCCGCGCCATCCATGTTGAACAGGCGCTTGACGTTGGTATCGTTCTCGCAGAACAGCCACGCCATCTGCGGCGCGTCTTTCGACCACGCTGTCACGACGATCGGATCATGGCCATGCTGCTTGCCGATCAAATGGACATCACCGTTATGGTCCTTGCCGGCGACCAGCGACGGCTTGTCCTTGTTCTCCTTCCACGACCACGAATTGCGCGCCCAGATCTGCGGCAGCACGTCGAGCGAAGCTGCCTCGTCCGCGCGATTTTCGATCGTCACGCGCATCAGAATGTCGTCGGGCGCATGCTTCGCGTATTCGACCTGCACGTCGAAGTAACGGCAATCGTCGAACACACCGGTGTCGAGAATTTCGTATTCCGGCATGTCACCATCACGTCGCGCGTTTTCCTGCACGAGGTCGTCGTACGGAAAGGCCGCATGCGGGTACTTGTAGAGCATCCGCATGTACGAATGCGTGGGCGTGCCGTCGACGTAGAAGTACAGCTCCTTCACGTCCTCGCCGTGATTGCCCTGCGCATTGGTGAGGCCGAACAGACGTTCCTTCAGGATCGGGTCTTTGCGGTTCCACAACGCGAGCGACACGCACCAGCTGAGTTTGTCGTCGCCGAAACCGGCGATGCCGTCTTCGCCCCAACGGTAAGCGCGGCTGCGTGCGTGGTCGTGGGGGAAAGAATCCCAGGCGGTGCCGTCCGCGCTGTAATCCTCGCGGACCGTGCCCCACTGACGCTCGCTGAGATACGGCCCCCAGCGTTGCCAATGGGCACAGTCGGCGGAGTGCAGGCGGGAACCTTCGATCGTGTCGAGCAGATTGGCAGCGCGCAGCGGTGGCATGACTACGTCCTTGCGTCGGGCCTGGCGGTGGGACTCACATCGTAGCGCGGTTTAAGGGGCGATGGACTCCAATCGGGCAAGCAGGGTTTCGAGGCGCAGCAACTCCCCCAGCGACCACGCCTGAAACGGCGTGCCGGCGGGCGTGTGCGGCGCGTCGCCGTCGGCGATTTCGGAGAGATGGTCGAAGCCCGCGTGATCAAGATGCGCGTACAGCGGGTCGAGAAAGCGCGCTTTGGCTTGGGTACGGGCATCCGGCTCTGCGCCGTGGACCCGCAGCCAGGCTTCGACGAATGCGCCTAGCAGCCATGGCCAAACTGTCCCCTGATGATAGGCACCATCGCGCTCCAGCGGCGTGCCGCCGTAGTGTCCGCGGTAGGCAGGATCGGACGGGGCGAGTGTTCTGAGGCCAAGCGGCGTGAGCAATTGCGCTTCGACCTGATCGACCACCGCGCGCGCCGCCGCGCCTTCGAGTAAGGGAAATGGCAGGCCACCTACGGCAAAGATCTGATTTGGGCGGATCGAGCGGTCAACGGCGCCTTTCACGAAATCCACGTCGACGTTATCGACGAGCGCTTGCGTCGACGGATCGGTAAAACGTTCACGAAACGCTTGCAGCGCTCGGTCCGCAGCTTGCTGCCATTGCCGATTCCACGTTGCTGCAATGCGCAATGCGTTGATCCAGAGCGCCTGCACTTCCACGGGTTTGCCGATGCGTGGCGTGACCACCCAGTCGCCGACCTTTGCGTCCATCCACGTGAGTTGCACGCCGGGTACGCCGGCGCTCAGCAGGTTGTCGTCGGTAGAGGCTTTGATGTTGAAGCGCGTGCCGTTCGTGTAGCCCGTGAGGATGGTCTCGACCGCCTGCTGCAACCGTGTTCGGGTGTCGGCTTTTGCGTGGTTCGTTGCCAGATAGTCGTGAACGGCGATGGCGAACCATAGCGATGCATCGACGGAGTTGTATTCCGGGGTGTCGCCGTAGTCGGGAAAGCGATTCGGCAGCATGCCTTCGGACAAGGTGCCCGACCATTCAAGCAGGATCGCTTCGGCTTCGTCGAGGCGCTCCGTTGCGATCAGCAAGCCGCGCATGGCGATGAACGTGTCGCGGCCCCAATCGGTGAACCAGGGAAAGCCGGCGAGGATCGTGCGGCCTTCGTTACGGGCTACGAGGTAGGCATCGGCGGAACGGTGCAGGCGTGAGCCGAGTGCGCTGCGGCGCTGCTGTTCGATGTGTGCGAGTTCCGTTGCGTGGGAGGCGGCTGGTTTGGTACTTGCCGGCACCGCCGCCGAGGACGCGATCGACGCGCTGAGGATCATCACCGCTTCGCCGTCGGCGAGATTGAAGCTGAACACGCCTGGCGTAGCGAGGTCTTCGCTGAAGTCGAGGCCACGCTCGCGCTCGCGAACGTAGCAGAAGTTCCGATACCAATCCGGTGCGTGCGTGTAGGCGCCATTGGTCGCCGCACTGATGACCGGCAGGTCGCCATAAGGTTGCCAATTCACGCACGCCTGATCGCTGCTTATCTGCGCGTTGAAATTGAACGCGGAGTTTTCGTGGTGCAGTGCATGGTAATCGCGCCCGGAGAGCAAGGGGCGGACTTTCAGGTTGAACGCGCCTGCGCCAGAAGCCGCTACTGCGCCTTCCAGCCGCCAACGCAAAACCGTTTCGCGCGTCACCTTGCTCACGAACACTTCCGCTATCAGCGTCACGTGCGGATCGAGTTGAAAACGCCATGTCGGCCACGGGTCGGTATCGAACACGAGAAGGCTCGCCGTCGGGTCGGGATAGATCACGTCCGGCATGTATCGCTGCATGCTTAGCGGGTAACGCTGGCCGTTCGCTTCGAGCCACGCTTCCACCCCGTTCACAAGCACCACGCGCCCGCCAGGCGCGCGCATGGCCGTGAGCAGCAAGGCCTGATAGCGGCGCGTGCGCAGCGTGCCGACAGTTCCCGAAGCGAAGCCGCCGAAGCCGTCAGCCTCGAGCCATTCATCTTCGAGACGCGTGATGTCGAAAGGTCTTTCGATGCGTGTCATGGACCTGCCAAAGTATGCGAAGCGCAAATCGTTCGGTGTGCCAGGGCTTCAGCCGTGTGGCGCTAACGTGACCATTCTCCTGCTTATTGCTTTCCAACTCCTTTCTAATAGCCGACATTGCGGCCTAAGTCTATCCACTCGCAAACGTTTCACAATTATTTCTCGAAAGGAATGGAGACTGCATCCGCCGCTATAAATTGGATGCAGACATGAGAACAAACACTCGCCTTGCCAGCGCCGCCTTCGTTGCACTCGCAACTTTCGCGTTGGGCGGTTGTGGCGCCGATGACTCCGGCTCGGCCTCGACGTCTTCATCGCCAACCGCCGAGAACAACGCTGTCGCGCAAAGCGCCACGACGGCCCCAGCAGCGGCAATGCTCAACGCATCAGCGCCACTCGCAGCCGACCCTGCCGCTGCGTCCGATCCGATCACACAAAACATGCAAGCGAGCCTCGCTGCCGACAGCCAGCAAGTCACGCCCGTGATGCATTACGCACCGGGCGACAACGCCAACAGCAACTGATCCGACTCCACCGGCGCGCTCGAGGCGCGCTATTCTTTCCCCACCCGCAGAAGGTGATATTCGATGACATCAAATAGCCGTCGCCGTTTCCTGCAGACCGTGGCTTCATCCGCCGGCGCTGCCGCCGCGCTGACCGCGCTGCCCGAGTCCATTCGCAATGCGCTCGCCGTGCCCGCGTTTTCGCGCACCGGCACGATCCGCGATGTCGAGCACATCGTCGTGTTCATGCAGGAGAACCGTTCGTTCGACCACTACTTCGGCCATATGCGCGGCGTACGTGGTTACAACGACCGCTTCCCGATTCCGCTGCCGGGTGGCAAGCGACCCGTGTGGTACCAGCCGTCGAAGGAGAACGCCGCGCAACCGGTGCTGCCGTTCCATCTGAACACAGCGACAACCAGTGCGCAATGTATCGGCGACCTCGACCACTCGTGGTACCCGACGCACTACGCGATGAACAACGGAGCGTACAACCAGTGGCCCCAGTACAAGACGGACATGACGATGGGCTACTACCTGCGTAGCGACATCCCGTTCCACTATGCACTGGCCGATGCGTTCACCGTGTGCGATGCCTATTTCTGCTCGCTGCCGGGACCGACGCACCCGAACCGGTCGTACCTGATGACCGGCATGGTCGATCCGACCGGCACCATGGGCGGCCCGCTGCTCGACAACAACGATTTCGTCGACAACGACGGTCCGCCGGCTTATCAGCTGCTCTCGTGGACCACGTATCCGGAACGCCTGCAAGCCGCGGGGATTACGTGGCAGGTGTATCAGCAGGGTCTGACCGGCGCCGATCCGTTGAACGGCAACTACGGCACAAACGTGCTGCAGAACTTCGCGAATTTCATCAACGCGCAGCCGGGCAGCGCCTTGTACGAGCGCGCGCAGACGGTGCGCACGATTGCGGACCTGAAGAACGACGTGCTCGCGGGCAATCTGCCGCAGGTGTCGTGGTTGTGCCCGCCGGCTGCGTACTCCGAGCACCCGAGCTATACGCCCGCATACGGCGCGGAATACACGTCGCAGATTCTCGATGCGCTGACGTCGAATCCCGAAGTGTGGAGCAAGACCGTGCTGTTCATCATGTACGACGAGAACGACGGCTTCTTCGATCACCTCGTGCCGCCGCAACCGGCGACGACGCCGGCCCAGGGACAGTCGACCGTCAGCACCGACGGTGAGATTCACAACGTGGTGAATCCCGGCCGTGGCGGCAGCTACACCGCGGACGGTTTGCCGTATGGCCTCGGCCCGCGCGTACCGATGACGATCGTGTCGCCGTGGAGCAAGGGAGGTTTTGTGTGCTCGCAGGTGTTCGATCACACCTCGGCGATTCGCTTCATCGAAACGCGTTTTGGCGTCTATGAGCCGAACATCACCGCATGGCGCCGTGCCGTGTGCGGCGACCTGACCACCGCATTTGACTTCCGCACGCCGGACTCCTCCGTACCTGCGCTCCCGGACACGAGCAACTACCAGCAGATCGCCAACGAGTGCTCGTCGCAGCCGAAGCCCACGGTGCCCACCACGCCAGTGGCATTCGACCCGCAGGAAAGCGGCATCCGTTTCGCCCGTGCGTTGCCGTACGAGTTGCACGTGAACGGTCACGCGGACGTGAAGAAGAACACGTTTGACATCGCGTTTGCCAATAGCGGCAATCAAGGCGCGCATTTCTACGTGTACTCGACGAATCGCACGGATGGTCCGTGGCGCTATACCGTCGAAGCCGGCAAGTCGCTCAACGAGAGCTTCGATCTGACGACGACGAACGGTGTGTACGCGTTTGAAGTGTTTGGGCCGAATGGTTTCGTGCGTAAGTTTGCGGGTAATACGCAGACGGCGACGGCGCAGACTGCGCAGGCAGCCTTTGGCGGACATGGCAACAACAAACCCGCCCAGCCGGAAATCAAGGTGCAATACGACGTTGCGAACGGCAATGTGTTTATCAAGTTCAGCAACAAGGGCGGCGGTATTGCCCGCCTGACGGTGACGGACAACGCGTATGGAGCGCGCACGCGTCCGGTGCTGGTGCCGGCGGGCGCGCACATCGAAGAAGCCTGGGTGCTGGCGTCGAGCCACCACTGGTACGACTTGACGGTGACGAGTAACGACGACGCCAGCTTCTCGGTTCGTCTGGCTGGGCACGTTGAGAATGGCCGGCCGAGTATTAGTGACCCGGCGGCTGTGGCGCCGGTGTTGGTGGTGAATTAAAGCAAGGTGATGATGGACAGGCTTCGGTTTGGTGGCTGCTTTGTTGGGTTGCCTGATCGAAGCTCAGTTGCTCCGGTCTATTACGGCGAAAGAAAATTAGAACGGCCTTAGGCCGATTAGCCAAATCTAGATAGTTAGCTTAGCAAAGTGAATTTTAAGAAAGTGGCGCGCTTATACTTTCGTCTGCTGTTGAAGCGCTTTCGACAGCCGGGTTTGACAGCCTGAATGCTGGCTCCCGCACGACCTGTTCCGCAGGCAGTGTGTGAGCTTCTGCACGCCCTTTCAACGGGTGGGCCGTAGCGAGGGAGCCGCAAGGCTCGCCGGTTTGAGCTAGCGCCGGCCTGTCAACCTCGCTACGTGCCCGCCCACCCGTTTGCAGCGAGTGTCGGGCGATTTCGAGAATCAACCGGAAATCGCGCCATGAACAAACCCGCTGAAGCTCCATTCATGAACCCTCGTCTTTCGGTGAAGCCCGCTGAATATAAGCGACTTGCCGGCGAGGTACTGGAAGCAACCCGCACGTATGTGGAACGACTTTCATCGCTGGCTATGCTGGCGCGGACGCTGCGCAAAGGTATCGCGATGAATCATTGCGACCGTCGCGACCAGATGTTGCTTGCGGAGTTGCTGGAGCGTACGGCACAGCAGTACGAAACCGAGGCGAACATCGAGCGAGGAAAGATCTCAGTCGTGATGGCCGATGCGGAGGAAGCGGAATTGAATGCTGCGCGCCGCAGGAAAGGGTTGGGTGAATCAGTGGCGCCGCGCACGAGAACGCGCAGGAAGGTCGGCTCAGGTGTAACGGCACCGGCATAACACAGGGCTGCGCGCTGCACGAATTGGCGGATAGCGTTACAGTAAATCTTCGCAACTGCTAGCCGCTGAGGGCGCCATGGACCGCAAAGCATTCACTGAAAGCCTGACGAAAGAAGGCTTCCCCGAGGCCGTCGTTGTGACGCGGGAGGCGAACATCACGATGGACGTACACGAGCATCCCTTCGAGGCGAAGGCGTTGATTCTGGACGGCGAGTTGCACATACGCGTGGGCGACACGGAGCAGGCATATAAAGTCGGCGACGTCTTTCACTTGCCCGCGAACAAACCGCATGCAGAGCATTACGGTCCGAATGGTGTGACGTATCTGGTGGGAAGGAAGTAGGAGGCGCGCGTGTAGGCGGAGTGCCTCGATCTGCATGCTCCTACGCAAGCAAAGGGGCCTCCGATGCGGTTACGATAGCCCCCCAGTTCAGTGCGGCTGCAAACCGCGCGCTCCCCGTGGCACGCACCTGACTATTGCTGTGGAACCTGTTCCGTACGCAGATCTCCGGCATCCAGGCGTCCCATCTTCGCGGCTAACTGAAGCCGCGCCGCGCGCCAGTCTGTTAGCGCCTGGATGCGTTGCTGCTTTGCCTCCGAAAGCGACTTCTGTGCGTTCAGCAGTTCCAGAATGTTTCCCACACCCGCCGTGTACCGATGGTTTGCGACGTCAAATGACCGCTGCGCAATCCACTTCAACGTAGCCGTGTTCCCCACATTCTGTATGTTCGTCTGCAGTACCTGATAGCTTTTCCAGACATCGAGCCCGACCTGCTGGCGAGCTTCATCGAGCGTGTTCTCCTGGACCTCCACTTGAGCATGTGCTCCACGCACCTTGTACGTCCGGCTCAACCCTTCGAACAACGGGATCTGCACCTGTACGCCAACATACCAGTCGTGCCCTGTCGCGGCCAATTGAGGCTGGCCCAGCCCCAGACTGGCGGGCTGGTTGTTCTGGCTGTACTTCGCGATCAGACTGAAGTTGGGCAACCCTTCGGCACGTGTCTGCTGCTCGCTCGCCATTGCCGCGTCAAGCTTCGCCCTGGCGGCAGCGATAACCGGGTGGGCGCTTTGCGCTTGCTCGATCATCCCGGCGACCGACGCTGTGAAATCCTGGTCTGGCACCACGCCATCTTCAGCGTCCGGCATCTTGATTGGTTGATCCGGGCTGAGGCTCATGTCAAAGGCGAGCGTGCCGAGAGCGGCATGCAAGTCGCCTTCGGCCTTCGCCCGGTTGAACGTCGCCTGCGCATATGAAGTCTGAGCCTGCAACTGGTCGGAAATCGCTGCGACGCCGCGGGTCACGCGTGTCGACGCCGCGACAAAGCTGTCACGCGCGATACTTTCCGTTTCCTTCGTCAGGGCCAGCTTGCCGGTTGCCGCCTGCGCTGCGTAGTAGTCTGTTGCCACAGTGGAAAAGGCGGTCTGCAGAGCGGCATCCTGGTTGGCCCGCGCAGCCGCGAGCAAAGCCTGTGCATTTGCAAGCGCAGCCTTCCTGCCACCAAAGTCGTACAGCACCCAGTTCGCCGAGACCGAGCCGGAAAAAACCGTCGAGCGGTTCGCTGAGCTCAGGCGCGGATAACCTTTCACGTCCGTCACGGAGTCTTCGCGCACGTCCTGCAGGTTGGCCGTCAAGTTCGGCAGATAGGCTGACTTTGCCACGCCAACCGCCGCGGCCTGCACCTTTACATTCGCCCAGGCTTCCCGCGTTTTCGGGTTTCCGCACAAGGCGCGATTCACCGCCTCCGCCAGAAGAAGCGGCGCCTCCAGCGGCCCGAACTGACAGGGATGCGCGGCGTCAATATCTGAAAACGCGTTCGCAGGTGTTCGGGAGACTAAGGCGTCGGTGCCGAACACATCGACTGCTCCCGCGATACCCGGAGTGGCGCCCAATACCGATAGCCACAGCGCCGTCCTCAGCGTGCGAGCGTAACCGGGCCCCTTGCCATTGACCCGTTCAACGTTCACGCAGGCTCTCCCCGGTTGTCTGCATCAGCGGATCAAGGAAATATCCGGCAACACTGCGCCGCCCGGTCCTGATTTCCGCCGTCACCTCCATGCCCGGAGTGAGATTGATTGATTTGTTATTGATCTGCATCTGATTGGTCGGCAGCCGAATGCGCGCCGTAAACGTCAGGCCCAGCTTCCGGTTCCTGTCCTGCATTGCGTCGTTCGATACTGACGTGATCTTGCCGATCAGGTAACCGTACCGGGTATACGGGAACGCTTCGATCTTGACGATGGCGTCCTGCCCGACATTGACGAAGCCCACGTCCTTGTTCTCAATGCTTGCTTCGACTTCCACCGCGTCGTCCGGCACGATCTCCATGATCGATTGTGCCGTTGTGACAACTCCGCCGAGCGTATGTACGGCCAGTTGCTCGACCGTTCCCGAAACCGGTGCGTAAAGTGTCATCAGTTCCTGTCGCGTCACGGCCTTGGTTTCGTCAGCGCGGTTCTGCGCAAACTGCTGTTTTGCCTTCTCGAGTGCATCAAGCTGCTCCCGAGAGAATTGCGAGGTTGTTACCTGGATCGCCGCCTGCTGTTCCGCTACAGAAGCGGCAAGTTCGCGAGCGTGACTCTGCTGCGCGGCGAGTTCATGCTCCTGTTCGAGCGCGGCCTGCTCCTTGCCGAGATAGTCATGCTGCGCGACGTATTGGTCGCGTGCCAACGCACGGTAATCCTCGGCTGCGCTACGCGCCAGTGGCGCAGTTGCACGCAGTTTGGCCACTTGCTGTCGGGTCGTCGAGAGTTCGGCTTCCCGCTTAAGAAGCTCGGCTTGCGACGCGGCGAGCTTGTCCGCGTATTCTCGGTAAAGCCCTTCGGCGAAATTCTGCGCCTGGACCTGTTGCTCGGACGATGCGCCATCCACGGCAACCAGTGGCGGGACGTGCCCGGTTTTGACCGCATCCAGCAGTGCGGCCGCCCTGGCGGACGCGAGTGCTGCATCGATCCGCGATGAACGGGCCTTGTCCGCGTCAGCCGCTGCCTGTGTCGCGTCCAGGACCAGCAATGCCTGTCCCGCATTGACGCGCTGACTGTCACGAACCAGAATCTGCCGCACCACGCCGGTTATCGCCGGCTGGATGATCTTGACGCGCTCGTTGGGAACAAACTTGCCCTTTGCCGTCACGACGATATCAAGCCGACCAATGATGCCGATCAGCAGGATCAGCACTGACAGGATCACCAGAATGCGCATTGCCCACCGAGGCGCAGGATGAACAGGTGTTTCAACCAGTTCGAGCTGGGCCGGCTGGAAAGCCAGTTCGTAACTGAGCTTTTCGGGAGCATCAAGCTGGTCGCGGATTGACCACCCGGCCCGCCATATACTCGCGTACCGACGCATCAGATCAGCGAATGCCTGCAGATGGAAACGCATCATCAACTGTTCTGCAGAGAAATAAGGTGGGCGTAATAGCCGCCATGCGCGAGCAGCGCGTCGTGTGTCCCACGCTCCACAATCCGCCCCTTGTCCATCGCGATGATCTGCGTCGCATGACGCACGGCGCTCAGGCGGTGGGCGATGATGATCACGGTTCGTCCCGCGCAGATGGCTCGCATGTTGTTCTGGATAACGCGCTCGGTTTCGAAGTCGAGCGCGCTGGTCGCCTCGTCGAAGATCAGGATGCGTGGATTGGTGAGCAGCGCCCGTGCAATCGCCAGTCGCTGGCGCTGGCCGCCTGACAGATTGCCGCCGTGCTCTTCGACAGGCGTGTCGTAGGCCTGCGGCAGTTCGCAGATGAAATCATGCGCGCCGGCCAGTTTTGCGGCCCGCATCACAAGTTCAAGTGGCGCGCCTGGATCGGTTAGCGCAATGTTCTCGCGGACCGTACGGTTAAAGAGCGCGTTCTCCTGCAGTACAACGCCCACCTGTCGGCGCAACCACGCAGGATCGGCGAGAGCAAGGTCGATGCCGTCGATGCGTACAGTGCCCTGCTCAGGCAAGTAAAGTCTCTGCAGCAGCTTCGTGAGTGTGCTCTTGCCAGAGCCTGAACGGCCAACAATGCCAATCACTTCGCCCGCGCGCACGTCCAGGGATATGTCATTGAGAATCGGTGGGCCGTCCGCCCGGTACCGGAAACGGATATTCTCAAACCGGATGTCGCCATGCACCGCAGGCAGTGCCTGCCGGCTATGCGGCAATTCATTTCGCGTGTTGAGAATGTCGCCCAGTCGTCCCATTGAGATGCCAATCTGCTGGAAATCCTGCCATAGCTGGGCAAGACGCAGGATCGGCGAGGCGACGTGCTGCGACATCATGTTGAACGCAATCAGTTGCCCGACAGTCAGCCGACCGTCAATGACCAGCTTCGCGCCCAGCAGCAGCGTCGCGAGCGTGACCAGCTTGCCGACAAACTGGATAAGCTGCTGGCCCACATTTCCAAGCGTCGTCACGCGGAAGCCCGATGCGACGTAGGCCGCGAGTTGCGTTTCCCATCTTTTGATGAACTGCGGCTCGACGGCCATTGCCTTGACCGTTTCGATGCTGGAAACGGTTTCGACCAGAAACGACTGGTTGTCCGCGCCGCGTGCGAATTTCTCGTTCAGACGCCGACGCAAAGCGGGCACAAGCGTGGCTGAAATGACGGCGTAGAGCGGCAACGACGCGACGACGATGAGCGTGAGCCACACGCTGTAGAGGCACATCACTCCGATGAAAACGAACGAGAACACAAGATCGATAACGGCAGTCAGCGCCTGACCTGTCAGGAAGTTTCGGATGTTCTCCAGTTCTCGTACGCGAGCTACGGTATCGCCCACGCGCCGGGCCGCAAAATAGGGTAACGGCAGTGCCACCAGATGGCGGAACAGACGCGCGCCCAGTTCCACGTCGATCCGGTTGGTGGTGTGCGAGAAAGTGAAGTTGCGCAGACCCGTGAGAAGCACCTCGAAAGTGGAGCTGACGAAAAGCGCAATGCCAACAACGATAAGGGTGTTGTAGGCGCGGTTCACGAGCACCTTGTCCATCACTACCTGAAACATCAGTGGCGAGACGAGCCCGAAGATCTGCAGGACCAGCGACACGCCGAGCACTTCCAGCAATAGTCGCCGGTATTTGATGATCGCCGGAATGAACCACGAAAAATCGAACCGCGCGAGTTCACCGGCCAGCGAGGCTCTCGATGTGAATAGCAGCATCCGGCCAGTCGTACGGACCGCCAGCGTGTCGAGTGGCATCACAGTAGGAGCGAGAGCCTCCGCTTCAAGAACAAAGACCGTCTTGCCGTCGCAGCGCGCAATGATGAAATGCTTGCCGTCCTTGTCAAAAGCAAGTGCGGGCAAAGGCGTGCGATCAAGCCGGTCGATTCGCAGCGGCGCTGGCGACGCCTTCAAACCAATCGAGCGAGCGCCCAGAACGAGCGCGTCACTGTCGAAGCGCTCATTGCTGCGCGCCGCGGCATGACGTAACTGCGCAGCGTCTGCGGCAACGCCATGAAATCGCGCGATGACGACAAGGCATGCTAGTGCCGGATCGTGAACGGGCTTGTCGTGGGGAGCAGTATCAGAAGCTGGGTCGGACGCGGAAGGCACCGACTGGTTGAATTCAGGAGCGTTCAAGGATTATTGACTTTTTCGGTACGGCACTTGCGAGTCAGTTACAGCATGGAGAACTATGCCGCGGATAGACACGCGGGCATCCGTGACGCAAAGCACCGCGGATGCCTGAACAGCAGATGAAGGAAGTGTTAGTACAGGTTGGCCGCGAGCATCGCTTGCGGTTGCTGCTGGATCGCAGCCAGCGTCTGCGAATTAGCAGCCGATTGCGCGCCGTAAAATGCCATGCCCGCAATCAGGTTGTTGACTTGCCGATCGGCGAGGCTCACCGTGCCAGTCGCCATTTGGAGCAGTTGCTGCCTGTTCCATGTCGTGCCATCGGCAAACTGCACCTCTTGCACCCCCCAAGCGCTGCCGTTCATAAACGAATCCAGCGTGATCTGGTCACCCGCGATGCCATCCGTCAGCACAATGCCGGAATTGCTCGTGGTCTTCACCGTGACTGATGACGCGCTGATTCCCGCACCCAGTTGCAGCACGTTATGGGGCGTCTTGCTTGAGTCCAGTTCCGAAATCTCCAGTTTCCCGTAGCCCGCATTGAAGATGAACGTGTCGCCACCGCCTTGACTCTGGATATAGTCATTGCCGCCCTTGCCGTCGAATACTAGCCCGTTGGATGCTCCATAGATTTTGTCGTCGCCCGCCGTACCGGTTGCCGCCATCTGGAGCAGTTGCTGTCTGTTCCATGTCGTCCCATCGGCGAATTGCACCTCTTGCACTCCCCAGGATCTGCCGCTCATAAACGAATCCAGCGTGATCTGGTCGCCCGCGATGCCGTCCGTCAGCACAATGCCGGAATTGCCCGTGCTCCTCACCGCGACTGATGACGCACTGATTCCCGTACCCAGTTGGAGCACGTTATGCGGCGCGCTGGCGGAATCATATTCACTAATCTCAAGTTTTCCGTAGCCCGCATTAAAGATGAACGTATCGCCACCGCCGCCACCCACGACGTAGTCATTGCCGCCCTTTCCGTCGAATACCTCGGCGTTGCCAGTTCCATAGAGCGTGTCATTACCCGCCGTGCCCGTAGTGGCCATCTGAATTAGCTGCTGACGCGTCCAGATTGTGTTGTCAGAGAACCGTACCGCCTGCACTCCCATTGAATCAAAGAGCATTGCCGAGTCCAGGGTGATCTGATCCCCCGCGATACCGTCCGTTAGCACCAGATTGCCACTGCTTGTCCCCCGTACCGTGACCGACGATTTGTTGATTCCAGGGCCAAGCTGAAGAACGTTGTAGGGACTGTTGCTCTTGTCCGATTCGTAAATTTCCAGTTTTCCGTACCCCGCGTTGAAGATGAACGTATCTCCACCGCCACCGCCCTGGACATAATCGTTGCCGCCTTTGCCATCGAATACTTCCGCGCTGGCAGTCCCGTAGAGCTTGTCATTACCCGATGTTCCACAGAGTGCGGCAACCTGAATCAACTGATACCTCGTCCATGTTGTGCCATCTGCAAACTGCACAAACTGGACGCCCCCGCCGCTGTCGCGTAGTTCCCCTACCAGCGTAATCTGGTCGCCTGTGACGCCGTCGGTCAGCACCATGTCGCCGTTGCTCAGGACCCTGGCTTTGATCGATGAGGGGTCGATCCCCGAACCGAAGCTCAGTGTGTTGGCAGCCGCGCTGGAGTTTGGGTCACTTTCGCGAATTTCCACGACGCCATCACCGGCGGAGTAGTGGAATACATCGTGACCCGGCAACTGGATGCTTGGGTCGTTGCCAGCGCGCTCACCGATCAGCACACTAACTCCCGGACCAGCATAGAAATCGTGATAGATCGTGCTGCCGGTTTCCTGGATGCGCCCCGATCCGTCGATGCTGATCTGGAGGCCCGAGGCAATGGCGTTCGCAATCGATGCGACGGTGTCGTTCGTCGCAGCGGCAACGTATTTCTCGAACACCGAGTTGGACATCCCCATGTCAAATCGCGCTGCGTCTGCGACGCGTAACAGCAGATCCCACGAAGCAAGATTTGCGGCGTTAATCGTGCCGAGACGCTGGAAGGCTGCGGCTAGTGCCGGTGCGAACGTAGCAGTCGCCTGGACCGTATCGGTGGCGGCGTCGTACCTGAATTCGGGCGCCATGCTCGCACCCAGAGGCGATTGCAAGACGAGGCGTGCCAACGCCGCGTCGTACAGATCATTCCAGGATTGTTGCAAGTAGGCAGCCGCCCTGATTCCCGGGTTGGCACCGTCACCGGTTGTATTGAACGGCCGGCCCAGGTACTGTTCTACGAAGCTAAGTTGCCGTGCGTCAATCGAGCCACCACGCGACGTGGGCGCCACTTGAGTAACCCCCGCCCACTGGAAAAGAATCGCTTGCGCAGCCGACTCCAAGCTGGAGGGGCTGGTGCCAGGCGGTTGCTTCACAAAGATCTGCACGAGATTCTGCAAATCTGGATCGAGCGTCATGGCCGAGCGCAGGTCGCGCAATATCCCTGCGCCTGCCAATTGAGGGAGCGCCGCCGCAGTTGCTGTCACATCGACTGGCGTAAGCGGTTTGGTGTTCATCGTGCTGTTGGCGAACCATGCATCGACAATTTCGCGAGTGGTGCCGTCCGCCAGCGTATAACTGCTAATCGAACTTATTTTGTTGCCTGCGATCGTCTCATTTACCTCAGTGGCATTCAGGTTGATAGAAACGATGCCGAGCTGACTGAGTGTGTAGAGTTCACCTGAATCGGAAGCACCGTTCCCGTTGGCATCGACCCACACCCGCAGGCTTGCGAATTCGGGATCGGATGCGTCGATAACATTGTCATGATTGGCGTCGAGCTTACGCAGGATATCGAATCCGTCAGTCGTTTCGTTGCCGAATAGCTGGGTGATATTCGTGATGTTCTGGTCGTTCGGATCGAAACAAAGCAATCCCATACCGGCACCAACCCAGCCGGTTTGGCGGGCGAAACCATTGTTGGTTAAGTCGAAGTACGGAGAACTTGTGTTCAGCGGAGTCAGGTTGATTCCCGAACCAGTCAGGTCGAGGACAAGTGGGCTGATTAGGGGATACGTTTCCTGATATTTGCCCATTGCGGCGCCGCCAGCACCGGATTCTGGCCCGGTCCCACCAGCACCAGGCGCTCCCGTCTGACCGGAATCCGGCGAGCCTGTACCCAGCTGTGAATCAATGTTGTTGAGTAGCTGATTAATATCGCGTGCGGCTGCTTTTACTGCGTCTGTAACGGCGTTACTTGCGGTCATCGCCAACAATCCCGCCGCAGCCGAAATCGCCAGGCCGAGACTGGCAAGGGGAGCCAACGCTGCCGATCCGGCCGGACCAGCCGCCGCTAGCGCACCAGCAACACCCGCGATCACTGACCCAATGGTGTTGACCACGGTCGATACGGAACTTGTCACTGCTAGGCCAGCAGCGCTTATTGAACCCTGATTACCAGACGCTACTGCCTCGTTGTATGCAGTCAGCGAACCGGACACTGTGTCAATCTGCTTCCCGAGTTTGTCGAACGCCGTCGCAATCCCATAACCCGTGCCGACTATTGAGTTAAGCGTCCCTAGAGTTGTGCTGTCGGTGAGAGTTGCTTTGGCACCAGCAATTACGGTGCCAATGCCCACGGCTGTCCCTGTCATGTCACCCCCGACCGCTGTCTGGGCGATGCCAGCAATCGACGCAGCGGTATCGAAATAGGGGCCAAGATAGTCAGGTATTGAATAGGTTATCATTACGCGGCAGTCTCGCTTAAAGTCATTTAAAATTTAATCAAAGCATCGCTACTTTTAATTGGGGTTTTACTTATATAAATATATATTAGAATTTCTCGTTGCCCTCTTTTCCTGTGAGAAGCATCCTTGCCATATATCCCCGATAAGGCTCGGGCAGAGCGTTCCCTTTGGAGTAGAGTGTTCGAACTGTCGCGCAAGCATCCTCATCGTTCGCTGTCTTCAAGCTAGTCAACCCGGAAATAAATGCCGTGGATTCCGGCTCATACATCGATCTTGCGATTTTTAGAACGCCCCGCGTTGCGTCTTCAGTTGACAGCACGATAAGCGGCGACCCATCCAGTTGTGCCTCAATGGCAGCTTTGTTAATAGCGAACCATGCTTTCGCTTCGTCGTCGCTAAACGATTCCATGACTGAAGAAGCTTGGACCGTGAACTCCATGGCGTTGAGTCCGCCTTTTAGAAACGTGCTGCACATATGGGTGTCCAGCGATGGCAATATCCTGGTGACAGCGGACAGTCGCTGCTCAAGTAGATCAGTGGATAGTCGAGGCAATCCCTTTACTGCTAGCTGGCCGGACAGCCTCAACAGATGACCGGGACCTGCCGAGTCGCTAAGAGCCGCCAGTTTCTTGTTATTCAGCACCCAATTGCGGAATTCATTGAACTCACCGTGTATCGGTGACGACGCCGGATATGGATTCATCGATACAGTAGGATCGTTGCCGTTTGAGTTGGCATTGATGATCCTTGCATCACCTCCCGCCACCGCACCGGCCGTAGTCTTTTCTGTATCTTGCTTCTTTATAAAAAAGCACCCCAGAGAAAACGCTAGTAGGGAAATGATGATCAAGGCGGCAATGCCCAGGTATTTTCTTGTGCAATTCATTTATCTTATTCCGGTGCTGTCCTGACCATGTGTCGGAGCGGTGAACAGGTGCTGGCGCAGCGGGCTTTTCTCGCTCGGGCACTTTTTAGCGTGCCTCGCAATCATCGAAGAAACGATCTGCACGCGTCTAGCAGAAATTTCTGCATTGGTGCCGGGAATGGTCAGACACATCGAAGAAAGCGGCTATCGATCGGCTATCTGTGTTGCTTGGGCAGGTAGGCGGATTGGCGCTGGCGAAGTGCGGACCGCGACACAATGCTAGTGCGTGATAATGGAATGTGACCGAATGAATTGCTGGTCTTCCAGATGGGACAGACGCTATACGCGGGGGTCGACTATGCGCACGTGTTCGGACCTAGCTCCTAGCTTGGCCGTCCTAGCGGGGATGCAACTGACGGGTGCGATATGGCATTCCGTCACGGTTCGTGGGAGTCTCGTATGAGCTGTCCGCGGGGACGCCGATATATAGACCGGCTGGGTTCCAATTGTGCCGGTGACAGATGGGGCTCCAGATGACTCTGGAGCCTCCTCGAATTGGATCGTACCAGTCAGTGTTTCAAATTCTTCAGGGTCATCGGATCCAACTGAAAAAGGCAGGCCATACCTTTGCTGTCCGGCACGGCATTTGCCTCGCCTTTTGCCGCGAGACCAGCGTTGTAAGCACACGGCAAGGAAACTCCTCTGCCCTAACAGCCTCAGACAAAATCGCTACAAAAGGCAAAGACTCTCACGCCCCCAACAAGACCCCGGTCCTGAACGCCTTCTTTCCAGTCACCCTCCCCAAGGGCGCCCCGGCCGTCACAAACCGAATCGCGCGCCGCATATAAAACACACCCTCGGTATTGCTAACGAGCGTAGTCGTCTCATCCGTCAACGGATCGACGATATCGAACAAGGGCTGGCCAACTCGAATCGTGTCCCCGATCTTCGCGCGATGAATCAGAATCCCGCTAACAGGCGCATAGAACTGCTCGCTGCCAGCAAGAGGTGTAGCAGGTGCAAGCAACTCGGGCAAAGGCTTCGCATCAAGCTTAATAGCCTTCCGCCAAACCAGATAATCGACCAACGCGTCCGCATCCTCCTGGGCAACTTCATAAGACACATCCCGCTGCCCACGGCATTCCACCGTCACAGCAATCGCCCCATTGGGTACCGGCTTATCAGCAGGCATAGCTTGCTGCAGTTGCCACCACAACAAGCTGTGCGTCTCATCAAACGACTCCCCGCCCGAGTTAGTCGCGAGCAACGAAGCCTGCGCGCCCAGATACCGTGACAGAGGTTCAAACTCGGGCCACGCCGCCTCACTGGTATAGAGATGCATTGCCGCTTCCAACGAGCAATGCAAATCGATCACCACATCTGCATCGAACGAGAGCTTCAGCAGCGCCAATTGCAGCGACTCAAACTCAGTCAACGGTTTCTGCTCGGCGAGTTCAGCCGCGATCAGTTCACGAACAATCCGCCGATTCTCCGCAGCATCCGAACCCAAGGCATCCTTAGCCCGCTCTACCAGCTTCGAAAACTGCATGAAGTGTCGATTGAAGTTCTTGCCGCTGCCCAGATCGAAGCGCCCAAGAAACTGCCCGAGTACGTACTGCCCAAGCCCAACCGGATTCGCCACCGGCACCAGTACGATTTCCGCGTTCAACGCACCATGCTTCTCCAGTTGAAGCAACCGACGCTTAAGCAAGACCGTCGTCAGCATCGCCGGCGTTTCATCTGCATGCAGGGACGACTGGATATAAATCTTCTGTCCGCTATCCGCAGGACCAAAATGAAACGACACCAGTTCGCGGTGCGTGCCGATAGCCGGCGACAGAAGCGGAATCGATTGCTTATTCATGAGCGCAAGAAGTCTGGAGAAGAATAGGAAGTGAGTAAATCAGTTACCGTACGGATCGAAGTCAAAGTACTTCTTCGCGATCTGCGCGTACGTACCGTCCTTGCGCATCGAAGCAATCGCCTCGTTAATGGACGCCTGCACCGCAGTCTCATCCTTGCGCAGACCGATACCTACGCCGCGATCACCCATCGAAAGCGGCTCGCCGACAAACGCAAACCCCTTCCCCGCCGGCGTGCGCAAAAAGCCGTAGTCGGCTTCAACAGAACCGAGCAACGCGCCGTCGAGACGACCGTTCTGCAAGTCGGCGAACACCTCATCCTGACTCTTGTACGCAACCACGTGCACACCAAGCGGCGCCCAATTCTTCAGGGCGTAACCCTCGAACTGCGTCCCCGACTGCACACCGATCTGCTTGCCAGCCAACGCATTCAAACCGCCCGCGAGCGCCGAACCTTGTCGCGCGATCAGCCGCGATTTGAACTGGAACAGCTTCGACGAAAACAGAATCTGTTGCTCACGTTTCTCCGTGATCGCCATCGACGAAAGGATCGCGTCGATCTTGCGCGCCTGCAGCGCCGGAATCATCCCCGAGAACTCGAGCTCGACCCACTGGCAATGCGCATGGATGCGCCGGCAGATTTCGTTGCCGAGATCGACGTCGAAACCTTTGAAGCTGCCGTCGGGCGCCTTGGAGTCCATCGGCGGATAGGTCGGATCGATACCGAGGCGCAGCGTGGCGGGGTCGGCGGCAAACGCAACACTGCTGAAAGCCAGCGCGGCGCTCAGGATCATCAGCGGAATTTTCATGGGAGGCGGGTGTGGGTTGGGCGGATTACTACTGGGCCATCCTATGCCGCCGTTGCGCCTCAAAGAAGTCCCGAAAGTAATATCATGATCACTTTTACCGATCACAGAGACTTCTCATGGCGCTGACGATCTCCCAGCTACGCGCGTTCACCGCCGTTGCCGAGCACGGCAGCATTCGCGCGGCGTCGCGGGCGCTCGGCATCGCCCAGAGCGGCATCACGCAGCAGTTGCAGAACCTCGAATCGATGCTGGGCGCGACGTTATTCACCCGCACGAACCGCGGCATCGCGCTGACCGCGCTCGGCCAGCGGCTCTTGCAGCGCGCCGGCGCGATTCTCGGCGAATGCGAGCGGGCCGAGCAGGAAGTGCAGCAGTTGCGTGGCGACTACGCGGGCGAGGTCACGTTCGGCATGACCACCGAGCCGCTCATCGACGCCTTCGCGCCGGTCCTGATGGAATTCCGCGCGCGCTTCGAGCGGGTCGCCGTGCATTTGCGCACCGGCACCTCGCGGATGATGATTTCGTGGATTCGAGAGGGCAGGCTCGATTTCGCCGTCGCGCTAGTGTCGAAGCACACCGATACGGCCGATCTATCCGTGACGCCGCTCTATCCGTCCGATCCTGTGGTGGTCTGCCGTCGCGGTCATCCGAAAGCGGGTGCCACCTCGATTGCCGATCTCGCCGATTGCACTTGGGTGGCGACGCCCTCGCCGAATCTCACTGACGATCCGCAGGTCAATCGGCTGAACCATCTGTTTGAGAGCCACAGTCTGCCGCCGCCGAAGATCATCGCGACGGTGGAAGGTCTGTACGAGACGCTGCATCTGGTTGGCGCGACGGACTGCCTGTCGCTGGAGTCGTCGATTGTCGTCAAACGCGGACCGTTTGCGAGCACGCTCACGTTGATCAATGTGCGCGAACGGGCGGTCGAACAGAACGTCTGCCTGTTGCAGCGCGCGGCGATTCCCGTCACGCCAGCCGCACAGGAACTCGCGACGATGATTGCGTCGTACATGCGCACTGTGCGGGCGCGATGAGCGTTGGAGCATAAAGAGCCCAACGAGCGCTCGCAGCAACCACGCTCGACAAAATCAATCTGGCGTTTCGAGCGCGATCAACTCCTCGATAGTTTGCCTGCGCCGAATCAACCGCGGCGTGCCGTTCTCCAGCAACACCTCAGGCGCCAGTGGCCGGCTGTTGTAGTTCGATGACATCGACGCGCCGTATGCCCCGGTGTCATGAAACACGACGAAGTCCCCTACTTCAGGAGCCGGCATGGAGCGGCTCGTGACGACACCGCCCGCCTCCTGCGTGAACACATCGCCCGCTTCACACAACGGCCCGGCCACCGCGAAAGAGCCAGCCGGTGCTTCGCTCGGCATGCCATTACCCTTCACCACCGTCATCTCATGATGGCTGCCGTAAAACGATGGCCTCACCAGATCATTGAATCCCGCATCCACCAAGGCGAACTGCCGGTTCGGCCGCCGGTTCAGCGCGTGCACCTCGGCAACCAGCACACCCGCTTCGGCGACCAGAAAACGCCCCGGCTCGATTTCGAGTCTCACGCGATGCCCAAGATGCGCTTCGATCTGCCGCCGCGCCGAATCCCAAAGACGGAAATAATGTTCGACGTCGATCCGCGGTTCGCCTTCGCTGTACGGCACCGACAAACCGCCGCCGGCCGAAATCGCTTCGATATCGTGGCCCAAGCCTTGCACCGCTTCGACCATCGCATCGCATACGCGCGATAGATGCGTGTAGTCGACGCCGGAGCCGATATGCATGTGCAGCCCGACCAACTTCAGACCGTAACGCCGCACCATGGCAATTGCCAGCGGCACATCATCTAGCCAGATCCCGTGCTTGCTATGCTCGCCGCCCGTGTTGGTCTTGTTGCTGTGTCCATGCCCGAAACCGGGGTTGATTCGCAGCCACACACGATGACCTTCAGGCGCATGCTGTCCAATACGTTCGAGCATATCGAGCGACCCAGCGTTGACCGTGATGCGATGCTCGATCACTGCAGCCAGCGTTGCGTGATCGACGAGGTCAGCCGTAAAAACCACGCCCTCTGGATCGCCATCCGGCGTGAAACCCGCCGCGAGACTGCGCGAGATTTCGCCCAAAGACACCGCGTCGACCATCGCCCCTTCGTCCCGCATCAGCTTCAGGATGTGCACGTTCGAACACGCCTTCTGCGCATAGCGGATCAAGTCGAAGCTGCGCAATTCGGCAATACGCTGGCGGATCACGTCGGCGTCGTAGACCCAAAGGGGCGTGCCGTACTGACGCGCAAGTTCGACGAGTTGTGGTGGATTGAATGTGGTCACGGTTCGCGGCTCTCTATCTCGAAGCATTAGTGAGCAACATGATGCTGAGAACCGGTCATTCAGTAAAATACCTATTCTTTGTGAATCCATTCATTCTTGATATACACATCATGGCGCTCACTCATCGACATATCGAAGTCTTCCGCGCGTTGATGACAGCAGGCAGCGTCACCAAAGCGGCCGAGATGCTCTTCACCTCGCAGCCCACGGTAAGCCGCGAGCTGGCACGCATGGAACAGAGCGTCGGCTTTGCCTTGTTCGAACGCGTGCATGGGCGGCTACGTCCAACCATGTCCGCGTTGACGCTGTTCGATGAAATCAAGCGCACGTATATCGGGCTCGAAAGGGTGGCGTCCACGGCGGCAAGTCTGCGCGAATTCCAGGGCGGCCAGCTTTCCATCATCGCGTTGCCCGCGTTTTCGCACTCGATCCTGCCAGGCGCGGCGAAGCGTTTTCACGATGTACAGCCCGGCGTCAGTCTCTCGATCGCAACACAGGAATCACCGTTTCTCGAAGAATGGCTGACCGCGCAGCGTTATGACCTCGGCTTGACCGAACATGGCGCGCCGCCTGCTGGAACACGCCTGACGCCCTTGCTCGAAGTGGACGAAGTTTGCGTGTTGCCCGATGGGCATCCATTGCTCGCCAAGCGCGTGATCGAATTGAAGAACTTCGCGAATCAGCCCTTCATCAGCCTGTCGTCGAACGATCCGTACCGGATTCAGATCGACGAAGCCTTCACGCAAGCAGGCATCGCGCGCCGCCAGATGATCGAGACGCCCACCGCCGTCTCCGTGTGCAGTTTCGTGCGGCAAGGTCTCGGCGTGGCCATCGTCAATCCGCTTACGGCGCTGGATTTCGCGGGCCGCAATTTGCATATCCGGCCGCTCGCTGTGTCATTGCCGTTTCGAGTGAGTGTGGTTCATCCAGAGCATCGCCCAAGCCATCCGCTGGCCGGTGCGTTCGTCGACGCGCTGCAAAGCGAGGCCGCCGTGTTAAGAATACAATTAAAAACCCACTCGAAACGCAAGCAGCAATAAGGGCGCTATTCGACCAACAACCCGCGCCACGTTCGCCCATCAACCGGAGTTTCCCAAATGATGAATCGAGACAATCCCGTCTGGCTGATTACAGGCTGTTCCACCGGCTTCGGCCGCGAGTTGGCGAAGTTGGTGCTGGAGCGCGGCTGGCGTGCGGTGGTCACCGCACGCGACGCGTCGAAAGTGAAAGATATCGCCGAAGCGCACGGCGACCGCGCGTTAGTTCTACCGCTCGACGTGACGAACCGCAAGCAGATCGCGGACGTGGTCGCGCAGGCCAAGCAGCGTTTCGGGCGCATCGACGCGCTCGTCAATAACGCGGGATACGGCTATCTGGCCGCGATCGAAGAAGGCGAGGACGACGAAGTCCGCGCCATGTTCGAGACCAACGTGTTCGGTCTGGTCGACATAACGAAGGCGGTGTTGCCGATCATGCGTGAGCAGCACAGTGGCTTGATTGTGAATGTGTCGTCGATTGGCGGCATCACGAGTTTCGCCGCGACCGGTTATTACCACGCCACCAAATACGCGGTGGAAGGTTTGTCCGAGTCGCTCGCGACGGAAGTGAAGCCGCTCGGCATCGACGTGCTGATCGTCGAACCCGGCCCGTTCCGCACGAACTGGGCGGGTCCGTCGATCAAGCAATCAGCGACGGAGATCGACGACTATGCGGCCACGGCCGGTGAGCGCCGCAAACAGACCGAGGCGCGCAGCGGCAAGCAGGCGGGTGATCCGGTGCGCGCCGCCCAGGCAATCATCGACGCCGCGCTGTCAGACAAGCCACCGCTGCGTTTGCTGCTCGGCAAGGCCGCGCTCGAACTGGCGCGCAAGAAGCTCGACTTCATGCGCGGCGACTTCGATGCGTGGGAGGCCACGACGGTCGGCGCGGATTTTCCGGCTTAAAACTCGACCAACGCAAAATCTTCCTTGCCCACGTCGCACAGTGGGCAACGCCAGTCGGCCGGGACCTCTGCCCAGCGGGTGCCCGGCGCGATACCTTCTTCCGGCAAGCCGGCGGCTTCGTCGTAGATCCAGCCGCAGATCACGCAAACCCATTGTTTGAAGTCGTCCGCAGGCGCCGCGCTTTCTTCCGCGGCATGTGGCGCATCGACCGCGCGCGACGCCGCCGTCGTCTCGTCAAGGCTCACAACCAAAGGCGCGACGGTACCCGCACTACTTTCAGCCAGGCGTGCCTGCAGGCTTTCCAACAGCCGTTGCGCTTCGACCTGCGTCAAATCGATCCAGTACGGATCGCCGGCGCCGTCGTTGAGCCGTTCGGGAGAAAACTGGATTTCTACAGCGACGCCCTTCTTGTACATGGCAAATCGGAATATCGATGAAGCCGGCGACGAGCGCCGGCATAGGGTCGGATGCTTGAAGGGAGGGCTTCGTGGCGGGGTCAGGCGAACTGGTTCAGCGCAATCGCTGCGATCAGGCCGGCGGCGCCGATGAGGCCCAGCAGTTGCAGCAGAGTGAGGGATTTGCGGGATGCGGTGGGGATGTGTTGCGTAGTCACGAGGCGTTCTTAAAGATTGGAAAAAGCGAAATGGTACACGGGTCGGAGGTCAGCGCATCTCGATTGGCGCAAACCTCGGCGTGTCAGATGTCATTATCGCTGCTCGATCGGCCTGAATTCCCTACCGGGTGGAGATGGATTCGTTCTCCACCGGGCGGAAAGCCGACTTACGAAAGCGCCACCTCGCCAGCATGCTCAGAAACCGCCGCCACGATCGCGGCAACGGCCGAAGCCCCAAAAAAAACTCGAATATCAAGTATTCGACAATGGGTTGCCGTGACGCGAATCCCAGAAGCGGATCACCGCGGCGCCACCCGTGCCGGCGCCCACCACCTGATCCGGCGCGCCGCTTTCGCGCAACAAGGCGCGTAGTTCGTTGATGACCGGAAACACCTCGTGATTCCAGTCCGCGCCCTGCGAATCATGCGCACGCTGTTCCGCTTCGACGATCTCGCGGTCTTCCTTGAAAATGCGTTCGGTGAACCACACGAGCAGCGGCCACGCGAGATTCAGCACGCCGGGAATGCCCGGTTTGCGAATCGACAGCAGGCCAAAGGTGCGGTTCGTGCGCTGCTCACGATCGAGCGGCACGTAGACGATCCACAAATCCATCACCAGCGTCTGATCGGACGTGCGGATCTGCAGCGTCTGATACGGATACTCGGTGCGGATCGTCATCACGTCCTTGTCGTTGTCGCCGCCGGTCTTGCGGCTCTGGCCAAACACGATCGCTTCGCCGATCGGCTGCTGGCCGGCCATGCGCGCAAACGTGTAATCGACTTCGACCCAGCCCTCGCCGCGCCGCCGGCCCAGCGAACGTGCGCGCATCTGACCCATCTGGCGGCGATGCAGGAACTGATGGTTCATATCCATCAGATTCTCGTGCATGAACGAATAGTGGCAATTCACCGGACGGCCGAAACGGCGCGTCTTGTACTTTTTGTCGGATACGGAGCTGAACGCGGGTAGCGGCCGTTCTTCGGCCAACTCGGCATTGCCGGGAAACACAAAAATCAGGCCTTCGACTTCGCGGCACGGATAAGAACGCACGCCATTGGGCAGCCGGTCGCGGCCCAGATACGGCACGTCGATGCAGGTGCCGGAGCAGTCGTAGGTCCAGCCGTGATAGCCGCAGCGGATCGACTCGCCGTCCACCACGCCCTGATGCAACGGTACCTGGCGATGCGCGCAGCGGTCTTCGAGCGCGAACACCTTGCCGGACTCCGTACGCGCCAGCACGATCGGCTCACCCGCGAACGTCACACCATGCGTCTTGCCCCGCTTCACCTCATGCGACCACGCGAGCGGATACCAGTAATCAGGGTGAATACCTACGCGCCGCAGATCGCGCACTGGGGCGTCGTTGGCGGCCTGATCCGGCGCGTGGGGTTTCGCGCCTGTTGAGGCGTTGGTTTGCGCGGCTGTATGAGCAGGCGACGCATCGACCGGCGCATCGACGGTGTCTTGTTCGAGCGGGGGAACAGCATGCATAGGTGGAGCCTCCGTGCACGAGCGGATAGAAGGTGGTCGCCCTGCAATTCGCGGGCCGACATCGCCGTACAGTCTACTCGAACCCGAAGCGGCATGGTTCCCCCGCCTGCGTGCCGTGTCCGGCTCGCCGCCCGTTGGGTTGGCGAGCCATTCTTCCTCTCCATATGCCTTTGGTCAGATGATCGGCGGCTAGCTTTCGTCGCGCGTCACGAGCCCGGAGCGGCGTTGCACGCCCCACGAGCGTCCGCCGCGCAGGAAATGCAGCCAGCCGAGCAGAGCGCCGACGTGTCGCACGAGCTGGAATGTGAATGGCTCGGCGATCGCCGCCAGCACCGCCATCCACAAACTGGAGCCGGTGCGATGGCCAGTCCAGCGGCGATACAGATGGATACACCAGAGATAAAACGCGAGGTCGATCGCCGTTTTAAGGCCGATCACGCTGAAAATCGACACGACGATCGCGCCATGCCCGCCGAACAGAAAGCCGAGCAGCAACGCGAAGGCGGTCAACCCGTAGATCGGCTGCATCGTATCGATGGCCTTGACCGGCAGCATCAGCATGCCCATCTTGCCGTAGCGCGGGTTGCCGGTCATGTCGCGGTTCCAGTATTGCGTTTGCAGGAAACCCGCAAACCAGCGGCGGCGCTGCCGCAGGAAACTGCCGAGGTTGTCCGGCGCGTCGGTGTGCGCATGGGCATCGCCGACCACACGCACGTCCCAGCCGAGATCATGATCGACCGAATAGCGGCGCAGCCGATGAATCAGTTCGTAGTCTTCGACCAGGCACTGCGGATCGAAACCGCCCACGTCGACCAGCGCGTCACGCCTGAACGACGCGAAGGCGCCGGAAATCAGCAGCAGACTGTCGGCGCGCATCCACGCAAAACGGGCGATGAAGTTGCGCATGTACTCGTAGGTCTGGAACCACTGGAACACGCGGCCCGACACCGATTTGCCGCACACCGGCACCAGAATGCCGGCCGCCGCGACCAGCTTCGGTTCACTCGCGAAGGCGGCGCGCATCGCGTAAGTAGCGTCGTCGTCGAGCAGCGTGTCGGCGTCGACGGTCATCACGGTCTCGGTGGTCATGACCATGATGGCGGCGTTCAGCGCTCGCGCCTTGCCGCCGTGCGGCACGCGCAGCCAGTACAGATTCGGGTACAGCGAACTCGGCGCGCTCAGCACGCCGTCAGCGGCGGCAGTGAGGCCAAAGCGTTCGGTGAGCAGCGTGTGGGTGGCATCGGTGGAACCGTCGTCGGCGATCACAATTTGCGCCGGGCCATGCGTCTGGCGCAGCAGCGCGGCGAGCGTCACCGGCAATACCGTTGCCTCGTTATGCGACGCGACAATCACACCCATGTCCGGCAAGTTGCGCGCATCGAAGTCCGGCTCGAGCGGCGGCGTGGGCTGCATCAGCGGCAGCGTTTTCCAGGTGACGAACGCAAGCAGCAAGGTGTCGTACACGACATACGCGATGCCGGTCGACCACGCCACCACACCTTGCAGAAAGAATGCGCGGGCGAACAGCAGCAACCACAGCACGACGACGCTGAAATGAATCAGCGTGCTGAGCAGCGTAGTGGGACGCGGCAGTATGCGCGGCGATGCGAGGGCGAGCGCCTGTTCCAGAGTTTTCTTCAAAATGACTGCCGAGTTCGTCGTTGGTGGTTATTAGATAGAAAGCAGCGTGGCGATGCTTACGGCACCATGCGTTTCAGAACCGACTTGCGATCAATCCATTGATGCTTCAGCGCGCCGCCGATATGCATTGCCAGCAACGCATACAGCGCGTAGCCGAGCCACGTATGCAAGGCGCCGAAGCGGTCGTGCAGTGTCTCCTTGAGCACCGGGTCGAGATTCATCACATAGCCGATGCGCGGCCAGGGAAACAGGTTGAACAGATGCATGGGATGTGTGGCAGCATCTTTCCACGCGGAATCGTGCAGCCAGCCGGATAGCGGCAGCGCGATCATCAGCAGGTACAGCAAGAAATGGGCAACGTGTGCGGCGATTTTTTCCCACGACGGAAACTCACGCGGCAACGGCGGCGGCTTGTGCGTCACGCGCCACAAGATGCGCATCAACGCGAGACCGAGCACGGTGATGCCGATCGACTTATGCGTGTCGACCACCGGACGCACCCAGTCGTCAGGCCATGATTCGGCGGTCAGGCCGAGTACCACATTGCCGATCATCAGCAGCGCAATCAGCCAGTGCAGCGTTATCGCCGTGCGGGTATAGCGCGACGCCAGCGGCGTGCCGGTTGAATCGGTCAAGGAGTCGGCGTGAGTATTCATCGGTCGTTCCGTCTGCAAATGGTTTTCTAGCGAAAGCTGTTTGAAAATTCGGCCGTGCCGCAGCAGGCCTGATCTCGCCGCCGGTATGAAGCAAACGCATCAGTTTGCCGTTTTATTCCGTCAATCGCTTAATTGTGTGTTTCCGATTGTTTCGACGTATTTCGACGGCGCGAGGCGGGTCATTCCTCGAGCGCCGCACCAACCCGCGCCCGCAAAGTCGGCAATACGTCTGCTTCGAACCAGGGATTGCGCTTGAACCACGCGATATTGCGCGGCGAGGGGTGCGGGAGCGGTATTACGTGCGGGCCGTAATCACGCCAGCGCAGCAGCGTATCGGTCAGCGTCGGCCCGAATGCGTCGCCGAGGCCAAAACGCTGCGCGTATTGGCCAATCAACACCGTGAGCCGCACCTCGCGCAACTGGGCCAGTAAGGCCTGATGCCAGAGCGCGGCGCATTCGGGCCGCGGCGGCAAATCGCCACTCGTGCCTCTGCCCGGAAAGCAGAAACCCATCGGCACGATGGCAAATTTCGAGGCGTCGTAAAAGGTTTCGTCGGAGACTTCGAGCCAGCTGCGCAAGCGTGCGCCACTGGCGTCGCTCCATGGAATGCCCGAAGCATGCACGCGCGCACCGGGCGCCTGGCCGATGATCAGAATGCGCGAATCAGCCGACGCCACGACGACCGGACGCGGCGCATGCGGCAGCACCGGCGCGCATACCGTACAGGCGCGAATGTCGTGCAACAACGTGTTCAGTGAAATGGGTTTCCTTGCGGTCATACCGAGGCGCGGATCAGGATTCGGTTTAGCGTTTTACAAACCGATAGTGTCCCACGCCCCACTCATTCCCGTTGGCGTAGCCGAACAACTCGGCCACGGCCATATAGAACATGCGCCAGCGCTGAAACCATACAGCCACATCGCGCGCGCCATATGTATGGACCAGCATCGGCATCACGCGGTCACGCGCTGCGTCGAGCGCGGCGAGCCAGTGATTCGCCGTGCGCTCGTAGTGCGCGCCGCTCACCCACCACTGCCGCTCCATCCGCAGATCGTCCTGGAAGTTCAGCAGGAGCGCTTCGGAGGGCATCGTGCCGCCAGTGAAAAAGTACTTCGACATCCAGTCGTTGCCGTCCTGCACCTGAAAGTGATAGGCAAGCGTGCGATGCACGAAGATATGCACGAACAGCTTCGCGTCGTCGCGCATCCAGCGTGAAATCTTGGCGAGCAGCAGCCCGTAGTTCTTCATGTGCTCGAACATCTCGATCGACACCACGCGATCGAAGCCGCCGCCAAGCTGCGCTTCGTCGAATTCGAAATCGACGACATTGCCCGTGACCACCGAGAGGTTGTGCAAACCGAACTCCGCCGCGCGCGCTTCGATGAACACGCGTTGCCCATGCGAATTCGACAGCGCGACGATCTGCGCGTTTGGATAATGCGCCGCCAGCCACAACGACAACGAACCCCATCCGCAACCGAGATCGAGAATCCGCTGACCGTCGGCCAGTTCCGCGCGTTCGGCGTAGCGCTCTAGCATCGCGGCTTCGGCTTGCACGAGCGTCTCATTGCCGGTTGGGTACAGACAGCACGAATACTTGAGATGCGGTCCGAGATGCGCGTGGAAGAACGACGCCGGCACCTCGTAATGTTGCGTGTTGGCGGCCTGCGTTTCGATGGCGATCGGACTTGAACGCAAGTCGTCCAGCAGACCGTTGAGCCGTTGTGCGCGCACCTCGCCGTTGTCGATCGCTTCGTCGCGCAAACGCTGGCGCATCAGCTGACGCATGCCGAAACGGATCACGCTGTCGGGCAGCCAGCCGCGTTCGCAGCTCTGAATCAGCCAGCCGTCGCTCGGCTCGGCGGGCGACGAAGGCGGCATTGTATGGTCGGTGGTGGAAAGGCTCATGAGGCTGACTCCCTATCGTCTTGTCTGGACTTTTGTGTCGTAGCCGGCTCGTCTCAATCCCGTGGCGGCCACGGAATGAGCGCACTGGTGGTGCGCATGTAATCGGCGTAACCGGCGCGCCTTTTCGCCATGCTTTCTTCGAGCAGCGGGATGCCGGAGAGCTTGAGCAATAGAAACGCCATCAGCACCGGTGGCAACAACGTGAACCAACCCCAAGGCGTGCCGATCGACAGCGCGATGTAAGCAAGCCAATGCACGCATTCAAAGAAGTAGTTCGGATGCCGCGAATAGCGCCACAAGCCAACGCGGCACACGGTGGTGTGATTGGCCGGATCCTGCGTGAAGTGCTTGAGTTGACGGTCCGCGATGCCTTCGCCGACTACCGATGCGATCCACACCACCACCGCCAGCACGATCCACCCGATGGCCGGTGCGCTGCTCCGGTACGACGGCACCAGAAATGCGATCGACAGCAGCATCGAAATCACGACTTGCACCTGGAAAAACCAGAACATCTTGCTGGCTGCCTTGTCGCCCCATTCTTCACGGAAGCGCCGATAGCGCGCGTCTTCCGGTTTGCCGAAATTGCGTTTCCACAGATGCGTGCCGAGTCGCACGCCCCAAACCAGGCCACCCAGCGCGGTCAGTGCACGCGACACCGGATCGCCGTTGCCGAGCACGGCGTAGAGCACCGCGACCAGGCCGAGCGAATAGGCCCAAACCGGATCGACCATGCCGGCGTTCCCGATCTTCAACTGCCATGCCCACACGGCGCTGAAGATCGCGATGAGCCCAATCAGGGCGATCACGGCGGCGGCAAATGGCGGCATGGGGGCCTCTTTCGATGGCGATGCGGGTTATACGCTGTGAGGGCGCGATCGGATGCGCGCGAGCGGGATTTCCAGCCCGATCGCCTGTTCGGTGGAGTTAGGCGTCCACGGCCCGATAGCGGTATCGTGTCGGCAACGCCTGCTCCATCCGAATCTCCCGCCCATGCCGACCCGCTTCAACGCCGCTTTCACCGCTCTGCTCGCCGCCGCCTTGTTCGGCGCGACCACGCCGCTCGCCAAGGCGCTGCTCGGCTCGCTGTCGCCGTTTCTGCTGGCCGGACTGTTCTACCTCGGCAGCGGCACGGGCCTTGCCGCCGTGATTCTGGCGCGCCGCCTGAAAGGTCAAGCGGAGGGGCAGCCGGTCAGTCACCACCGCTTCCCGGTGCGCGAAGCGCCGTGGCTCGCCGGCGCAATCGTGGCAGGCGGTGTCGCGGGGCCGGCGCTGCTAATGCTGGGTCTGAAAACGACGCCGGCCGCCACCGGCTCGCTGCTATTGAATCTCGAGGGCGTACTCACCGCGCTGATCGCGTGGATCGTGTTTCGCGAGAACGTCGACATTCAGGTGTTCCTGGGCATGGCCGCGATCGTCGCGGGCGGCGTGGCATTGTCGTGGCAGCCCGGCGCGGCCGGCCTGCCGCCCGGCACCCTGCTGCTGGTCGGCGCCTGCGCGTGCTGGGCAGTCGACAACAATCTCACGCGCAAGGTGTCGACTCACGACGCCATGTTCATCGCCTGCGTAAAGGGGCTCGTGGCCGGATCAGTCAACGTCACGCTCGCGCTCACTTTTGGTGCAGCGTGGCCCAAGGCCACGACCGTCGCGCTCGCCATGCTGACGGGTTTCGCGGGCTACGGCGTGAGTCTCGTGCTGTTCGTCGTCGCGCTGCGCAATCTCGGCACCGCGCGTACCGGCGCCTATTTCTCGGTCGCACCACTATTTGGTGTGACCTTATCGTGGCTGCTGTGGCCAGAGATGCCGCCGCTCCTATTCTGGGTGGCCGCTGCCCTCATGACGCTGGGTGTCTGGCTGCACATCCGCGAACGTCACGAGCATCCGCACACGCATGCCCCGCTGGATCACACGCATCGTCACCGGCACGACGCGCATCACCAGCACGAACATGATTTCGCGTGGGACGGCCACGAGCCGCACACGCATCCGCATTCCCACGCGCCGATCACGCATGCGCACGCGCATTTCCCAGATATTCACCATCGGCATACACATTGATTTTCCGCATCCCCGCATGGCGCGGGCGCTTGCTGCAGTGCAAGACAAAAATCTCTGTGGAGCGAGTCATTCGATAGACCAATTCAATTGGCATCGTGGCCAAACGCATCCTCTAATGAACTCCTGTCGTGCGCCCGTTCCCGGCGACCCGCCGGTCCATCCCGCTTGCCCCGGAGAGTTCCATGTCCCAACCCGAGCCAAATGTCGACGAAGTGGTGAGAAGCATCGCAGAGGAAACCGACACCCCGACGGAAACGGTTTCGAAGATGTACGCAGACACCCTGGCTGACTACCGGCACGAAGCGCGTGTATTCGATTACGTACCGCTGTTCGCCGCGAAGAAAGTACGCGACAAGCTGCGCCATCCGTCGAAACAGAAACACTGACACGGCGGCGCGAGGAGACCACCCCCTGCCTGGTAGCACGCTGGATCGCCCCTGTTGGCTCGCGCGGCGATTCGCTAAAACACATACCGAATTATTTTTCGCGTTGCCAGAACGCGTACCTGTTTATTTTTCCCACTGCTAGACTCTGACCCGGATACATCGACTCGGGGGAAGATGGCATGCGGGTGACAATCGTAGGCGCGGGCATTGCCGGCTTGAGCACAGCGTGGTCGCTTGCCAAGTTGGGACACGACATCACTCTGATCGAGCAGGGCTCGATTCCGAACCCACTCGCCGCCTCGGGCGACCGGAGTCGCATGATCCGTCGAGCGTATGGCGATGCTGACGGCTACGCACGCACCATCGCCGAGGCATTCGATAGTTGGGATCTGCTGTGGAATGATCTCGGCGTATCCCACTATGCGAACTGCGGCGTGCTCGGCATTTCGCAACACGCAGGCGATGGCGCCGAGCAATTTCGCGCCGGTCTCGACCGCATGAAATTCGAGTACGAACAGCTCGACCCGCGCGAAGCGGCCGAGCGTTATCCGTTTCTCGACCCTGCCACGTTTCGCTACGCCTACCTCGATCAGGATGGCGGCGCACTATTTAGCGAACGCATCGCTCGCGACATGAAAGCGTGGCTCAAGATGCGCGGCGCCGAAATTCGCACCCATACCAAGGTACTCGCAGTCGATGCGCATGCGGCCTCCGTACGCATCGAAGACGACACGATCATCCGCGCCGACCGGCTCGTAGTCACCGCCGGCGCGTGGACGCTGCAACTGTTCCCCTCGCTCGCCGAAAACCTGATGACGTATCGCAACGTGGTCGCCTATCTCGAGTCACCCGCGGATCTGGCGGAAGCGTGGTCGAATGCGCCCGCTATCGTCGATATTGGCGGCGCCAGCAGCGGTTACGTGCTGCCGCCAATCGACGATGTCGGCCTGAAGTTCGGCGCCAGTGTGCACAAATCACGTGCACCTGACCCTGACGCCAATCGCGTCGCGGCACCCGGAGAAGGCGACAGTCTGCGTCGCTTGTTTTCACCGCCGTTCAGCCGCATCGACGAATATACGGTTACCGAAGTGAAAACCTGCGCTTACACGTTCACTGCGGATGAACGCTTTTTTTCGAAGCGCATCGGCAACACACTGGTGGTATCGGCATGCTCGGGCCACGGTTATAAGTTCGGCGCGGCAGTCGGGCGCCGGGTCGCACAGGCGCTGGATACCGATGACGACGCCGGGCTCGCGCGTTGGCTCAGGGCGGAAGCGGTCTAGTTCTCTTTCGTCACAACAATACGATGTTCGTTCGCGATCTAGCGTAGCCCACGCACCACGGCGGCGAGTCGCGCCACCAATGCGTCGGCTTCGTGCGGTTTGACGCCCGCGTAGCCGAGCATGAATCCGTTATAGCGTGCGGCGTCTTTAGCAGGCGGCTGACAAAACGCACTGAGCGCAGCGATATGCAAACCGTGCTCACGTGTCACTGCGCTCACGTCCTGATCGCGCAGCGGCACATCGAGTCGCATCGTCAGATGCATGCCGCCGCCGTCGGATGACACCGTCACCAGGTCGCCCATATGCCGCTCGATCGCGTTCACCAATGCGGAGCGGCGCTGCTGGTACAACCGCCGCATACGTCGCAGATGCCGCGCATATTTCCCACTATCGATGAAATCCGCCAACGCGATCTGCTCAGCCACGCGCCCTTGTCGTGCGATCTCGCTGAGCGCCTCGTCGATGTCAGCGACAAGGTGCGCCGGCACGACCATGAAGCCCATCCGCAGCGCCGGAAACATCGTCTTGCTGAAGGTGCCGAGGTAAATCACCGGCGTGTCGGCCGCGAGGCCCTGGATCGACGGCAACGGCGGACCGCTATGGCGCAGTTCGCTGTCGTAGTCGTCTTCGATGATCCAGGCGCCGCGCGCCACTGCGTTCTCGATGATCGACCAGCGCCGCTCGAGGCTCAGCACGCTGCCGAGCGGATATTGATGCGACGGCGTGATGTACATCAGGCGTGGCGGTGTCTGTTCCCAGTGATCGGGCGTCGGCGCCATGCCGGCGGCGTCGACGGGAATCGGCACCAGTTGCAAACCAGCGGCCTGGAATGCAGCCTTTGCGCCGTGATAGCCGGGATCCTCAGCCCAGACACTGTCGCCGGGGTCCGCCAGCATGCAGGCGCATAGATCGAGACTCGCCTGCGTGCCCGAGGTGATAAACACCTGCTCCGCCGAACATCGCACACCACGCGACACGCGCACGTATTCCGCAATCGAGCGGCGCAATGCGGGGTGCCCAGCATTGTTGCCGTAACCGAGTTCCCGCGGTTCGACCGTGCGCCATGCGCGCTCCATCGAGGCACGCCATTGCGCAAGCGGAAATTCATCGAGTGCGGGCACGCCGGGACGAAACGGCGTGGGGTCGTCGGGATTCGTGCGCTCGCGCGGCAGATCGGCGACACGGCGTGACAGGTGGTTTTCAGGCGTCTGCACACTGCCGCTTGCTGCGGAGATCGAGGCGCCTGAACCGCTCACCATGCTGACGATGGAACCATGCCGGCTCGCCGTGATGAAGCCCTCGTCGGTGAGCCGCTCGTATGCGTAGAGGACAGAGTTGCGCGCAATGCCCAACTGTTCGGCAAGTGCTCGCGTGGCAAGAAGACGGCTGCCGTGACGGATATCGCCATCGAGAATCGCGCGACGCAGACTCTCGTAGAGCAAGTCCTGCTGCGTAAGCTTGCGTCCACCCATTGCGCGCTCGACGTTCGACATCAACAGGCCGTAGTCCAATTCCGTGGCTCCAAATTCTGGTCGCATTGTGGAGCTAACAATGGTGCCACAAATTTCTTATGCTGACGGTTCTGGAGTCGCTGAATACTGCGGGAGAGGCCGTTGCGATGAACACGCATGCACGTCACGCCGTTACCGCACGCCTGAGCTATGGCGCCGCGGTGAAGTGGTGCGTGGCGCTGGCGTGCGCGGCTTATGCCTACGGGCTGCTCGAGCCGGCGGCAACGGCACGCGCAAGGTTGGATGCCTGCGTGAATCAAAATCTGGAGCAGCGCGGTAGCGCAACCGGCGCAGCTTCAGCACCGTCCGCAACGCCTACTGCCGCAGAAGAGCGCGAGCAGGCGTTCAGCGCAGCCGTCTATGCTTGTTCGACTCAGCCTTAGCGGCCGCGACGTACTCGCCCTCAACCATCACAACACAAGGAGCCACACCCATGTCCGACGCGATTCAAATCCGCCCCGTCACGCCCGCCGACTTCGACGCCTGGCTGCCGCTGTGGGACGCCTACAACGCGTTCTACGGCCGCTCGGGTGAAACGGCATTGCCGCGCGAGATCACGCAAGTCACGTGGGGCCGTTTCTTCCACGCTTACGAGCCGATGCACGCAATGGTCGCCGAACGCAACGGCCAGTTGCTTGGCCTCGTGCACTTCCTGTATCACCGTCACACGACCATGGTCGCGCCGACCTGCTATCTGCAAGATCTCTACACGCTGGAAGCGGAGCGCGGCAAAGGTGTCGGCCGGGCGTTGATCGAAGCCGTGTATGCACGCGCCAAAGCCGACGGTTTGCAACGGGTCTACTGGCAAACGCATGAGACGAATCACACGGCAATGAAGCTGTACGACAAGGTCGCGGATCACTCCGGTTTCGTGGTGTACCGCAAGGCGTTGTGACGTTGTGATACAGCACAGCAGGCTCGCCTGACGGGCTTTGCGTCCCCGCTTCGCATCCCCTTCTCGCGTCGCCATTCTTGCGCGGCCACACATCGCATTCGCATGGCCGGCGGCCCATCCAGCCGGCATGCGTAGCGCATCGCCCTCATCGACACACACCGCATTCGTTCCCCGCGCCGCTCAAGTTTGCAGGCAGCCTGCCGTTATCGCCATTGGACGGAGCGCCATCTAGCTCCCACGCGACCTTGGGCGATCTCCTCACGAAGGGGCGCAAAACGAATCGGAAACTGTACATGCCTTCGATCATCGGCATCGATCTTGGAACCACGCATAGTCTTGCGGCCGTCTGGCGCAATAACGAGGCTGCCCTCATCCCGAACGCACTGGGCGATGTGCTGACGCCGTCGTGCGTCTCGATCGATGACGACGGCTCGATCCTCGTCGGCCGCCCCGCCCATGACCGGTTGCATACGCATCCCGAACGCACCGCCGCCAACTTCAAGCGCTACATGGGCACGAATCGCAACGTGTCGCTTGGCGTGCAGACATTGCGTCCGGAGGAACTGTCTTCGCTGGTGCTCAAATCGCTGAAAGCCGATGCCGAGGCATTCCTCGGCGAAACGGTAAGCGACGCCGTGATCGCCGTGCCCGCCTATTTCAGCGACGCGCAACGCAAAGCCACGCGCATCGCCGGCGAACTGGCTGGGCTCAATGTGCTGCGTCTTGTCAATGAACCGACCGCGGCCTCGCTCGCGTACGGCGTGCATCAGCGCGACAGTGAACGCAAGTTCCTGATCTTCGATCTGGGCGGCGGCACGTTCGACGTCTCCGTGCTCGACTTCTTCGAAGGCGTGATGGAAGTGCGCGCCAGCACCGGCGACAACTTTTTGGGTGGCGAAGATTTCACGGAAGCGCTCGTCGATCTGTTCTGCCAGCGCAATCGCCTTCAAGTCAATTCGCTTACGCCGATTGCTGCACAACGTCTGCATCAGCAGGCCGAACATGCGAAGCGTCTGTTCACGCAGAGCGGTGCCGATAGCGTCACGCTCAAGCTCACGGTTGGCGATAACGAGCACAGCCTCGAACTCGATGCGGCGGCTGCGGAACGGACTTGCGAGCATCTGCTGCAACGTCTGCGCAAACCTGTCGAGCGAGCGTTGCGCGATTCGAAGATCGCTGTGGATGCGCTCGACGAAATCATCCTCGTCGGCGGCGCCTCGCGTATGCCGATGGTGCGCAAGCTGGTCTCGAAGATGTTCGGCCGTTTGCCCGCCGCGAATATGAACCCGGATGAAGTCGTCGCGCTCGGCGCTGCTGTGCAAGCGGGGCTTGTCACGCGGGACGCAGGTCTCGACGAAATGGTGCTGACTGATGTCGCGCCGTATAGCCTCGGCATCGATACTGCGATGCAGGTCAGTGCCAATCAATATGTGCCGGGACATTTTCTACCGATCATCGAGCGCAATACGATCGTGCCGGTGAGCCGCATGCAGCGCATCTTTACGGTCAGCGACCGTCAGCGCATGTTGAGCATCAAGGTGTTCCAGGGCGAAGCGCGTTTGACCGTCGACAACGTGGCGCTCGGCGAATTCACGCTTGAAGTGCCGGTCAAGCCGGCCGGCCAGGCCGGGGCGGATGTACGCTTCACCTACGACGTCAACGGCGTGCTGGAAGTGGAAGCTACTGCGTTTCCCGGCGGCGTGAAGCGCGCGATGGTGATCGAAGAAAACCCAGGTGTGCTGACGCCGGAAGAAATCAGCGAACGGCTCGCGGCCTTGGCTGCGTTGAAGATCCATCCGCGCGAACAGTTGGAAAATCGCACGCTGCTCACGCGCGCTGATCGTGTCTATGAGGAAACGCTGGGGGAGCATCGGCAATATCTGGCTGCGCATATCGCGCGCTTCCAGTCGCTGCTCGAGCGGCAGAACGCCGAGGAAATCGCCCATGCACGCAGCGAACTGAGCGCGTTGCTGGATCGCTTCGATGTGCATGTGACGTACTGACCGGCTATGGATACGACCTCTGCTCACCACTGGCCGTGGGATGTGCTCGGCATTGCGGCAAACGCCGACGAGCGTACCGTGCGCCGCGCTTATGCGCGTCTCTTGAAACAGCAACGCCCGGATGAGGACGCTGAGGCGTTTCAGCGGCTTCGGTATGCGTATGAGTCGGCTTTGCAGATGGCGAGCGGCGGCGGCGTAGCGGCGACGATAGCCGCGGTGTCGGCTTCGGTACCGGTACCTGTGTCGGTACCCAGCCCGCCACCTGAGGCTCACCACCTTCCCGAACACGACGCCTTCGAAAGCGCTGTGCAATTGTGGCAGCACTTCGTCTCGCAACGGGATCAGCTCGAGTCGCGTCGTTCGCTGCAGGATCTATTCGCAGCCGTCGTCAATATTCAGATGCGCGACGAACTCGAATGGCAAGCGCTGGTTCATTGTTTGAACGAGGATGCGCCGGCCACGCTGCGTATGAACCTGAGTGCGGTCCTGGGATGGCGGGACAACGCCGCGCATCTGCGGCGGCGCAACGCGGCCATCGCGACCCTCGCGCTAGACCGTGTATTCGCTGACGAGGACTACAACGCGTTGCGCCTGCGCTTCACAAATGCAATGGCGCTGCTCGAAGGGCCTCAACCTCCATTGGCGGCCGGCGCACACGCACTGCTGCGCGCTGGCGTGCGAACCGAGATGGAACAATTGTTGACCGCGCTCGCTCGTTATCATCCGAATGTCGTGCGCCTACGGCTCGACAGCGAGAAGGTCGAATTCTGGACCCGCTGCCTGTCGTTTCGGATTGGCGCAGGACGCCTGTTCGGGCCGGCGCTCGCGCTGAGCGCCTGGTGTGGCTTGCTGTTCGCCAATGCGTCGATGAACCTGAATAGCAATCGGTGGTTCGATCAATGGACGCTTGCTCAGCTGGCTGTGCTTCTGGCCACGCTGATGGTGACGCTGGTCACCAGCGCCGCGACAACTGTGCTGCTGTCCGAACCGCAGCAACAGCGGCTGCGGACGCTGCGCTCGATTGGCTGGCTGCGTTACGGATGGATTCCGGTGTGGCTTGGCGCGACCGCCGCCGCGTTGTGCGACGCAGGTAGCGGGCGCTTGACGTCGATCGCAATGAACACACTTGGGATCTGCACGATGTGGGCCGCGCTGATCTATGGATGGCCGCGCATCAAACAACTCGCGATACTCGCCGCCGTCGGAGCGATCGGGTTCGGCTTCGCCGGCCATTGGCTCTCCACCGACGCTCGCGCGTGGCAGATGCCGTTCGCGCACGGCGTGCTGTTCGCTTTTTTCTTCTCTTTCGCGCAACAGGAGTGTCGCGGCTGGCTCGCACGTCGGCCGCGCCTTGCGTGGTTTGTAGCGACGATGTGGTTTGCGGGCTTCGCCACGTTGATCGTTTTGCTGTTGCAACGGGAAGAGCGTTCGACGCAATTCGCGTGGGCGCTTTTTACGGTGATGGCCGCAGCGGGTGGTGTGTTGGCGACGACGCGTTGGACCGATTTGCGCGGGGCCGTGCCGCCCTTTTTCCGCGGCTACGTGCACCTCGTATGGTTGGCGATTGCTGTCTCCAAGCCGGACATCATCGCTTGCGTGAGCGCGGGGTTGATGAGTGTCTGGATTATTGAGGAGCTGAAACAGCGGCGTTTACCCCAGCGGGCAGCGCAATAGCCGTGCATCTGACCACCTGTACACAGGGTCGCCCATCTATTCGTGGATGAAGCTTCCGGGACGATGGATCGAGACCGCCTGCTTTGAACCCGGAAACAGGTCCGTCCGGGACGTGGATTTTTCCTCTTCACTGAAGCTCAGGATTGACTTCGTAGAAATGTCCCATCCGGGTTAACCGCTTCTTCGTCCTTGCGACCAGGGTAGAAATTTTTCTTCTCGTCCAACTCGTAGAAAATTATCCCGTGTATGCCTTGAGCGTCCACTTTCCTTATGCGGCGACGCCAAATTCTCTTAAATGCCTCGTCGAGTTCGTCAACGTCACCCGACTGATAAATCTCATCAATGAATGCCACGTCCTGACCAGACGGAAAAATCAGGTCGAACTCTTCGTCGGTCGCCGAAAATATGTCGTACACGCAATTAACCGCACCATCAATAATCTGTACATTTTTCACAGTTACTTCCAGTTCAGCAGAGTGCAAATCCACCGAAGAGCCGCTCAGCTTTGCGGCCCTTCGTCGCATCACAACCCCACAACCGCTACTCGTCTTCTGGCGGGTCAAACCACAAATCAAAGTGCAATTCCATATCCATCGCTGCCAATGCAGCCATCTGCCGTGGCATAAGCGCCGGACCACCATTTCCCGATACGGAGGACCAGAAACAATATATTCGGTACCAGCAGCCCATCCGCTTTATTTTTTTCATGTCGACGTGACACGTCTCCAGTTCCCGGAGCAAAAGATCCAGATGATCCGAAACATCGATAGAATCAAGCTCTTTGGTGTCGAAGAACCAGCCAAGGAGGCCGTCCTTATTGGTGGTTCTGGTCGGCGAGATTTTGATCTCGTCCGCCATGCGATTCATCGTTTCCGCATCAGAACCATAAATGCAAAGCGTTACATAGGTCCGCGCGCAAGCTGACATGTTTCACCCATTAAGTCAATACCGCGACTGGCCGCCTCTTCCGCTCTTGCCACCTTTCCCAACTGGGCAACCTTCGCCGTTCCACTGCGTCCACAAATCGTCAAGCATGGGTTTGGTGAAATTGACGGAACCCGGAATAGCCATGCCCTGCTTTTCAAAATGCACCCAATCGCGGAAATTCTTGTCGTTGTACCCGTACCATTGGTCGCCCTTATGCAAACCCTCGGGGTCCGTGAACTGCACCGGATTGCCATTGACATAGGCATACGCATTCGTCTGCCCACTCGCCCACCCAATCGGATCCTCACTGATGAACCGTGCTGTAGCCGGGCTGTAATACCGGTTCCGATAGTAGTACAACCGGTACTGCGGGACACCCAACTGTTTGCACTTAGGTGGTCGCGTCGTAGCAGCATTTCTCGAACAGACCTAACAACAGGGTTCGGCCGGAATGTGGATTTCCCTCTTCACTGCAAGTCAGGATTGACTTCGTAGAAATGTTCCATCCGGGTTAATCGCTTCTTCGTCCTTGCGAGTAGGGTAGAAATTTTTCTTCTCTTCCAACTCGTAGAAAATTATTCCATGTATGCCTTGAGCGTCCACTTTCCTTATCCGGCGGCGCCAAATTCTCTTAAATGCCTCGTCGAGTTCGTCAGGGTCACCCGATTGATATATCTCATCAATGAATGCCACGTCCTGACCAGACGGAAAAATCAGGTCGAACTCTTCGTCTGTCGCCGAAAATATGTCGTACACGCAATTAACCGCACCATCAATGATCTGTATATTTTTCACAATTACTCCCAGTTCAGCAGAGTGCAAACCTGCCACTATTCGTGTTCGCACTCCGACGCGCGACGGGTACTTATAAAGATCGCTGACTAATTTCCGGGTCTGTATTTCCCACCGGGGTACATGTTCCCATACTTACCACCCGGTCCTTGTATGTCCCAATGTGGATCGCCGTGCGCCCGGCCGCCCTGTCCAGTCGGACACCAGACGTTCCCATCGGCATCTTCCCATCCCCATGCAGAGCCTCCCCGTCCTGGATTCGGATTGGGTACCCAATTTTCACCACCCTTGGGGTCTTGAAATCCATCCGCCGCTGAGGGCCTACCAGGCGCCTTCGGTCCGTTCGGATCGTAGGCATTTGCCGGCGGCTTGATCGACGTAATTCCGTTGACCAGATCGTTGAACCATGGAGGAACACCACCACCCGTCCTTGGCCCCATCCCCGGCACTGGGGGAGGTGTAATCGGAAAAGCCCACTGCAACCCGGCCGGATCCGCGAACTGCACCGGATTGCCGTTGACATAAGCATACGCATTCGTCTGCCCACTCGCCCAGCCAATAGGGTCTTCGCTGATGAACCGTCCCGTTGCGGGGTGGTAGTACCTATTGCGATAGTAGACAAACGGTACTGCGCCGACACTCATCGGTTTGCAGTTGGGCAAGCGCGTCGTAGCTGCATTCGTTGAACGTACCTACCTCCGGTTGGCTGTGACCGCCCAAAGCCCACTGCTCCGCCCGAGCAAGAGTAGATAAACGAAGGGCCGCTCAAACGCGGCCCTTCTGGTGCCTGACTGTTGATAGCCTCAAAGCTAGGGACTAGCCTGTGCCACCCCCCTCGTTCTCAGCAAAGTAGCGCTTGCCCAGTTCGATGTCAGCAGGCAAGAACCGAAGCTCAGGCATCTCCATACAATTCTTTAAGTGCTTTTCAAATCGAACACGAACAGCAGCTTCCCTAAGATCGACCGGCCTTATTCGACTGACACACAACGCGGCTTCGTGCAACACACCGAAGATTGAGTTGTGTAGGTTACGCAAGATAATTTCCTCTGTCGAACCAATATAGTGCGCCTCCCTCGCATCAGACAAATCGTACAAGCCTTTAACTGAATGGCGATCCGATAGCGGATCGCGTCGAACCAGTACGCTCAGGTCGACTACCTCGGGCCATTCGAGAAGAGCGTGTCTTAGCAAGTCATTGAATTTGAACGACACCGTTACGACCTCACTCATTTTCGAACGCGTCCATCCCCTTCCTCTGTCTGACTGTTTGATAGCCTCAGAGCGAACTGGGACGAACCTACCCCTCCGTGCCGTTCTCCGCAAAGTAGCGCTTGCCTAGTGCAATAGCGTCTGGCGGATAGCCCAAGTCCGGCATTTCCATACAATCTCGAACATTTCTATCAAGCTTCTGCCGAACCGTTTCTGGCCTTAATTCAGACACCTTGATCCGGATAACATACGCCGCAGCAGCGTGTACCACCTCGTAAATTACGCAATGCAGATTCCGCATGATGATTTCATCAACCACACCGATATGCTGCGCTTCTATTGCATCTGATATCTCAGCCAGCCCACGAACGGTATACCCGGTCGACGTCGGAGAGCTTCGCACTAGATGCTTCAGATCAATCTCGGCCGGCCACTCCTGTAGCGCCCTGGCCAGAAGATCACCAAACTTGAGTGACATACCTCTCTCCATTCTCTATTTCCGGATGCGCCCATCGGGCCAGATGCTCTGAGGAGTACGATCGTTTTCCCATGATTTCCTGTTCGGCCAGCGCTTCCATTGAGATCCATCACCGTCTCGATTGCCGTGGCCAGAGATATCCTTCTCCCACACAGAACCGTCGAGGCATTGTTTCCCTGGAGTGCCATTGATTGGTCTGAATCTTTCTTTTGCCTTATCCGGATAAACAACAGGATCATCAGCGTTGCTGTCCGCAAAGGTTCCGCCAGAGGGGTTGCTTAACCAGTCGTCAAGCCCCTGCGAACCAGACCCAGGCGTCCTCGGTCTGAACCCGCCACCTGGTACATATGGGCCCGGCGTAAGAGAACCGCCGCCAGCAAACTGCAACCCCGACGGATCGCTAAACTGGACCGGATTCCCGCCTACATAAGCATACGCATTCGTCTGCCCACTCGCCCAGCCAACCGGATCCTCACTGATGAACCTTGCTGTGGCCGGACTGTAATACCGGTTCCGATAGTAATACATCGGTACCGCAGCCCTACTCCGCGGTTTGCAGTTGGGTGGTCGCGTCGTAGCTGCATTTAGATGATCGTATCTATGCTCACTTGGCCATGACCACCTCGAGTTCACTACTCCGCCCAATCGGGGCTAGACAAACGAAAGGCCGCTCGCGCGACCCTTCTGTTGTCCAACTATTTGACCGCCCAGACGAACGAACTGGAAAGAACCTAAGCATCCCTCCTGTTCTCAGCAAAGTAGCGCTTGCCTAACTCGATATCCTGGGGACTACAATCATCAGGCGCAGCTAGGTATTCTCGAAGACGTCGCTCCAGCCGAGCCTGGACAGCTTCGGCTCGCAAATCAGATAGCTTGATTCGTATCACATAGGCGGCGACCCCATGCAGAACCTCATAGAGCGCTGTATGCAAATTGCGCATGATCGTCTCTTCAGAGGAGCCAATATACCGACTCTCACGTTCATCGGCCACGTCATAGAGTCCATCAACGGAATATCGATCCGATCCAGATTTGCTTGTCGAGAGAGAACGCAAGTCAATTTCGGCAGGCCACTCAGAAATTGCACGGGAGAACAAATTGCTGAATTCGAGCGACATGTTTTTTCCTTCAGTCATCATTTTCGTATGCGCCCGTCGGGCCAGACGCTTTGGGGAGTTTGCTTCTTTTCCCACGATTTCCGATTCGGCCAGCGTTTCCACTGATCGCCGCCATGACTGGACGTGTCCTTCTCCCAGACAGAGCCGTCGAGACATTGCTTTCCGCGACTACCCGTGATATTGCCGAACTTCTCCGGTGATCCTTTTGGATTGTCAGGATAAACAACAGGATCATCAGCGTTGCTGTCCGCAAAAGTTCCGCCAGAGGGGTTGCTCAGCCAGTCATCAAGTCCCTGCGAACCAGACCCAGGCGGCCTCGGTCCAAACCCGCCGCCAGGCATCGGACCTGCTGGGACCGGAAATCCCATTGCTTGCAATCCGGACGAATCGCTGAACTGGACCGGGTTCCCGCCTACATAAGCATACGCATTCGTCTGCCCACTCGCCCAGCCAACCGGATCCTCACTGATGAACCTTGCTGTGGCCGGACTGTAATACCGGTTCCGATAGTAATACAGCCCCGTCCCGTCGTTCTCCCGCCCAGTGTACTGCTGTGGGTTCGGGTCCGCCGCGCCAGCTTGCGTAGTCTTGCCATAGGGCTCATATCGGTACTGCGTCTGGCTCTGCTGGTTCGCATCCGTCAGCGCAACCACATTGTTGTTCGCGTCGCGCAGAACATAGCGGTCCTGACTCGCATCGTCCCCAATACGCCGGTACGTCAGTTCATCCAGTCCGCTCTCCGGATACGGCGAGAATTGACGGACACGGTGCGCGTAATCGTTGTCGACAATCGTGAAGTTCAGTTCGTCGCCAATCCAGAACGACTGCGTCCGATGACCATCAACCGTCTGCTCCCGGCGATTGCCGTACATGTCATATCTGAAGCTCGCCGTGACTCCTCCAGTAATCCCGGCCAGCAGATCCTGCTCGTTCCAGCTGTACTGGTTCGTACCGTCGCTGGCCAGGTTGCCGTTCAGGTCGTAGCTGTATGTCCTGCCGCTCCAGCGAGTGATCTGGTTCGCCAGGTTGTACTGCGCGTCGTTCACCGCCTGCGGCAGGTCCACTTTCGCCAGACTTCCGCCCGCCTTCGTGCGACGGCCGCCCAGATCATACCCGTACGTCAGGTCGCCCAGCACGCTGCCATCGGCGCGTTTGTATGTGATGCCAGTCAGCTGACTGGCGGCATCCCACGTGTAGACCGCCGTGATGCCGTTAGCGAGTGTCGCCTGACTGCGCCGGCCTAGGGCATCGTAGCTGTAGCCGAACGTGCGCGGCGCCTCCCCGTTCACCTGGTACTGGATCTGCGTGATCCGATGCTCAGCGTCGCGGCTGTAGTCCACCGTCGCGTCGTTCAACTCGATGCGCGCCAGATCCCGGCTGTCAGCCGCGTAGCGCAACCACCAGCGCCCCTGCTGGCTGCTCGTCTCAAACCACCCATTGAAGTAACCCGTCACACTGTCGTAGTAGCGATAGCTCGCCGCAGGGGGCTGATTCACGCCGGCATCAGACGTCGTCTGCAGCCTGCCGAACTTATCCCAGCCGTAGCTCCAGTTACGAACAGGCTTGGAGTTGGGCTTGCCCGTCGGCGTGAAGTAGACCGTCTGCAGGTGACCAGCCGCGTCGTAACCATACGTCCTCGTCTGGTCCATGCGGTCAGTTACTGTCGCCAGTTGCCCCGCGCTGTTCCACGTGTACGTCTCGCTGTGACCCAACGGATCGGTTTTACTCACAGGACGGCCAATCGCGTTGTACGTGTATCGCGTTGTGACACCCTTCGGATCGGCCTGACTAAGCAGGCGTCCATTGCGGTCCCACGTGAAGCGGGTCACGCCGCCCAGTGCGTCGGTCACGTCGGTGGTACGGTTCAGAGCATCGAGCGTGCGTTTCGTCCTGTTGCCCTGCGGATCCTGCACCGCCGTCACGCGACCGGCCGCGTCCGTTGTGTACTCCGTGCTGCGGTTCAGCGGATCGGTGACGCTTATCAGATCCGCGCCGGTCCAGGTGAACTTCGTCACGCCCTTGAGCGCGTCTGTCACCGTCAGCGGGCGGCCCTGGCTGTCGTTCGTAAGTGTTGTGCGGTTGCCCACGCGGTCCGTGACCGTGAGCAGGTTGCCCTTCGGGTCGTACGTGTAGACGGTCGCCACGCCCCGCTGCGGGTCGCCCGCCTGCGCTTCGGTCAGCAACTGGCTATAGCTGTCAAACGTACGCGTGACCAGCGTGCCGGATTGATCAGCCTCGCTCGTGCGGTTGCCGTTAGCGTCGTAGGTATAGGCGTACTGGCGATCACCCGCAGTGAGATTCGTCACGCGACCGTTGCCGTCGTATGTGTACGTCTGCACCTGCTGGATCGATTGCCCTGCCGGATACGTGTTGCGCACCACCCGCCCGCTTACATCGAACTCGAGCCGGCGGATGCTGCCCCGGCGGTCAGTCACTTCGGTCTTCGTCACCTTGCCGTCAGTGATCGTATAGGCGAAGCCGAAGGTGCTGCCATCCGCGAGGTTCTGGGCAACCATGCGGTCGTTGTCGTCGTAGGTATTGGTGACCTGAACGTTACTTTCCGGATCCGTGACCGTCACCAGCCGTGATTTGCTGTCCCAGCCGTATTTCCATACGCCGCCGCCGGCGTCCGTGACCTGCGTGAGGCGGTCCTGGCTGTCGTAGGTATAGCTGACCTGACGATTCAGCGGGTCGACCACGCGCGAGATGAGCGGCGTGCCCCGTGCGCCCATGATCGACGTGAACGTAAGCACGCGGCCATTCGGACCACTGATGCTGGTGACCGCACCGGTTACGCTATTGCGGGTAATCGTCACCGTATTGCCGTTGCGGTCCTGCACACTGCTGAGCCGGTAGATTCCCGCGACCATCGTGAAGCGCAGCACGCGGCCATCGCGCAGGGTCAGCACCCTGATGCTGCCGCTTCCATTGCCATTGCTCACTGTGGCTTTGTAATACTCACCCGGGCTCGTCAGGTCATCCCAAATCGCGCTGCTGCCCGCACGCAATGCGAATGGCACGCGGATGCCACTCGGCAGGTACAGCTCGACCCGTTGCCGCATGCCATTGCTATCCTCCGCACTGATTGCGAGATAACTGTCGTAGTTGAACGTCGTACCGATGCCGAACGCGCCGGCCATCGGCCTGCCCGAGGTGTCGTAGGCGCTGCTGCGGTACACCCGTGCCAGATCTAGTGCGATCGTGTCGGCGACATGCAGGTCATGGGCAACCAGATGGAACTGGCCCGTGTACAACCTGACCGGGTCGCCTCCCGAGGAGCTGCTCCCGCAGCCCGCCGTTGCATCAGACGCACAGCCGCCCGCGCCGCCAGGGTTGCCGTCCACACCGTCACCGTCCAGGACCACGGCTTCGTCAGGCGACTGCGGTTCGACCGTGGTGCCTCCGGAAGAACCGCCACAATAGGCGGCGAACGTAAACGGCTCGCCGCAGGCATAGCCGGATTTATAGCTGGCGCTCGCCGCGAGCAGTTTGCAACTCGGGTTGGTCGGATAGGCACCGTTTGCTGCATAGTCGTCGGCGCATTCGGCATACGCATGTGGCGCGACAAACCATGACATCAGCACGAAGAAGAACAGCACGAGCGGGCGCAAAAGGACCCGACGCGCCGCGAGGGTATCGATGAAGTGCATAAAGGTCTGAAAGAGACTGAGGAAGGGAGGGCGTCGCGAACCTACCGCGCGCTGGCCTGAGTCAAGGCCCGCGACGATGCCGATTTGCCGGCATCAGATACAGGCGAAGGACCTACGTCGTTCACCGGCGACATCGAAGACGCCACCCCCTGCCGCCGAATCGCCGTGATGTTGCCCGCGGCGTCGTAGTCGTAATACGCAGTCGCGCCCGCGACAGTCACCGAGGTGAGGCGGCCCAGCGCGTCGTATCCGTAGGTGACGTCATCGGCTTGGGCAGACGTCACAGACATGAGTAAGCAAACCACAGCGCAACAACTCGCTACGCGCCCGACTGGCACCCAGTGACTTTCTCGGCAAGTCTTCGCACCGGAACGCAAGCGCCTAGATGGATCAAACATCGACATCCTCCAACCATATTTATAGGTTTACTAATTGATTGGACGATATTCAAAAGCGAATCGAATTTATAGAGGATGATTCTCTAATTGTGTAGTGACTTTCTTACACGGCGGTCGAACTTTGCGGGAACTATGCGCCAGCGCAAAGTGAGCCCGCCAAATACGCCGATCGCGCTGATCAATGAACTCGTCGACGCGTCCATACCGCTTGCCCAAAAAAACAAAGGGCGCACCACCCAGTGCGCCCTTCGCCTTCCTGCCATTGCGGTACAACATCAACCGCCCACCAAACCCATCACACGCTAAAGGCATCAAGCCTCGAGCTGCTCCAGCACCTTTCCCTTGGTCTCAATCCCAAGAAAGTGCACCGCGATTGCCGCAATGAACGGCACAGCCGCGAGAATATAAAACGCCACCTCCAGATTACCGCCGATCATCGTCTTCGACACGATCGCCGGCGCGAAGATCGCCGCTACCTTCAGCCATGCGCCGCCCACACCGCAGCCCATCGCACGGATACTCGTCGGGTACAGTTCCGGCGTGTACACGTAAGCCGTGATAAAGCCGCAAGCCAGGAAGCCGAGCGAAAACGCGCAACACGTCGCCACCACATACACCGACGAATTGTGGAACACCCCCGCCAGCAGCAACGACAACGCACACGCCACGAACGACAGGTTGATGATCGGCTTACGCCCCACCTTGTCAACCAGCAACGCACAGGTCAGCGAACCCACCACGCCCAGCACCGAAGCCGCCACCGCCAGATTCAACGCCAACTGCAGCGGCGCGTGATAAACCGTGCGATAGATCGTCGGCAGCCAGGTCGACAAACCGTACTGAATGAAGCCGCACGTAATCCACAGCATCGCGACAGCCATCGTGCGCTTCAGATACGCCGGTCCGAACAGATCGCTCATACGGCGCTTCGGATGGCGATTGGCCATCGCGTCAAACTCGGCCGCATTGGCAACCGGCGGAAGCGGACCTTTCACGGCGCGTTCGAAAGCATGCACCGCGGTATCGGCATCGGCCATCCGTTCGCGTTCGGCCAGCCAACGCGGCGATTCCGGCACCAGTTTGCGCAGCACGAAGAACAGAATCAACGGCATGCCGCCGATGAAGTACATCGCCTGCCAACCGAAACGTGGCACGATCCACGCACCCAATGCGTTCGATGCGAGCAAGCCAACCGGAAAAACGATTTCATACAAGAGCACGAAACGGCCGCGGCCGTGCGCACGGCTGATCTCGTTGATATAGGTCGCGGCCACCGGCAATTCGCCACCCAGCCCAAGCCCCTGAATCACACGCAGCACGACAAACGCCGCGAAGGTCGGCGCAAAGCCGCACGCAATACTCGTAATGCCGATGATCCCCGAGCTCAACGCAATCGCCTTCACACGGCCTTTGCGTTCCGCGTACCAGGGGAACACGAACGCGCCGATCAGCTGGCCGACCGAGCCGGAGCCAATCAGGAAGCCGATTTCCCACGGCGTCAGATGCCACTTCGCAATCAGGATCGGCAGCGTGGCCGCAATTGCGATCACGTCGAAACCGTCGAAGAACGTCGCGAGGCCGATCAGTATGCGCGCGCGCACCTGCATCGCATTCTTCGGCAAGCGCTCGAGACGCGCGATGATCGAGCCCCGGGTCACGGGGCCTGAGACACCGGCGCTGCTGCGGTCCCCCATGGTGTTGTCGATGGTTCTCATGCCGTGGTGCCGTCCGTAGGTGTGGTTAGGCAAGCGCCGTTGAGGCGTCGGTCAGGGTGGCAAGGTCGATAGTCCGGCCCTGGTTCATCCATTTGCGCGACAGTTTCAGTTCGCGCGGCGTGTTGATGGCGATGACACCGCGAATCGCGCTGTCTTCCAGATGAAAGAGCGTGGCGCGTTTGCCAGGCAAATCGCCGCGTACAGCGAGCTGCGCATCGCCCGGAATGTCGCCGAGGATTTGCAGATTGACGTCGTATTGATCGGACCAGAACCACGGAATGTCCGCGTACGGTTCAAACTTGCCGAGTAAGGCTTTTGCCGTCGAGATCGCCTGGTTTTGCGCGTTGGCCCACGATTCCAACCGGACGCGGCGCTTCAACCAGGCACTCGGATGGTTCGCCACGTCACCGCAAGCGAAGATGCGCGGGTCATCGGTCGCGCCGAAATGATCGACGACAATGCCGTCTTCCACCTTGATGCCCGCCGCTTCCGCCAGTGCCGTATGCGGCGTGAGGCCGATGCCGGCGACGGCGAAGTCGGCGTCCAATGAGGAACCGTTAGCGAACGTTGCGCGGATACGGTTGGCGTCGTTCGGATGATCCGCAATCGACACGAGCGATGCATTCAACCGCACATCCACGCCGTTCGCACGATGCAGTTGCAACAGGAAATCCGACACCATCGGCGGCAGCGAGCGGGCGCACAGACGTGGCGCGCCCTCCACTACCGTCGCGTCCACACCGAGCTTGCGCGCAGTAGCTGCGACTTCGAGACCGATCCACCCGCCGCCAACCACCAGCACGCGCTTGCTTGCGCGCAGACGTTCGCCGAGAACGACCGCTTCATCGAGCGTACGCAAATAGGTAATGTGCGAGGTCTTCACCAGCGCGTCCGGCAAACGACGCGCTGCGCCGCCGGTTGCAATCACGAGGCGGTCGTATTGCACTTCACGGCCCGACTGCGTGCGCACGATGCGCTGTTCACGATCGATCGACGTCGCGCAATCCGGTTGCCATGCTTCGACATTCAGCGCGTCGAAATCGTCAGGCTTCACGAGGCGCACGGTTTCGATATCGGCTTCACCGGAGAGCACGGCCTTCGACAGCGGCGGGCGCTCGTACGGCAAATGGATCTCATCGGCGATCATCACCAGGCGGCCATCGAAGCCTTCCTTGCGCAACGTCTTCACGACCCAACCCGCCGCCTGGCCACCGCCGATCACGACGATCGTGCGCGGCGCTTCGAGTCCGGCGTGTGCAGCTTGAGCCTTTTCAGCAGCAGCGTCAGTCATTTTTCCGCTCCGTCATGAACTTGCCTTCCGGCGCCTTCGCGTTTTTCTGGCGACGTGTATTGCCGTCGATGCCGCCGTCGATCGCCCATTCGGCGAACACGGTCGGACCCGGTTCGAAATCGCGCGGTTGCCATTCGGGCGTGAGCTGGTCTTCGTCGGCGTAGTACTCGATCAGGCCACCGGCCGGATTCTGGAAATACCAGAAGTACGCCGACGACACCGGATGACGTCCCGGACCGAGTTGCGTATCCCAACCACAGCGGCTGATATGCATGCCGCCGCCAAACACTTCGTGGATATCGCGCACGGTGAACGCGACGTGATTCAGACCGCGCTTACCACCCGGTAACGCCAGCAGGAAAATGTCGTGATGGCCACCGTGCGGTGCGCAGCGCATGAACGCGCCGCGGCCCGGATAACGGTCCGACATTTCGAAGCCGAGCAGTTCCTGGTAGAACTTCTCTTGTGCCGCGAGTTGGTTCGTAAAGAACACCACGTGGCCCACTTCAACCGGTTCGGCACGTTCGTAAATCGGCGACGGTTGATCGACGCGCAGCGTCTGGCCCCACACGTTCGACGGCGAACCGTGAATGTCGAGCGCACGCTTGCGAGTCACTTCAACGCGAATCGCCATACCGTTCGGATCGATACAACCCACAGCATCTTCCGTTTCGAAGTGGCCCGGCTGACCGGCAAAGCGGCCGCGCAGTTCGTCGAGTTCCGCTTTCGTTGCCACACCCCACGTCACTTCACGCAGCGTCGGACCTTCTTCGAATGCGGGCGGCAGCGACGGGTCGGTTGCATCGACGACGAGAATCGTGCAGCCGTTCAGTGTTTCAAAACGTGCGTGCGTTTCGTCATGCGCGACTTCTTTCAAACCCCAGTCCGCGAAAAAGCGGCGACAGGTGGCGAGATCCGTCACGCCGTAAATAATCTGTTCAATGCCGAGAATCGTCATAACGTGCCTCTTGCGTATTTCGCGTATTAGTTCGCCCACGCCAGCGGCGCGTCGTTCAAGCCCCAGTAGAGGCTCTTCTGCTGCATGTATTCGCGGATGCCGAGTCGGCCCTTCTCGCGTCCCATGCCGCTCTCTTTCCAGCCGCTGAACGGCGTCGAGATCGAGAACAGCTTGTAGGTGTTGATCCACACGGTGCCGGTTTCGAGCGCACGGGCGATCCGGTAAGCGCGTTTGTAATCGCGCGTCCAGATGCCGGCGGCGAGGCCGAACACACTGTTGTTGGCTTCTTTCAGCAGCGAGGCTTCGTCGTCGAACGGCATGGCGACCAGCACCGGGCCGAAGATTTCTTCCTGGCAGATGCGGGCGTCGTTCGTAAGACCTTCGAGGATCGTTGGCTGGAAATAGGTACCCTGCTCGCGGCCATCGCCAACTGGACGTTCGCCGCCGCACAGCAAGCGGCCGCCCTCTTCCAGGCCCAATGCGACGTAACGTTCGACTGTATCGCGATGCGCCGCGGTGATCAGCGGGCCCATCTGCGTTTCAGTACGCGACGGATCGCCGACGCGCAGCTTGCGTGCACCTTCCGCGAGACGCTTCATGAACGCGTCATAAATCGAGCGCTGCACGAATAGGCGCGAGCCCGCGATGCATGCTTCTCCCGACGAACTGAAAATGCCGTACAGCACACCATTCACTGCGTGATCGAGATCGGCGTCATCGAACACGATGGTCGGCGATTTACCGCCGAGTTCGAGCGAGACCGGCATCAGCTTGTCCGCAGCAATGCGCGCGATGCCGCGGCCGACTTCGGTGCCGCCCGTGAACGACACTTTCTTCACCAACGGATGACGCACCAGCACGTCGCCGATTACCGAGCCTTTACCCGGCACCACACTCAGAACACCCTTCGGCACGCCGGCTTCTTCACAGATACGGGCCAACGCAAGCGAGACCAAAGGCGTGACTTCAGCCGGCTTCAACACCACGGCGTTACCGCCCGCCAATGCCGGCGCCAGCTTCTGTGCATCCGAAGCAATCGGCGAATTCCACGGCGTAATCGCCGCGATCACACCGATCGGCTCGTAGATGCTCATCGTTAGATAGTCGCCACGCGAGGGCGTTACCTCTTCATCGAGCGTTTCGAGGCACGCCGCGAAATAGCGGAAGGTGTTCGCAGCGCTCGCCACCAGCACGCGCGTTTCGCCAATCGGCTTACCGTTGTCACGGCGCTGCAATTGCGCAAGCGCTTCGTGACGCGCCATGATCAGATCGGCGATGCGATACAGAATCAGCGCGCGTTGATGCGGCTTCAAACCGGACCAATCCGCCTTGCGCCATGCGAAATCCGCGGCTTCCACGGCTTCGCGGGCGTCGTCTGCGGTGGCTGTCGAGATTTCCATGTTGACCGACTGATCCGCCGGATACAGGCTTTTGTACGGGTTGCCACGCCCTTGCCGCCATTCGCCGCCGATGAAAATATCGCCGGTGGGCACGAGGCTGGTATCGAAGTGAGTCATGTCGGTCGTTCCGGTTTGCTTCAGCTAATCAGCGAATGTCTTAAATCACGCAGCGGGCCGCGCGATTGCGTAGCGCACGAATCGCGCTATACGCAGTCAGTGCGGACGTCTTGGGGTTGTCCGGCAGCGGCTTGCCGCACATTTCCAGCGACATCTCGCCGAACGCGCCGCGCGCCACGATGCGGTGCACATTGCGCGACACGTTCGGGTCCGCAATCAGACGGACCATGGTGTGGTCCAAACCCAGGCCAGCCAGCGCGATCGTCGCGGCAACGTTGGCGTTCTTCGGATACAGGCGCGCCGCTTCGCGCGCGCTGCCTTCGAAAATCACGGTCTCTTCGTTCAGCGTGTGCAGATTGCAGAGCTGTTCCGCGGGCGTGCCGAGCCAGCCCGAAGGCGGCTTGCGGCCCGTGTACAGCACTTCGTCGAGGCCGCCGAGCTTGGCGGCAGACAACGCATCCACGCCGCCGATTGCGCCCGACAACAGCGTCAACGTTGCGTCGCCTTCATCGGCCGCAGCGGAGAGCGCGTCCAGCAGCATCATGTCGGACAGCGCGCCGATCGATGCGACCGCGCAATCCGTACCGGCTTTCAGCAAGGGCACCACGTGATCGACCAGTGCGCTGTGCCCCGCGCATTCCAGCGCGAAATGCGGCTGGCTGCTCAACGCGGAAACGGAGGCCACCACATCGACCGATGCGCCCACCACCTCGCGCACCGACGCCATATGGCGCTCCGGCACGATCACGTGCGACACGCGCACCGTCGGATCCGACTCGACCGAGCGATACACCGCCTGGCCGATCGCGCCGAAGCCGATCATCGCGACGTCGACGGGTGCGTGATGCCCCGCGTAGCCGGTCTCACGCATGTTCCGGCTCCTTTTCCTTGACCGGCGGGCCCGCGAACGCCGTGGCGAACGAGCCGACCGACAGCATGTCCACTTCAACCAGCACGGGGCCCGTCTTCGCCATGCCTTCGCGGATGATCTCCTCGGCCTGGTCGAGCGATTTGATGCGGTAGTGCGTGAGCTTCAAGCTCTCGCAGAACTGCGCGAAATCCGGCTGGTGCAGATCGACGTAGCAGCGGCGGCCGCCGTATTGCGCGTCCTGAATGTTGCGGATCACGCCGTAGCACTGATCGTTCATCAGCACGATCATCACGTTGGCGTTTTCCTGCACGGCTGTTGCGAGTTCGCCGACGTTGACCATCAGGCCGCCGTCGCCAACCAGGCACACCGTCTTCGCGGCATTGCCCGCGAGCGCTGCGCCAATCCCCATCTGCATGCCCTGGCCGATACCGCCGCCGAGTGCATGAACGCCCGCGCGCGGCGAGAAGATCTTCAGCATGCGGTTACCCCACGTGCTGTTCGAGATCGTGACGTCGCGCACCCAGTTGTAATCGCGGCCCACGGCCTGCTGCAGGGCGTCGACAAGGCGCTTGTACGGGCCGAGGCCCTTGCCCACATCGGCGACGGCGCTTTCGCGCGCGGCAACCAGATCCGGTGCGAACGTCGGATCGACCTTCAGTCGGCCTTCGAGCAGCGTCGCAAGTTCTTCGAGAACGGCCGATGCATCGCCGTGAATGAACATGTCGTTGCGATAGCCACGGTTGTCGGCGAGTGCGTCGGCGTCGATGCGATACAGCGGTTGCGGCAGCGCCAGCTTGTACTTCAGCGTTTCATTGCCACGCAGACGCGAACCGACCACCACCAGCGCATCGCACGTCTTGTAGAAGCTCTCGACAGCGGCATGCACGTTGAACGCGCCGAGCGTCGCCGGATGATCTTCAGGCAACACGCCACGACCCTGCACGCTGGTCACCACACCGAAGCCCAAGGCCACGAGACGTTCAACCGCAGCACGTGCATGACGCGTGCCGCCACCGAGCCACAACAGCGGACGCTTCGCATTCGCCAGTTGATCCGCGAGTTGCACGACACGCTGGCTGCAATGTGTGAGCGTGGTGACGTGCGGCGCGGCCAGATCGGCAGGCCATTCGATTTCGGCCGCTTGAATGTCGATCGGAATTTCGACGCTGACCGGGCCGCTCGGCGCGGTTTGCGCGACACGCACGGCTTCGCGGATGGTCGGCAATGCGGTTTCGACCGAGCGCACGCGGAACGCGGCCTTCGAGATCGACGACAGCATCGACAATTGATCCGGCGCCTCGTGGATATAGGCGAGATCCTTGTCGAGGTATTCGGTTTCGATCTGGCCCGTCACATGCAGCAGCGCGGTGCCCGCGGTCAGCGCTTCGACCATCGCGCCGGCAGCATTACCCGCAGCAGTGCCGGTGCTGGTGAATGCCACGCCAAGGCCGCCGGAGACGCGCGCCAGGCCATCAGCCATGTTCACCGCGCCCGCTTCGCCACGTGCGCCGACGTAGCGAATCTTGCCGCGGTTGTGGATCGCGTCGAGGATCGGCATGTTGTGGATCGAGATCACGCCGAATGCGGTTTGAACGCCGCATTGCTCGAGAAAAGCGGCGATCAGTTCGCCAACGGTGGTTTTATTAGACATGTCGTGCAACGCCTCCAGAAACATCGATGTGACTGCCCGTCGTATAGGACGACAGCGTCGTAGCCAGATAAAAGAGCGCTTGAGCGGCTTCTTCGGGTTTGCCGAAGCGGCCTAGCGGAATGTTTTTCTTGCGCGCCAGTTCGGCGGTCCAGTCTTCCCAGCTCTGGCCCGGCTGCGCTTCTTTCGCGTAACGGCGGCGCCACTGACCCGATTCGACGATGCCGATCAGAATCGAATTCACGCGAATGCGTTGCGGTGCGAGTTCAGCCGCAAGCGACTTGATGAGGCTCAGCACGCCGGCACGTGCCGACGAAGTCGCCACCATGTGCGGCTCGGGTTGCAGGGCGAGCAGCGAGTTCACGCAGACCACCGCGGGGTTTGCTGCGTCGCGCAACATCGGCAAGAAGGCGCGGGTCGGGCGGATCACGCTGAAGTACTTCAGGTCGAGTTCTTCGCGCCAGGCGTCGTCGGTGGTGTCGGCGAACGTCGACACGCGACCCTGGCCGGCGTTGTTCACCAGCATGTCGGTGCGGCCGAAACGCGCTTGCACTGCTTGCGCGAATGCTGCGACCTCGTCCGCGTCCAGCACGTCGCAGGTTTGCGCCAGCAATTGCGCTTGCGGAAACTGTGCCTTCAGCGAAGCTTCCGCTTGCGCGAGACGTTCGCTGTCGCGGCCGCAGATCGCGACAGAAGCGCCTGCTCGCAGAAACAGTTCGGCAGTCGCAAGGCCGATGCCGGACGAACCGCCCGTCACCACCGCTACCTGTCCGGTCAAGTCGATTTGAATCATTTGAGCCCCAATGCCTTAAAGTATTTCGCGCCCGAGTTCGCGCTACCCGTCGGCCGATAGTTGAGCCGCTGCGAGAGTTCGTCAGCCGCGCGGCGGACCTTGTCGATCAGGCCGCTATCGAGCAGGGACGCATCGATCTCGTGGCGCGGAATCGTCGTCGTAATCACGGCGACGATGCGGCCCGTGTCGTTGCGCACCGGCGCACTCACCACCGAAATGCCGCGTTCGAACGACGACTCGCTGATCGCGTAGCCGCGCTTGGCGTCATCGCGAATGCGTTCGTACAAGTCGTCGATGGTGGCCGGCGTTTGTTTCGTGAAGCGTTCGAGTTCCGGCTCCGGATAGAGCTTCTTCAAGTCGTCGAGCGTCATGTCGCCCATCAGCACCTGGCCGTGCGTCGTTGCATGGGCCGGCAGGCGCGTGCCGACATTCACCTTCACCGAACTGAAAATCGGCGCATGGCTTTGCGCTTTGGCAACGAACACCACATCACGTCCGTCGCGAATCACGATGTGGCTGGTGAGGCCTGTGTCGTTACGCAGCGCTTCGATGATCGGCAAACCGAGGTCCGTCAATTCAAGCGAGCTCAGATATTCGAAACCGAGTCGCAGCACCGCAACGCCGAGGCGATAGTTGCGGTCTTTATCGGCGCGCTCGAGAAAGCCGAGCGATTCGAGCGTTTGCAGCAGACGGAACACCGTCGTGCGGGGAATCTTCAGGCGCTTCGATAATTCCGGTGCGCCTAGAACCGGCTCGCGTGGCGAGAACTCCGTCAGAATCTTCAGACCGCGTTCCAGACCCGGCACGCGATAGCTGATATCGCTGCTCGTGTCTGCGTCGTTGCGGTCGTCGTCCGCGTCGCGCTCGGCGCTAACCATGTCATGCGTGTCGGACGTCATTCATTGGCTCCGTTGTCCGTCGCTTGCGCGGCAGAACGTGTCGATGATCGCGGTGTACGCGGCGGGTGCTTCGATATAGCCTGCGTGCCCGGCGCGCGGCACGACCTGCAGTGTGGTGCCGGCGGCGAGAGCAAGTCGCTCGCAGGTTTCGGGAAGCGTAATGGTGTCTTCAGCGCCTACCGCGACGCTGATGCGGCCTTTGTAGCGTGAGAGGTCGCTGGCGAGATCGGCGTTGGCGAGAAGATGCGTCGCTTGCGCATAGCCGTGCGGAATCACACGCGACATGTTCCAGCGCACCCATGCGTGGGCTTCGGCGCTCGCGTGGGTTGACAACATGTTGGTGCTGCGTTTTTCGGCGAGACCTTGCGGGCCCAACTCTTTCAGCATGGCCAGACGTTGATCGCGTTTTGTTTCACGCACTTCCGCCGCGGAAGCGCCGTAACCGCCAGCCGGCGACAACAACAGCAAACCGGTCACGCGCTGCGGATTCGTCACGGCGAATGCACCAGCGATGATCGCGCCAAGCGAATGACCCAACAGCACGCAACGTTCAATACCGAGCGCGTCGAGCCATTCCTTTAATACTGTTGCGTAATCGCTTGCTGCGGGGGAATCGGCGTCTACGGGTGTTGATGCGCCATAACCCGGCGCATCCCACGCCAGCACACGGCGCTTGTCACCCAGCACTTCAAACTGCTGCACCCACGAAGCCGCACCCGAACCGATACCGTGGAGCAGCACCAAAGGCAGCGCTTCACTTTCGGCGCTATCCGCGTCGCGATAGCTCACCGCGCGTTGCGAAGCCAGCCAGATCTGCTGCGCGGGAAAGCGTGCAAGGCGCGCTTCGAGCGTAGCGTTCTGATCAGCGGTAGCGGACGGGACTGCGGACATGATTTCCTTCGCGGGTGTTTTTAAAGCAATACCGGTGTCTAAAGGCTTAGCGCTTGAGCTTGGCCAACGGCGAATCCGGCGGATACGTCGGCGTAATCGGTTTGGCCGCACCGAGCATCACGCACATCAACGCATCTTCTTCACCGATATTCACTTCCGTGCGATACACGCCCGGCGGCACCGAAATCAGATCGCGTTCACCGAGTACCGCTTCCCACGTTTCGCCGTCTTTCTCGCAGATCACTTTCATCTTGCCCCGCAGCACGAAGAAGATTTCTTCGACATCCATATGGATATGGCTCGGACCGATGTTGCCGGCCGGGATCACCATCGTCGAAAACGTGAAGCCGCCTGCGGGCACCGTGTTCATGTCCTTCGCGACGCCCGTGCCGCCCGTGCCGACATAGCGCATTTGCGCGCGACGATATTTCGGGTCGTAGTCGGCCTGGAACTTCAGCGCGTCCCAGTCGTAACGACGCGTTTCCAGGCGCGCGACGCGGCTGTCCAACCATTGTGCAAAGCTCGCGTCCGCGGGTTGTTCCCACGATTTGCGTTCGAGTTCGGCGTCCGCCATCTCTTTCTCCTTTCGATTCGACAAGATCAATTCATCACGAAGCCGCCGTTGACCGGCAGCAACTGGCCAGTCACGAAGCGCGCGGCATCGGACAACAGGAACAGCACCGGCCCGGTGACGTCGTCGGGCACTTGCGCGCGTGTGAGCGCGCGGCCTTGCAGGTAATACTGGTGACGTTCGGCAGGTACGTAGGCGGTGGCCTCGACTTCAGTGAGGCCGGGTGCGATGGCGTTGACTGTCACTTGATGTGCGCCAAATTCACGCGCCAGCGAGCGGGTCATCGAAATCACCGCGCCCTTGCTCGCGACATACGCGAGCAACTTCGGCGCGCCCCACATCGCTGTATCCGACGCGATGTTGACGATGCTGCCGCGGCCCGAATCACGCAGATACGGCAATGCGGCGGTGCTCATCAACCACGTGCCGCGCACGTTGACGTTCATCACGGCGTCCCATGTCTCGATCGACAACTCATCGGCGAACTTGCCGCCCGAGTTGGTGATCGCCGCGTTGTTGATCAGCGCGTCCAGTCCACCGAGTTGCACTGCGGCCCGATCGGCAAACTGCTTGATGCTGGCGGGGTCGGCAAGATCGAGCGGCAGATACGTCACTGCGTGACCTTGCTCGACCAGTGACGCCGCAAGCGCCCGGCCTTCGTCATGCAGCACATCGCCGAACACGACTTGCGCACCGGCTTGCGCCAGCGAGCGAACGAACGCTGCGCCAAGGCCGCGCGCGCCGCCCGTCACGAGGACGCGCCTGCCATGGAGTGCAGCCAATGCCGGAGACGCTTCGTTATGCATGGCTGTGGCCTGCTGCTTCGGTTTGCGCGGTGCCGGCCTGAGCGGCTTGAGCGTGATAGGCATCCAGCTCAGCGAAATGCTGCTGCGCGCGCTGACGGAACATGCGGCGCACACGCGTCATGCCGACGTCGTGCTGATAGAGGAATTCGTGCTCGCGTGCATTCGGCGCCATGCTTTCGAGAACATAGCGGTCCTGTTCCAGCACGGCCCAGTGCAGACCTTCCAGACGGTTGCGATACATGAAGCGCCATGCGTCGCGCTGCCAGCCCGACACCTTGCGCGTGCGCCAGAAGTAAACCTGGCAGTTGTTTTCGTCGACCGGCGTAGCAAAGCCGATGATCCCGAAGTTGCCGCCGGGGCCGAACTTCTTCTTGTACGGAATCGCGAGGCGCATCCACAGCGCGCCGGTTTCGCCGAGCTCAACCCAGTCGAAATTCACGTCGCGCTGGCCGACCTTTTCAAACATCAGACCGGTTTCGGTCTTGCGCACGCGCATGTCGGCCTGCTTGTCGCCTTCGGCCATTGAATGTGACGTTGCGTGCAGATACGCGCCGTGCATCGGGTCCATCACGTTGTCGATCGCGTATTGGTAATTGCACTTCCAGTTCGACATGCACAGGAAGTTCGCGTACTCGTCGCCTACCAGTTCTTCCGGCAACACTAGTGGCGTGGGTTCTTTATGGGCGTCGTCGCCGAACCACAGGAAGATCGCGCCGGCGTGCTCTTCGACCGGATACGACTTCACGCACTTCTGGCCTTCCAGCGGGCAGTTCGAGACAGCCGGCACCTTCGTGACCGTGCCGCCGCCGTCGATTTCAATGCCGTGGTACCAGCACGCGACGCTGCCACCGAGGTTCCAGCCGAGCGACAGACGCGCACCGCGGTGCGGGCAGCGATCTTCAAGCGCGCGGACTTTGCCTTCCTTGTCGCGCCACAGCACGATCTGATCGCCGAGGCGCGTGACGCCGACCGGCGCGTCGCCGACTTGCCAGCTCGGTGCAACGGGATACCAGTAATTACGCAGGCCGCGGTTCAGATAAGACTGGATAGGGTCGGCCGCGCCTTGAGTCGTTGTATTGGGGGACGTCATGAAAAGACTCCGGATGCGAAAGCGAAGAGACGTGTGCGGGAGAGCGCGCTTATTCAGCGAGCAGGCGGAATTCGGCGGCAAGGCGATCGGCGTTCCACGCATTGCCTTCCGGAGTACGGAAGCCCACGCGGTTCAAACCGTCAACGACTTCCTGCAACTCATTCGCGCCGGCTTCGAAAACCTTTTCCAGCGCATCGCCGAAGTCGTTTTCGTACTGGGTCGGCTCAGCCTTGCGCGTTTGCCAGATGAAGTTTTCGGTCTCACCCGGCTTTTCGATCACGCCCTTGCCGGCAACGTTGTTCGGCTGCGGCGCGAGCCACGGCTTCAGGAAGGGATTGAAGTTCACGATGTGTTCTGACATGTCATTCCACCTTGATCTGGATTTCTTCGCCGGCGAGACGTACCGAGTACATCTTCAGGTCGCGGCCGCCCGGCTCTTTCAGGCATTTGCCGGTCGGGATATGGAACACGGCTTCGTGCAGCGGGCATTCGACGGTGTCGCCGTCGACAAAGCCCTGCGTCAGCAGCGCGTACGCATGGGGGCAGACGTTTTCCAGCGCGTACAGCGCATCGCCCACCTTGTAGATGCCGATTTCCGTGCCGTCGAGTTTGAACTCGAGCGGCGCGTCGTCGGACAGGTCGCCGGCATGGCCGGCGCAGCGCCATTGTTCAGTCATTTCTCGCCTTCTCCTGAAGCCTTATGTTCCATACAAGGAACATCAGTTCGTGTATGGATAATTATAGGAGTGGCTTTGGCTCGAGAAAATAAAAATCTGGGCTGGTAGGGGAAAACACCGACTGTGGCATTCGCAACACAGCTTTGTGTGAACTGACGTGAACGGCAGTTTTCGCTTGATAGCCTCTCTGGGCGTGGGTTTGCCCATAATTTTCAGACAAATGCTGTGGCCCTCATGCGGGTTTGTACGGGGTCCGAAAATTTATTTTGACCACTTCCAGACTCACTATAATTTTCCATAGGCGATACAGACGCCCATAGGTGGAACATAAAGCGGAGCAGTTTTGGCGCATAAACCCGAAACTGCATTCAACCCAAAGCAAGGATCAGGGACGACGAAATCGGCGCGAGCTATCCGTCGTGTGATCAGGAGAACCAACGGTGAAGCACATCATTGCGGCGGCCGGCTTGACGGCAATCTGCGCAACGACCGGCGCCTGGGCGCAAAGCAGCGTGACGCTCTATGGCAGCCTGGATGCCGGTATTGCGTACATCAGCAATGCGGGTGGCCATTCGAAGTGGATCGAGGAGCAGGGCAACATGCAGCCGGACCGCTGGGGCCTGAAGGGCGTCGAGGATCTGGGCGGTGGTCTGAAGACGGTTTTCCAGTTGGAAAACGGTTTCTATACCAACACGGGAGCATTCGCCAGAGCGGGCACGCTGTTCAATCGCCAGGCTTTTGTCGGATTGAGTTCGGACCAGGTCGGCACGGTGACGCTCGGCCATCAGACGCCGTTCAGCTTCGACGTGCTGGGTCCGCTGAGCACGGCTTATCTGGCCGCGAGCTGGTACGCATTCCACCCGGGCAACATCGACGAACTCGCCGACACCGGCGTGGTGCCGTTCGACAACTCGGTGAAGTTCCGCTCGGCGAGTTTCGCCGGTTTCTCGGTCGGCGCGATGATGGGTCTCGGCAACACGACCAACTTCTCGACCGGCAAGACACTGAGCTTTGCGCTTAGCTATGCCAACGGTCCGTTCAAGGCGGGCGCGACTTATGCGAATGAGCACGATCGTACGCCGTCGATCGTGACAACGGGCATCACCAGCTTCCAGGGTGTCGCGGCGGCTAACTACACGGCGGCCAAGGTCGAGAACATGGGCGCGGGCGCGTCATACCAGTTCGGCAAGCTGCTGGTGCACGGTTTGTACACGCGTGTGAAGCTGGAATCGTCCGGCCATTCGGATACGTATCAGAGCTACGACGTGGGCGCGAATTATCAGTTCACGCCGTTCAACAGCGTCGCCGGCGGCGCCGCGACCACGACGATGGCCGGCCATCGCTGGACGCAGTTCGAGATCGGCGACATCTACGCGCTATCGAAATCGACGCAGTTGTATGTGAATGCGCTGTATGAGCGCGCGGGTTCGAATACGGACGCCGCGTTCTTTACGGCGGGTGTGTCGAGCGGCCGGAACCAGACGATTTTCCTGACCGGTATCCACCACTCGTTCTGACGTCAGTTCGCCGCAACCGATCTGCGACGCGCTTGAGCCGCGGTCGGATCATCCGGCCGCGGACGATAGCTGAGCCGCTCGGACAATTCGAGCGCAGCCTGGCAAACCGCGATGATGAGCGGTTCGCGTTCTTCCGCTTCGCCGATATCGGAACGGGGAATGGTGACCGTCAACGCGGCCGCGATCTTGCCGCTTTGGTCGCGCACCGGCGCGCTCACTACTGAAATGCCACGTTCAAAAGACGCTTCGCTCAGCGCGTAGCCGAGCGCCGCGCTTTCGCGCACTCTTCCGTACAGTTCTTCGACGGTCGCCGGCGTGCGTTCGGTGAAGCGTTCGAGCTGCGGCTCGGGATACAACTGACGCAATTCTTCGAAACTCAAATCGCCCATCAGCACTTGGCCGTGCACCGTGGCATGCGCGGGCAAACGCGTGCCGACATGCACCTTCACCGAACTGAACATTGGCTCATGGGTTTGCGCTTTGGCGACGAACACCACGTCACGCTGATCGCGGATCAGCAGATGCGTGCTGAGGCTAGTCGCGTCGCGCAAACGTTCGAGAATCGGCGTGCCAACGTCGGTCAGTTCGAGCGAGCTTAGATATTCGAAACCGAGCCGCAGTACTGCGACGCTCAACCGGAAATAGCGATCGCCGTTCACCCGCTCGAGAAAGCCTAAAGCTTCGAGCGTTTGCAGCAGACGAAATGTGGTGGTGCGCGGAATGCCGATGCGCTTCGACAATTCGGGCGCACCCAGAATCGGCTCGCGCGCGCTGAATTCGGCGAGGATGCGCAGGCCGCGCTCCAGCCCAGGCACGAGATAAGTCGATCCGCCGCTGCTCTCTTCATCGGTGGAATCGGGGGAATCGGCGCTGTCCGCCAGGGATCGCGCCGCCTCGTCTCGCGGAGTCGAAACTGTCGCGCCGCGTGGCCTCGCGTGCTTGCGTCCCGCTCCTGTCTGCTCTTCTTTTGCCATCTTGGCTGCCGTCTTTGCCGTTGTCTCTGCTGTTCATCGGATACAGATCAACATGATAGCGCGAAGCACACGGCGGTCATTTTCGTTTCGCGCGGTGCTATGCTTTGATGCGGTCCATCGCGCGAGGTCTCACTGCCGCGCATTGGCTCGCGCCAGGCGTCCGGAGGCCACGCTCATGTCCGATTCCGTACAGATCCAGGTTGCCGACTCACATCTTTATCCGGGCTGCGCAGTGCAAATCGCGCACCTGCCCGAGCCGGCCCGCGCGGCGGCAGCCATAGTCGAATTCGCAGACGGCTCCGGCGCGCATGCCACTTGCCATCGGCGGACTTTCGACGAACTCGAATTGACCGTTGACCGTTACGCTACGCAGCGGCGTCATCCAGTGGACGCCAAACATTGGCTTCTATTCGCCGTCGACTCGACGCACAACAGTTGGCGCGTGAAGCGACGATTACCCTAGCCGTGCCGGACCTTCCGGCTACCTCGATTTTGAACCCGGTGCCGCGCGCACGCCGCCCCGAGCGCTAGCTTTCTGGCGGTGAAGCACCCGTCACGCAAACTCCGAGAGATACCGATGACAGACAACGACTCCACCCTGCCACCGAACCCCGACGACACCCCCGACGATCCTGAACGCCGCCGTGTCCTGACCGGACTCGCGGCAGTCGGTATCGGGCTGGCGCTAACCGGGTGCAAAACTGACCAGAGTACCGCGAGCGACATGGCGCCGCGCAGTGCCGCCGACATGCGGCTCGACGCCGCGCTACACGACCAGGTCAAGCAGATCGTGGTGATCTACGCCGAGAACCGCAGCTTCGCGAATCTGTACGGCAACTTTCCGGGTGTCCAGCATCCGCTCGATGCGGTGAGCGCCGAGCGTTATCTGCAACTCGACCGCGACGGCAAGACGCCGCTGCCGCGCCTGCCGGCAATCTGGGGTGGCCTCGTGCCGCAAGCGCAGGAGGTGGACGGCAAGCGCTACATGATCGGTCAGAAGGATATTGCCAACCTGCGCAACGGCCCGTTCCACATTACCGACGCGCAAGGCGCACCGTTGCCGAATGGCGTCATCACGCGCGATCTGGTGCATCGCTTCTATCAGAACCAGATGCAGATCAACGCCGGGCGCAACAACCAGTTCGCCGCATGGGGCGACTCCGGCGGCCTGGTAATGGGACACTACCGCAATTCCGCCGACACGCTGCGTCTGTGGAACCTCGCGCAGCAATACACGCTGTGCGACAACTTCTTCATGGCGGCTTTCGGCGGATCGTGGCTGAACCACATCTTCCTGATCTCGGCGCAGGCACCGTTCTATCCCGACATCCACAACAGTCCGGCGAAGAAGATGGTTTCGGTGGTGGACGGCGACGATCCGACCGGCGTGCGGCTGAAACTGGCGCCCGATTCGCCGGCGTCCGCGCTCGACGGTCCGCCGAAGTTCGTCAACGATGGCGCGTTTACCGCCGACGGCTACGCCGTCAACACGATGGCGCCGCCCTACCAACCAAGCAGCGTGCGTCCGGCCGAAGGCGGCAATCCCGCGCTCGCCGACCCGTCGAATCCGCGCGTGATGCCGCCGCAAAACTACGCGACGATCGGCGACCGGCTGACGGACAAGGGCGTCGACTGGGCGTGGTACAGCGGTGCGTGGCAGTACGCGTTGGAGCATCAGGACACGGGTGCCGTGCCTGATTTCCAGTACCACCACCAGCCGTTCAACTACTTCACTAATTACGCGCCGGGCACCGCCGCGCGGCGCAAGTATCTGCGCGATGCGGGCCTCGGCGACGATGCGTCTACCAATCGGCTGATTGCCGACATCGATGCAGGACGTTTGCCGGCCGTCACGTTCTACAAACCGCAGGGCGATCTGAACATGCACGCGGGGTATGCGGATGTCGCATCGGGGGATCGTCACGTCGCAAATGTGATCGAGCATATTCAGCGCGGCCCGCAATGGGCCAATACGGTCGTAGTCGTCACGGTCGATGAAAACGGCGGCTGGTGGGACCCGGTCTCGCCGCCGAAGGGCGATCGCTGGGGGCCGGGATCGCGGGTTCCAGCGTTAGTGATTTCGCCGTTGGCGAAGAAGGGCTATGTCGATCATACGGTGTACGACACCAATTCGATTCTTCGCCTGATTAGCCGGGTGCATGGGCTGGCGCCGCTCGATGGGGTTGTCGCACGTGATCGGGCTTTTGCGCAGAATGGCCTGGCGCCGCTTGGTGATTTGACCGGTACGCTGGATCTGGCCTGAACGGCTTGCCCATTGCGTCGGGGTGGGCAGCAGTGCATCAATCACTGCGCCACCCCGTGCAGCTTGGCAATCACTGCATCTGAGATCTGCTGCGCTGTCTTCCCGATCGTCTTCTTCTCGTCGCCGCTCGCCATCACGAACTTCGCCGCGATTACGTACGGATTGAGTTTGATCGCCGCGCCTGGCTTTCCCTTGCTGTCGGCTTCTTCGACGGCCTCATAGAGCGGCGGCAAATCAGCCGTCGCGAGGCTATCGCACGACACCGCCACCTGAATATTGTTCTGACCCGCACCAAAACCGACCATTGCACGTCTTAGACGATTGCCGTCGTCGACGCTCAGAAACACGCCGCGCACCTGCCAACCCGTTGCAGGTAACGGCTGCCCAGGCGCAATACGGCGCGCGTCGACACCGCCTTTTTTCAGGTCCGCAGTCAGCGCGTCGCCCATCTCGTTCACGATGTCCTTGGCGTGGTCCTGCGGATTCTTGTCCTTGCCCATCGGTCCCGGACCGCTCGGCAACAGACCGCGCAGGCGGCGCACGCGTTGCCCCGGTCCGCTGTCAGGCGTCACGTTGGCCACGTCGAGGTCGAAGTCGGATACATAGACGATCGGCGCGGGCGCGGCGAAGGGGGTGCTGTCCGCGGCTGCACTGAGCGTCGATATCGCGCCGAGGCACCCTGCCATCATCGTGAGTTGCAGCAATCGACGCAGCATGGCTCGCCTCCGCGAATGTCTTTCCGACGCGGCTATCGTACAGCCGTGCGCGCCGGGCGTAAGTTTTTTTCGTGCCCGATCGCCGTACCTTTTCGCCTTGCATAACACGCGTCGCGACATAGACTGATAAGGCATTACTTCGCAATTTGTACGGAGCTGCCATGCGCCTGACCATCCTCATCAACGGCTCCGATCCCACCGTCAGCCACGACTACGCTGTGTTATGGCTCGACACCGACGAACATCGGTGGTCGAGGGAAGCGCATCAAGGGATCGATCTGCCCCCGTGGGGCGAGTTACACGACGACAATGGCGTGACGACCCTCTGTGCACCGAGCACGGATGCGCCGCTGTGCACGTTGCGCGGATTGCATGTCGATCGCAAACAACGCGTGAGCGCGGCGCAAGGTGCCGCAGCGTGGACAGCCTTGCCGACACGCGCGCCGGCCAGCGGTTTCTGGCGCTTGCAAGCTGTCGATCGGCAGAACGTGCACGCCGAACACAGTGTTTTCGGCAATTAGGTTTCGGCGCTTTTTTTTCGTCGGTCGAAATTTCCACTCATCCAAAACACGCCGCCTGCGGGCGTGGTGGGTGGATTCGTGTGCGCGTTCGACCGTCGGTCCACGCTTTCGCACTCCGCGTTCCGCGCTTAAGTCCGTCTTAAGTTTGCGTGAGTAGAGTTTGAATTCCACGCATTAGGGTCGCTGCAAAGCGGCCCGTTTTTTTTGGTGCAGCGGTTTTTGCTGTGCTTCTTCGGCTTCTTCCGCTCGCTGCATTTTCATCGCTGCGGGCACTGCGAAAAAGCCACTTCCTTCCCTCAAGTTCTTCTGCATTCCACCTCGCTCGACACCGGCTCGCGACGCTATACTTGCGCCCCCGATCCCTCAACTGACCCACCCATGAAGAAGTGGTTTGCCTGTCTGTTGTTCGCCGTTGCCGCTCACGCGAGTGCGGCGCCTTCCTGCACCCAGTTCACCCCGAATGCGCAATGGCCTGTTCTGACCAATCAGAAGATGGCGCCGAAAACGCGCATGCTTTGCTATAGCGATTTCGCGGTGCTGCATTCGGGTATCACGCATGGTCCGCTATGGTCTTCGGAGCATCTGACGCGTGACCATATCGAAGCCGCGAAAGACATGGTGCGTACCAACAAGTTCTTCGAAGACGCGCGTTTGCCCGACGGTGAAGGTGCGACGCTCGCGGACTATAAACGCAGCGGCTTCGATCGCGGTCATATGAGTCCGGCAGGCAATCGCTGGAATCAGGAAGCGATGGCACAATCGTTTTCGCTGGCCAACGTCGTGCCGCAAAATCGCGAGAACAATCAGCGCTTGTGGGCGCGTATCGAAACGTCGGTGCGTAAGATCGCGATGTCGTACAACGATACCTATGTCGTCACCGGGCCGATTTTCAGTGGCCAGCAATTGCAGACGATTGGACCGACGCGCGTCTTCGTGCCGACGCAATTGTTCAAGGTGGTCTACGTGCCGTCGCGGCAGATGGCGTTCGCGGTGGTGGTGGACAACGTCTCGACCAACCGCTACGACATCAGGACGATTCACGAACTCGAGGCAGCGTCGGGCATCCGTTTTCCGGGCATTCCGGAGAACCTCAAAGATCAGCGACCGGGAGGACTAAAAGGTGTTTAAACCCTATTCGAACGATGACGACGTGCTCAACATCCAGGGCGATGCACTCACCGTCAGCAACGGCACCACGCGCGTGGTGCTGAACGGTACGCTGGAGTTGACGCAAGACCAACGCGGACTGAAGGCGGCACTCGCACTGAAGGAAGCGATCGATGCGGTAGTGGCCGCGCTGCAGGCACAGACCAATCTGCCGGCGAAAGTGAAGGACGAGCCGGATACGAAGCCGGGCGTCGTGCAGAATCCGTTTCAATAGTGCGTTCGCGCAATCGCTCAGGCGCGAAGGTACGGCTTTCCCCGCTATCTTCGCGGCTGAAACACGAAACCGCTTCGGGTTGATTCAGGACCCCGATATGTATCCGCCGTTACGTTTTGTCACCAGAGCATCGTCAACTGCTGTCTTCCCGCCAACGTTAAACCGGCAGCGCTGAAACATTTCAGCCGCGACACAAAGAACAACCGGTTTAACCAGGAGTTACATCATGAAGACGCTTTTCGCTGCTCTCGCTTCCGCTCTCGTCGTGTCGACCGCATTCGCACAAACCGCAGCACCGGCGGCCGCGCAACCTGCGCAAACGCAACCCGCCGGTCAAGCGAACCTGAAGGCGAGCACCGCCGTGCAAACGGGCGCCACGGACCAAGGCGCCGCCACGACCAAAGCGCCGACGAAGGCCGCGACGAAAGCGCATGTGAAAAAGGCTTCCGCCAGCCACACGGCAAAGACCCATAAGGCCGCCAAGAAGACTGCAGTAGATACAAGCGCAAGCAAGACAAAGACGGAGAGCGCGAAAGAGGCCAGCAATGCCCCGGCAAAAGCCGACGGCGCAAAGACCGACACGACTAAAACGCAATAACACGTGATCGGTATTCGGCATGCACCGGCCAGGCATCTGTAGTTAATCGAAGCCGAACTCTGCCGTTCAGGGAGGGCGAGTCTCACGACTCGCCTTTTTTTATGGGCGTGTCATATGGACAGGGTTGAAGCCCACGCACAGTTAAATTACCAGCACGGCTGCTGGCTGATGCAATTCGAGCAACTCGTCTAGTCCCCGTGATTTTTTCAGCGGATACCCCAATTTTTGCACTGCGTTTACCCGTAGACGTCTAATCTCGAACTGTCTTGATCAACCATGGCGTCAATGAACGCCGCATCAAATGGCACTCACGCAATCAATCGACAAATTCGAAACGCAGCCGCTTAGCGCGCCGCCGGTCCAGCGCAACAATGTCATCCCCTTCCCCGCGGCTCGCGCCCGCTTGCAGATCACTCTGCCTCATCCCCCGCACGATCTTCCTGGCACCCAGCTCCGCACACTGCTTCATTCGCCGCTCGGCGTGTATGTGGTCAGCACGGAGGCCGTGCGCGAAGAAGTGCGCGTGCAACTCGACATTGCGCTCGACGACCTCGACTTCACCTTGCATACGCTGATCTCGACACTCCCAGCAGCACTCATCGGACCATTGAAGCGCCGCCATGCCGTCGCAAAGGCGCGCTAATCATGTTCTCAGGAATCTGGCTGCCCATCGTCACCCCGTTTCGCAACGGTGAAGTCGACGTCGACGCGTTGCAGCGCCTCGCGGACTATTACCTGCGCACGGAGATCAGCGGTTTTGTCGCCTTGAGCACGACGGGCGAAGCCGCTTTGTTACAGGAATCCGAACGCCTCACCGTCTTGCAGGCGCTGACCGATGTAATCGGTTCGCGTCTGCCGATGCTGATCGGCGTCGGCGGCGCCAACACGCGTGACGTCCTGCACGATATTCAGCGCTACGAGCGCTGGGACTGCGCGGGCTATCTCGTGTCTCCACCCTCGTACGTATGTCCGGATCAAGCCGGCGTGCAATGGCATTTCGAACAGGCCGCACTCGCCACCGAACGCCCTATCGTTCTGTACGACGTGCCGCATCGAACCGGTGTGGCGGTCGCGCCTGAAACGGTTGCGCGTTTGGTCGAATACAGCAACATCGTCGCGATCAAGGAATGCGTGAAGGACCATTTCAGCAAGCTGCGCGGCCTGCCGATCAGCGTGCTATGCGGCACCGACGAAGCATTGGACGACTGTCTGCACAGCGGCGGCACCGGTGGCATTCTGGCGAGCGCACATGTTTGCGCGGACCTGCTGGTTGCCGTACAGGAATTGATCCGCGTCGATCGCGACCTGGACGAGCGTAATCTGTTCGCCAGCTTACTGCCCGTGTTGCGTCTGCTGTTCGCCGCACCCAATCCGTCCGCGATCAAGGCGATGCTGGCATTCGATCATTCAATGACAGACGAAACACGTATGCCGATTACGCGCGCGTCGGCACAACTCGTCGAACGTCTCGGCACCGCGCGCGACAGGCTGCAGGATCTGCGCGCCGAGTTTGCCGGAGCGATGAGCTAAAGCGCTAAAGAGCTGGAGCGACGACAAGAGGGCCCGAGGAGGAATGCGCCGCGAATGAGTTCGTCATTCGTGGCGCAAACTTGCGTCCAGACGCTGCATCCGTAGCACGACGCGTTGCGCGTAACCGCGGCCACCGCCGCTGTAGCGAACGAGCGCGGCGTCGAGATCGCCGCCGCTTTGATCGAGGTAGCCGCGCAAAATAGTCGAGCCGATCCGCACATTGATTGCCGGATCGGATAAGTCAGTTGTGCCCGCAATCAATTGCGGATGCGCAGCGGGCAAGACCTGCATCAGCCCTCGCGCGCCCGCGATGCTGACCGCGTGGCGATCGAAACTCGACTCGACCGACATCACGGCAAGCAGCAAGACCGGCGAGATGGCTTGACGCTCGGCTTCGATCAATACCGCGCGAGCGATCTTCATGGATTCCAATGGCGCAACGCGAAACTGCGCGCGCAGCATGGCGGTGATATCGCTGAGCGCCGGCAAGCCGGCATCAGGCGCTGCGTCGCTCGCGACAATTGGAGTGGCTAACGGCAATGGCAACGCCGACTGCGCGTCGGCGGCGTGCGCTGCCGCTGCGAACGAGAAGACGATCGCCGCGAACATCACCTTCAGGCCGGCTTTGCGGCGAAGATTTCGTTGTACCTGGACACCATCCAGCGCGCTATTTCCATGCATAGGTTCGCTTCCTGACCGGGGTACATCGACCTTACCGGGCTTGGTGTAGCGAATCGCCAAAGAAATAGGGCTGCGCCGTAAAATGCTTATAAAGATGCAGCGGCGTTTGAGTGGACGTGTAGGGGATGCAAGGCCGCGCTTTGCGCGTAAATCGAGGCGATCAGTTCGCGGCCGGATTCAGATCAGCCAGCGCCCTGAGCTTTTGCACGTCGGTGATTTCGATTTCCGCATAGCCGAGCTTCAACGCACCCTGCGTCTCGAACTGCTTGAGCACCTGATTGATCGTCTGCCGCGACAGCGCCAGCATCATCGCGAGATCCTCCTGCGGCACTTTGAGTACGCGCCGCAATGCGCCGGGCTCGCCATAGCCGCCTGCCATCAACAACAGGCGCCGCGCCACGCGCGGTGCGGCGGGCAGCAAGGCCGCTTCTTCAATGGCGTCGAAAGCGAGGCGCAGCTTTTGCGTCAACAGCAAACCGAAGACATGCCAATACTCGGGCGCGCGTTCGAGCAGTGCGGCAAGCGCCGCGCGCGACACATGAAACAGTTCGGAATCGCGTTCGGCATACGCGTCGTGGGTTCGCGGCCGATTATCGAACAGCGCGATCTCGCCGAACCAGTTGACCGGCTCGATGACCGCGAGCAACGCCTCTTTGCCGGCCGAGCTGGCCGCGCCGATTCTCACGAGACCGTCGAGCACGCAGTAGAGGCCGTCGTCGGAATCGCCGCGCGTGAACAGCCGTTCACCGGCCGCGAGGCGCTCGACACGCCCCGCTTCGATCAGCTGAGCCCGCATGGCAGCGGGCGCCGAGCGAAACCACGCGCTGCGTTCAAGCAGCACGGCAAGCTCATTCGATGAAAAACTCGCAGTCATAGAACGGTATCCGTGCCCGATTGTCGGCTACCCGATGGTTTCAAATTCCGCTGCCCGCGATTATGCTGGCTTTGATTGAGGAGCGGCATCCATGAGAACGCTGACGCAACAGCTTACGCAATACGCGGCCTACCATCGAGACCGGCGCAATATCGCCACGCATTTCATCGGCATTCCGATGATCGTGCTCGCGCTGGCGGTGTTGTTGAGCCGGCCTGCTTTCAGCTTCGGCGCGCTGCCATTTGCCTTATCGCCCGCATGGGTATTGTTTGCTGCGGCGACCGTTTATTACCTCGTACTCGATGTGCCGCTCGGCGTGATGATGGCAGTCGTATCGGTACTATGCGTTGCGTGCGGACAGTGGCTCGCCGCGCAAACTACCTTCACCTGGCTCGCCTCCGGCATCGGACTCTTTATAGTCGGCTGGGTATTTCAGTTCATCGGCCACGTCGCCTACGAGCATCGCAAGCCGGCATTTGTCGACGATGTGATCGGTCTGCTGATCGGCCCGCTATTCGTTCTCGCTGAAGCGTTGTTCGGTTTTGGCTGGCGGCCGGCGCTGCGCGAAGCGATGGAGGCACAGGTCGGCGCAACGCGTACCAATGCGGATCGTGCGGCAGCGCATCGCTGAACCGCGGCATGTGATCCAGTGGCCGAAACTCAACGCGGCGCAAACCGAATGAGCCGCACGCTATGCAAAGCCGTCAGCGCAACCGCCATCCAGATCGGAACATACGTGGCTAACTGCGCGGCGCTGAGCGTCTCGCCAAGCAGCGTGATCGAGACAAACACCAGCAACACCGGTTCGACATAGCCAAGAATGCCGAACAAAGCGACCGGCAATAAACGGCTTGCCTTCAGGTACGAAGCCAGCGCGATGGTGCTGAGCGCGCCGAGTCCCGGCAACAATAAGCACCACATGTCGATACGGCCACCGATCATCGTCAACGAACCACCGATGACGATGAACACCGCCGCCGCGGGCAACAGCAGCGCCATTTCGACGGTGAACATGGCGAGCGAATCCTGGTTGATTTTGCGGCGCAGCACGAAATACGGCGGATAGCCGAGTGCGACGAGCAAGGTGGGCCACGAAAAGGCACCCGTCATCCACAGTTCATGCACAACCCCCAACGCCGCGCAGATAACAGCGAGCCACTGCAGACCGTCGAGGCTCTCGCGATAGTAGAAGCGGCCCACCAACACCATCACCAGCGGCAGCAGAAAATAGCCGAGCGAGACTTCGAGCATGCGCCCGTGCAGCGGCGCCCAAAGGAACACCCACAGTTGCGCGCCAAGCAACGCCGCGCTGACAACCATCGCCGCGCCGAGCGTCGGCTCCGTCACCATGCGGTAAAGAAGTTGCCGGAGAATCGGCAGGCGTTTGCGCAACACGATCAGCAATAGCGCCCCGGGGACAGTCCACACAATACGCCACGCGAAAATGTCGAGACCGCTCAACGGCGCAAGCAGCTTGGCGTAAGCGGACAGTAAAGCAAACATCGCCGACGCGCCGACCGACAACGCGATACCGCGCTTTGGGTCATACTGGTTCATCGCGCGGCCCGTGGCGCAATCGCTTTGAGATGCAGTGCAGGTGTGTGCGGCGCAGCATACGGCTGCGTGCCTCGAGTTATTGTCATTGGAAGTAAAGTCTCACAAGCAGGCAGTACGGCGGGCAGTGCGTATCAAGCGCTGCATTTTTATCTTCGATATGCGATGCAAGCCGGCATTCTAGACGGGTTCCCGAACAACATGCCCGTTCGTTCCTTGCAGTCAATAGCAATTTTTCCCGTGCGCATCGCGCGCCGATGCACTAGAACATAACTTCACGCGCGACAGGCGAATCCGCAGTTGCAACGCCGGCAAGTTTCAGCGCAGTCGCGCAAGCGCGAATCTTGCTATGAAGTCTAGCGGCATCGTTTGCAACGTCATCTGAGACATCTTGGATATCCGTCGCAAGCGTCATTTTCAACTGTCATCACTGCATCAATGAGCCGGGCCGGCATAGGCAGTCCATACGGACCGAGCCCGCCCTTCTTTCCCGCGGCATACGGCAACTGCGCGCAACTGCAAGCAACTGCGCTCCGTTGCACCTGCCGCCGCCCGGCCAGCAATCCCGCTCATCGAATGTGACTACTGGAGCCAGCATGACCCAGCCAGCCCTATCGCACGACGCATCGCCCGACCTACTCCGCGCCACGTTTGCCGCCGAGGTACGCGCCGGACTCACGCATACGCCGCAAAAAGAATTGCCGTCGAAGTATCTGTATGACGAAGTGGGTTCTGCGCTGTTTGAAGTGATCACCGTACTGCCCGAATACGGCGTGACACGCGCCGAGGAACGCCTGCTCGCGAAGCACGCAGCGGACATCGTCGCGCATCTGCCGCACGACGTGACCGTCGCTGAACTGGGCAGCGGCAGCGGTCGCAAAACGCGGCGCATTCTGGAAGCGCTGTGTAAAAAGCGCCCCACTTCGTACTTCCCGATTGAAATTTCGCGCAGCGCGTTGCAGTTGTGCAGACGCGAACTTGGCGACATCGAGCGGATTTCGATCGTCGGTTACGAGCGCGATTACCTGGCCGGACTCGCCGAGGTGAGCCAGGACCGCGCGGCGGACGAACGCTTACTCGTGCTGTTTCTTGGCAGCACGATCGGCAATTTCGGCCGGCTCGCTGCCACGCGTTTTCTGCGCGATATCCGCAACATGCTTGCGCCCGGCGACGCGTTGCTGCTCGGCACGGATCTGATCAAGCCGATACCGGTGCTGGTGGCCGCCTACGACGATTCGGTCGGCGTGACCGCGTCGTTCAATCTGAATCTGCTGGCGCGTGTCAACCGGGAGCTCGACGGCGACTTTCCGCTCGATGCGTTCGAACACGTCGCGCGCTTCAATCCGGACGCGCGCAGCATCGAGATGCATTTGCGTGCGAAGCGCGATGTCACCGCGCATGTGGGCGCCGCGCAATTGACCGTCTCGCTCAAGGCAGGCGAAACGATCTGGACCGAGAGCAGCCACAAATATCGCGCGGACGAGGTGCCCGCGATCGCCGACGATGCGGGCTTCGTGTGCAGCCATCAATGGATCGAAGATGGATGGGGCTTCGCTGAGAGTTTGCTGGTGGCGCGCTAGGTGTAAAGCGTTATCGGCTGGCTAATCGGACAAACACGACGCGCAAACGACAAGGCGGCGCGCCATCGAGGTGATGGCGCGCCGCCTTTTTTGCGTGAAGCTCAAGTGCTCAGTGCTGCTCGAACCGCTCGAAACGCTTTTCGGTCGCGCGCTCTTCGCCGGTCACTTCGGTGACGCGCGCCGCCGGCGGCCCGTGACGCAGCCACGACAGCATCCGGTCGACCTGGTTGGCCGAGCCCTGCAACATAGCTTCGACGGAACCGTCGTCGAGATTCGCCACCCATCCCTTGATACCGAGCGCGTGAGCCTGCCGCACGGTGGCGTGGCGAAAGCCCACGCCCTGCACGGTGCCGCGCACTCGCACGTAATATGTTTCGATCCGCTGGTCCAGATCCAGGGCCATGCCGTCCTCTCGTCGCAATCTTTCAAGCCGGCATTCTAGACGTCTCGCGGCAACATTGCTCGGTGGTCTCTCTGAGTTCCCCTGCACGCCTGAGCCGCACGGCGCGACACGTGGCCCGCGCGACACGTACAATCCGTCGACTGTCACGCAGGGAATCAAACAGAATGACCGAACAGAATCGCGATCTCGTGCTCGTGACCGGCGCATCCGGCTTCGTCGGCTCGTCGGTGGCGCGCATCGCGCAACAGAAGGGTTTCAAGGTGCGTGTGCTGGTACGCGCCACCAGTCCGCGCAAAAACGTCGAGGCGCTGGATGCGGAAATCGTCGTGGGCGATATGCGCGACGAAGCGTCGATGCGCAACGCGCTGCGCGGCGTGCGCTATCTGCTGCACGTCGCTGCCGACTATCGGCTGTGGGCGCCGGACCCGAGCGAAATCGAGCGCTCGAATCTCGAAGGCACCGAGGCGACCATGCGCGCGGCGCTGAAGGAAGGCGTCGAACGCATCGTCTACACGAGCAGCGTGGCCACGCTGAAGGTCACCAGTTCCGGCCAGTCCGCTGACGAAACCTCGCCGCTCAAAGCCGATCAGGCGATCGGCGTGTACAAGCGCAGCAAGGTGCTGGCCGAACGCGCGGTGGAGCGCATGATCGCCGAAGACGGTCTGCCGGCCGTGATCGTCAATCCGTCCACGCCGATCGGTCCGCGCGACGTCAAGCCGACTCCGACTGGGCGCATCATCGTCGAAGCAGCGCTCGGCAAGATTCCCGCGTTCGTCGACACGGGGCTCAATCTCGTGCACGTGGACGACGTGGCCGACGGCCATTTTCTCGCGCTCGAACGCGGCAAGATCGGCGAGCGCTACATTCTCGGCGGCGAAAATCTGCCGCTGCAACAGATGCTCGCGGATATCGCGGCGCTGACCGGCCGCAAGGCGCCGACGCTAAGTTTGCCGCGCTGGCCGCTTTATCCGCTCGCCGCGGGCGCAGAAGCCGTCGCCAAGATCACCAAGCGTGAACCGTTCCTCACCGTCGACGGTCTGAAGATGTCGAAGAACAAGATGTACTTCACTTCGGCGAAGGCGGAACGCGAGCTCGGCTATCGTGCCCGGCCCTATCGCGAGGGCTTGAGCGATGCGATCGAATGGTTCAGGCAAGCCGGGTATTTAAAGGCTTGATAAAAGCGCTGACGCAGGTCGCGCCGATCCGGCGCGGCCTGCACGCACTTTGTTACAACGTCACTGTGTTTGCGGCAGGTAAAAGCCTACGCGCAGCAGTTAAAATCGTGGGTCTTACCAGAGAAAGCTCGCATGAATCTTCACGAACAGCTCGGCGCGCTGGAAATGGGCGTCGATCAGCTCATCCAGGCTGTCGTGGCCCCGCAGGCCGAAAACATCCCCGAGACACCCGCACACGCTGCAAACACCGCAGAGGTGGCGGCGCAGGAAACGCCAGCGGCGAATCACGCCTCATCGGAATCAGAAACGCAAACTGTTGCGTCTGAGGCAACGACGGCGGCAATAGCGGCGGAAGCAGCGGCGTCCGACAAAGAGCCGGCCGCCCAGGTGCAGCCCACGCTCGAAATCAACCGCCCCGCGCAAAACGAAATCACCATGACGATCGGCGGCCAGATGGTCGCGCTGCGTGCCGAGCAGATCGGGCAGCTGATCGAGGAATTGTCGAACGCGCGCGCCTCGATGACGCCGGAACCGCCGCCGGGCATTCCGCCGGGCTGGCGTTTCGTGTCGACGAAGAACCCCGTCATGGCCGTGCAGAAACAGTCGAATGGCGACCGCCTACTGGTCATGCGCCACACCGGTCACGGCTGGGTGCCGTTCACGTTCTCGCCCGACATGGTGATCCAGATGTACATGATGCTCACCAAGGGCTGAAGCAAAGGTCGATATAAAAAAACGGCGCCCGAGGGCGCCGTTTTTTGTCTGATCAATCCCTGTGCACGCGCGTCTCAACGCTCCTGCACCGGCGCCTGCACTCGCGCCTTCCATTGGCCGCCTTTGCCGCGCCAGTAGCGCACCGCCGACGCAAACGTCGCCCCGACATAGAACAAGGCCACCAGCGGCAGAAACGGAGCCCACAGCGGCGAGCGACGGTAGTAGCTGAGCATCGGCGCATACGCGCAGCACATGGCCGCCCAGGCGAGCCACGCGGGCGCGCCCTGAGGTCCGAGCACCAGCGCGGCCGCCGGCGGCACCAGGTAGATGATCGTCATGCCCAACAGCGTGCCGGCCAGCAGCAGCGGCGAGTAATGCAGCTGCGTAAAGGCCGTGCGCGCGATCATGTTCCAGATCTCACGCCAGCTATCGTAAGGACGCAACGACACGCTGCGCGCCGCCACATCGAGGCGGATCGGATGACGCCCCGTGCCGCGATGCTTGATACGCGCAGCAAGGCTGCAATCGTCGATCAACTCGGCGCGAATCGACTCGATGCCACCCGCCTCTTCGAGCGCGCTGCGCCGCACCAGCATGCAGCCGCCCGCCGCCGCGGCCGTTCGGTTGCGCGGGTTGTTGACCCACGAAAACGGATACAGCTTGGCGAAGAAGAACACGAAGGCCGGGATCAGCGCCTTCTCCCAGAACGAATCGCAGCGCAGACGGACCATCAGCGAGACGAGGTCGCGCTTTTCCGCATCCGCACGGGCGACGAGTTGCGCGACGGCGTCGGCGGGATGGCCGATGTCGGCATCGGTGAGCAGCAGGAATTCGGCCGACAGGCCGAGCGTGCGCACCGCCTCGATACCTTGCGACTGCGCCCACACCTTGCCGGACCAGCCCGGCGGCAGGGGCTTCGCACTCAGCACCGTCAGACGATCGGGACATTGCAGTTGCAACGCGGCCGCGCGAGCGGCGTCGGCGGTGCCATCGGTGCTGTGGTCGTCGACCACGATCACGTGAAATTCGCCCGGATAGTCCTGCTCGAGCAACGTGGTGACCGCTTGCGCGATCACATCGACTTCATTGCGTGCCGGCACCACGGCGGCGACCGCCGGCCATGTTTCGCGCGATTCAAGCGTGAGCGGCGCGGCGGGCCGCGCCCGCCAGAAACCGCCGCGCGCAAACAGCAACACACACCAGATCAGCAGGGAAAGACACGAAAGGAGAAACAGAACCACCGCCATTAAGCATTACCCTCGAGTGAACCGGCTTCTACGCCGACGCGCCGCGACAGGCGCATCACCACAGTGCGTACCGCGACGACGCACCAGTCAAATGTGTTGAGTACCGGCCGCTCGCGAAACACGTCGTAGCCGGCTTTTTCGATCCGTTCGAGGATCCGCAAACCACCGTGGATGGCGCCGCACAGCTCGATTCCCAAGCGCCCTGGAATCCGCAACGCGAGCGGCGCGCCACGTACCAGCGTGGTTCGCACGAACGAAATTTCGTAGGCCATCAGCTTCGTCCAGGCATCGTCGACGACACCTCGCGCGATCTGCGCCTCGGTCACGTTGAAGCGCCGCATATCCGCGAGCGGCAGATACACGCGGTCTTTTTCCCAGTCGGCGGCGACGTCCTGCCAGAAGCTGATCAGTTGCGAAGCCGTGCAGATCGCGTCGGCGTCGGCGAGATTCTCCGGCGTGGCGGCGCCCACCAGATGCAACATCAACTGCCCGATCGGGCTGGCCGAGTGGCGGCAATAGTCGAGCAAGGCGGAGCGGTCCGCGTAACGGCGGGTGTCGATGTCCTGACCGCAGGCGTGGAGCAGATCGTAGAACGGCGCAAGCGGCAGTTTATACTGCGCGATCACGCCGGCGAGCTTGCCGAACAGGAGCGGGTGCACGGGCGCCGCGCGCCCCTCCGCTACCGCGTCGAGCCCGGCGCGGAAGTCGGCGAGGCGGGCATGCCGCTCGGCCGGGCTCCAGTCGCCCTCATCGGCGATGTCGCCGGCGGTGCGGACAACCTGATAGATAATGCCGATAGGCGCGCGCAGCGCCTTTGGCAGCAGCACGCTCGCGACCGGAAAGTTTTCGTATTGATCGACGTCCATCCAGCGAGCCTCGAAACCTTTTTGTAATGCGGCAGCCGATACGTGCCGCAGGACCACGTAGTTTAAGGGTTCCGCCAAACCGGTGCAGAGTGTAATCATTGCCACCTGCGCCACGCGGGCGGCGCCGGGCCGCAGCCCGCAGTGCGGCGCGGTCCCAACACCCTGGCGGGTACGCCAAAGCAAAGCCGGCCTGATAGCGTTAGAATGCGCGTTTGGTTTTGCTGTACCGGCTGGCAGCCGGGGCTCAAGACGTCAACTAAATAGATGATCGCGGCGATAAAGTCATAATTACCGACTTCTTCGAAACCCGCGTCAGTCGGAGTTCGCCAATTTATGCGAGTCATCCTTGCTCAGCCCCGCGGCTTTTGTGCGGGTGTTGTACGTGCAATCGAGATCGTCGATCGCGCGTTACAGCAACACGGCGCGCCCGTGTATGTCCGCCACGAGATTGTTCACAATCGCCACGTGGTGGATAACCTGCGCCAGAAAGGCGCGCGCTTTGTCGAAGAACTCGATGAGGTGCCGCACGGCGCCGTGGCGATTTTCAGCGCGCATGGTGTCGCGCAAACCGTCGAGCGCGACGCGGAGCAGCGCGGCCTCGACGTGCTCGACGCGACCTGCCCGCTCGTGACCAAGGTCCACGTGCAAGGGCGCCAATATGTGGCGGCGGGTCGTACCCTGATCCTGATCGGCCACGCGGGCCATCCGGAAGTGGAAGGCACGATCGGCCAGATTCCAGGCAAGGTGCTGCTGGTGCAAAGCGAGGCTGAAGTCGCGCTTCTGGACCTGCCGCTCGATACGCCGCTTGCGTACGTCACGCAGACCACGCTGTCGGTCGACGACACACGTGGCATTATCGATGCCCTGCTGCGCCGTTTCACCGACATCGTCGGTCCCGACACGCGCGACATCTGCTACGCCACGCAAAACCGTCAGGCGGCGGTGCGCGAACTGAGCAAAGAGGTCGAGGTGCTGCTGGTGGTAGGCGCAACCAACAGTTCGAACTCGAACCGGCTGCGTGAGATCGGCAGCGAAACCGGCGTGGCGAGTTATCTCGTCGCCGACGGTTCGGAAGTGAAGCCGGAGTGGTTTGCGAACGTGCAGACCGTCGGCATCACGGCTGGTGCTTCAGCACCGGAAGAGATGGTAATGAACGTAATCGATGCGCTGCGCGCATTGGGGCCCGTCGATGTCACGACGATGGCGGGCCGTGAAGAGAAAGTCGAATTCAAGTTGCCATCGAAACTGATGCAACCACTCGCTGCACGCGAAGTTTAAGGAGGACGTCTTGTCTATTCCGCTGCTACAGAAAGTCCGGGTTGGCGCGTACATCATGCGTCAGCATCTCTCTGGCAACAAACGCTACCCGCTCGCCTTGATGCTGGAGCCGCTGTTCCGCTGCAATCTTGCCTGTAATGGCTGCGGCAAGATCGATTATCCGGATCCCATCCTGAATCAGCGTCTGTCGCTCGAAGAATGCCTTGGCGCAGTCGACGAATGCGGCGCACCGGTCGTTTCGATTGCAGGCGGCGAGCCGCTCCTGCACAAGGAAATGCCGCAGATCGTGAAGGGCATCATCGCGCGCAAGAAGTTCGTGTACCTGTGCACGAATGCGCTGCTGATGGAAAAGAAGATGGACGACTACGAGCCGAATCCGTACTTCGTCTGGTCGGTTCACCTCGACGGCGATCAACAAGCGCACGATCACTCGGTATCGCAGGAAGGCGTGTACGACAAGGCTGTCGCCGCCATCAAGGAAGCGAAGCGCCGCGGTTTCCGCGTGAACATCAACTGCACGTTGTTCAACGACGCTGTGCCGGAACGCGTCGCCGCGTTCTTCGACACGCTCGGCCCGATGGGTGTGGACGGCATCACCGTCTCGCCGGGTTATGCGTATGAACGCGCGCCGGATCAGCAGCACTTCCTGAACCGCGACAAGACCAAGCAACTGTTCCGCGAGATTTTCAAGCGCGGCAACAACGGCAAGAACTGGTCGTTCAGCCAGTCGGGCATGTTCCTCGACTTCCTGGCCGGCAATCAGACGTACGAGTGCACGCCTTGGGGCAACCCGGCGCGTACGGTGTTCGGCTGGCAGAAGCCGTGCTACCTGGTCGGCGAAGGCTACGTGAAGACTTTCAAGGAATTGATGGAAACCACGGAGTGGGAAAAGTACGGTACGGGCAACTACGAGAAGTGCGCGGATTGCATGGTGCACTGCGGCTTTGAAGCGACTGCGGTGATGGATACGGTGGCGCACCCGTTGAAGGCGTTGAAGGTCAGCCTGCGCGGCCCGAAAACGTCCGGTGCCTTCACCAAAGATATTGCTTTGGATAAGCAGCGTCCGGCTGAGTACGTGTTCTCGCGGCACGTCGAGATCAAGCTCGAGGAAATCGGGCGCGCTGGAACGGGTAAGAAGGTGCAGACGGCGGCTTCCGCTTCCGCACACTAAGCGCTGTGCCTGGGGCGGCTTAGGGCCGTTTTATCCGCCCCATGAAGTACACCTTAGGTAGAAAAAAAGCGCGGTGGCCTGATTGCCACCGCGCTTTTTCTTTTTTGCGCTGCTATATGTCAGCCCGTGGTCAGCCCGCGCTTCGTGCGTTATGCGCAGTCAGGAACTTGATCAGCCCATCCACGCCGCCCTTGGAAATCTGATCGGCGAACTGCGTCTGATACACCTGGATCAACCAGGCGCCCATCATGTTGATGTCGTAAATCTTCCAGCCGTTAGCGCCCTTGGTCAGCCGGTAATCGATGGCATCGTCGCCGCCATTACTGAGTACGTGCGACTGCACGACCAGGTCCTTGGAGCCGGCCGGCACATTGACCGGCAAGAACTTGAACTTCACGTCCTGATCCCGCAACTGCGACAGCGAGGCGGCGTAGGTGCGCACCAGCAGCAGCGTAAACTGGTCATAGAGCTGCTTCTGCTGCTCGGGGGTCGCCGTACTCCATGCCTTCCCTACCGCGATCCGGGTGGTTCGCTGAAAATCGGTAGCCGGTACGAAGCGCGTTTGAACCAGCTCGGTGATCTTCGCCATATCGCCACCGCGCGCCTGCGGATCGGCCTTCATCGCGGCCACCGTGCCTTCGACGGCACCCTTCACCACCGCATCAGGCGCGCTTTGCGCATAGGCCGCAGTGGACACCACGGCCGCAGCCAGAAAAGCAGACAGATAACGTTTCATACGCTCGCCAAAACCCCAGGAAGTAAGCGCCGGCAGGCTCGCAAGCCCGCAGCCAAAGCAAGATAGACCAGTATACCGATATTGCGTTCCCGCCCCCAGCCGCGCCGCCCGGGTGTCGTACTTGCTACCGAAGTGGAGCCGAGTCGCTCCGGCTCTGTATACTTGTGCACTTTCGTCAAAAACACCACTCGTGATAAGGCCACCTCCGCCTACATGCTGAAGTCATCTATCGTCCGTCTCGTCGCCTATTCGGTGCGTCATCCGTTACGGATCATCGCTCTGTCGCTCGTGCTCGCCGTTTTGAGCGGCTTCTACGTTGCCCATAATTTCAAGATCAACACCGACATCAGCAAGCTCGTCGAGACCGACAAGCAATGGTCCTCGCTCGAAAATGCGATGGACGCGGCCTTCCCGGATCGCGGTCAAACCGTGCTGGTGGTCGTCGAAGCGCGTGCCCCGGAGTTTGCCGACGCCGCCGCCAATGCCCTGACCGCCGCGCTCAAAGCCGATCCGAAGGAATTCGTCGCCGTCTCGCAGCCCGCTGGCGGGCCGTTCTTCGAACACAATGGACTGCTGTTCCCGTCCACCAATGAGGTGCTGTCCACCACCTCGCAGCTCGTTCAGTCCCGCCCGCTCGTCAATGCCCTTGCGCACGATCCGAGCCTGACCGGCCTCGCCGGCACACTCACCACAAGCCTGTTGCTGCCGCTGCAACTGGGTCAGGTGAAGCTGGCCGATATGAGTCATTTGCTGTCGCAAAGCGCAACCACGCTCGATCGCGTGCTGGCCGGCCAGCCGGCAGCGTTCTCGTGGCGCGCGCTGGTCGACAAGAGCGCCGCCACGGAGCCGGCGCGTGCTTTCGTCACGGTGCAGCCGGTCGTAGACTACGACGCGCTGGAGCCGGGCGCCACCGCATCGAAAGCGATCCGCGCCACGGCCGCATCGCTGCACCTCGATGCGCGCTATGGCGCCACGGTCCGTCTGACAGGCGAACAGCCGCTCGCGGACGAAGAATTCGCATCGGTCAAGGACGGCGCCGTGCTCAACGGTATCGGCACCTTCATCGTCGTGCTGGTGATTCTGTGGCTGGCACTGCGTTCGGGCCGCATGATCGTCGCCGTGTTCATCACGCTGTTCGTCGGGCTCGCGATCACCGCGGCGCTCGGCCTGTTGCTGGTGGGCGCGCTCAACATGATTTCGGTCGCCTTCATGGTGCTGTTCGTCGGGCTCGGGGTCGATTTCGGCGTGCAGTTCGGCGTCAAATATCGTGAGGAGCGAACTCGCGACAACCGTCTTTCCGCCGCCCTCATGCATACCGCGCACAGCATTGGCGTGCCGCTGACGCTCGCGGCTGTGGCGGTCGCGTTGAGCTTCTTCTCGTTCCTGCCGACGGCTTACCGTGGCGTGTCGGAATTGGGCGAGATCGCCGGCGTCGGCATGTTCGTCGCGTACTTCACCAACATGACGCTGCTGCCGGCGCTGTTGAAAATCTTCAAACCGCCGGTTGAAGCCGTTTCGCCCGGCTTCAAGCAACTCGCCCCCGTCGACGATTTCCTCGATCATCACCGCAAACCGGTGCTGATCGGCACGCTCATCGTCGTGATTGGCGCGACACCTTTGCTGACGCATTTGCGCTTCGACTTCAACCCGCTGCATCTGAAAGACCCGCATACGGAATCGATGGCCACGCTGCTGTCGTTGAAGGATTCGCCGGAAGCCGCGGTCAACAACGTGCATGTGCTGGCGCCCACGCTTGCCGACGCGGACCAGAAGGCCGCGCATCTGCGCGCGCTGCCGGAAGTGGGTCGTGTGACCACGCTGAGCACCTTCATTCCGACTGAGCAGCAGCAAAAGCTAATGCTGGTTGCAAGTGCTGCGCAGCAGCTGTTGCCCGCGCTGCAGCAGCAGCCCGCGCCTCAAGCCACAGACGTGGTACGCGTCGCCGCGTTGAAGCGCGCCTCGAACCAGCTCTCGCTCGCCGCGGACGACCACCCGGGACCGGGCGCCGCCGAAGCCCAGCACCTGTCCACGACGCTGCAAAAGCTGGCCGCCGCCGACGCCGCCACGCGCGATCGCGCCGAAACCGCAATGTCCGAGCCGCTGCGCATCGCGCTGAAGCAACTGGCAGATCTGCTGCAGCCGACCGAGATTACGCGCGACGACCTGCCCAAGGAGATTTCCACGAGTTGGGTTTCGAAAGACGGCCGCGCGCTGGTCGACATCGCGCCGAAGGTCAAACCCGGTACCGATCCAAACGACGACGCCATGCTCGCCCACTTCGTTCACTCGGTGAAGAAAGCGGAGCCGGACGCGATCGGCGGCCCGATTTCGATCCTGAATTCCGCGGACACGATCATCAAGGCGTTCCTGCAGGCCGCGGGCTACGCGTTGCTGTCGATTGCAGTCCTGCTGTGGATTGCGCTGCGACGGGTCAGCGATATGCTGCGCACCCTGGTTCCGCTGCTGGTATCGGCGCTGGTGACATTGGAGTTGTGTGTGGTATTCGGCATGCCGCTGAACTTCGCGAATATCATTGCGCTGCCGCTGATGCTCGGCGTCGGCGTAGCATTCAAGATTTACTTTGTGATGGCGTGGCGCAACGGACAGACTGGCCTTTTGCAGTCGAGCCTCACGCATGCCGTGTTGTTCAGCGCGGCGACCACGGCGACGGCGTTCGGGAGCCTCTGGCTGTCGCATCATCCGGGGACGTCGAGTATGGGACGCTTGCTGGCACTCTCGTTGTTTTGCACCCTGATCGGCGCGGTGGTATTCCAACCCGTACTGATGGGCAAGCCGCGTCAACGTCGCGCGAAGCGTAAAGGAATATAAGTATGAAGCTGCGAAACACCGTGCTGGCGCTGGCCGCCACCGGTCTGATCTCTGGCTGCGCGACCGGCCCCGACCGCAAGCCTGGCGATCCGTTCGAGCCGGCAAACCGCGTGATTTTCAATTTCAACGACGGTGTGGACCGCTTCATCGCCGTCCCGGTCGCCAAGGGTTACCAGAAGGTGACACCACAGCCGTTGCGTACGGCGGTGAGCAACTTCTTCTCGAATCTGGGCGACCTGACCAACGCCGCCAATAACCTGTTGCAGTTGAAGATCACCGACGCGACCGAAGACTTCGTACGCTTCGCGTTCAACTCGACCTTCGGGCTCGGCGGCCTGCTCGACTGGGCGACGCCGGCCGGCTTGCCGAAGCACCACCAGGACTTCGGTCTGACTCTGGGCCACTGGGGCGTTCCGTCGGGCCCGTACCTTGTCTTGCCGCTATTCGGCCCGAGCACGGTGCGTGACAGCATGGGGCTCGTGGTGGACGTGAAGTTCAACCCCTTGAACTACATTGAGCCGGCAGTTCGCAATCCGCTGTACGTGCTGCAGTTCGTGAGCGTGCGTTCCGATCTGCTGGGCGCATCCAGCCTGCTGCAACAGGCCGCGCTCGACAAGTATTCGTTCGTGCGCGACGCCTACACGCAGCAGCGTAAGGCACGCCTGCGCGGCACCGGCGACAACGCCGCACCGCTCCCGACCTACGACGACCAGGACGACTCCGGCGCCGCCGCCCCCGCCAAGGGCGCATCGGGAGCAGCGGCAGGCGCCCCAGCGGGCGTCCCGAACTACACCGACCCGGGCGACGCACCAGAAGCCCCGAACGCCGCCTCAGGAAGCGCCACAGGCGCCCCGGCAGGCGTCCCGAACTACACCGACCCAGGCGACACACCGAGCGCCCCAGCAGCAGCGCCTGCTGCCGCGTCGGGCGCAACGACGCCGGCACCGCAAACGGCGCCGACGGACAAGAAACCGCCGGAAGCAACGCCAGCGGTCCAATAAGGGATGTGAGTCAGATCCCCGGCGCGCTTTGCGCGCGTCGGGCAGCGAAGAACACGCAGACAACTCGCCTGAAAAAACCAGACGGTTTTATGAATTACGCTTCGGCGCGCGGAGCGCCGCCGGAAGTATGACGCCCTTGTCACAAGCACGTGCAGCGGCACGAACACAGATTCCAGTCGCACCACTACCCGCAGCAGACCACGGTGCCCACTTAGCAGGGGCT